>DDSP01000057.1:0-6352 GCA_002343445.1 Chthonomonas sp. UBA2387
CTCTCCTTCGCCGAGGTCGGTCTGGGCTGAGAACGGCAGCCGGGCGAAGGCGAGGGGAGTCCGGAAGAGGGAATTCAGTGTTCAGTGTTCGGGGTTCAAGGAGCGACTCCTCCAGGAACGACTTGCCTACCACTTGCCTACCACATGCGGACCACTTGCCAACGCCCGTCTGACAGTGGGGCTATGCCTCGGTGGCCAGCTTGTACAGGATGTGCGCGTAGATGCGGCTCATCTTGAACAAGTGCTCGACCTTCAGCCGCTCGTCGTTCTCGTGCGCGGGGCCGTCGCCGTCCCAGCCCGTTCCGATGCTCACCGTGTTGGGCACGGCGCGCGCGTAGGTTCCGCCGCCCATCACGCCCGGCACCTGCCCCGGCCCGAGTTCCTCTTCTGCCACGGCCACGATCGTCCGCACCAACGGATGATCGAGCGGGAAGTAGAGCGGCGGGCTGTCGGTGAACTGGACCATCTCGAATCCGCACTTGCGCGCGGCCAGCGACGCCTCGGCCATCTGGCGGATCTGCTCGCCCGAGAACTTGACGGGATAGCGGATGTTGAACAGCAGTTCGACCTGGTCGGCGATGGTCGAAACGATGCCTAAGTTGCAGGTCAGGTCGCGGCTGACGTCGTCGCTGACCGAGATGCCGAGCCCGTTGCCGCCGATGTGGGCCAGTTCGAACAGTTCGCTGTAGAACGCTCGGTCGGCCAGCGGCGCAAGGCCGAGCAGGAAGCGGAACGCACGGATCGCGGCCGAATCGCCCCGGTAGGGCACCGAGCCGTGGGCGGCTTTGCCGATGGCCTCGACCACCAGGTCGTCGCCTTCCCAGCGCCATTCGACGTTGCGGTCCCACGCATCGGCAAGGGCGGCTTCGACCTCGGCCCGCGCTTCGGCGGAAACGCTGACGCGAGCGTTGCAGCGGTCGATGACGATGTTGGGGCGTTGCCCGCCTTCCACCGAACGCAACGCGAACCCGCCCGTCGGCAGCGTGCCGCGGACCACGATGTTGGCGATGCCCTTCTCGGCGTGGTAGAGCGGCCAACCCGAGTCGGGCGCGACCCCGAACGTGGGCGGCTCTTCGGTCTGGTTGTACCGTTCGACGCACTTGAAGCCGGATTCCTCGTTGCAGCCGAACACCAGCCGGACGCGCGCGCCGAGTTCGGGGAAGCACTCCTTGATCGCCCGGGCTGCGTAGGCCGCGGCCATCGTCGGACCCTTGTCGTCCTCCGCGCCGCGGCAATAGATGTAGCCTTCGTCGATCTCTGCGCCGAACGGCTCGTGCTTCCAGCCCGGACCCACGGGCACCACGTCCAGGTGGCCCAGCGACACGATGAGCTTTTCGCCGCTGCCGAACTCGGCCCACCCGCAGTAGCCTTCGAGGTCCTTGGTGCGGAACCCCCACGACTCGGTCATCTTGAGAGCGAGGTCGAGGGCTCGCCGGTTCTCTGCGCCGAAAGGCGCGTTGGGCTCGGCGGGCCCTTCGAGGGAAGGGATGCGGAGCATCGCGAGCGTGTCGTTCAGGAGTTCGGATTCGTGGTCGCGCAACCATGCGCGCAAGCGGTCGAGGTCGGGGGCCGACATGGCTTTGAGGTTACCTTCTGCTCGGCGGCCCCGCAGGGCCGGGCGGCTTGGGGTAAGAAGAGGCCCATGTCCGCCGAAGTCGTTCGCCGTTTGTTTGCCGAGCGGTTTGGCGGCCCTGCCGAGGTGGTCGTGCGGGCGCCTGGGCGGGTCAACCTCATCGGCGAGCACACCGATTACAACGGCGGCTTCGTTTTTCCCGCCGCCATCGACCGCACGATCTCGGTTGCGGCGAGACGCACCGTCGGCCGAAGCTGTTTGATCTCGGACGCCCTCGGCGAATCGGACGCCTTCGATGCCGCCACGGTCGCGCCCGGAACCGTCGCCGGATGGACTCGGTACGCGGCCGGCATGGCTTGGGCGCTCCGTGGCGACGGCACGTTGCCCGACATCGAAGCCGTGGTCGCCAGCGACCTGCCGATGGGCAGCGGTCTGAGCAGCAGCGCCGCCATCGAGATGGCGTTCGGTGTGGTGTGGAATGTGTTGGGCGGGCTGGGCCTGGACAACAAGACGCTGGCCCAACGCGCCCACCGCTGCGAAACCCAGTTTGTCGGCCTGAACTGCGGGATCATGGATATGATGGCGAGCGCACTGTGCCGCGAAGGGTGCGCGATGTTCCTCGACACGCGTTCGTTGGAGGTCTCCTACGCCCCTTTGCCCGAAGGAACGGCGATCGTGCTGTGCGACACCAAGACGCCACGAGAGCTGGCCGGCTCCGCCTACAACGATCGCCGGGCGACCTGCGAATCGGCCGCCGCCAAACTAGGTGTGCCTTCGCTTCGCGAACTGCCGCTGGAGCGTCTGCTCGCCGCGCGCGAGACGCTGACCGACCAGGAGTTCCGCCGCGCCTTCCATGTGGTCACCGAGGACCTGCGGTCGCTCCAGTTCGCCGAGGCCCTGCGCCGGGGCCAGACCTGGCGGATCGGCACCTTGATGCGCGGGAGCCACGACAGCCTTCGGCTCGATTACGAGGTCACCAGCCCCGCGCTGGACGCCATGGCCGAAGCCGCCTGGAACGCCCCGGGCTGCATCGGGGCCCGCATGACCGGGGCCGGGTTCGGCGGCGCTTGCGTCGCGCTCGTGGAGCAGAGTCGTGTGGCCGAGTTTGCCGAAGGGGCTCGTACCGCCTATGAGTTGGCGATGGGCGCCGTGCCCGACATTTGGGCGTGCCAAGCCGTGGACGGCGCACGGGTGGAGCCCTCTTGAACCCCGCGCCTTCGGAGAAGGACCGGCTCGACCTGCTTCGGGATTGGAAGCTGTTCACGGCCCTGACGTTCCTCTACTCGTTCGGGTTTGCGGTCTACAACGGCGTCTATCAGAACTTTCTGCGCGACGATTTGGCCATCCAGCCGCTGCAGGCAGGCGCGCTGGAGTCGTTCCGCGAGATTCCCGGGTTGTTGGCCGCCTTACTGGCGGGGACGCTGGTGGCGCTCGCCGAGGCGCGGGTCGCCGTGTTGGGCTTGGCCGTGATGGGGATCGGCATCGCCATCACGGGTCGGTTTCTAGAGTTTTGGCCGCAGGTGGCCGTCTCGGTGCTGTGGTCGGTGGGTTTTCACGTGTGGGCCACGGTTTCGCCGGCGATCACATTGACTCTGGCCAAGGGCGCGGACGGCGGCTCGCACCTGGGGAGGATGGCGGCCGTGGGCGGCATCGGGAATCTTGCGGCCCTCGGCCTGGCCTACGGCGTGGCGAAGTGGGTCCGACTTCCGTACGAGGCGTACTTCGTGGTTGGTGGCGTGGCGATCGTCGCAGGTTCTTCCCTTGGGTTGCGGCTCTCGCCCCAGGCAAGCGGCAGCAAGCGGCGCGAGCGGTTCCTTTGGCGGCGGGAGTACGGGCTTTACTACTGGCTGACCTTTCTCGATGGGTGCCGGAGGCAGGTGGTCGGCACGTTCGCCGCGCTCACGCTGATCCTCGTCTACAAGGTCCCGCTGGAGACCATGCTTGGCCTACAGTTGGTTTCCACGGTGGCGGCCATCGTGGCGGCTCCTCGGGTGGGGAGGTTGTTCGACCGCATTGGCGAGCGAACGCCGCTGACGTGGTATGCGGTGCTTCTCGTGGTGATCTTCCTCGGCTATGCGTTGATCCCGAACCGCGAGGTGCTTTGCTTCCTGTTCGTGGTGGACCGTGTGGCGTTCACGTTCGGCGTCGGGTTCAACACGTTTCTGCACCGCATCGTGCGGCCGGGCGAGTTCACTCCGTCGGCGGCGATGGGCGTCACCATGAACCACGTCGCCGCAGTCACCGTGCCCGTGTTGGGCGCGTGGCTTTGGCAGTCGCAGAAGGCGTATCAGTTGCCATTCGTCATCGGGATCGGCGTGGCCCTGCTCTCGCTGTGGGCGACCCGCCGTATCCCGGATCGGCCCACCGAACCTACCGCGTGACCGTCACTCCTCGCCCTTGCGGACCAGCACCGCCTCGTCGGCCTTGAGGTCCTCAAGGGTCAGGCGCGCCCCCTTGGCCAGCCGGTGCCAGTTCTTGCGGACGAGCCCGGTGTCCAAGTCGGTTCGCTGAACCTGGTAGGTACCGGCTGCCAGAGGCAATGGACCGAGGACGGCGCGAGTGGTGCCCGGCATGGCCTTGACCCTCGCGAGCATCCAATCGCTTTCGGCCAACGCCCGGACCCTAGCCGTCTGGCCGAGCCCCGGGACGCGGACTTGGCTGACCACGACCCAGTCGGCGCCGGTGTTGCGGAGTTCGATGTGGTTGGCACCCGCCTCGAACGGGACGACGATCACCTCGCGCACGCGGCGATCGTCCGACCCGCCGCGAAACGCCCGCTGCTCGTAGAGCTTGCCGTTGATGTGGACGCCGATGTCCGCCCCGCCGGCCGAGATCTGTCCCAACTGGATATGCGCCTCGCCCGCCTTCGCGGCATGGAACCGCAACGACAGAGGCCCTGGGAACATCGCCGCGTTGTTCGAGCGCGACGATTGGAAGTACGAGGACATCGTTCCGTGTTTGCCCGCGACCACGTCTTGCGGCAGGTTCAATTCGGTCGTCTTGGAGGGTGCCCATCCCAACCCGGGGGCGAACACGAGGTCGGCCTTGCCCGGGCTTTCGATGGGCAACGCCACCGGTTTGGCCGAGGCGTGCTCCCAAAGTTCGGCCGCAGCGAACACGTCGGCGGCGATGCGGTACTCGGAATAGAGGTCGCGCTCGGCTTGCAGGCGATCCCAGAACCAGTACTGGCCCGCTCCGCCCTGGTTGGCGAGGGCCGCCGCCCAGATGCCGTCGCGGATCCCGGCGCGTTCGCCGCCGGCCAATGGCGCGGCGCCCGCTCCTCCGAACTCGCCGAAGAACAGGGGCTTGTCGCCCGGTTGGTGTTCGCCCGCGATGGCCGCCTCGATGTCGGGCGGATAGGTGTGCGGCTGGTAGAAGTCCATCTTCACCCACAGCTTCTCGCGTTCCATCGGGCTGCTCGTGGTCACGAGGTGGCGGTAGGGGTCGAGCGAGCGGATGAAGTCGGCCATCTCGCCATGCCAGGCTTCGATGGTGTCCCACCGGTCGGCGTAGCGCGCCTCGACCCACTCGACCTCGTTGAACAACTCCCAAGCCATGACGGCGGGGGAGTGTCCCCATCGGGCGACTGCGTAGCGTAGCCAGCGTTTGGCCCGTTGCTTGGCCTCGGCGTTCGTGAAGAACTCGGTGGGCGATTCGAGGAAGCCCCCGTTGGCTTTGTTCCACGGGTTCTCGGACCAATTGGGGTTCACGCGGGTGGTCCACTGGCCGTGGTGGAACAGGACGAACTGTGCCCGGACGCCCGCCCGCTCGCACGCCGCGATGAGCGCATCCCATCGCTGGATGGGTTCGAACCAGAACGTATCGCGCGCGGCCTCGAGGTCGCCGACCTTCCACCACGGGTTCTTGCCGTCCCAGTGGCACGCCCAGATGCGCGTCCAGTTGCCTCCGCTCTTGCCGAGCAGGGCGATCTGTTCGGTCAGCTCCATTTGGTTGGGGCCTTGCCAGCCGATGTTGTGGCCGATGGGATAGTAGCCGCCCCCGTTGTCCAGGACGAAGCGGTTGGCGGCCTTGGGGTGCCGCCGCACAAAGCCCTCGTCGCCGCTTGGGCTCAGGGTTACGCGGGCGAACCTCTCGGCCACCACTTTGCCGTTGTGGAGGGCTGTGGCCTCCCACGTGCCGCCGGTGTTGGCCCTGAGCACGGCTTTCCATCGGCCGTCGGCGTCGTAGTAGGCCAGCCGTTCCTCCGTCTTGACGGCTTGGACGAAGCGGACGCGCACATCGTTGGCGTCGGGGTCGAACGGGTTGCCTTGCACGGTCAGCGGGAAGGCGACGGTGGCGGGGCCGAACCCTGTCGGTGCCCCTTGTCCCATGGCGAGCGAAAGCGCGATCGTCCACAACATCGGCGTTGATAACTCCTGGCTCGGAGGTTACACGCCGGGTTGGCGGCAATGCCACGATTTACGCTGATATCGCTTGGCGCAGGGTCGGTGTCCTTCCGTTCGGAACGGGGAATTGGGAATCGGGAAGAGGGATGATGGAATCCGATGGGAAGCGGGGGAGAACGGCGTCGTCGGGCAGAGGGCGCGGCGGGAGGCGTGTGGACTCGGTGCATCAGGTTGCGAGCCGCGCGTCTCGAAGTCGACGCCGCCCGGGGCGAAGACGTCAACCGCAGCGGCTCTCCCGGCAGCGGCACTCCACAGCAGTCTCCACGGCGGCGTCAGGCAGAGAAGCGCGGCGGGAGGCGGCTGAACACTGAACCCCGAACCCTGAACACTGAACCCTGAACACTGAACACTGAACACTGAACACTGAATTCCC
>DDSP01000057.1:6388-19184 GCA_002343445.1 Chthonomonas sp. UBA2387
GCCGGGGGTGAGGATCGGCTCGTCGCCTTCTGCGCCTCGGCGGGCGAACTCCGGACGAGCAACCCCGAACCCTGATTCCTCCATTTTCCCATTTCCCATTTCCCATTTCCCAAAACCTTCGCTATACTGAACCCATGACAGCGGCGACGAACCGGAAGAACCGGCGGGCAACCACCCGCTCCCGCCGCCGCGCCGGACGCAAGACCACCCAGATCGGCGCTTCGGCGACGACGACCTGGGGCTACGATTCCTCCGACCGCCTCCAGTACCTGCGTTCGGGTTCGCTCACCCGCTTCACCTACAGCTACGACAACAACTCCAACCTAAAGACGGTCGAAGACCTGATCGGCTCGCGGTCCACCTATCTGTACGACGCGAAGAACCGACTCACCCAGGACGCCACCAGCGGGACCAACGCGCACACCTACGACTATTCCTACGACTCGCGCGACAACCGCACTTATTCGGGCGAAGAAGGGCAGTGGCAGTTCGCCTACGACGCGGCCAACCGGCTGGTCACGGCGGTGAACGCGGGCGAAGACCCCGAACCCGTCCGAACGTTCACCTACGACGACAACGGCAACACGACGCGGATCGAGGATTCCATCGCCGGGACGACCACGATGGCCTACGACTGCGAGAACCGGCTTTCCGCGTTGCAGACGGCCTCGTCCCTTGCCACCTACCTTTACGACGGGGACGGTCGCAAGCGGGTCGAGATCGGGGCATCGGGGCGCACGACTCTGGTTTGGGACGGCTGGGACTACCTCCAGTCCTATTCGGGCTCGAAGCCGCTCGACTACCACACGGTGGACGGTCTGATCCTGGCTCAGAGGTTCGACGAGGAGTATGCCGAGTACCTGCCGGACTTCCTCGGCACGGTTGCGGCGTACGCGAACGAATCGGGAACGGCTCTGGCCGAGGCGCGCTACAAACCCTACGGTTTGCCGCTTTGGTCGGACGGCCCGGTGGAGGACTTCGCGTTCGGCTGGGTGGGACTGTGGGGGTATCGCACAACCTTCTCGTCGAACTATGTCCGAAACCGTGAATATCTTGTTGCACTCGCACTCTGGGCGACGCAAGATCCATTGTGGCCGAATCAGCCACCTTACGCATACGTACCATCGCCAGTTGATATCGCGGATCCACTTGGACTTTGCGACGGTTGGTACTACGAAGGGCCAAACTGCCCGTACCTCAACAAGCCGCCGGGTGACGTTGGTAGATATCGCCACCATTGCGAGGGCGACCCGTGTGGGTGGGCACTCAAGCAAGGGTTGGACAACGGCGACAGGGGATTCGTCATCTGTTGCCGCGGGAAAGCGTATCCATGCGCAAAGCCATCCCCGGACGATTCTGTGACAAAGTGTATTCTAGAGCACGAGAGGGACCACATTAGCCGGAGTTCGTTCTGTAAGGACGATAGCAATTCGGGATGCCGCGCGCGAGGAGTAAAGAACCGCGATCTAGGCGGTGGATACTTTGACATTGGCACGGATCGAGATGAATGTCTGGCGTACACCAAGGACCTTGAGTGTCTCCTTAAAGAAGCCGGCGCTAGGCGGTGCTACCCAATCAGAAAGAGAGACAGCGATTGGATACGTAGATGTGGTTGGCTTGACAACGCAGTTTCCGATACGTGCCTCGTCGGAGGTTCGCAGTGTGTGGGTCTCACTATTGGGAACAAGCTGAGGAGCAAGTGCAAAGACTTGGGATATTGATTGTTCTTTCGGCACTAGTCTTAGGACTAGCATGCAACACTGGAGCGGACGATTCGGGCCTTAGCCAATCAGAAGTCAACCATGCCCTGGAACTGTTTGACTTGAGTCGCGTGGAGTTGTTGGTTCTAGATTTTGTTGGCCGAGATGAATCTAAGGCTTCAATCGCGTTCAACACCGAGCTCGTTACAGAAAGCGTAGTGGCCTCAGGAAGCGTCTCCGTTCCAACCGATCTCGCAACCATGGGGATCATCCGAGAACATCCTCTGTTTGACAGAATTGCCGTCAAGGGCGGTTGGGATGTGGGTGCTATCCGAAGCGTCCGAGTACAACGTCGGGAGATGGACCCTCAGTATTGGCATGTGTTTGTCTATGGTACAAGGGAAGCCAAACTTTGTTACGACGCTCAACTTCCCGACGGCGGCGTGGAAACGCAGTGTGGCCCAGCGAATCGGAGATAGGCGACTGCTATACGTCGGGCGTAAGGAAGTTCGAGCGGGTCACGCAGATGTACGACGCCCTCGGGCGCAGGACCACGCTCTCGGACTTCTGGGGCGTGGCGACGACCACCTACGACGCGCTCGGCCGAGTGACGCGCGAGAGCAACCGGGGCCTGGCGACCCAGTACGAATACGACCAGAACGGCAANNGCAACCGGACGCTGATGGTGGACCTCAGCGGCGGCAGATTCATGTGCCGATACGGCGAGGGGGACGCTTCGGACATGCCCCCGCGTTCCCTTTCGAGACTTCGGCCCTTGAGTCTGGGACGACGGAACGCACCCGGCGGTCGCGGGCCGAACCTCAAGGTGACGCGAGGGAGGGCATGTGGCGGTGCCACGGCCGGACCAGCATCCGGACTGTGGTCGGGGTGAGGTGCGCCCTCACCCCTAGCCCTTCTCCCACCGACGATGCGCCCTGGTAAGCGAAAGGTCTTCACGGTGGAAGAGGGGAATCCGGGCTCCCCTCGCCTTCGCCGGGCGAACGTCCCTCAGCCCAGACCAATCGCGGCGAAGGAGAGGGGCCGGGGGTGAGGATCTGCCGCAACGGCTACAATGGGCCCGATGCCATTGCCCGGCAACGCAAGAAACAGGGCGAACAAGAACCGAGCACGTTCCCTTCGAAGGGCCGCCAACCTCTCCGAGACCCGATTCCGGCGAGGACTCAGGCGGACTTGTCCGGAGTTCACGTTCCGTTTTCAGTATCCGGTGGGACCGTACTCTCTCGACTTCTTCTGCTCGGCTGCCATGCTTTGCGTGGAAGTGGACGGCGAGATCCACGATGCCGATCGCGACCTGGCTTGGGACGACTACCTGGCCGGTCTAGGCGTGCTCACCCATCGGGTGCCGTCTGCAGACCTTGCAGATCCAGACCGGCTGGAGGCGCATCTCGCCGCCGTCAGGAACCTGTGCGTCGAGCGTTCCTCACACACCCAATGAGCCCTCACCCCAAGCCCCGCGCCCACCGGACGACGCGTCGGCGGGTCGAGGACCAGACTCTCGAACCGCTCCCGCCAGCCGGGGTACAGCCGCGCGTCGGGGTTCAGGAAGAGGAACGCCTCGCCCTGGGCCAGCGACGCGGCTTGGTTGGCGGCCTTGGCGTAGAAGCGGTTGGTTCCGTTGGCGGCGAGGCTCACGCGGGGGCAATCGCGGGCGACGGCGCGGACGACGTCGGCGCTCCGCTCCATCGAACGCCTGTTGGAGAACCATCGGACAACGTCCAGAAAACCGACTCGGGGTTGACAAACCCCTCGCTCGCGGCGAAAAGACAAGGATGATCCCCGACAGTGAAACAGCTCTTCGAGTGGGAGAATCGGCGAGAGCAGACTTGCCGACCACTGCCGACGCTCGCGGGGGGACCTGAATGTGAATCGTGAATCGTGAACCCGAAGGCAGCCTGCCGACCCAATGGGACCACCCCGGCCTGCGGCCACCCCTCCAAAGGAGGGGAATTCCGGAGAGTGCCAAGGTGGCGCGGCCGAGCCCGCATGGTGAACCAGACCCACGGGGACGAACGCCGAGCCAGACGCTCCAGGTTTACAGCCGCAGCAGCCGAGAGGCGGATTCCATGTCCTTGTCGCCTCGGCCGCTCATGTTCACCAGCACCCGCTCGCCGGGGCGGAAGGCGGGGGTGCGGAGCAGGGCGAACGCGTGGGCCGATTCGAACGCGGGGATCAGGCCTTCGCGCTCGGCCACCCAGCGGAACGCCGACAGGGCCTCGTCGTCGGTCACCGACGTGTATTCGGCCCGCCCCGAATCCTTCAGGTGCGAGTGTTCCGCGCCGACGCCCGGATAGTCCAGACCCGCCGAGACCGAGTGCGTCCCAATCACCTGGCCATGTTCGTCCTGCATCAGGTAGCTGAACGAGCCGTGCAGCACGCCGGGCGAACCGGCGGTGAGCGGGGCGGCGTGCTGGCCCGTTTCGATGCCCAAGCCGCCCGCTTCCACGCCGACCAGCCGCACTTTTGAATCCGGCACGAACGCATGGAAGAATCCGATGGCGTTGGAGCCGCCCCCCACGCAGGCGACCGCCGCCTCGGGCAACCGGCCGTAACGCTCCACATACTGCGCCCGCGCCTCGATTCCGATGACGGATTGCAGTTCGCGCACCAGGTAGGGGTAGGGGTGCGGGCCGGCAGCGGTGCCGATGATGTAGTGCGTGTCCCGAACGTTGGTCACCCAGTCGCGCATGGCTTCGTTGAGCGCGTCTTTGAGCGTGCGCGTTCCGCTTGAGACGGGCACGACTTCGGCGCCCAGCAGCTTCATGCGGAAGACGTTGATCTTCTGCCGCTCGCAGTCTTCCTCGCCCATGTAGACGATGCACTTCAGTCCGAAGAGGGCGCACACCGTGGCCGTGGCGACCCCGTGCTGGCCAGCGCCCGTCTCCGCGATGATACGTTTTTTGCCCATGCGCAGCGCCAGCAGGCCCTGCCCGAGCGCGTTGTTGATCTTGTGCGCTCCCGTGTGGCACAGGTCTTCGCGCTTGACCACCACGTGCAGTCCCGTGTCCTCGCTCAGCCGCTTGGCTTCGGTGAGCGGGGTCGGGCGTCCCACGTACTCGCGGCTGAGGCGCTCGAACTCTCCCCGAAAGCCGGGATCGGCCCATGCCTCGCGAAAGGAGGCGTCGAGCTCGTCCAGGGCGGGGATGAGGGTTTCGGGCACGTATCGCCCGCCAAAGGCGCCGAACCGGCCGCGGGCATCGGGAAGCGTGGACATTCGGTTCTATTCTACGCGTGTCGTCCTTCCGAGCGTCGGCGGCGTTCGCGTTGCGCTAACATCCTCGGCAAGCCATGACCGCACGCCCGCCAGATCCCGCCGAGACCCAGGGCGGCTTGCGCGTGGAAGGGCTGGCCCGGGAAGGCGTGTTCCAGGACGTGGCTTTTCGGGTTCGGCCGGGCGAAGTGGTGGCACTGGCTGGGCTGGTGGGTTCCGGGCGTTCTGAGGTCGTGCGCGTCGTGTTCGGGCTCGACCCTCGCGGGGGGCGCGTGTGGGCCAACGGTCGCGCGGTCGGCAGCGTGCGGGACGCCATCGCCGCCGGCGTTGCTCTGGTTCCCGAAGATCGGCAGCACGAGGGCCTGGTCCTGCCGATGAGCATCGAGGACAACCTCGGCCTGGTGGCCCGTTCGGGTCAGCCCCTGTTGCGTCGGTCTTCGGACGAGCGCGAGCGCACCCGCCAGGCCCGGGAGCGGTTGGACATCCGCATGGCCTCCGCCTCCGATCCCGTGGCTTCGCTCTCGGGCGGCAACCAGCAGAAGGTGCTGCTCGGCAAGTGGTTGGCGGGCGAACCGACGATCCTGCTGCTCGACGAGCCGACGCGCGGCGTGGACGTGGGGGCCAAAGCGCAGATCCACCGCCGCATCCGCGAACTGGCCGACTCGGGCGCGGCCGTGCTCGTCGTGTCTTCGGAGATCCCGGAGGTGTTGGCGCTGGCCGACCGAGTGCTGGTCATGCGCGAGGGTCGCATCGCCGGTGAACTGGACCGCGCCTCGGCCTCGCCCGAGGCGATTCTCGGTTTGGCGTTGCCCGATGGTGCGGCTCAGGACCAGCGCACGACCCCTTGGCGCGCCTCGCGGACCACCATCGGATGGGCGCTGTTGGCCTTGTTGGCAGCCTGCTCGTTGGCGAATCCGGCGTTTGCTTCTTTGGACAACCTGCGCGACCTGCTGGTCAAGACCGCTCCCGCCCTCATCGTCGGTTCGGCTCTGACTCTGGTCGTCTTGGCTCGCGAGATCGACATTTCGGTGGGTTCGCTCATGGGCCTGTGCGCAGCGGTGATGGGGATCGCCACGTCTGCCGACCGGATGGAGCTGCCTCCGTGGGTGGGCGTGGCGGCGTGCCTGGGCGTCGGGGTGTTGGGCGGGTTGTTGAACGGCGCGATCGTGGCTTGGGGCCGCGTGCCTTCGATCATCGCGACGCTCGGCACGCTGACCGTTTTCCGGGGAGCCACGGAGTTGCTGCTCGGCGGGCGGTGGATCGAGCGGATGCCCGAGGGCTTGCGCGCGTTTGGGACCGGCGGCCTCGGCGGCGTACCTTACTCGGTGCTGGCGGCGCTGGTCTTTGCGTTGGCGATGGGCGTGCTGGCGCACCGCACGCCGTTCGGGCTGCGCGTTCGGGCGTTGGGCTCAGCGCCCCGTTCGGCCGAGATGGTCGGTGTGCCTGGGGCGCGTCTTCGCTGGATGCTGTTCGGATTGACCGGGCTGGCGTGCGGGGTGGCTGCTTTGTTCTCGGCGACCCAGTTGCGGGTCGTCGAATCGGGGTTCGGCTCGGGATTCGAGCTGGTGGCGGTGGCCTCGGTGATCGTGGGCGGCACCTCGATCCAGGGTGGGCGGGGAACCGTGCTGGGGACAGTGTTCGCGGCGTGGCTTCTAGGCAGCCTGTCCACGGTGCTCATCTTCCTGCGCTTGGGCGAGGCGGCGACGTATTGGGAGCGCATGGCGCAGGGCGTGTTGATCTTGGCGGCTGTTCTGCTCGATCGCAGCCGGAGGGCTTCTTGAGTTTCCTTCGCTCGCGGGAGTTTGCGTTGGCGCTGATTCTGGCCGCGATGTTGCTGGCGGCGTGGCGGCTCGATCCACGGTTCGTGCAGCCCCGGGCGCAGATGCTGCTGGCCACCCACGTTTGGGAACTCGCCATCGTGGCGGTGCCGATGCTGCTGATCGTGCTCTCGCGCGGGATTGACCTCTCGGTGGGCTCGACGGTGGCGCTTGCCGGGGTTTGCCTGGGGTTGGCGCACGAGCGGGGCGCTCCACCGGCACTGGCGATCTTGGCGGCCCTCTGCGTAGGGGCTGCCGCGGGGGCGTTGAACGGCTGGTGCGTGGCGCGGTGGGGGGTTCATCCGCTCATCGCGACGTTGGCGACGATGGCCGCGTTTCGAGGTTTGGCCGAGGGCGTGACGCTGGCGAGACCCATTTCGGGCTACCCGGAGGCGATCGCCCGCTGGAGTCAGGCTCCTTGGCCGACGGCGCTGTTTCTGTTGCTGGCGGGGGCGGCGGCGTTCGTGCTGGCGCGGACGGTTTGGGGCCGCTGGATCGTGGCCGTCGGCTACGAGGAGCGCGCCGCCAGGTTCGCGGGCATCCCGGTGGACCGGTTGAAGCTGGCACTGTACACGGTCTCGGGGGCGTGCTGCGGATTGGCGGCGGTGTTGTTGGTCGCCCGCAACAACACGGCCAAAGCCGACATGGGCATGGGGCTGGAGCTGGAAGCGATCACGGCCGTCGTTCTGGGGGGCGCGAGCATCGACGGCGGGAAGGGTAAGGTTTCTGGACTGGTGCTCGGGTTGGCGCTCATCCACTTCACGCGCGAGTTCGTGAGCTGGCATTGGAAGCGGACCGAACTCAACTTGGTGGTGATCGGCGCGTTGCTGATCGCGGCCGTGTTGTTGGAGCGTGCGCTCGACTCGGGCAAGGGTTCTCGGAGAACGTCATGAAACTCGTTCAAGTCCTCGCGTTGGGTGTTGCGCTGCTTTGGGCCGTGGGATGCGGTCCGAGCGAGAGCGGCGGTGGTTCGGAACCGAAGGCGGACGCCAAGGTGGTCGTTGCCCTGCTGCCCAAGAAGAAGGGCGTGCCGTACTTCACCAGCTGCTTTGAAGGGGCTGCCGAAGCGGCCAAAGAGCTCGGCATCGAACTCATCTACGACGGTCCGACCAGCGGCGACGCCGCCGAAGCCGTGAAGCTGGTGGACCAATGGACCGCGCAGGGTGTGAGCGCCATCGCCGTTTCGCCCAACGATCCCGACGTGCTTGGCCCGGCCATGAAGCGAGCCCGCGACCAAGGCATCAAGGTGCTGACTTGGGACGCCGACGCTGCGCCGGATGCCCGTGAGTTTTTGGTCAACCAAGCGACGCCCGAGGAGATCGGCTTTGGCTTGGTGGACGCGATGGCCAAGGACTTGGGCGGGGACGGCGCGACGGGCGAGGTGGCCATCGTCACCGCAGCCCTTACCGCTGCCAACCAGAACGAGTGGATCAAGCACATCAAGACCCGGCTCGAGAAGTACCCCGGCCTGATACTGGTGGCCACGAAGCCCTCGAACGAGGACCAGAAGCTCGCGTTCTCGGTGACGCAAGACCTGATGAAGGCCTATCCCGGATTGAAGGGCGTGTTCGCCATCAGTTCGGTGGCGTTTCCCGGCGCGGCGGAAGCGGTGAAGCAGGCGGGCAAGACGGGGCAGGTGATGGTCACGGGCCTGAGCACTCCGAACGACATGCGCTCGTACGTCGAGGAAGGGGTCGTGCGCTCGGTGATCCTGTGGGACACCCGCGACCTCGGCTACCTGACGATTCACGCGGCGAAGGCTATGGTGGATGGAACGCTCAAGCCCGGCGCGACGGGGCTGAAGGCGGGCCGGCTGGGCGAGAAACAGGTCTCCGGCGACCAGGTGATGCTCGGCGGGATCCTGGTGTTCACGAAGGAGAACATCGGGCAGTACGACTTCTAACTCATGCCCGGGGCGACTTGCTAGACGGTGAGGTCATGCCTGTCCCCGAGTCACAGCAGGTTGCCCACCGCGCAGGCCGCTTCCTTCGAGCGATCCGGCCGGTCGCTCTCGCTGGAAGGAGTGATCCGGGCCGAGCCAGTCTGATTCAGCGGGCTATGCGAGTCAATGGCCCCAAGTGTGAGGCTGGATCACATTCCATGACGCTCATTGCGGGACAATGACCACATACGCTCGCGAATTCAGATCGGTTGGGTTCGAGGAACAACGGTCTTGAGCGTAAACTAAACGATTCGTCAGGTTCTGAGGTCGAGCAATGTTGACAAACTTACTCTTGGCAATGGCTATGGCATCCCCGTCCGGTGGGGTGCCGGCTTCCGGTTCGGGAGCGGTGTCGAGTCCTGGTTCCATGGTCCCGGCCAGTCGTCTCGAGTTCGTCGAGAACCGTGGTCAATGGCCCTCGGAAGCCCGCTTCATGGCCGAACTCGGCGGCATGACCCTGTGGCTCACGGAGAGTGGTTCGGTGATGGATGTCCACTCCCTGTCGGAAGTGTCCCCCGTTTTGACGGGGTCCGATGGCGGGCGCGCGACGCGACTGCGCCGGGGGCACATTGTGCGTTCCGAGTTTGTGGGCTCGGACGGCAAGCCGGTGGCGGGGTCGGTGGCGGGTGTCGGCGAATCGAGGTCGGAGACGGTCCGGCACTACTACCTCGGCAACGACCCCTCGCGGCACGCCGAGTTCGTACCCGCCTATGGCGAAGTCCACGTGTCTGGCCTGTACCCGGGAGTGGACGCCCGCTGGTACGACGACGGTGGCAACATCCGGTACGACCTTCTTCTCGCTCCCGGAGCCGACCCGTCGCAGATCCGTCTCAGACACCTGGGTGCGGACCGGGTGTCCGTCACCCGGGACGGCGACCTGCGCCTGGACACCTCGCTGGGTCCCGTGTACGAGCGGGGCTTGGAGATCTATCAGGACCTACCGTCCGGACGGCGCCGGGTGGAGGGTTCGTACCGCTTGCACGGCGACGGCACGGTGGGATTTGCGGTCGGCGATCACGACCCAACCCGAGGACTCGTCATCGATCCCCTGTTGTGGGCTAATGCGGTAGGTGGAGCTGGTTTTGGCTCGTCTACGCATGGCGGGGTCACATTTGCCCCCCAAGGGAGTGTCGTTTTTGCGGGCTGGAACGATCGCAGCGACTTCCCGACGGGCGACAATGGAGGCTATACGTTAGCTGGTCGCTATGATGCTTACGTTGCACGGTTTTCTCCCGATGGGCAGAGGTTGCAGTTGGTCGTGATGATCGGCGGTTCCCATGACGATTGGCTGTTTGACGTTGATGTCGACGACCTTGGTGCAATCTACGCTTGCGGGATAAGTCGATCCTTCAACTTTCCGACGACTGCTGGACTGCAGGCGAGTTTTGGCGGAGCTCTCGAAGATGGAATCGCACTAAAGCTGAATCCAGATGGCTCACGATCTTGGTCAACCTATATCGGTGGCGGAGGTTTGGACGCTGCGTTCGCCATGTGCGTGTTGCCCAATCGTGCGGTGCTGGTTGCTGGCGAAACAAGATCCGCCAATTTCCCGGCTTCAATAGGGGTGGTCAAACCAGCGTTTTCGGGATCCGTTAACGGCTTTGTAGTGCGTATTCATCAATCAGGCACAACGTTTGGATTCAGGACCTTAGTCGGTGGATCTGACGCGATTCTCACAGGAATCAAAGCAAGACCTAACGGTAATGTGATAGTTTCCGGATTGGTGGCTGCCGGTGATTTGCCCGTGACTGGCAATGCGATACAATCAACGATGCGTGGGGCCAGTGATGCATTTGTTTGTGAGATGAACTCATCTGCCACTCAAATGGTGTATTCAACATACTACGGAGGATCTGGAGAGGAGATTGGCTTGGCACCGACGTTTTATGGGGGGGCTAGGGCTATCGTCGACATTGATGCTGCGGGCGATGTTCTGCTTGGTTTCTCAAGTGACAGCATGGATATGTTGGCGTCGCATATGTTTCATCATGGAGCGCCAGCGGCAGGTACGATGAATCTCATAGTGGCGAGATTGCGGTTGGACGGGTCAATTCCTAGATCTGTGGCTATTCTCGGCGACAATGGCCATGTGTCACCGTGGGCGATGACGTCTACGAGTCAGGGCTCGGTTGCGATCGCTTTGGAGGTTAGGGGTCCTGGTGGCGGATTGCCTTTGACTGTGGACGCATGGCAAAACTGGGCGGGCGGCACCAGCGATGGCTATGTGTGTCGTCTTTCTGCCGATTTAGAAGCGATTCAGTTTGGAACCTATGGGGGCAACTACACGGAGGGCGGAGACTATTATAGTGGGGTGGCATTGCGCGAGGGTGTCATCGCAATTTCAGGAAGTACGTTCAGGAATGGATTTGTGAGGACTGGAACTTTCGGCCCTGGTAGCGACTTTGGATGGATGTCTTGGGTGGCGCTTGCGATTGTCCGCCAGCCCCTGCGCCTGTGGAACTTCGATTCGGCGGAGATCGACGAGTTGGTCGAGCACCGGTTCCAAGCCCGTGTGGACGGAGACCCCGCGAACCCCGGCGATATCGCGTTCAGCCTCGATTTCGCACCCGATGGAGCGACGATCCATCCGACGACGGGTTGGTTCAGCTGGACGCCGACCGAAGAGCAGGGTCCCGGCGTGTACACGTTCGAGGTCGTGGCCACCGACGGCGCGGAGACGGCGTACAAGGAGATCACCCTGGTGGTGCGGGAGGTCAGCGACAACAACCCGCCGATGTTGAACCCGATCGGGAACAAATCCGGGGCGACGGGGTATCCGGTGACGTTCACGGCCACGGCCTCCGATCCCGACGCCGGGCAGAGCCTGACCTTCTCGCTGGAGAACTCGCCCAGCGGCGCGGGCATCCACCCCAACACCGGCGCATTCTCGTGGACGCCCTCTACTCCGGGAACCTACAACGTCACGGTCAAGGTCGCGGACGACGGCTTCCCGCCGCTGTCGGACTCCGAGACTTTCCAGATCGTGGTGACCAATCTCGGCGTCGACACCCTAACGCTGGACCCGACTTCGGTGGTGGGCGTGGCCCAGAACTCGACGGGCACGGTCGCTCTGAACCAGCCCGCTCCGTCGGGAGGCGTTTCGGTGGCGCTTGCGAGCGACAACCAGCCTGTGGGCGGCGTGCCGTCCGCGGTCTCGGTGCCCGAGGGTCAGTCTTCGGCCACGTTCACGGTGACCACGACGGCCGTTTCTTCGCCGACGAACGTGACGATCACGGCGACGTTGGGCAACTCGAAGCAGGCCGTGCTCGCGGTGAATCCACCTTCGCTGGGCTCGTTCCAGATCGCTCCGCTGCCCATCGTGCCCGGTCAATCCACGCTGGGGATCGTGGAATTGAACGGCGCGGCGCCCGCCGGCGGACGGCAGTACTCGGTAACGGCCAGCCATCCCGATTTGGTCACCGTTCCCGCGACGATCACGATCCCGGCCGGAGATGCGCAGTACGTGTTCCCGATTCAGACGCACACAGGAGACCCCGGTGCTGTGGTCACCATCACGGTGAGCCGGCCCGGCGACACGCTGAGCGCGGACCTATCGTTCTTCAGCGTCCAAGCACCGCCCACGCTCGCGCCCCACGCGATTTCGTCGGGAACGGTCGTGGTCTCGAAGCCTCTGGACACCGATGTGACAGCGGCCCTCTCGACGAGCAATTCGAACCTGACGATCCCGTCTTCGGTGACGATCCTCGCGGGTCAGACGTCGGCGACGTTCCCGATCACGGCCGGGGCGGGAACGGGGCCGACGACGATCACTGCCACGCTGCCTCCACCCATCAACCAGCAGACGACGGCTGTCGTGGTGGTCTCGGGCGACCCCTGGGTGGAAGGCTCGGCGACGATGAACGGCCGCGCGAACCTGGAAGGCGTCGCTGCGGTGCTGCAACTGCGCGATCCCGGGACGGGCGCGGTGGTGGCGACGTATCCGACCACGCTGGGCGCGGGCGGGACGTTTGCGGTGCAGGTGGCGCAATCGGGCACGTTCGATCTGGCGCTGAAGCTGCCGACGAGTCTGCGTCGGAAGGTCTCGGGGGTCGCGATCGACCCCGCGACGGGCGCGACAGGCGTCTCGTTCGCTCTGACGAACGGCGAC
>DDSP01000082.1 GCA_002343445.1 Chthonomonas sp. UBA2387
GGCGGGAGAGCGATTCAAAAGACGATTTGCTCGGCTGGGACGCGAACGGGCGAGCGCAGGTGGACAACCACCTCGACCTCGCGATTCGCTTCTCTCTTCGTTCCATTGCGTCCAACCAACCGACGGAGCCAGAGGTGTGCCGCAAGGGAGCGCTCCACGGGGAACGCCGACCAAACAGCCACTCGGGCTCTCTTCTGACCAACCAGTTCATCCGCCTCACCGATCAAGGCACCAACCACGACACCTCGATCTGATCTCGACGCGGCTCCAACCAACACGAGCACATGCGCCACCGGCGGACTTCTCTATTTAGCTTTTCCGAACGGGCCAACCAGACCCGCTTCCCCACCCCGAAGGGTGGAAACCTCTATCCGACCCTGCTCTCCACGCGGCAAAGGAGCCGGCCCTGGAGAAACGAGACTCCAGAGCCAACACAACCACAGACCGATCGGGACTCGAAGCCCGCACGACCGGCCAGGAAGGAGAACAGGGACAGAAAACCGCGCCACCCCTCGCTGCGCCCCTCGAAGAAGGGTGCTCCGGAACGGAACGCTCCGGAGCCAAGAACGCAACTTGATCGTCCAGCCGCGGCAAGGCGCCGACTCGACCGGACAGTAGGAGTAGGAGACAGGAAACAAAAACGTGCGCGGACAGACGCAGCGAGAACGGCCGGCCTGAGCCGAACCTCTGATTTCCTCCATTGCTGCATCGTTGCCATCGCGTTTACCAACCCAAACGGAGGAAGAGGGAGACCGTCGCTTCTCGCGGGCGCTTTCGCACCGACCATGGGCGGACAACCAACAAGCCGCGCCATGCGCGAGAAGAACAAGTGAAACTCGCCCAACCACGGCGATCTCGAATCCTCTGTTCCTCTCTACGACTGGACCTGGGACCCAACCACGAATCCAAGGCACTCAGGGGCCGGAGCCCGACGAATACGCCAAAGGGGAACGAGAATGCTGTCGACCAACAGGTGAAAGACGTATGTCTTCACTATCCTCTCCAATGCCACGGGTCTAACGCCCGCTCCATTGATTTTTGTCCAACCAGCAGTCTCGGATTCCACCACTCGCTTCTCTCTCGCGAGCCCGTCCGGAGTTCTCTCTTCCGAACGGGAATGGCTTCCGCCGATTCCGACTTGGACCTATTATCGCACAGGTTTCCCGGAATTGCCAGACTTTTTGGACTTTTTTCGTCTGGACCCTCCCGAGGCCCCGTGGGCGACCTCGATCCAGACTCATTGTAGCAGGCCCGGGCCCGTTTGCCAAGGCCCAAACGGGGCATCCGGGCAGAAAAACTGTTGTAGCTTGTGCTACACTTTGTGGGCCATGAGCGCACACCGATTCCGCCGCACGCGGAACGATCACGCAAAGGAGACGGCCGAAGACTACGTCGAACTCATCGCCGCACTCACCGAAGAGCTGGGCGAAGCGCGGGCCGTAGACCTGGCCGAGCGTCTGGGGGTGAGCCACGTGACCGTGACCAAGACGGTGCAGAGACTCCAGCGCGAGGGCTATGTCACGGCCAAGCCCTACCGAAGCATCTTTCTAACCGAGCTGGGCCAAGACGTCGCCCGCCAAGCGCGCGAACGGCACGAGTTGGTGCTCGCCTTCCTGTTGAAGCTGGGCGTTCCAGAAGAGGTCGCCGAGATCGACGCCGAGGGCATCGAGCACCACGTCAGCACCGAGACTCTGGCCAGCATCCGTCGTTTCTTGGGTTGATTCAGCGTCCATCGCAAGCCTCCGTCAGTCCGGGCGTCTCCAAAAGCCGCCGCACGCAGCCATGCGAATGCTCGAAGAGCGCCTCGATGAGCGGATTCCAAGAATGGTACACGCTCTCCACGTCGCCCTTGGCCACGAACTGCCGACCGAGCGATTCTTCCTGCATCCCGATCTCTTTCAACCCAGCCACCACCGCGGCGTAAACCTCGGCCCAACGCACTTCGCTGCGCTCGGTGATGCGGTACGCGCCCAGATACTGCACGTGCTCCAGAATCGCGCCGGCCTCTTCGTCGGCCTCTCGCCGCACGGCGTCGCACGGGTTCTCGTACGGCTCCACGCGCCCACTGGGAATGCACCAGCCCCGGTCGCAGATGTTGCAGAGCAGCACTTCGTCGCCCTTCCAAGGGAACACAAGCACCGCGAAAGGACGCAGCGGCGGCCGGTACGGCGAGGGAAAGAACTCGAGCCGTTGCCTGCCGTATTTGCCGCTGGGGAATTTCTTCAAACGTTTTCTCTCAATACCTGACCACTTTGCCCTTCACACGGTTCAAAGGCACGGCTCCGAACTCTCGGCTGTCCGAACTCATCGAGCGGTTGTCGCCCAACACCCAGACGTAGCCGCGCGGCACCGTGTACGGCTCGAAGAACGGAATGTCCAACGACTTGTGGTCGGGCAACACCTCTTCGCCTTCGAGCCAGTACACCCTCTTGATGATGTACTCGTCTTCGGTGGCCCCCGTCAGCACGACCACGTCTTTGCGGTGGATCGGACCCACCAGCCAGTACGCGTCGCTGATCCAGACCTTCTGTCCGTCGTGAAACGTCGGCTCCATACTGGTGCCGCTGACGATGACAGGACGCACGCGCCGCTGAACGACCAAGGCGCCCGCAAGCAAAACCACGAGCAACAAGGTCAGTCCAGTGACGGCGGAACGGCGCTTCATCGAATTCGGGGAACCTGTGTCACTGTACCGGACAAACCCACCGACGGGCCGCGAAAGTTCCCCCCGAGCGATGTGAGACAATGGGCCCCGATGGCGGCAACCGCACGTCTTGAATCGTCTGCCGAGGGTCACCCGTGGGTCGTTTTGCAAAACTCGGCGTTGCGCGTCGAGTTCGACCCGTTCGCGGGTGGAGCGGTCGTTCGCATGCTCGACAAGCGTTCGGGTCACGCGACTTCTCGGTGCGAAGGGTTGCGGGTCGCTGCGTTCGGCCAGCAACCTGCGCCAGCCCTCTGGTCGCTTGACGAGGAACTCGGCGCGTGGACGATGCTCGTCGTCTTCGGAGGGCTTGGCCTGACGGCCACGTTCACCCTGCACCCCACCGAGCCCAAAATCCAAGTGGACGCGACGCTGCACAACCGGTCGCTGACCGAGCCAATGGACACCGACATCGGTCTCTCTTGGGCCGAAGGAGGCGCCCTCGGCGCGTGTTCGGGTGCCCGTTGGGCTCACGACCCGGCGACCGGCTCGGGGCTGGGCGTGCTCGCCGAAGAGGACTTCGCGTTTCGCCCAGAGAGCGGCGGCGTGTGGAAGCACCCCGTTCTTTGGCGGCTCGCCCCGCGACAAACCATCGGATTTCGGTGCCTGTGGGTCGCCGTGACCGACATGCCCCGGGTGGAAGTGCTCACGTCGCGGCTTGCGCTCGGTGTGGGCGAGCAACTTAGCCTGCGCGTGTTCGCCCCGCTCGCCCAGGCTCGGATCGACCTGATGGCGGGGGGCCAGCCCATGTCCGCCCCGTGCGCGGCTTACCCCGAACACACCCTGACACTAGCGTTGCCGCCCGGCACCGAGCGGGTGGCGATCGTGGGCGAAAAGCGCGACGTGTTGGCTCAATGGCCCGCCGAGCCATCGCTTGCAGTGGAGGGCGTGACGCCCGCGCACCTTCCCGATTGGTGGCGGGACGTCCTCGATGCGTCTCGACTAGGAAACACCGGCGGGGCGGCCCTTCGTTACGGCCTCTCGGATGCCGGGATGCGGGGGCTGGCCCATGCCCTCCTCGGTACCGAAGCCCTACGCTCCGACCTGCCCGAAGAGGCGAGCCGTTGGTTCGAGGGTGGTCTGCGGTTCGCGGGCGACGATCCCCTCTTGTGGTGGGCGCTGGCGTTCGCCCGGCGATTGGCCGGACTCGACCAAGACAACGAAGACCGATGGGCGCTTGTCGGCGCCCACGAGGCCTCTCCCCTGGAGCCCATGCTGCGTGCCGAAGCGTTTCTGTCGCAACCCTCGAACCACCGCGACCCGAGCCCGCTGCTGGCGCCCTTGGCCGCAATCCCCGGGCTGCTCGCTTCGTGCGCCGCGACGCTTCTTGAAACAGGGCAACTCGAGCAGACCGCCAAGTTCCTCGACGAGGCGTTGCGTCACGGCGAGGATCCCATGCTCCGGTGCCTGCTGGCGGCCACGATCCTTCGCTCGGGCCGAATGACGGCGCAAGCCGCGGAGCACGCCTCGCGGATCGGGGACTTGGGTGCGCTCAAGCCCGAGGGAGCCGTCCAACGCATGGCCGTTGAGGCCGTCGCCAAGTTCTTAGGGGCGTAGTCGGATCAATACGAATCCCCTCCCCGAAAACTCCGGGAGGGGATTGAGGGTGTGTTGCCAACGAAGCGGGATCAGCCCCCGCGGACGGCGGCATCGCCGCGAACGACCAAGCCCGCGATCTCGCGGACCAAATCGCCATCGCGCGAAACAAACCTCACCGATAGCCGGTCCTTCGGGTCCTCGTTGTTGGCGGGAACGCCGTTGTCTTGCACGATGACCCGAACGCTTCCGGGCACCGTTCGGAACCCGCGCGCCGTGCGAACGCGCAACACGGCGGGCCCTTGGAACATTGCCTCGTTGCCCGCAACGCGCAACTGGCCAATCTCGCGAGCGATGATGGAGAACCCCTCCGCATCGCCTCTGCCGACTTGCGATTCGAGGCTGAAGTGCCCACGAATCAGTTCGTGTCCGTCCCGGACGATCTTGCCGACCTCGAAGCCGAACTGATACATCCTGCGGACTTCCGAACCGGGATCGAACGTGCCGAGAACGCCGCGACCTTGCGTCGCGACACCTTGCGCTTGGGCCAAGCCCAGCGCCGCCGCGCAAATCAAGAGGAGACCTGCGAGGCCTTTCGTCATCATTTTCATTGTCTTGTGTACCTCCAAGGCTCCGACCGCCTGGGTGAGACTCTGCAATGGGCTGAGACGGAGCCTGGTCATGCCGTGTTCAGGACCTAACCTGAATTCTGGTCGGATTTCGGGGCGAACGCTTGAGCCACTTGGTCCAGGTTCGCGTCGAGCAACTTCGTCGCCAACGCCTGCAGCGCGGCCCGATCGCCCCGGAAGTGGAACGTGCGGCTGTGGTGCGTGTAGGCTTCGCCCGGTTTGAGCGCCAGCGCGGGAGACGAGGTTTCCAGCTCGTAGAACGGCCCCAGCGGCTTGCCGCCGTCCACGGGTCCGTCGTTGTACGAGTTCACGACGTCGCCGCCAAACGGCTTCTCCTGAACCTCCCACATCGAGTTGACGTAGTCGGTCGCGCCGGCAGGCAGCGTGTACTGGACGATGGTCAACAGGTTGCGGCCGGGGTCGTAGGAACCGATGATCGGCTTGCTTCGCTGCGGATTGACGCCGATCTTGCTGCGGTACTGGCCATCCCCCTTGAAGTAGATCAAGCCGTCGGCGATCTTCAGCCGGTCCTCCGGCACCTTGCCGAAGTACGTGTCGGTCACGATCGGCCCCATCGTGGCCTCGTCGCCGGTCTTGTAGGGCAACACCACCGTCGTCGTGGGCGAGTGCTTGAACATGCCCAGGATCCAGATCGAGAGCAGGCCCTTGTCCTTGGTCCAAGCTTCCTGTCCCGCGTTCTTCACCGTGTTGCTGGTCTCGTAGCCGACCATCTTCACGCCATCGCCGGGGCGGATGCCGAGGTGCTTCTCGGCGGCGTCGGCGCCGAGAAGGGTGACGCCGCGCGTGATGTGCAGGTCGAACTTGGTGCCCGAGTAGTTCTCGATCGAGGCCGTGTGTTCGCAAACCACCTCGGTCTTGGACTGCTTGGTGACCTTGTACTTGTCGGTGTCGATGAACGCCGGGGTCTGCCAATCGTCGAACACGAACTTGGTGCCGGGCTTGAAGTAGATCGCGAACTGGCCGCCTTCCGGACCCATCCAGAAGCGGTCTTCGCCGCCGAAGGCGTTGATGTGCGGGTTCGTCTTGCCCGAGCCAATGAGTTCGTGGTTGATCCAGCCGTTCCCATCGCCGGACTTGGCGTCGTGGGAGCTGGTCATCACGCGCCCCTGATAGGCGGGCACGACCACCAGGCTTGGCCCTTCGTCCTCGCCCAGCACGATGGCATCGGTATGCTTCTTGAGAAACTCGGCGTCTTGGGCGTAGGTCATGGGAGCTGAGGGCGTTTCGTTGGAGGCTTCGGCCGACTCGGTGGACGATTTGCCGCCGCAGCCGACGAGGGCGAGGGTCGAGACAAGGCACGTGGACCAGAAGATGCTCTTCATCGCAGACACTTCCATTCGGGTGTATACCCGCGCCGCGCCTATACTTCACGCATGATCTCGGTTCGCGGACTGACAAAGCGGTTTGGCGAACGTTCCGTGTTGCGCGACGTGTCCATCGAGGTTCCCAAAGGGCACATCGTGGCGATCATGGGCAGCAGCGGCGGCGGCAAGACCACCCTGCTCAAGTGCATCGCCGGACTGATCCCCTTCGAAGTCGGCACCGTCGAGGTCGACGGCGTGGACGTTCAGCGAACCACCGACGAGGCGCGCCGCCATCTGGGTCTGGTCTTTCAGTCCTCGGCGCTGTTCGACTACCTGAACGTGATGGACAACGTGCTGTTCGGCTACCGACGCCGCCATCCGCGCGCTTCGCTCAAGGATCAGCGCGCCGTCGCCGAAGCCATCCTCGAACAAGTCGGCTTGTCAGGCACGGGACACCTCATGCCCAGCGAACTCAGCGGCGGCATGCGCAAGCGCGTCGGCGTGGCCAGGGCCCTGATCCTCGAGCCCGCCGTGATGCTGTACGACGAGCCGACGACCGGTCTCGATCCCGTCACCACCTATGCGCTCGACTCGCTCATCGTCGATGTCCGGGATCGGACGGGAGCGACGTCGCTCATTGTGAGTCACGACTTGACGTCGGTGTTCCGCGTGGCCGACCGCATCGCCTTCCTGCACGCCGGGGAACTTGTGTTCGATGGGCCCCCGGCCGGCTTCCGCGAAGCCGAGCACCCCGCGATCGCGGAACTGGTTGGCAAAGCCCGCGCCGAAGCCTTCGACGAGTGAGTCCACGGACCGAGCGGGTAAGGTTGCATGCAAGGTCATGAGGTTCAGAACCTGCTGGACCCTGTTGCTGGCGACGCTGGCGTCGTCGGTGGCTCAGGGACAACTCGCCGTCGAGGGTTTCGTTTCCGGGATCTTCCGCCCAGTCGCGATGGTGGAAGACCCGTCGCGCGCCAACCGCTTTTTCGTCGTGATGCAGGACGGGCGGATCCGTATCATCGAAGACGGCGTCCACCTGAGCGGAAACTTCTTGGACATCCGGAGCCAGGTGGTGTTCGGTGGCGAGCGCGGTCTGCTGGGCTTGGCCTTCGATCCGTCCTACCATCGGAACGGTTACTTCTACCTGTACTACACGTTCGCCACGCCGGCGATGGGATCGCGCATCGTTCGCTACACCCGAGACGCCTCGGACGAACGGCTGGCCGATCCGGCCTCGGCGAGCCTCATCCTCGAGATCGAACAGCCAGACGTCAACCACAACGGCGGCACCATGCACTTCGACGAGTCGGGACTCCTCGTGATCGGTTTGGGCGATGGCGGCGTTCCCGGCGACACCCCGGGGAACGCACAGAACCTTGCCAAGCGCCTCGGCTCGTTCATGCGGATCGACCTAGGCCGGGACGATTTCCCTGAGGACCCGCTCCGCAACTACGGCATTCCGGACGACAACCCGTTCCCCGAGGGTCCTCGGCCTTCGATCTGGTCCAAGGGCTGGCGCAACCCGTGGCAATGGCACTTCGACTATCGCTCGATGAACGGGTTGGGTGGCAAGGTGATCGCGGACGTCGGCGAGGCCACCCTAGAGGAACTCAACTACGAACCGCCCGATGCAGCGGGCCGCAACTACGGCTGGAACGCGCGCGAGGGCACCGCTGCATACATTGGAACGCCGTCGTTCCTGCCGCTCACCGATCCCATCTTCGAGTACACGCGCGCGTTCGGAGGGTCCATCATCGGCGGCTTCATCTACCGTGGCACTGCCCTGGGCCCGCACCACTACGGGCGCATCTTCTTTGGCGATTTCGTTTCGCGCCGCGTGGGATCAGTGTTCTTGCGCGTGGATCGGAAGACGGGCGAAGCGGTGGCCGAAGACTTCCTCGACCATTCGTTGGACCTCGACCCGAGCGGCCAAGTGGGTCCCTCGGTGGCCCTTGCACGCGATGGCGCCGGCGAAATGTTCCTCATCCATCTGGACGGGCGGATCCAGCGCATCGTGCCCGACGACCCCGAAGCATCGGCCGTTCTCGACGGCCGGCTGGCCTTCGAAGGGCTGGGCGGGTCGGCCAGACGACCGGACATCTTGGAAGTCGTCATCCGCAACACGGGCGACACCCAGGTGTTGCACACATTCACTCTCGGACCGGGGACCGACGACTCGTTCCGAATCCCGGTGCCGAGAGGGCGCATCGACATCACCGTTCAGGGCGGAACGTTCCTGCGCCAGTCGGCGACGGTCAACACCGGGGACGGCTCGGCAACGTTCGACTTCGATCTCCGAAACGGCGACGTCAACGG
The DNA here is from genome assembly GCA_002343445.1 of Chthonomonas sp. UBA2387. GTDB lineage: Bacteria > Armatimonadota > Fimbriimonadia > Fimbriimonadales > Fimbriimonadaceae > UBA2387. Next base: position 8,508 of record DDSP01000082.1, read on the forward strand.
CGACAACGTCGTCAATGTGCAAGACTTCCTGCTGCTTCGTCAGGCCTTCGGCGCAACCGAAGGTGGACCGGGGTTCGCCAAGGGCGCGGATCTAAACGGCGACGGTTCGGTCAATGTTCAGGACTTCTTGATCCTGCGTTCGGCCTTTGGAAGAAGCGGCGACTAGGGAACCTGCCACAATGGCCTGACGCCACTTGAGCGAAGCCCTGAAACCCAACACCGCCCGAGCGGGCGGCATCATGATGGCCAGCCTGTTCCTCAGCCGAGTGCTGGGCATTCTGCGGGACATGATCATGGCGTGGTCGTTCGGGCAGGGACCCGAAACCGACGCCTACGTTCTGGCCTTTCAAATCCCCGATCTGCTGTTCTTCTTGATCGCGGGTGGTGCCCTCAGTTCGGCGTTCATCCCCGTCTTCTCCGAATACCTGCACACCAACCGCGAAGACGAGGCTTGGCACGTGTTCTCGGTCGTGGCCACGGTGATGTCGGTTCTGGTCACAGCGTTCATCGTGTTCGCGTGGATCTTCGCCGAGCCGCTGACGCACGTCATCGCGCCGATGAAAGGGGACGAGTTGCGCCCGCTGATCGTGCACATCAGCCGCATCGTGCTGCCCGCCCAGTTCGCGTTCTTCATCGGCGGGCTGATGTTCGGCACGCTCTACGCGAGGCAGAGCTTCGCCGCGCCGGGACTGGGGCCGAACCTTTACAACCTGGGCATCATCTTCGGGGCGCTGGTGCTCTCGCACTTCGTCCAACCCGGCATCGTGGGCATGGGATGGGGCGCCTTGGTGGGCGCGATCGTCGGCAACCTGGTCGTGCCTTTTTGGGTGATGCGGAAGATGAACTCGCGGTTCCGCGTGTCGTTCGACCTGCAGCACCCGGGCGTCCGCAAGGTGTTCAAACTGATGGCGCCCGTCGTGTTCGGATTGTCTCTCACGGGCGTTTACTCGATGATCACGCGGGCAGTTGCCACCAACTATGCCGTTGGGGTGAACACGGGGCTCGAATTCGCCAACAAACTCATGGCCGCGCCGGTCGGTATCTTCGGCCAGTCGTTGGCAATTGCGGCATTCCCCGCACTCGCCCAGTTCTATGCGCAGAAACGCATGGACCTCTATCGCGACCAACTGCTCAAGACGCTGCGCACCGTACTCTATCTGAGCATTCCCGTTGGCGCGTTGATGTTCGCCTTGTCCGACGAAATCGTCATCGCTATTTTCGAGTACGGCAAGTTCCGACAGGCGGACGTGGTGGTGGTGGCGGCCAGTTTGCGGTGGTACACCCTTGGCGTGGCGGCTTGGTGCGTCCATCCGGTGCTCATGCGCGCGTTTTTCGCGCAACATCGCTCCGTGGCGCCGGTCGTTCTTGGGACGATCGCTACCGGCCTGTACTTCGGCCTCGCTCTTCTGATGCGGGATTCGCCCCTCGGGTACCGATCGTTGCCGTTCGCGGGGTCGGTTTCCGCCATCGTCCTGGTCATCGCGATGCTGCTCATGACGGTCAAGTCCTCGGATGGCTTCGACATCCCATCGCTGCTCAAGGCGCTCGGGCAAGTGTGCTTCGCCTCAGCCGTCGCCGGTGCCGTGGTGTACGCCGCTGCCAGCCTCACGCCGACGGGCACCGGCGTCGGGCGCAACCTGTGGGCCATCGGCAAGGTCGTCGTGCTCGGCTTGAGCGGCGCGTGGATCTACGGCGGCATCACCTACTGGATGAAAATGCCCGAGACGCAGTACCTCGACCGGGCGCTGAGCAAGTTCCCGGGCCGTCGGGGCTCGTGAGCCCCGCGAGGTCGTGGTAACAAGGCGCGGTCAGCGTCGTCTTACCTAGAGAAGGTACAACCAATCCGGCTGTGAATCTGTTGGCCAAGGCGCTCGTGCTTCTCGCGCTCCTCCTGGTGGGTGCGCAGGTGTTCTCTCAGAACGCCTACATCCGCTTGCGCAGCTTCCCTCAAATGATGGTGGCCGACGGGCGAAGCACATCCACCATCACGGCCGAAGTCCGCGACGGCAACGGGCGGCTCGTGCCCGACGGAACCCAAGTCCTCTTCTACACCACGCTCGGCTCGTTCCGCGAGAACGTAGTCAGCACGGTGGACGGTCTTGCCCAAGCCATTCTGGTTTCGAGCGGCGTCCCCGGTCTCTCGACGGTCACCGCCAACGCCCTCACTTACAACACGACGGCCACGTTGGTCTACGAGTTCGTGGCGGACAAGAGCCAGCTGTCCTCCGCCAGCGACTTCGTCGAAATCGTCGCGCCCGGCTACCTGAAGTACAGCATGGACGATCGCTTGCTCGAGGCCAGCGAACCCAACCAAGGCGTGAGCTTCCGGTACCGAAACCTGATCGTCGACGCCGACGACATGCAGTACGACGTGTCGTCGCAGGAACTCGTGGCCAAGAAGGCGCGCCTACGCATCGGCAAGAGCTTCGAGCGCCACTTCTCGGTGCTCCGGTACGACCTCCGGCAACGGCAAGGCACGGGCATCACGACAATCGAAGAGACGGTCGAGGGCGAAACGCGTCAACGCGCGGCGGTCGTCTCGATCAACGGCGAGGCCATCGCGCCCGTGGACGGACCGAGCGACGCCTCGCTGTTCGCGTTCAAACCCATCTGGGACGCGCCTCAGTTGGTCTCGGGCGACAAGGCCGTGGTCTATCAGGGCCGCGAGATCTACTTCTACAAAGCCTCGGTGCACATCGACGGCAAACGCGTCTTGCAGATGCCGCTGCTGCAGGTGAACCTCGATGGACGGGCCGCCCTGTTCACCGAGGAGGTGCTTCAGGTCAACTACAATCAGGTTTCCCTCTCTTACCCTTACTACCTGAGCCTGAAACCCGGCGAGACGAGCTTGCTTCGCCTGAGGTCCGGCGGCCAGTACGGGCGGACGACCACGTCGCAAAGCGGCATCTTCCTCGATTACGAACTCAACTGGAACAAGGGCGACGACTCGCGAGGCAACCTCACGTTGGGAGGCTTGGGCCGCAGCGACTGGGGCGTCGGCGCGCACCACTGGCAGCGTCTCGACAGCCAGACGACAGGCTATGTCCAAGTGGACCTGCCCGCCCACCGCAGCATCTTCGGTTCGGCGAGCGTGAACCGCCAGTTCGATGGATTCACAGCCACGCTCAGCGGCAACATGACGAGCACGCTGCGCGATGTCCACTACCGGACGCAACAGGCTTCGCTCGTCGTCGAATCCAACCCGATCCCGTTGGGCTCGCTGCCCATCCAGATGCACATCGGGTTGACGGCCAGCGAGTCTTCGCGGGAGACCGACCTGGCGCGCGGCAGCCAGTCGTCCTACGGCATTCGGCTGCGCAACAGGATGCAGCCCCAACGCCTCGGCCCCCACACGATGCTGAACGCCACGGCTTCGATCGGCAAGGTGGCGGGTCGCAACTCGCTCTCGGGCTTGACCACGTTCGCCACGCTCATGCTCACCCAACAACTGGGGCCGCGGTCGAGCTTGACGCTCACGTACGACTACGCAGAGGATGGTTTCAGCAACCTCGTGATCGGCCGGCACCGCGTCTCGGCGCAAGGGTTCATGCACTCGGGCAATGCTTCGATGTCCGTGTTCGCCAGCAAGAGCCTCGACCTCGACCGGATCAGCTATTGGGGCGATGCAGGCTACCGGTTCCACCGCGATTGGCGGCTTTCGGCCAACTACACGTTGGACCAATATCTCGGTGACCGGTACCGCGACTACGCCTTGATGCTCGGATACCGGATCGGCGAACGCGAACTCGGTCTGGCGTGGTCCGCGCGCACGAAGCGGATTGGGGTTCAGTTCCTTGGGGCGACTTTACGCTAGCCTCCTTCTCCTGACGCTGGTGCAAGCCGCGTTCGGACAGGCGTTCGGGCGTTTCGGCTACCACCAGCGCGCCCAGTTGCCCGGATTCGTGGTAGATCGGTCGGGCTTTCGGACCAACCATCCTTCCGCCGACACGTTCCGCTTTCCCGCCGGATGCCCGGAGTGGACGCCGCTGACCCTCGACGAGACCGAGATCAACGTGACCCTCGGAGGAACGGCGGGGGGACCGGCCACGCTTCGCGCCAGTCTGCTTTCACCCGGCTTCAGCCTTTACTTTCGCGAGAGCGTCTCGCTGCGGCTCAACTGCAACTCGGCCCCGTTCCTCACGTGGGATGGCGGCTCGGTGGGCGTGAACACGCCGACGCCCGACGCCAAGTGGATCCTGCTGAGTTTCAGGGACAACCAGCCTCCGGTGCTCTTCGTGGGCTCGGCCAAGACGTTCGGTCTGCAGGTGACGGGCCGCACCGGCGATTGGCGCGTGGAATCCACCGAGCCGTTCCAGGGCTGGGTGAACGTGATCGCACCCCTGGGCACGCAGGGCCATTCGGCCAACTCGGCGGCGACACTCGGCGGGCTGGTCAAGGACATCAAGGCGCACGAAGCGTTTTGGACCCAGAACGCGCCCAAGGTCACCCAACTCACCCTCACCGAAGAAGCCGAGTTCCTGACTGCGGTCTGGGAGTTCGACAAGCCGGGAGCGATGGCGCCCTCGCCGCTCCGCCTGGCACCCCTGGGCGGCTATCGCATCGAGGTCGAGCCGGCACTGGTCGAAACCGAGGCGTGGAACGAGTTCGGCCCCATCTGCTACGTCCCGGGACGTCAGGTGCGCGTGAGGTTCCCGATCCGACGCATCCCGGCGGGGCGCGGCATCGCGATCGGCGAAAGCGAACCGCTCATCGGAAGCGCATCGCCCATCGACCCGCCGACGTTGTTCGAGTACGCCCTCTCCCTCCTTTCCCCAGCCAGTTCGGGCGAACGACGCGACGAGGGGCGGCGCATCTTCCAGACCTTCCTCACCGAAACGGCCTTCGCGGTCGAACCCTTCAGCGGACAGCAACTGCCCTACGACGCGAGGGGCCGAGGGATGGACCTGGTCGCGGCGCACGCGCTTTTGACGCAGTGCCTCGACAACACGGAATCCTCTTCCGAGCCCAACAGCCTGTTGACTTCGCTCCGCTGGCGGCGCGACTGGACCACGTGGCGGACTTGGGTGGACGACCCGCTGGTCATGCGCAGAAGCACGGCTCTGGCGGCGATCGCCGGAGCGTTGTGCCCCGAACCGCGACGCCGACTGGAAGCGGCCATGTTTCAAGCAGGTCTCTGCGCCGAACGCGGGCTGGTTCGTTGGAGATACCATCGCGATCTGGGGCCGCGCGTCGTGCCCATCGTCGAAACCCTTCCCAGCTTGCGCGAGGCCATCTTCAGAATGCCGACAGCCGAAAGGCCCTCGCTCGACTATCTGCGCGCGTTGGCCAGCGAGGTGCGGATTTATTCCGACCACCGGGTGGGCGCGGAGGCCGCGGGGCTGGACACGATTCTCACGTTCGCCAGCCAAGCCGATGCGCGTTTCGAGTGGGCGTTTGCGACCGCATACCCCGTGACGGCCCGCGCCATCGCGAACATCGAGTCGCTGCGTCCCGCCGAGACGCCTGGGTATCTGGTGCTGACGGGCCGCACGCCCCTGCGCGGCGAAGCCAAAGTGGCCCTGCGCCGCCCGGATTGGTCTTCGGCGCTGCCACCGCTCGTTCCCATCCCTCGGTGGGAAGAAGTCGCCCGCGAGTGAACTGGCTCGCCCACACAAAACGCTCCGAGGGAGTGGGTGGCCGTGCTACTATTCAGGAACCATCGTGGCATCAAAGAAGAGCCTTCAACGAATCGTGGTGCAGGGCGCGGCAGCCCTCTTCGGCCTAGCGGGTCTGGCCGCAGGGTGGGCGGCGTTCGCCCAGCCCGCGCCAACCGCCCAGGCAAAGGCACCCAGGACGATCGACTTCAACCGCGACGTGCGGCCGATCCTCAGTGAAAGCTGCTTCACGTGCCACGGACCCGATGCCGCCGCAGTCCAGGCCGGCTTGCGCCTCGACCTGCGCGACGACGCGATTAAAGACCGGGGCGGATACGCCGCCATCGTGCCCGGCAGCCCCGAGAAGTCCCGCCTCTGGCACCGCGTCTCCGCGAAAGAGCCCAGCGAGATCATGCCGCCGACCTACTCGGAGGTCAAGCCGCTCACACCGGACCAGATCGAGACGCTGCGCCTGTGGATCCTGCAGGGGGCCAAGTACAGCCGCCACTGGGCGTTCGAAGTGCCGGTCAAGCCGCCGATGCCCAAGGTCTCCAATCCCCGTTGGGTGCGCAACGAAGTGGACCTGCTCGTCATGGCGAACCTCGACGCCCACGGCTTGATCCCCGAGGGCGAAGCCGACCGCCGCACGCTGGCCCGCCGCGCATCGCTGGCCCTGGTCGGTTTGCCACCCAGCCCCGAGGAGGTCGAAGCGCTCGTCCGCGACCCCGACCCCAACGCCTACGAGAAGTACGTCGACCGGCTGTTGGACGACCCCCGCTATGGCGAGCATCAGGCGCGCTACTGGCTGGACGCCGTCCGCTACGGCGACACGCACGGGCTGCACCTCGACAACGAGCGCTCGGTGTTCCCCTACCGCGATTGGGTGGTCCGCAAGTTCAACGAGGACCTACCGTACAACAAGTTCCTGCTTTGGCAGGTGGCGGGCGATCTGCTGCCCAACCCCACCACCGACCAACTGATCGCGACGGGATTCGTGCGCATGAACCCAAGCACCGCCGAAGGCGGCGCGATCGAAGAGGAAGTCCATGCCAAGAACACGTTCGACCGCGTAGAAACGGCCTCAACGGTGCTGCTCGGCCTGACCGTGGGCTGCGCACGGTGTCACGACCACAAGTACGACCCGATCTCCCACAAGGACTACTTCAGCCTCTACGCGTTCTTCAACTCAGGGGCCGACACGCCGCTGGACGGCAACGCGTTCATCCACGGGCCGGTCATCAAGGCACCGACCCCCGAGCAAGAGGCGGCACTGGCGGGCTGGCGTCGCGACATGGACGCCTTGGAAGCACGCGTTGACGTCAGCACGGCACGCCGATGGCTGCGCGAGGCGCGCCCAGTGCCTGTGAACCTGGGCGAGTGGTCGGCTTCCCCGGTGTTCGAGGCCAAGGATTTCGACACCGCCTATGGCACCAACTTCGGCCCCGAGCCCGGAAACGGCGCGAAGGACGTCGAGTGGAGCCCCCTGGCCCTGAAACTGGGCGAGATCAACGGCGACCTGGTCAAGAAGGAGAACGCCGCCCGCTACTTCCGCGCAACCGTCACCGTGGCAGAGGCCAAGAAGGCCGCCCTTTCGTTCGGCAGCGACGACGGCATCCGCGTGTGGCTCAACGGCAAGCTGGTGCTCGACCAAAAGGTGTTCCGTCCCGCCGCCCTGGACCAGAACGTGTTGGACGTCGATCTCCAGAAGGGCGACAACGCCTTGTTGGTCAAGCTGGTGAACTCGGGCGGGCAAGACGGGTTGGCCGTCAGCGCCCTCGATCCGCTCGCCAGGCGCATGGAGGCCCTGACCTTCCGCCTGAGCAACCCGCTCGACGAACGTGCAGAGACCGACCTCCGAGCCATGTTCCTCGCCGAGGGACCCATCTCTTCGGATGCCTCGGCCTACCGTACGCTGGCCAAGCAATACGCCGACCTGAACGCCGCGATTCCCGAGACCTACATCGCCCGAGAAGCCGACAAGGTTCGCCCGGCGTTCGTCCTCAAACGGGGCCAATACGATATGCCCACCGTTCGCGTGGGCCGCGCGATCCCGGCGGCGCTGGGCAAACTGACCGACCACGAACCCAAGAACCGGTTGGGACTCGCCCAGTGGATGATCAGCGATCGCAACCCGTTGGTTTCGCGCGTCTACGTCAACCGCATCTGGCAGCAGCATTTCGCGCACGGGCTGGTCTCGACCCCCGAAGATTTCGGCATGCAGGGCGAGTACCCGATCAACAAGGACCTGCTGGATTATCTAGCCGTCTGGTTCAAGGAAAACGGGTGGAGCAACAAAGCCCTCCATAGGCTTTTGCTGACGTCGGCGACATTCCGCCAGGCGTCGTTCGCCACCAGCAAGAAGCTCGCCCTCGACCCCATGAACCGGCTGGTTTCGCGCGGGCCCCGCTACCGCTTGGACGCCGAGGTCTTGCGCGATCAGGCGCTCTACGTCTCGGGCCTGCTCGTCCAGAAGCCCGGCGGCAAGGGCGACAAGCCCTACCAGCCCGAAGGGCTGTGGGAAGCCATCTCATACCCCAGCAGCAACACGGCCAAGTACGTGCAGGACCACGGCGAAGCGCTCTACCGGCGCAGCCTGTATCTGTTCTGGAAGCGCACCAGCCCTCCGCCCACGATGATGGCCTTCGACGCGCCGATGCGCGAAGCGTGCACGGTGAAGCGCCCCCGCACCAACACCCCGCTCCAGGCGCTTGTGACGCTCAACGCAACGTCGTTCGTCGAAGCGGCGCGGCACTTTGCCGAGCGAGTGATGAAGGAGCAGGACGATGCCCGCCGCCTGGACACGGCATTCCGGTTGGCGCTTGCGCGCGAGCCCTCCGAGGGCGAGCGGCTGGTGCTCCTGAAGGCTCTGGACCGCTATCGCGAGCAGTATTCGCAACGCGTCGAGGACGCGAAGAAGCTGCTTGCCACGGGCGAAAAGCCGCGCGACCCCTCGCTCGACCCGGTCGAGCACGCGGCTTGGACCCTGATCTGCAACACGATCTTCAACCTGGACGAGTTCCTCACCCTGCAGTAACCATGGACCCCCGACGCGAACACGAACTGCTCCTGACCCGACGCCAGCTCTTCGGGAAGACTGCCCTGGGGGTCGGCACCGCCGCCCTGCATACGCTCCTCCGGAGCGGAGGCTTGGGCGGGGGACTCTTGGCGGGCTCGATCGCCCTCGCCGACCAGAAGGGCCGCAAGGGCCTCCCCGGGGTGCCGCACTTCGCCCCCAAAGCCAAGCGCGTCATCGTCCTGTTCATGAACGGCGGGCCCAGCCAGATGGACATGTGGGACTACAAGCCGAAGATGCGCGACGTCTACGACGCCGACCTGCCGGAAGAGATCCGCATGGGCCAGCGCATCACCACGATGACCAGCGGCCAGGCGCGGTTCCCGGTGGCCCCAAGCAAGTTCGAGTTCAAGAAGCACGACAACGGCGGCGACGGCGTCTACATCAGCGAGTTGCTGCCCCACACGGCCACCGTGGCCAACGAACTCTGCGTCATTCGCTCGATGTGGACCGACGCGATCAACCACGACCCCGCGGTCACGTTCATCCAGACCGGTAGCCAACTCCCAGGTCGGCCCAGCCTTGGCGCCTGGGTCAGCTACGGCTTGGGCAGCGAGAACGAAGAACTGCCCACCTACGTGGTGCTTCACAGCAAGTGGAGCGCCAAGCGCGACGCCCAGGCCCTGTACAACCGCCTGTGGGGCACGGGGTTCCTCCCCAGCGAACACCAAGGCGTCTCGATGCGGTCCACGGGCGACCCCGTGCTGTACCTCAAGAACCCAGAAGGCGTCCTGTCTTCGACGCGCCGACAGATGCTGGACGACTTGGCGCAGCTCAACCAATTGACGTTGAAGCAGTTCGGCGACCCCGAAATCGCGGCCCGCATCGCCCAGTACGAAATGGCGTACAAGATGCAGACCAGCGTGCCGGACCTGATGGACCTCTCCACCGAGACCGATGAGACGTTCGAACTCTACGGAGAGGACAGCCGGACGCCCGGAACGTTCGCTGCAAACTGCCTGCTGGCGCGGCGTTTGGCCGAGCGTGGCGTCCGATTCACGCAGATTTGGCACCGGGGTTGGGACCACCACGACAGCCTGCCTCGGGACCTGCCACTCCAGTGCAAGGACATCGACCAGCCCTGCGCGGCGTTGATCAAGGACCTGAAGCGGCGCGGACTGTTGGATGAGACGCTGGTGGTGTGGGGCGGCGAGTTCGGACGGACGGTCTACTGCCAAGGGCCGCTCGCCCGCGACAACTACGGCCGCGACCACCACCCCCGCTGCTTCACGATGTGGATGGCGGGCGGCGGCGTCAAGCCGGGCACCGTGTACGGGCACACGGACGATTATTGCTACAACATCGTGGACAAAGACGGCGCGATCATCAAGCCGACCGAGGACGCGTTCACGCCGGGCGCGGTGCACGTGCACGACCTGAACGCCACGATGCTGCACCTGATGGGCATCGACCACACGAAGCTGGTCTATCGCTTCCAGGGACGCGACTTCCGCCTGACGGACGTCCACGGCCACGTGGTGGACGATCTGTTGGCGTAACCCGATCGGGAGGGGCATGCTCTGTCATGCCCAAGCGTTTTGCGGACGCGACGGAGCGCGTCCCTCCAAGTGGACGGAGTGGAGGGGCATGCTCTGTCATGCCCAGGCGTTCTGCGGACGCGACGGAGCGCGTCCCTCCAAGGGGATGGAGTGGGAGGGGCATGCTCCGTCTGCCCAAGCGTTTTGCGGACGCGACGGAGCGCGTCCCTCCAAGTGGACGGAGTGGAGGGGCATGCTCCGTCATGCCCTTTGGTTTTGGGACGCGACGGAGCGCGTTCCTCCATCCCAGGGAGCGTCAGCCCTTCTTCTCGTGGCCCTGAATCCGCTTCTCGAGTTCTTCGAGTTGCTTGTCCACTTCCGAGAGCGAGACCTCGGCGGCGGGAGCGGTGGGGACGTCGCCGCCGACTCCAAGGGCCACGGTCTGCTCGGGTTGCACCTCGACGGCCTTCGGGCGCATGCCCAGACGCTCTTCGAGTTTCTGCAGTTCCTCTTCGGCCTGGTAGTCCATGGCCTGATCCTGCATCGCCATGATCTTGCCCTGCACGCTCTCGGACTGCATCTCCTGCCGCGCCAGCGCCTCGGCCTGCGCGTCCTTGATGCGGTCAGCGGCGGCGTTGAACGTGTCCAGCTGGTTTTCGAAGGTCAAGCCTTCGAGCGCTTTGGAAATCGAATTCTGAATCTGCGCCTGCTTCCACTGCGCCTTCATGGCCAGCGCTTCTGCGGTCTTGCGACGGACTTCCTCCTCCTGCCGCTTGATCGCGATCTTGACGGCTTCAACGGTCTGGAGGGCTTGAGCGTGCGACGTGCGCAAGCTCTCGATGACGGCATCGTTGTTCGACTTCTCGCGCATGAATTGGCGCGCGAGGTCGCGGTTGCCCTGCTTCAGGGCCATCGTCGCCTGCTGTTCAAGCTGGGCGGACTTCTTCTCGGCATCCGCCAACATGCCCTGCAGACGGTTCTTCTGCGTAATCGCCTGAACCGCTCGCTCGCGGTTCTGAACCAGGCTTTCCTGCATATCGCGCCGAGCCTGATCCAGCATCATGTCCGGATCTTCGAGCCGGTTCATGACTCGGTTGAAAACGGCCTTTAGCCAGTTGAAAAATCGTGACATCCTCACCACCGCCGGGACGCAACACGCCGGACCAAGATACGATTATACACAGGTCATGGTTCGACCGGGTCCATTGGACGGGTTATGCCTCGAATGAACCCAAAATGCGACGCCCGAGGGACGCGCAAACGGCGTCGTCCTGGTCCAATCCGTACGCAAGGAGCGCCACGCCGTACATGCCCGCCCGCAAGCGGGCCAACGCCTCGTCGCCCGCATCCAAACGGCTACCGTAAGCCTCCCAGAAGCGTTCGCGGGATTCGGGCCCGAACATCGTGAACGCCAGCGACAGGTCGACGGCGGGATGCCCGGCGTGCGCGTCCCCCCAGTCGATCACGCCGCAGACCCGTCCGCTTTCGATCATCACGTGGCGGGGATACAGGTCGCCGTGGATCGGCACTCGCCTCGGACTGGGAATGGCCCACTCCGCCAGACGGCGGCAACGCTCCAGGGCCTGCATCACCGCCTCAAAGTCTTGCGGAGGTAGCTGCTCCAAAGAGGCGATTCGAGATGCGATCTTCTGCATCAACCGCTCGGGATCGGCCTTGCCGAGCGTGTCGAGCGGCAGCCCGTCGACGTCCTGCACCGGCAACGCGTGAAGCCCCCGCAAGAACGCACCAAGCGCCTCGGCGGCGGCGAATTCCTCGTCCGACGAGAGAGAAACCTGATCGGCGCAGACTCCGGCCACCGGCCGATAGCCCATGAACGGGTAGGGGTAGGCATCCGAGGGGCAGCCAAAGTAGGTCGGCTCGGGGATTGGGAGGCTCAATCGCCCGACCAACTGGGGCAGCACGACGGTCTCGCACACCATCGCGTGGGCGCCCATCGTTCGCGTGGGCAATCGAAACGCCGTTCCAGAAGGGTAGAGGATGCAGTAGTTGTCCCACCCGCGCCCCAAGAAACCCGGCGTCTCCTCGGCAAACCCGGGGAACTGCGCGCAGACGACGTCGTCTGCCGACGCCATGTCCAAGTCCACCTCCGGCTTCCAGTCGCGCGCCATCGCCCCGAGGTTACCGCCGTGGCGACTATGGGTAATCTTGGACATGGACGCCAAGGTGACCCTGCGAGTCAACGGCGAGGCGAGAACCATCGAGGTATTCCCCGACACCAGCCTTCTCGAAGTTCTCCGCGACGACCTGGGCCTCACGGGGGCCAAGTACGGATGCGGCGAAGGCATGTGCGGGGCATGCACCGTTCTGGTCGGCGGCAAGCCCACCCGCTCCTGCGTCACCCCCGCTGCCGAGGTCAAGGCCGAGGTCGTCACCATCGAGGGGCTGGCGCAGGGCGACCGGCTCCACCCGCTCCAGCAGGCGTTTCTCGAAGAAGGCGCGATGCAGTGCGGCTACTGCGTCACGGGGATGATCATGAACGCCGCCGGTCTGCTGGCGACGAACGCCAAGCCCACGACCGCCCAGATCAAGGAGCACATGGAAGGCAACGTCTGCCGCTGCTGCACTTACGAACGCATCGTCGCCGCCATCGAGCGGGCCGCGCGGGCGGAGGAGTCGCGATGAAGCGTCTGGAACTCACCCGTCGAGAAGTGCTGGCCAGGCTCGGCGGCGGCGTTTTGGTGCTTGCGTTCGCCCCTGCCTGCGTCGCGCAGAACCGCAACTCGGGCGGCCAAGCCAACGACCGCATCGCGGCGTGGCTCCACATCGGGCCCGAAGGCAAGGTCACGGTCTTTACGGGCAAGGTCGAGGTCGGTCAGGACATCCGCACGTCGCTGACGCAAGCCGTGGCCGAAGAACTCCGCTTGCCGATGGACGCCATCGAACTCGTGATGGGCGACACCGATCGCGTCCCCTTCGACCAGGGCACGTTCGGCAGCCGCACCACGCCCACGATGGCGCCCATCTTGCGCCGCGCGGCGGCCTCGGCGCGCGAAACGTTGCTCGACCTCGCGGCGGCACGGTGGTCGGTGGATCGCTCGGGCTTGGTCGCGGAAGGCGGCACGGTGCGCGGCGGCGGACACTCGGCCACCTACGGCGACTTGGCCAAGGATCAGCCGCTCGACAAGCCCGTCCGCGAGGTGCCGCTCACCGAACCAAAGGATTGGAAGGTCATGGGTCGGCCCATGCCCAAAGTCGGTGGCCGCGCCATCGTCACCGGGCGACACGCCTACACGAGCGACCTCCGCCGGCCGGCATGCTGATCGCCAAGGTGTTGCGCCCATCGGTCTTGGGAGAGGAACTGGTTTCGGTGGACACGCGAGCCGCCGAACGCATGAAGGACGTGCGCGTTGTCCGAGACGGTGGCTTGGTGGCCGTCGCCGCGCCGACGCTCCGCCAGGCCGAACGGGCGCTGCAGGCGCTTCAACCCGAGTGGCGATCCACGGAGCAACCCAAAGGCGACGAACTCTTCGAAATCCTGCGCGGCGGGCCGCTCGCGCCCAACGAACTGACTCAGCGGGACGGGGTCCAACTTCGCGCGACCTACAAAGTGCCGTACATCGCCCACGTTCCGCTCGAACCCCGGGCGGCGCTGGCCGAATGGGACGGATCGAAGATGACGGTCCACACGGGGACGCAGCGGCCGTTCGGCGTGCGCACCGAGGTGGCCAATGCTCTCGGCATCCCCGAATCGCAGGTGCGCGTGCTGGTGCCGGACACCGGATCGGGCTACGGTGGGAAACACTCGGGCGACGCCGCCGTCGAGGCGGCCCGCATCGCCAAAGCGCTCGGCGTGCCGATCCGGTTGGTGTGGACCCGGCGCGAGGAGTTCACGTTCGCCTACTTCCGACCGGCCGGGGTCATCGAACTCGCGGCGTCGGCGAACAACGATGGACGACTGACCTCCTGGGAGTTCACCAACTACAACTCGGGCGGCGCGGGAGTCCAGACGCCTTACGACGTGCCGAGTCCGCGCACCCAATCGCGGCAGACCCGCTCGCCGTTGCGGCAAGGTTCGTACCGTGCGTTGGCCTCCACGTTCAACCACTTCGCCCGCGAATCGGCGATGGACGAGTTGGCGCATGCGCTGGGACAAGACCCCGTGGCCTTCCGACTGAAGAACCTGAGCAACGAGCGGCTGCGGGCCGTGCTCGAAGCGTGCGCCAAGGCGATCGGCTGGCCGGGTTCGGGCAAGAACATGGGCATCGCCTGCGGCACCGAGAAGGGCGGCTACGTGGCAAATGCGGTGGAGATCGAGCGGCGGGAAACGGAGTTCCACGTGGTGCGCTGCGTGACCGTGTTCGAGTGCGGGGCGATCGTCAACCCGTTGCACCTCAAGAGCCAAGTGGACGGGTGCGTGCTGATGGGCCTTGGCGGGGCGCTCTTCGAAAAGATCGACTTCGACAAGGGGCAGATCGTCACCGACCGGCTTTCGGCCTATCGGGTGCCTCGGTTCTCGGATGTGCCCCAAATGGAAACCATCCTGCTCGACCGGCCCGACCTTCCGTCGGCGGGTGGAAGCGAAGCGCCGATCATCGCCATCGCGCCCGCCATCGCGAACGCCGCCTTTCGGCTGACCGGCGTCCGTCAGCGCTCCCTTCCCTTGGATGGGATCTTGGTGCGCCCGAGGGCGACGTAGAGGCGCGTCGCCATGGGACTCTTCGGGATTCCTCCTCCGGAGGGGTGGCCGCTAGGCCGGGGTCGTCCCATCGGGTCCGCAGGCTGCCTTAGGGTTCACGATTCACGATTCACATTCACATCTCCCCAGGTTTGGAAAGCGGAATACGGAAAGTGGAAAGCGGAGGTCGCACTCACGATTCACGATTCACATTCACATCCCCCCACAGTTGGTCGAGAAGGTGGTCGGCAAGTCTGCTCACGCCGATTCACCCACTCGAAGAGCTGTTTCACGTCGGGGTTCGTCCGTGTCTCTTCGCCGCGAGCGAGGGGTTTGTCAACTTGGAGTCGGCATCTTGGGGCGTGTCCGTGGTTCTCCAACAGGCGTTCGACTGACGCGAGCGCCGACGTCGTCCGAGCCGTCGCCCGCGATTGCCCCCGCGTGAGCCTCGCCGCCAACGGAACCAACCGCTTCTACGCAAAGGGCGCCAACCAAGCCGCGTCGCTGGCACAGGGTGAGGGCTTATTCGGCGTCCG
>DDSP01000073.1 GCA_002343445.1 Chthonomonas sp. UBA2387
AGGAGAGATAGCGTTAGGGTTTGTCAAGTGGGTGGGGCATGTTCTCCCGCCACGGGCCGTTTCTGAGGACGACGGCGATCGCTCGCCGCGCGAGTTTGTGCATGACGGCGCAGACGACGCAGAGGTGGTGCTTGCCTTTGGCCCGGAGCCGGTCCGCGAAGGCTTTGCATTCGGGATCGAAGTACGACGCCAGCGTCGCGGCCATGAACAGCGGACGCCTCAGATGCGGGTTGCCGCACTTGAGACGCGACCGCCGTCTGGAGTCTCCGGACTGGTCGTCGTAGGGGACGAGTCCGAAGTAGGCGGCCAGCTGTTTTCGCGAGTATCGCGAGAGGTCTTCGGGCAGTTCGCTGGCGACGGCTCGGGCGGACTTGGGTCCGATGCGGGGGACCGTGAGGAGGTTGCGGTACCGCTCCGCGTGGAGCGGCGAGGTTTCGACGAGTTCCCGCCAGGCCGCTTCGAGCAGGGCGATCTCGGCGTCCAACGCGTCGAGCTGTCTCCGGATGGACTCCGCGACGAGGTCGCTCTGGCCGGGCTCGCCCTTCTTCTTCTTCAGGTCGGCGCGGGTCCGCGTCAGGTAGTCGATGTGGCGCGAGAGGTCTCGGAGGCGCTTGCCCGCTTCCGACCGCGCCTCGAACGGGGACTGGACGATCGCGACGCAACAGGCGACGACCCGGGCGTCCACGCGGTCGGTCTTGGCCAAGAACCCCAGACCGCCGGCCAGCTGCTTGACGCGGCGGGGGTTGTAGACGTGGACCGAACATCCCGCCTCGGACAGCCGCTCGGCGGCCAGAACGTGGTGCGGTCCGGTGGCTTCGAGCCCGACCGAGGCTTCCGAACCGCCGATCCAGGCGGCGAGTTCGTCCACGCCCTCCGGCGAGTTGGCGAAGCGGCGGTACCCGAGGGGCTCGGCGAAGGCGTCGAGCCAGCGCTTGCAGACGTCGATTCCGACGNNCTCGGGCCCCTCTCTCTCAACGAGGAGGGGTTCCGAGCTCCCAAGATAGCGTCCGACTCTCGCCGCGGACGGCGCGTGCACTCTCTCTCCTGCGGGCCTTGGTGACCAAGGGGATTCGTGCCTTGCCGCGCCGTTCCCGACTCCGCTGTTTTACTAGTGGGGCGGGGTTTCCCACGGTTACGCGCCGTTCTGGGTCCTTTCCATGCCTGGGCCCTGGAGCGGGCCGCTGCTCCAAATCGAAGCGAGTCGGCTTCTCTCCCAGGTGTTGATCCTGATGCTCGTGCACGCGACTTATGTCGCGTATGCGCTGTTTGTCGGATACGCCGAACTCGCCGAAACCCGACAATAGGGGCGACACTGGTCGGGCACGCCGACTAACCCGACGGCGCGAGCCGGAACACGAACCGGGCGTTGCCCAGTGCGAATTCGTCTCCGTCGGTCAGCTCCACCGACTCAATCCGTTCGAAGTCTTCGCGCAGCAGGAACGTACCGTTCGACGAGCCGAGGTCGGAGAGCGTCCAAACGCCGTCCTCTTCGGTGATCTTCGCGTGCTTGCGGGAGACGTACGCGCCTTCGGGCAATGGGCCGAGGTCCACGTCGATCGGACCGACTGCGGGGTCGAAGCGGCCGATCACCGCAGGCGGATTGATCCAGAACACGTCGCTCGTTTCGGCGCCCGAGCGCTTAACCGTCAGGCTCGCGCGACCGATGACGGTGTCGTCGGAGGTGGTTTCGGGTTCGGTTTGGGCGAGTTCGCTCGGTTCGTCGTTCATGGTGCAGGTCTCCTGGTTCGGCGCTCCGCGAGCGCCCCCACACCCAGAACTATAACCGATACGAGCAAGCCCGGCAACAGGGTCCCGATGCTCACGTCCTGACCGTTGGGCAACGTCATGGACAGATAGGGGTTCCCGGTGGCGGTTCCATAGGCCAGCCACGACGCTGAGACCGCGAACGAGAGGGCCATTGCGCCGGCGGTCCACGCATCGGAAAGCCCGGCTCCCCGACGGTACACGTGCCACACGGGGACCAGCAAGGCCCCGACGACCGCGCCCGCCCACGCGTACCAGAGCGCGACCACGCTCTGGATCTGCAGGGCCAGGCCGATGGCGACCAAGCTCGACACCGCAAATCCGATGCGGGTCCAGCCGACGATCCGCTCATCGGTGGGGGCGTTCTTGGCGACACGAGCCGCGAGGTCGCGGGCCAACGATGCGCCCGCCACCAGCGTGTAACCCACCATCGCCGAAACCACGGTGCCCACCAAGCCGAAGATGAACAGCGCCTTCAGGCCGGGGCTGAGGACCGATTCGCCCAGAGCGGGGAAGAGGAGCAGAGGTTCGGCGGTTTGGGCCATCGAGACGGCATACATCCCCGTGCCGATGGTCAGCATGTCGAACACGAACCAGCACGCGACGCTCGCCAGAACGCCTCGCCGACCCGTGGTCGGACTCTCGGCCGAGGCCACCCGCTGATGGAACCCGGGGTCCACCAGCGTCCACGCGCCGAGGATGAAGAAGCTGGCGACGAACGGCCATCCCATGCCCCCGTCCCACTGGAACCCGTTCTCTGCGACGTGCCTGGACAGCAGACCCGGGTCCGCGCGCACCGCACTGGTCAGCATGACAGCGAAGCCGACGTACATCGAGACGAAGGCGACGATCGAGGCCCTAGCATCGGCGAGCAGTCCGCCCTTGTAAAGGAAGGCCGTCCCCACGGCGGTCGCCGCCAGCACGCTGGCGACCATGCTCCAACCCGTGAACGCTTTGACGAGAACGCCAAGCATGAGCACATGGGCCGCAGGAACCGCCAGCAAGAAGACCAGTCCCGCGCCGACGATCGCCGAGCGGCGGCCGATCTGGACGGCGAAGCGCTCCGGGAGGCTGATCTGGTCGGCATGGCGGACGCGGGGGGCGAGCCAGAGCGCGTACACGATCCCGAACACGTAGTAGGGGACGCCCATCAGCACCCACGTGCCCAGACCGTAGTACTGGACCGATTCGCCGATGCCCAACACGCCGCCGTACCAGGTGCTCACCAGCGTGGCCACAAACACGGGCAACGTCAGGCGCCGACCGGCTGCCAGAAACTCGAACGAGGTGGCCTTGCGAAGCTTGGCCGAGAAGCCGAGCGCGAGCAGACCGCCGAGGAGCAGAGCGAAGACGGCTGCGTCCAGCGGAGCGAACGACACGACGGCGCCGGCTACCACCACGGGGCCTCGCCTTCGCCGCCTTCGGAGAAGAGGAGCAACGCGCCCTTCTCCACTCGGCAGACCACTTCGCCACCAGAAGACTCGTTGGAGACGCTCACCTTGCCGCCTGGAGACAGGGCAGCATCGGCAAGCGGCCAGCGGACACCCGTCAGCCAAACACCTTCGCAGGGCTGAAGGGGAAGCGCCGAAACGACCCGGCCCGGCGGCAAGTCGAGCGTCACCTCGTGCCCGGGGCGCACGAGCCAAGCCAACGCCTGCCGCAAAACGAGCCGCGACCGAAGCGGGGACCGGACCAGACTTGAGACGCTCGCCAGCAAGTGGTCCAAACGGTCGCCTTCGAGCCCGAAGACGCTGACGTTGCGCACGCCGCGCCGCCACGCCTCGTCGAGCAGCTTGTCGCAGTCGGTGGTGTCTTGGTTTTCGATGCGTACGGTCTCCCGGGCAAGGGCCAGCCCCGCAGGGCCGATCGAATCCAGATCGCCCACCACGAGGTCGCATCGCGCGCCGGCTGCCGCCAGAATGTCCGCACCGCCATCCGCCGCGATCACGAACTCCGCCGAAGCGGCCCATGCAGCCAGCGAATCGAGCGGGGCATCCCTCCCGCCGAGCACGGCCAACACGCGCTCGAGTGGGGCGTTGCTGGGGGTCGTCGCTGGCATGGGGTCATTGTACTAGCCGTCTCGGCGGACCCCGGACACCCCCTGAGGTACCATAGCCCTTGGCCCGCGTGCCGCCAACCGACTGGTTTCACCATGCTGATCACTCGCGAAGACCTCAATCCAGCCACCGTCCAACTGCACATCGTCGTTCCCGAAGCGATGGTGCTGGAAGGGTATGCCAAGGCTTACAAAGACGCCGCCAAGGACCTGAAGATCCCCGGCTTCCGACCCGGAACCGCCCCCCGCTCGGTCGTTGAGAAGGCCGTGTCGCCCGAGTTCATCCAAGACCGCGCGACCGACATCGTGATGAACCGCGCCTATCGCGAGGCCCTGAAGCGCGAGAACCTGACTCCGTATTCCCAGCCTGGGGTTTCGGACGTGACCATCGCGCAAGATCCGCCAAAGGGCGAGTTCACGATCAAGGTGCCGCTGGCACCGGTCGTCAAGCTGACCGAATACACCGGCATCAAGGCGATCCAACCGACTTCGGCCGTCTCGGATGCCGACGTGCAGAACCAGATCGAGGTGCTGCGAAAGCGCGAAGCCAAGCGCGAGCAGATCACCGATCGAAAGGTGATCGAGGGCGACGTTGCCGTGGTCAACATCAAGATCGAGGGCCAAGAGGGCGACGGTCGCAACTTCATGAGCGTCGTCGGCAAGACGTTCCCCCTGCTCGACGAGGCGCTCATCGGCATGGCCGCTGAAGAGGTGAAGGTCGTTGAGCTGACGTTCCCCGAGACGTTCGACGAGAAGGACTGGGCCAACCAGACCCATCGTTGCCGACTGACTTTGCGTTCGGTCAGCGCGATGAAGCTCCCGGACCTCGACGATGACTTCGCTCAGAGCCTCGGCTTCGGCAACGAAGAGGAGTTGACGGGCCGCGTCCGCGCCTTGCTGGAGGAGGCCCGAGCCAGCATGGTTCACGAGTACGTGAGCGAGCAGATCATGGGCGAGATCGTCCAGTCCAGCGAGATCCACGTGCCGCTCACGATGGTTGAGGCCGTCGCGGGCCAGCAGCTGCGCGATTTGGCTCAAGCGCAGGCCGAGAAGAAGGCCAGCCTGGAAGACTACGCCAAGGACAAGGGCATGACGCTCGAAGAACTGCAGCAGGCCATCATGGACGAGAGCCGCGTCCAGGTCGAGCGCGCGGTCATCGCTCAGGAAATCTTCAAGAAGGAAGGCATGAAGTTGAACAACGAGGACTTCAACCGAGAGCTTTTCGACATGGCGCGCGAGTATCGCGTCACGCCCGACGAGATGGTGGCGCTGCTCAAGAAGAACAACGCGCTGGACGAACTCCGCAACCGAGCCCTGTACCGCAAGGTGACGGACTTCCTGATCAAGGAAGCCAATCTGCAGGAATTGCCCGACGAGGCGACCGCATAGGACTGACCATGAGCGACAAGCGTGCCGACATTCCATCCATGGGCGTTCCCTTCGTCATCGAGCAGACCAACCGCGGCGAGCGCAGCTACGACCTGTGGTCGAGGCTTCTCAAGGACCGCATCGTCTTCCTCGGGACCGAGGTGGACGACTATGTCGCGAACCTGATCGTGGCCCAGTTGCTGTTCCTGGAGAAAGAAGACCCCGACAAGGACATTGACTTCTACATCAACAGCCCGGGTGGCTCCGTCACGGCCGGCCTGGCCATCTACGACGCCATGCAAATCATCAAGCCCGATGTGGCGACGATCTGCGTCGGCATGGCGGCCAGCATGGGCGCCGTCCTGTTGGCGGGTGGAGCGGCCAAGAAGCGGTATTGCCTTCCGCACGCCCGCGTGATGATCCACCAGGTCAGCGCAGGTTTTCGAGGAACAACCGCCGACATCAATGTGCAGGTCAAGGAAATCAACCGATATATGGATACCTTGACTGGAATCCTGTCGAAGCACACGGGGCAGCCCGAGGACAAGTTGCGGAAAGACGTTGACCGCGACTACTTCATGTCCGCCGAAGAGGCCCAGGAGTACGGCGTGGTGGACAGCGTACTGGCACCGGGAACGCGATAGCCGCGAGAATTGCGTAACTCAAAGTGCCGACATGACGCCCGGTGACGGGCCGGATATAGTGAAAGCGTTCAGGAGAACTGCCAACCATGCCAACGAACGAACGACGCGACCAGTGCTGCCTCTGCGGCAAGAACAAAGATCAGGTTCCCAAGCTGATCGTGGGCCTGCATGGCGCCGTCTGTTCGGAATGCATTGACCTCTGCAACGACATCCTCTCCTCGGATGCACCCACCTCCCGCCAGCCGGATTCGCGGCCGATCATGGGCGAGATTCCGAAGCCCCGCGAGATCGTCGAGTTTCTGGACTCGTATGTGGTCGGACAGCCGGAAGCCAAACGGGCCCTCTCGGTGGCCGTCTACAACCACTTCAAGCGCGTCAACCACCCGCAGGACGACGGCGTCGAACTGCAGAAGAGCAACATCCTGCTGCTCGGTCCGACGGGAAGCGGCAAGACGCTCCTCGCCCAGACCCTGGCCAAGATGCTGCATGTGCCCTTCGCGATCGCGGATGCCACGGCGCTCACGGAGGCTGGTTACGTCGGAGAGGACGTCGAGAACATTCTCCTGAAGCTGTACCAGTCCGCCGAGATGATGGACCCGCACGACCCCAAGTCGGCGTGCGAGCGCGGCATCATCTACGTGGACGAGATCGACAAGATCGGTCGCAAAAGCGAGAACCCTTCGATCACCCGCGACGTCAGCGGCGAGGGCGTCCAGCAAGCCTTGCTCAAGATTTTGGAAGGCACGGTGGCCAACGTGCCGCCGAGCGGTGGGCGCAAGCACCCGCAGCAAGAGTACATCCAGATCGACACGAAGAACATCCTCTTCATCTGCGGCGGCGCGTTCGAAGGGATCGAAGAGATGATCCGCCGACGCATGAAGGAGAACGTCATGGGCTTCCGCTCGAACCCAGAAGGGAAGAAGGAGCAGATCGCCAACGTCCTTCACAAGGTGCTCCCCGACGATCTCCTCAAGTTCGGTCTGATCCCCGAGTTCATCGGTCGCCTTCCCGTCATCACCACGCTCGACGCGCTGGACGAGGAAGCACTGGTGTCCATCCTCACCCAACCCAAGAACGCCGTGCTCAAGCAGTACAAGCGCTTCTTCGAGATGGATGGTGTGGACCTCGAGTTCGAGCCTTCGGTGCTCGCCGAGATCGCCCACGAAGCGCTTCAGCGCAAGACCGGCGCACGAGCGCTGCGCGGCATCATCGAAAAGATGATGATGGACGTGATGTTCGAAGTCCCCAGCGACACCTCGGTGAAGAAGGTCATCATCCCCCACGGCGCGGTCAGCGGCAAGTCGGTCCCGTTGCTTCTCACCGAAGAGGAAGTTCAGCGGCAGGCTTCCTAGGCTCGTAGTTTCACGAGACGAAGGGCGCCCATGCGGCGCCCTTCGTCGTGTTTCAGGTTACGGATTGCCGAACCCGTATTCGAGACGGATGCGCTCCAGGTTGTCCTTCTGCGCCTGAGTCGCGTTGCCCATGCCCGAGAGCACCTGAACGAACTCGATCACCGTTCGGGGTGGTCGGCCCAGTTGCTGCCGCCCGACGCGATGAACCTCTCGGAATTGGGCCAACGCCTGGGTCGGTGTCGCGTAGAGGCCCCGGTTTCCGAAGTGCTCGGCGAGGGCGCGTTGGATGAACAGCTCGCGATTCTCGCAGTCGTCGACTCCCTGGGGGGATCTCGGGATGGGCTTGGCGCCCGGCAACCCCGCGATCTGACCCAGCAGCGTCGAGAAGAAGTGCGCTCGCCCCTCGTCCCATGCGGCATTCAGATTGACGGCTTCGTCCACCTCGTGGGTGATGCCGACTCCATCCGGCTCGTCTGCTGCGATCACGTCGGTGATCAGGTGCCCGAATTCGTGAAGGAGGTTCTCGGAAGAGGACTTGAGCGCCGACCCTTGGGCGAGTTGGATCACGCCGTTCAGGTAGTTGTTTCGGGTCCCGATCCTCAACTGGACGGCCATGATTCGGGTGACTTCGTCCTTGGTGAATCCGGCCGCCGTGAGTGCGGTCTGGATCTTGTTCTTGTAGGGCCGAAACTGGACGTCCAGGGTCGCTTCAAGGAGCTCGACGATGACGGCCGCCGATTCCACTGTGTTGGAGGGCAGCTCGACGCTCTCCCAGCCTTCGTAGACGGTGTCCTTGATCCTGGTCGTCGCGTAAACGGTGGCTTCGGTACCACCGTTGGTCCGCGTGACGGGCACCCGAAGGACCAGTTGTCCGATGGTGTTTCGTTTGACGCCCTCTCGCTGGTACACCCGGATGATCGCCGGGCCCGTGATGTCGCCCGTGTGCAGTTGGACCGTACACTCTTCGACGGGATCGGTCGAGTTGGTGTGCTCGACCTTGACGTAGATGGGCCGAACGAAGAACCTCAGGGCCAAGTTGCCTCGGAAGTCCTTGTTCTTGGGCAAGGTGAACGCCGTGGTGAACTCCAGCGTGAACGGCACCGCAACATAGAGCGGCGCACCACCCACCTTCGATTGTGACGTGAATCGGATGGACTGGGCCGAGCCGACCACATCCTTGTCGGCCTTGGCGATGGGTACGGCGACCTTCGCGGAACCGTTCGCATCGGTCGTGGCGATCAGCGGGTTCGGTTGACCAGGCACCCGAAGCGCGATCTCCACGTTCGACAAGAGGGCCCCTTCCTGATCTTGGGCCGTGAGCAGGAGAAGTCCTTCTTGCTTGCCCGGCAGCTTCAGGAACCCTTCCGACGCGAGCGCCTGAAGGGCGGCCTCTGCGAGTTCTTTGGCCCGCGCGTTGAGGCTGGCCCATCGAGCCCCATCGAACGGGCCGCTCTCCGTGGTGAAGCGGACGGACAACTGGTAGGGTGTGGCGTCCACGTAGCACCCCGCCTCGGTCCAGTTTGGAGTATCCACGTCGGGTCGAGGCACGCCCACTTTGGGGACGGAGGCTGCGAGCCCGAGGACGCTGTCGGCGTTCATCCAACTCGGTCTCGCGATCGAGTAGTGGTTGGGACGTGCCTTGAGCAGGGTCACGGTGAGCGTTGCGCCTTTGGGGTAGGCGCCCCACTGAAGGTGGTCGATGACGCCTGGCTTGGCGCCGTAGAAGGCAATCTTCGAGGGCTTGGAGGATGACCCCTCGGCGGTCATGGCTCGGACGACTTCCATCGCCCGGGCTTCGGCGGCCAAGTCCTGTGTCGGGAAAGACGATTGTGGATTCGCGGCCAGTAAGGTGGTCGCGAGTGTGATACACGCGACGAACATGGCTCAGTATTGGAACAATTGTCGGAGGTGCCCTGGGTCCTTTGCGAGGTGGGCGAGCATTGGGGTCAGCGCAGCGTTCGGCCCCGCCGCTTGGCAGCCACCGTCAGCCGCGCGATGTTCAGCCCCACTCCCAGTTCTCCCCGGTAGCCGGGGTTGGCGGGGTCCAAGTCGGTGCCCGTTTCGTCGAGGAGGTCGCGGATGGTCTCGGGTAGACGGCGACCGGCCAGGCGCAGGGCGTTGGCCAACGCCCCGGTCACGATCGGCGCGGCGAACGAGGTTCCGGACCACGTTGCGCCGCCCCCCTGCCACCAAGGACCCGCAAATCCCACCGCCGGGACCGAGACACGGACGCCTCCCTCGAAGTTGCTGAAGGGAGCCTTGGTTCCATCGGCGAGCAAGCCGGCGACCGAGATGGTCTTGCGCACGTCGGCTGGAGAAAGCAACTCGTCTCGGTTGTCGTTGCCTGCGGCAGCGACCACGACCACGCGACGGGCTTCGACCCAGTCCATCACGTCGCTCATGCCGGGAATGCGTGGCGCACCCAGACTGATGTTGACGACCTCGGCACCCGACGTGACGCAGAACACGAGCCCCTTGATCACGCTCCATGCCGAGGCGATGCCATCGCTGTCAGCGGCTTTGGCCACGACGAAGAGGGCATTCGGGCAGACCTGATCCACGATTCCGGCAACCAGCGTTCCGTGACCGACGCCCTCGTCCGTGCGGCCATCGCCATCGGTATCGCGCGATTCGGGGACGTCCCACGCCCTCTGGCCCGGCTGGATGGTGTTGATCCACGCGTCGGTTCTTGCCCAAAGGCGCGCCACAAACGGGGATAGGCCAGTGTCCACGATCCCGACGCGCACTTTGCGACCGTGGGCGAACGCGAACGCCGGGGACCAACCCACTTGCTGCAGCAGTCCCGCGTTCCACGCATAGAGCGAGTTGGGGTCTCCAACCGCGGCAATCGTGCTGGCCAACGAACCGCCGGTCTGCTCGGGCATCATGAACTCGTCGTTGTCCTCGACGAACACGATCCGTGGGTCGGCCTGCATCAAGACTTCGATCTGGTTGACGTCGTCCTCGGGACCCGCAAACATGAGCGCAAACGGAGCATCGGGTGTGGTGTCGAGCAATTCGACGCCGTAGTCTGCGGCGATCGCGGCGGGGTCTTGGCCCTCGACCGTTTGGACGATCAGTTCGGTCTGCGCCATCGCGACACAGGAGGCGAGAGAAGTGGTGACGAGAGCGGAGCGGATCCAGCGAATCATAGGGCGTAGCCTCCAAACAAAACAAACGGTCCCCAAAAGAACGGATGCGGCCACCGGCGACGAACCTCCGAGCGGGCTTCGCTCAGGGCTCGCGTGACCGGGCAGCCGCCGAGAAGCGACGGGTAGAACACCTCGGCGAACCTCAGGGCAGCCGCATCATCCACCACCCAGGTCGCCGCGAGGCACGCGCTGCAGCCGGTGGCCAATGCGGCCCGGACCCAACCATCGGGCTCGGTCGGGGTTTCGAGACTCATACGGCCCGTTTCGCAGGCATCGAGAAAGACGAACTTGGCCCGCAGGCCGAGCCCGACGAACTCCGCTGCAAACAAAGGGCCGTCAGCAAGCTGAATCGTCGAGAACATGGGGTTGTCCGCGTTGTGGCCGGCGTGCGCGGCCACGTGAACGATGTCGAACGACTCGCCGCGCAACGCGTGGAGGCCGCTCACGGATCGCACGACTTGTGCGTTCTTGAATCGGGACGCGACGCTTCGGACCTCGTCCTCGATGTGGGGGAGGCCCGTGGAATCGCCTCCCAGGATCAACACCCGGGCACTTTCTTGGACGGTCGCCTCGCCGATCCCGAAAGTCGGGTGCAGGCCGACAATGCGCTCGGGCATTCCAAGGCTGCTCGCCAAACCCCAAGGAAAGCCCCATAGCTCGCCATCGGGAGAGACCGAGGGCTCTTCACCCAGGATAGGCTTGGCCCAAGACGCAAACCGCTCCAGAGCCTCCCGGCCCGAGTCGCCGGGCTTTGGCCGTACGGCCAAGTCGAAAGCGCTCCAGCGGAGGTGTCGCGCGAGGGTGGCTCGGTCCAGCGAGGCTTCGACGACGCGGTCATCGCGAAGGGAGTGAATGGCTTGGCCGCACGCCACAAAGACCGTTCCAGATCGGGTCTTCTCAAGGACCGTCTCACGTTTGGCTAGCGCGGGGCCAAGCGACTCCCGCAGCCGACGTCGCGCCGAGGCAGCCATCCGGGTGCGGTGCCCGCCGGTGGCCAGTCGAGATCCGACCCCCGATTGCTCCGCGATCTCTCTTCGAAGTTCGGTCAGGATGGCGACCTGGTCCTCGTTCAGCGGGGCGCGGCCGGCGGCAAGCAACTCGTCGAGCAGGGCGGCGCTGCGCGCTTGTTGAACGACCCCTATGGCCTCTCGAACCCGGGATGGCGTGGGCCGCGCCAGCAACCAACCCAGGTAATCCTCCAGAGCGGGACCCTTGTCGGCGAACGCGGCGGCTCGGCCTTCGAGCGTGTTGCGCAGGGCACGGTCCTCGAGCATCGCTCGGTACATGCGCCGGTAGTGCGTTGCACGGCTCTTCGGCTTCGTGCGGGCAAGAACCCACTCCAGCTTCCAATCCAGTTCGGCTGACGCGATGCGGCCCACGACCCGTCTGGCCGCAGCGAGCCGCTCGGGAGTCGGGTCGGCAGACGCTGCGCAGAGGACCGCGATGGCTTCGTAGACCGTGCCCTGCAACGGCCCGCCGGTGGCCAACGCTTGGAGGGCCAACCGCAGCGAGTCGCTTGGCGAGGCCGCCGAGTCGGCGGCAAGGGCCCGAACGGCGCCCAGCCAAAGGAGGTTCCCGCGCTTGCTTGCGATGGCCCGACATTTGCGCCAGGCGGCCGTTGCACCCGAGGCGTCGCCCAGAGCGTGCCGCGCACGTGCGGTACCGATCCAGCACAGCAAGTCGTTGAACGGCAGAGACCTGACCGAAGGGTTCGCCAACGCCTTCTCGTAAGCGTCCAGAGCTTCGCGTGGCATTCCCATCCCCAGATACGCGTCGCCCAGAAACTGCTCAAGGCGCAAGGCGTCGCCGTCGGCTGTTTCGCCCAGGGCATCCCGCACGGCGATCAGGCCGCGCCTCCCCTCGTCGAACCGACCCTGGAGCACGTAGCACTGAGCGAGCGTGATCTCGGCCAGCCGGGCGTAATGGCTCAGGCCGAGGCGATCGAACTCGTTGCGGGCGACTTCGGCCCATCGTGCGGATTCGGTGGGCCGGCGCATGAGGAGGGCAGCCGCCAGTCCAAGGGTGGCCGCCGCCCGCTCCACGGGGGCATCGAGCGACAGCAGGTCGAGCGCGCGGACGTACCACTTGGCGGCTGCGGCGTCGTCTTCGGCCCAGGTGTTGGCGTTGCCCAGATTGAGGGCCGCCCGCCCGGCCTGATGGCGCTCGCCCCGCCGGCTCAACGAGCGAAAGAGGTTCTCACCCAATCGCCGCGCTTCGTCGAACTTGCGTGCACGGGCCAAGCCGTCTACGGCACCGATCGCCAAGGACCGCCTTTCGATGCCCGTGGAGAGGCTTGCGGCTCGTTGAAACGCTTCGGCGCTTTCGAGCCAGCGAGCGCGCAGGCGTCGGGCGAGGCCGAGGGCACGCCACGAAAGGGGCGCTTCCGGCGCGAGGCGCACCAGCGACTCGGCGTGCCGAGCCAACTTGAGCGCGGCGGCGGAGTCGCGACCGGCCAGGTCGGCCAGCGTTTCCCAATAGGTGCGGGCCGCCTCCGCAGGCGGCAAACCCTTCCAAGGAGCGGGTTCGGGGGCCATCGTCTTAGGGCTCGACTTCGCCGAGCGGGGGGAAAACGACGTCGTCCTCGGCAGACGTCGCGGTGAATCCGGTGGCGTCCTCGCCTTCGGCGACGAACTCGAATCGCCCCGAGTCGCCCTCGGCGGCGCCCCGGTCGTGTTGGATTCGACTCGCGCCGGGCACCTCGGCAAGTACGCGCCAACGACCTCCCTCGGCCACGTAGCGGACGCGCGCCGTTCCTTCCGGCACCTCGAAGTCCAGCACCCGGTCTTCCGACTCGCTGCGCCTGACGCCTCCCGAGAGCGATGGCAGCAGGCGGGCGAGAAGCGTGGGTTTGGTCGGGCGAAACACGCCGATCGCGTTGGCCACGGCTTGTTGGGGAGCCGACTCGTAGGATTGGGAGAAGGCCCGCGCCATGCGTCTCCATTGGAGCGCAACGGCACGGTCAATGCCCTCGGGGGCCTCGGCTTCAACCGAGAAGGCCCAGTCGGCCAGTCGTTCCACGTCGTTGGGTTCAGGGTTTCGCATCGCGTTCACCTGGGAGAAGGAGGGCACCACGTCGCCCGTTGATACACGCCCTGGTCACCGTTCGTCCTCCGAGAAGAAGCCCGCCTTGGCGAGCAGGCCCTTGAGCTTTTGCAGACATCGAGCCCGCGTCGGCCCGATCGCTCCGACCGGCATTCCCAGCCGCTCTTGGATCGCTTTGTAGTCGAGTTCCTCGAAGTACAGGGCGGCCAGCAGTTGCTCGCAACGGCCACCCAGGGACGCCAACCCCTGACGCAGGCGGCGGGCTTCCAACGACTGGGCCGCCACGACGTCGGCCCGCGCCTCTTCGTCGGCGATGGTCTCGTCCAATCCCTTTTCGTCCCCTTCCTGAACCCATCGCCCCCTGAGCCGGGCCACCCGCACGCTTTCCCGGGCCGCCGTGACTGCCAACCACTTGGGCAGGGCGCGAGCGTCTTCGATGCGGTCGAGCGTTCGGTACAGGGCCAAAAACGTCGCCTGAAACACGTCTTCGGCATCGTCTGCAGCCAACCCGGCGCGGCGCGCCGTCGAGTAGACGAGGGCTTCGAAATGCCGGACGAGCCGTTCCCATGCGCCCGAATCCCCTCGGCGGCACCGCAGCACCAGCCGATCCAAATCCGGGGCGGAATCGGAGCCCATGCGATCCGAGTGTATCACAGGTCCGAGACGACGCCTCTTGACCCGCGTCGTCCCCCGAAACGGGACGCGAGGATCAACACCGATGAAGAAACACCTTCGCATCACCGGCCTGGCGCTCTTGGCGTGCGTCGCTGCCCTGGCCGCTGCTCAATCCGTCCGCATCGAACTCCGCGCCAAGCTCCGCAACGGCCTTGAGGAGTATCAGGCCACCTACAAGAAGCGCGACCAGCGCGGTCGGCCCACGGCCAAGATCGAGTTCGAAGTCGAGCGCGGCGTGCCCGGCGCTTCGTACACGTTCAACATCGAGGGCTGGGAGCCCGTGGTCGTCACGACCGACTCGTTCGGCGATGGCGAACTGGAAATCCCGTTCCGGGGCATGAACATGCCGACGGTCGCCGTTGGCCAAGTGCTCACGGTCAGCGATGCCAACGGCACGGCGCTTGCGCAGGGTGCGTTCGTCAGCCGACGCTAGCCTTTTCCGTTCCTTACTCCTACTCGGCCCCCGCCTTTGCGGGGGTCTTTTGGTGTCAATCGGCGATGGCCTTCTCGAACGCCTTCCAGTAGTCTTCGCCCACGCCGCCGAACAGAGAAACACCCTTGCCGCCGCGCTTGTGAACCAAGCGGATCGCAGCCTCAAGCTCGTCGGGGCTCTTGAATGCGGGCATGTACAGGCCCGCGATGACGGGAAACGTCACCGACTGGATGTTCTCGCGCATCGCGTCGCCGATCCACGCCACGTCCTCGTTGTAGAAGCTGTGGTAGATCATCGGGGTGGCGGCGTCGAGCGGCCAACTCGCCCAATCCTGGCGGCAGATCATGCGGGCCATGCTCGGCGTGGGGAACACGGCGGCCGTGATCTCCTTCTTGTGCTCGTGCGCGACGGCCACCAGCTTCTTGACCAGATGGGTCACCGAATCGTAGCGGAACTTGAGCCACTGCTGATCGTGGGCGGGGTCCTTGATCTCCATCGGGTCGCGGCCGGCGGCCTCTTTGAACGCCTTGCGCGTGTGTTCCGAGTAGCAGAAATCGTAGTCCGGAAGCTCTTCCGTCTGGTCGAGCTTGTATGTCTCCCACAGGGCGCGCGGAAGGATGACGTCGGGGTAGCGGACGTAGTCCAGATGGACGCCGTTGACGCCTTCGGCTGTCGCGATCTCGGCGACTTTTTCGCACAGGTAGTCCTGCACGCCGGGGATCACGGGCGATATCCAGCGGTAGTAGTCCACATAGGGCGGCTTGTCGAAGCAAGACTTGCCCGAGCGGCTGACCATGTACCAGTCGGGGTGGTTGTCGCGGATCCATTGGTCGCCCCGGTTCGTGGTCCACATCCAGATGTGCGCTTCGAGGCCCGCCTCGCGGATCGCGGCGACTTCTCGCTTGTCCAATCCGCCCAGAAACACTCCGGTGAGTCCGTGCGCTTTGAGGTCGCGGTACTTCTGCTTGAGATCGGCTTCGGAGGCTCTGCCGTTGGGCCCGGTCCAGACGAAGTGGCGTCGTGTCACGGGGTTGGTTTCGGCGCTCGGGCTCGCGATCCCTGCCGAGACGTTCGAGGCAGGGAGAAGGGGCGCGACGCCCGCTGCTGCGGCGACGTGGAGGAACTCGCGGCGGTTCACCGCTCAATCATGGCGCAAGAGACGACTCTTGCGCGGGCTGGGGCGCCCCGATAGCTCGTCACGGTAGGTCTCGGTTAGTCGTCGTCCTCTTCGCCTTCGGACTCCTCGCCTTCGGACTCTCGGTCGTGGTGAGCTTCAGAAGGTAACACGCGTTGGAGGTGGGCTTCAAGTGCACCAGACAAGCCTCGGGTTGGATCGCCTTGGTTGCGCTTGGCGGCCTTCTTGCGCATCTCGGCCAGCGTTTCGCCCCAGCCGTGGTCCTCGGCGCCTCTGGCCACGGTGCTCAGTCCGTGGCAGCGGATGCAACCCGTTGCGAGGACCGAACGGACTTCGGGCGTTGCGCCGGCCGTAACGCTCTGAACGGGCACGGCCGCCGAGCCGACCAGAATCAGGGAGGCCAGAACGAGAGTCCCACCGAGCCACGGCAAGAGGTGCCCCCACCTCTGAAACCTCCGGATGATGGCGATCTTCGCCGCTACGACCATGAGGATCAACCCGCCGAGAGCAGCGTGGAGGATCGCCGCACCCGTCCATCCGTCCTCGTCATAGGTCCACAATCGCGGCACCATCGGGACGAGCATGGCGATCAGGACCAATAGGAAGACGTAGCCAAGGCCCCGATGCACGCTCGTCCAGGAGCGCGGTGCGGTCGAAACCCCGTGCGGGTCGCGACCCGATGGGTCGGGCACCATCGGGAATCGCCAAAGCCAAACCTGCAAGGCCGCGGCGGCCAAGCCTAGTGCGACGAACGCGAGGCCCGCAACGAGATGACCGATGGCGTCCATTTGTCTGGATCATGGTCCATCGCCATTAGCGGCAGTGGGCCGATCAGCAGGGCTTCTCCGCGCCCTTGCGCGCGTAGAACCAGTGGTTGAGCAGGATGTTCAGGGCGTAGAACGCCGCAGCCCCGTAGAAGAAGGCTGTGGGGGAACCCGTGTTGGCCAGAATCGCCCCAAACGCCACCGAGAACACGAACGGACCGTAGGCCGCGATGGCGGAAGTCCAGCCGATGACGCCGCCCGCCTGCCGGGGCGGGAAGATCATGGGCATCTGCTTGAACGTGCTGGCGTTGCCGATCCCGCTGAAGAAGAACAGGCCGAGCATGAAGCCGAGGAATCCGGGCCACTGCTCCAAACTCGTCGGGTTGGTGTAACCCGTCACGCCCAAGGCGCAAACCAGCAAGCCGACACCGCTCAGCGCGGTCACTCGGGCGCCGCCGAGTTTGTCGCTGATCGGCCCGAAGGCCGCCCGAACCGCCGCGCCGACCAACGGCCCAAGGAACGCGAACTTCAAGGGCTCGGGCGCATCGGGGAACTTGCCGTACACCTTGCCGATCAGCAGCGGGAAGGCCGCCGAGTAGCCTGAAAAGGAGCCGAAGGTCATGATGTACAGCGACGTCATGATCCAGGTGTGTTTCTCGCGGAAGATGTCGAGCTGCTCGCGGAACGTCGCCTTTACGGGCACGCTGCGCAACCCGAACCAGGCCAGAATCGCGCCGACGAGGATGAACGGCGCCCAGATGTAGGCCGCGTTTTGAAGCCAGATGTCGCTCGTCTTGTCCTTCTGGGTGAACGCCTGAGGCGAGCCGACCATGGCCATGCCGATGACCCAAGGCACGACGAACTGCGTCACGCTTACGCCGAAGTTGCCGATGCCCGCCTGAAGCCCGAGCGCCGTTCCCTGAAGGCGCTTGGGGAAGAAGAGGCTGGTGCTGGGCATGAACGAACTGAAGTTGCCGCCTCCCAAGCCGGCCAAGAACGCGAGGACCATGAACGTGGCGAACGTGGTGTCCGGTTTGGCCACCGCCATGCCCCAGCCGATCGAAGGGACGAGGAGCAGAAGGGTGGAGACAGCCACCGTCTTGCGCGTGCCAAAGACGGGGATGAGGAACGTGTGGACGATGCGCAACGAACCAGCGGCCAATCCCGGCATGGCGTTCAGCCAGAACAGCTGCTGTGTGTCGAACTTGTAGCCAACGCCCGTGAGTTTGACGACGATCGCGCTGACCATGAACCACGTTGCGAACGAGAGCAGCAGGCAGTACGTTGTGATCCAGAGCGTGCGCCAGGCGACTCGCGACCCTTGGGCGTCCCAAAACGCGGCGTCTTCTGGTGTCCAAGTCGTTGACGAAGGTTTGTCGGGTTGAGCCATGAGGGGTTCCTAACGTGAGGCGGAGGCGTCCTGGCGCTTGCCCATCCGCAGAATGACGAGATGCATCCAGACCAGACAGCCGATGCTGATGAGTGCGAGCAACAGCCAGCAACTGGTCCAAAGGCCAGACCAACGAAGGAGGTATCCAAAGATGATGGGGCAGAAGAAACCGCCGAGTCCGCCGATCACGCCCACCAGCCCGCCGACGACGCCGACGTCTTGGGGGAAGTACTCCGGGATGTGCTTGTAGACCGCCGCCTTGCCCACGCCCATCATGATTCCGGCGAGGAAGACCAGAGCGGTGAACACCCACACGTTGGCTTGGAAGTACACGTGCGTGATGCCGCGCGCGAGAATCTCTTTCTTCTTGACCGGCTGTCCCACTTCGACGACGGGTTCTTGCCAGGATCGGAACGTCGGCCATACCAGGGTGCCCTCGGGCTCGCGGTTTTGCTCTCGCTCGGGTGCCGGACGCAGACGGTAGGTGCTGTCGTCTACGATGATGGTGTCCTTGGCGACCGAGCGAACCGTGCCCGCACGGTCGGCCATGATGCCCTCGCCCGGGGACGTCAAGTCCATGCGGGGCGCAATGAGCAACAGGAAGAAGACGGCGCAGGTGCTCAAAACCCAATACATCGTCGTGCGTGCGCCGAACTTGTCGGAAGCCCACCCGCCCAGAGCCCGGATGACGCCGGACGGGAGGCTGAACACCGAGGCCAACATGCCCGCCATGGCCAAGCTGAGTCCATAGACGTTCAGGTAGTAGGGCACCAGCCATTGGGCCAGAGCGACAAATGCGCCAAACACGAGGAAGTAGTAGGCCCCGAAACGCCACACCCGCATCTGCTTGAGCGGGGCTAGGGACGCCTTCCACGTCTTTCGGTGGGCTTCAGGGATGAACTTGTTCTCGGTGAAGATCAGGAAGATCACTGCCATGAGGCCAAGGGCGGCCGCGTAGACGAGGGGCAACTTGCGCCAGCCGTCGAGCGCGGTCCCGTTCTCGGTGAGCCGCGCCAGAAGGGTCGGGGCACCCAGCGTGGTCAGCGCCGCGCCGGCGTTGCCGACGCCGAAGATGCCGAGAGCCGTGCCCTGCTTCTCGCGCGGGAACCAGACCGAAGAGTAGGCGATGCCGACGGCAAAGGCCGAACCGCTCGTCCCGAAGAGCAACCCTGCGAACAGCAGGCTCCAGAAGTCGTTCGCAAAGCTGACCAGAGTCGTGGATGCGGCAGCGAAGAACATCACGCCCGCGTACACCGGTCTGCCGCCAAAGTGGTCGGTGAGCATGCCGACCGGGAGCCTGAAAAGCGAACCGGTGAGGATCGGGACGCCGATGAGCCAGCCGATCTGGGCCTTGTCGAGGTCCATCACGCGGTTGTCCGCCAGGAAGGTGACCAACACGCCGTACATCGTCCACACGGCGAAGCACACGGTGAAGGCAAGCGTGTTCAGCAGGAGGATGCGGTTGGCTCTGGGATCCTGAGTCACGCCCCCATTCTAGGGCCCTGTACGGAGGGCGATATGACGTCTATCATAGTCCGGGACCAATTTCGTCGGATACTATGGAGAAGCGTTGACGACCCTCAGCCGCCTTGAAGACCGTCCCGCGCTTTTGCCGTGGATGGACGCCCATGGGCGTGCGCATACCTACCTGCGCGTCTCGCTCACGGACCGCTGCAACTTCCGGTGCGTGTACTGCATGCCGCCCGAGGGCATCCCGTGGCGCGAGCGCGAGGAGATCCTCACGTTCGAAGAGATCGAGCGGGCCGTACGCTTGTTCGTGCGCGGGGGTGTGCGAAAGGTGAGGCTCACGGGTGGCGAGCCTACGGTGCGGCGGGGCCTGACGGAACTCATCGGGCGACTTTCCGCGATCGAGGGCGTCGAACAACTTTGGATGACCACCAACGGCACCACGCTGCGTCATCACGCGGCGGCGTATCGCAAGGCGGGACTGACCGGCCTGAACGTGAGTCTGGACAGCCTTCGCCGCGACCGCTTCATCGAACTCACGCGCAGGGACGGCCTTGAAACCGTGTTGGAAGGGATCGAGGCCGCACTCGCGGCGGGTTTCGCACCCCTCAAGCTGAACGTGGTCGTCATGGCGGGCGTCAACGAGGACGAGCTTCAGGACTTTGTGCGGTTCGTGGCGGATCGGCCGATCCAAGCGCGCTTCATCGAGTTCATGCCGTTTCAGGGCAATGGCTGGTCCAAGGGCGGGCTGTACCCCATGGCCAAGATGCTCGAAGATCTGGCGCCTCTCGAAGTGAGACCCGTTGGGCAGGAGCCGACGGCTGTGGGCAAGGATTACGAGGCGCTCGGCGGACGCTCCAAACTGGCCTTTGTGGCTTCGATGACCCGCAGTTTCTGCTCCGGCTGCAACCGGATCCGCCTGACGGCAGACGGCCAAGTGAAGTCGTGCCTGTTCCTGAAAGCCGATGGCAACCTCCGTGACGCCATGCGGAGCGGGGCTGGGGACGACGAACTCGCTTCCGTGGTGCGACACAGCTTGGCGGGCAAGTGGGCGGCGCACCCGCCCATGGAGGACCTGTTGACTCGAAACGATCTGTCGATGGTGGAGATCGGGGGCTGATGAGGGACGTTTCGGCCAAGGTTTCGTCCCGGCGCACCGCAGTGGCCCGCGCGGTGCTGCGTTTGTCGCCGGAGACCGTCCTCATGATCCACGAGGGCCGCGCTCCGAAGGGAGACCCGTTGCCCATCGCCCGGACAGCGGCCATCTTGGCGGCGAAGAACACGCCCAACCTGATTCCTTACTGCCACTCGGTGCCGCTCGATTGGGTGGCCGTGGACTTCGATATCCTCGATGATCGGATTGAGGCCGTGGTCACGGTGGTGGCCATCGATCGAACCGGTGTGGAGATGGAGGCCCTGACGGGCGCGGCGGTCGCGGCACTGAACCTCTACGATCTGCTCAAGCCCGTGGACGACGCGATGGAGATCGAGGCGATCACGCTGCTCAGCAAGACGGGAGGGAAGTCGGCGTTCCCGAGACCCGGTGGCGGTCGAGCCGCTGTGCTGGTGGCGTCGGATCGGTCGTCGCGAGGCGAGCGCGAGGATGTCTCCGGTGTTTTGCTGGCCGAACTTCTGGAGGCCGAGGGGGTTTCGGTCGTCGCCCGCGAGGTGGCCCCGGACGAGATGAACGTCATCGCCGCGTTCGTCGAGAAGTGGGCGATGGATGCGGACTTCGTGTTCGTCACCGGCGGGACGGGCATCGGGCCCCGCGACACCACGCCCGAGGCCATCGCGCCGCTTTTGGACTGCCGCTTGATGGGCGTCGAGGAGCACTTGCGCGCCTACGGTCAGCGGCGTTTGCCGACGGCTATGTTCTCGCGCTCGGTGGTGGGCATGCTGGGTCCGTGCGTCGTGGTGGCCCTGCCCGGCTCGCCGGGAGCGGTGCGCGATGGCGTGGCGGCGCTGTTCCCCTATCTGCTGCACGCGTTGGACATGGTGCGCGGCGGGAGCCACGAGCCTTGAGTCAAGACCTCTTGGACTATGACGACGCGTTGGCGATCGTTCTGCAACATGCCCAACCGCGTTCGCCGCATCGGCTGCCGTTGCTCGAAGCGTTGGGCCGTACCATCGTCGAGCCGATCCTGTCGTTGTGCGACCTGCCGGCATTCGACAACAGCGCCGTGGACGGCTACGCCGTCCGAATCCAAGACCTCGATCACACCTCGTTCATCGTGGGACGGGAGCTGCGCGCGGGCCAGCCGATGGCGGGTTCATGGTTGCCGGGTGTGGCCCTCCGGGTGTTCACCGGCGCCGCGCTGCCCCCGGAAACCGGAGCCGTCGTCATGCAAGAAGACGTCTCCGTCGTCGATGGGCGCGCCCAACTGAGCGAGCCCGCGGCTCTTGGTGCGAACATCCGCCGACGTGGCGAGGAACTGCGTTGCGGCACTGAGGTCGCGCCCGCTGGCGTGCGGCTGTCTCCCGCGCTTGCCGCCGCAGCCGCTGCAAGCGGGAATGCCGAGGTCGCGGTCGGCGGTCCACTCCAACTCGGAATCGTTGTGACGGGAAGCGAGTTGGTCACGCCCGGAAGCTTTCTGCCGCCTGGCCGTATCTACGAGTCGAACGGCACCGGACTTGCTGCCGCCGCTGGAGCGATGGGCTTGGGCGAGGCCTTGGTCCGGTGCGTCCCCGAAGATCTGGAGGCGACCGCCGAGGCCATTCGGGCGATGGCCGAGCGATGCGATCTCGTCATCGCAACCGGAGGCGTCTCGGTCGGCGACCACGACCACACCCACAGGGCGTTCGAGGCGGCCGGTTTCGAGCGTGTCTTTTGGGGGGTCAGGATGAAGCCAGGGAAGCCGATTGCGTTCTATCGCCGAGGGGATCGGGTTGCCTTTGGGCTGCCCGGCAATCCGCTCTCGACGATGGTGGGCTGGTGCGTTCTTGTACGGCCTTTCGTGCGCAAGGCGCTGGGCCTCCCCGAAGACGTGTGGCTCGAAGCGACCGCACAGGAGGTGATCCGTCACCGGCCCGACCGACTGGAGTTCGTCCCGGTCTCTTGGGACGGCGCTGGCGTTCGATCGTTCGCGGCTCGTGGCTCGCACATGCTCGGGGGTTTGGTCGGTGCGAATGCCCTGGCCAGGATCGAGGCCGAACGTGGCGACGTCGCTGCGGGAGAAGTCGTTCGGATCGCGCGATTGGAGTGGTTTGATGGCTAACACGGTTCACTTGCAGTACTTCGCCATCCTTCGTGAGCAGCGCGGCGCCGACCGCGAGACGCTGACGACGCAGGCCGCGACGCTGCGCGACCTTTACGAGACGCTGGCGCGAGAGCACGGGTTCACGCTCACGACGGCCCAGGTGCGCCCGGCGGTCAACGAGACCGTCGCCGACTGGGACCGAGCCATCGCCGACGGCGACCGGATCGTGTTCCTGCCTCCGGTGGCTGGGGGCTGACGTCATGTTTTCCCTTCAGCGCGAACCGCTCGAACCGATGACGATGGCTCGGCCCGACGCGGGAGGCTACGTCTCGTTCGTGGGGCGCGTCCGCAACCACCACGTGGGCAAAGCGGTGGATGGGTTGGATTACGAGGCGTTCGACGCCATGGCCCTCGCCGAGGGTGACAAGGTCGTCCGAGAGGCCATCGAGCGGTTCGGCGTGCTGGAGGCGCGTTGCATCCACCGCATCGGTTCGCTGAACGTCGGCGACGTCGCCATCGCGATCGAGGTCGCCGCAGGCCACCGTAGGGAAGCGTTTCGCGCGTGCGAGTTCATCATTGACGAGGTCAAGCGCCGCGTGCCCATCTGGAAGCGAGAGCGGTACGCCGACGGGGTCGAGGAGTGGGTCCATGCGTGGTCGGCCGCGCCCGAAGCGCTGACCGAAGAGGCGTACTATCAGGCGCAGACGCGGCTCCCCGAAGTCGGGCTGGAGGGGCAGGATCGGCTCCGGCGGGCGCGAGTGCTGGTGATCGGCGCGGGGGGCCTCGGGTGCCCCGCGATCACCTACTTGGCTTCTTGCGGCGTGGGGACGATCTTGGTGGCCGATCACGACGTGCTGGAGGGCGACAACCTCCACCGGCAGCCGCTCTTCCGCGTAGCCGATATCGGACGCATGAAGGCCGACCTCGCCGCCGAAGCCGTCGCCGCCCTCAACCCCTATGTGCGAGCCGAGTCCCACACCGTGCGCTTCGATGCGTCGAACGCCGAGCGGTTGATCGCGGGGTGCGACCTGGTGCTGGACTGCTCCGACAACCTGGCGACCAAGGACGCGGCCAATGCGGCGTGCGTTGCGCTGGGTGTGCCCCTGGTCGTGGCAGGCATCCACCGCATGGAGGGCTGGGTGCTCTCGGTGGACCCGAAGTCGGAGGGTGGCTGCCTCCGATGCCTCTGGCCGACGGCCTCCCAAGAGACGCGTTCGTGTGCCGAGGTCGGTGTGTTGGGTTTTGTGCCTGGGGTGCTGGGTGTTTTCATGGCGACGGAGGCGATCAAGCGGCTCACAGGTTGGGGTGACACGCTGGGTGACCGCCTGTGGCTGGTGGATTTGCTCCGCATGGAGGCGCAAAGCGTGCAGCGGGCGAAGGAACCCGGTTGCCCGGTTTGCTCGTCGCCTGCGTCGTTGGCCGCTTCCGAACCGATCGCCTTGAAGTGGGGCGACCCCGCCCTCGCCGTGGGCGACTGGGCGCTATTGGACCTGCGGAACGACGCACAGTTCGAGTTCCCGCTGGATTGGCCCCGCCTCTCCGAGAACGAACTTTCGCAGGGAGGGTCGGGTCGGCGCGTTCTGGTCCTATGCGACCGGGGCATCTCCAGCGTGGACGTGGTGCTCAAGGCGCGCCGTCGAGGCATTCATGCGTGGTCGCTGGAGCACGGGGACATAGGATTGCGGAGGGCGCTCGGCAGGTGATTCCCGACGCTTGGCTTTACCCGGCGTTGTTCCTGGTCGCCGTCCTCTACTCGTCGGTGGGTCACGGCGGCGCGAGCGGGTATCTGGCGGTCCTCTCGTTCACAGCCTTGGCCAGTCGCGAAGTGGCCGTGCTGGCTTTGGTGACGAATGTGCTGGTTGCCGGGGTCTCGTTTCTCGCCTATCGGTCGGCCAAGCACTTCGATTTCTCGTTGGTGTGGCCGTTCGCCGCCGCCTCGGTCCCCCTGGCGTTTGTCGGCGCGTCGCTCAAGTTGTCGCCGGGGGCCTACTACTGGGCGGTGGCCTTGGTGCTCCTCTTGGCCTCGGTGCGATTGGCGCTGCCTGACCGTTCGCGCGAGCCGCGACCCTTGCCCGGCTTGGCCTCACGGCTTGGGATCGGCGGCGTGATGGGGTTCGCCTCGGGCATCGTCGGTGTGGGGGGTGGCATCTTCTTGAGTCCAGTCCTCATCCTGACGGGTTGGGCCAACGCCAAGCGGGCTGGGGCGGCGTCTGCGGCGTTCATTGTGGTGAACTCGGCTGCGGGCCTGATTCCGCGGTCGGCGGATCTGGCGATGCTCCAACCGCACGATGGTGGACTCGTGGTCTCCGCCGTCGCGGGGTCGCTGGTCGGCTCGTGGCTGGGCACCCGCAAACTCGGGCTGGGCGCGTTGCGTCAGGTCTTGGCTGTGGTGCTGGTGTTTGCCGCGGTCAAGCTGGCGATGAAGGCGGCCGGGCTTTAGGCGAGCGATCGCTGCCGACCGATGCACCTGCCAACGACCCGACTAGAAGCGCAAGTTTACGGGGGGCTCGGGGCGGGATGGGCCCGAACGCCGACTTCCGCCACCTCCGCCCAGACCCACGAACGAGGCCAGATACACGACCAAGCCCAATACGAGGGGCACATAACCCACGGGCTGGACGGTTGCGTTGCGGTCGATGCCGACCGCGCCCAACAGACTCGAAACACCCCCGAGGGCGAAACTCAACACGACCATCAAGACCCACAGCCCGATGATGATCGCTCCGCGCGTCGTCTCCCCAAGCAGCACGTGCCCAAATCCCGGAAGGATCGCGTTGAACACCTTGGCCTTCGTGGGCGAGGTCATCGCTTCCGACTGGTTGGCGAAGTAGCCCGAGGCCATCAGACCCGCCTGCAACTCGCGAAACACCAGTTCGGCCAGCTTCTTCTCGGCGCTCACGTTCTTGGGGTTGGCTTTCACGGCGCGTTGATAGCTCTCTTTGGCGGCGATCATGCGTCGCGCGTCGGCGTGGGCGTCGCCCATCGCCTCATGGACACCCGAGTCATCGGGGGCGATTGCGGACGCTTCGGCCAGCTTGGCCTCGAAGGCGTCGCGTTGCCCGCGGATCTTGGCCAACTGCGCTTCGCGGAGCAGGGCATCCACCATGGCGACTTCTTCGGGCGTCGGTTCGCGCCGCTCGGGTTCGGGTTCTGGCGCGGCGACGAGGCCCTGGGGCGGATCCTCCGGCGGCTCCTTGGAGCCGCTCGCACGGACCGACTCCAACTCTCTATGGAGTCGTGCGATCTCTTGCGCGAGCCTTTCTTCTTCGTTCACACAGGTGCCTCGGTGACGGTCCCTTCGGGGCGCATGTTGCGCCAAAGGGTCTCCAGATCGTAGAACTGGCGCTGCTCTTCGAGCATGACGTGGAGCACCACGTCGCCGTAATCGTGGAGGATCCAGCCGCTGCCCGCGCCTTCGCGGCGCAGGGGTTTGCTCTTGAGCGTGGCCATGTGTTCCAGCACCTTGTCGGCGATGGCGTCCACGTGGCGGTCGCTGTTGCCCGAGCACACGATGAAGAAGTCGGCGAGGGAAGTTTTGGCGCGCACGTCGAGCGTCTCGATGGATTCGCTCTTCATGTCGTCCAGCACGGCGATGATCTTTTCGACCTTGTCTTGACTAGTCATTCAGCTTGATAGAGTCCATGGGACTGGATATAGGATAACACCGAGTCGGGGATTATGCCCACCAGGGACCGCCGCATGGCGAGCCGATCGCGGATGTCGGTGGACGAGATGTCGCTTGGCGGCATCTCGACGAAGTCGACGCGCGCGGCGATGTCGGGGGAGAGTCGGATCAGGAGGTCCTCTTTGTGGTAAGGCGGGCGGAGCGCCACGCCAAGGCGGCACAGGCGCACCAGCTTGTCCGGGCGCTTCCACTCCTGGAACGTTCGCAACGCGTCGCCCCCCATCAGGAACCAATATTCGGCGGGTCGTACTTCGACGAGGTCGCTCATCGTGTCGTAGGCGTAGCTCTTGCCCCGGCGTTCGATCTCGATGTCGCTGACGCTGAACTTGGGCTGCCCCTCGGTCAGCAACTTGACCATTGCCAAGCGGTGCGGGGCCGATGCGGGTCGCCCGCGAAGCTTCAGCGGATTGCGGAACGCGGGCAGGAACATGACCTCGTCGAGTTCCAGCTGTTCGAGTGCGGCCTCGGCCAGCGCGAGATGCGCCGCATGCGGGGGGTCGAACGTTCCGCCAAACACGCCGATCTTCATAGTTCGTCCACGAAGGAAAAGACGTGGTGGAGGCAGTACACGTTGTCGCCTTCTTCGGCTCCAAGCTCCCTGAGCCGCTCGATCACTCCCATTCGGGTCAGTCGGCGGTGCAGGTACGTCACGGCCTCTTCGCTCTCCATGTTGGTCATGGCCACCATACGCTCGAGCCGTTTGCCCACCAGCTCGAACCCATCGGGCACCACGAGCACGTTCCAGAGGTCGGCGGGCATGGTGGGTGCGAGCTGGACGACGGGCACCAATTCGATCGGCTCAAGTTCGGCAAGCATGCCCGCCACATGGTCGAGCAGCGGTGGGATCCCTTGCCCTGTCACTGCGGAGATGGGGAAGACCTTCATTCCGCTCTGGGCCAGCGCTTCGGCGTAGAGTTGGGTGGTCTCCTCGTCCACGAGTTCGACCTTGGTCAGCGCGACGATTCTCGGCTTGGCGGCGACCTCGGGCGAGTAGCGCGTCAGTTCGTCCTCGACGATCCGGAAGTTCTCTTCGGGGTCCGACTGGTCCATCGGCATGACTTCGACCAGATGGACCAGCACCCGCGTGCGTT
The DNA here is from genome assembly GCA_002343445.1 of Chthonomonas sp. UBA2387. Classification (GTDB taxonomy): domain Bacteria; phylum Armatimonadota; class Fimbriimonadia; order Fimbriimonadales; family Fimbriimonadaceae; genus UBA2387. Next base: position 27,216 of record DDSP01000073.1, read on the forward strand.
CGATGTGCCGCAGGAATTGGTGCCCCAATCCGACGCCCTCGCTGGCCCCTTCGATGAGCCCCGGCATATCGGCCACAACGAACGAAGTGTCGCGAACCGAGACGACGCCCAGGTTGGGTTCAATCGTGGTGAACGGGTAGTTGCCGATCTTCGGCTTGGCAGCGCTGATCGCGGCGATCAGGGTGCTCTTGCCCGCGTTCGGGAGGCCGACCAGGCCGACATCGGCGAGCAGTTTGAGCTCGAGCCGAAGCTTCAGGGCCTCGGAGGGTGCGCCCAGTTGGGCGAAGCGGGGAACCTGCCGTACGCTGCTGACGTAGTGGAGGTTGCCATAGCCCCCCTTGCCGCCTCGGCAGACCACGGCTCGCAGCCCGGGCGCGCTCAGATCGGCCAGGAGGTCGCCGGTCTCGTCGTCGAACACCTGCGTGCCCACGGGCACCCTGAGTTCCAGGTCCTCGCCGTCGCGTCCGTTCTTGTTCGAAACCGCTTTCACCCCGTCCTCTGCTTTGAACACGCGGATGTAGTTGAAGTCGATCAACGTGCGCTTGTGGGGGTCGGCGATCAAGATCACGTCGCCACCGCGTCCGCCGTCGGCGCCGTTGGGGCCGCCTCTGGGAACGTGTTTTTCGCGATGAAAGCTTGCCGCGCCGTCGCCACCCTTACCGGATTCGACTTCGACCACGACTTCGTCGAGGAACATGGGGTCGGCGGTTAGGGTACCCGTCCGAGGCTCGACGACCTCGGGCGCAGGTTCAAGGAGCCTTGACCAGGACGGTCGAGGTCTTCATCGAGCCGGTGAGGCCCAAGGTGAGTTTGCCGTCCGCAAAATCGAACGTATAGGGCACGACGTTGCCGGCAGGGTCCTTGATCAGGAATCGGTCGCCGTTGACGGCCCACGAACCGGCCGACTCGGTGTCCATCGCGCCGCCCGGGGTCGAAATCTTGGCCTTCAGGTTGTAGGCGCCATCCTCTTTGAGCGTATAGGTGGACTTTCCGTCTTCGCTGGTCCACGTGCCGACGAATCGCTCATCGGGCTTGCCCTCGAAGACGACCTTGGGCGTGTCGTCCACGACTTCCTCGACCTGGGAGCCGCACCCGAAAAGTGCGACGAAGACGAGGGCGACCGGCAGAAGGCGTTGGAAGGCTTTCATCAGTTAGAGGATAGCTCCGGGCCCATGGGCCCGGAGCGGTCGAGATCAGCGGCCCTGGTTCCGCGCTCGCTTCATCGCTTCGGCTTGCGCGTCCATCTGCTGCTGCATGGCTTGAGATTGACCCATCGCGGCCGCCGCGCCACGCTTGGCTTCGGGCGGCATGTCCGCAGGCAGTTCTTCGACGCTCTTGGGCGCCGCTGCCGCAGCGGCCTCGGCGCGCGCGACATCGCCGCTGTCCGACGATCCGCGACAGCCGAAGCCGCCCACGAGGGCCAGAGCGACCAGTGCGGGGATTACCGAGCGAATGCCGCGCATGGTTGTCCTGGATCGAAGAGCCATTCCCAGTTGTCGCCGTAGTCGGTGGTGTAGCCCTTGACGTACACGTACTTGCACCAGTTGAGCGCGCCCTTCTTGATGAAGCGGGCGTGGCCGTCGGCGTACGCGTTGTTCATGCCGCCGTTGTAGCGGTATCGGGGCATGCTCCAGTTGGGAGAGACGTTGCTGTCCGCATCCCACTGCTCGCCGGAGGTCGGGCCGGTGAAGACCGGGGGCCATTGGGCGCCGCCGAACCACCACCAAGACGCTTCCATGAAGTCGCCCGAGGCGTTCCAGTCGGGGTTGATGCCCACGGTGGCCGTGGCGATGATCTGAGCGGGAGCGTCGAGAGCCGTTTGCGGGATCGAGGGCATGACGGGGTTGCCGTTCGGAATGCCGTCGTCGCTGGAATCGCACCACCATGCGGAGGCGGAGGCGTTCCAGTAGCAGAAGCCCGGCATCAGAATGCGGTTGCTGTTGTAGACGCCGCGCGCGCCCGTCTTGGCAGGGGTGTCCCAAACGCCGCCTTCGGCAAGGGTGATGGCCCGCGTGCCGTCATCGTACGTCCGCGTGCCGCTCTTGATGTAGGGGTGGACGGCTTCGCGCCACGTGAACGGCGTGTTCCAGCCCCAGACCGCGGCGTTCGGCCTCTTGTAGACCTGGCGCGGATAGTAGTCGTCGTAGTCGCCGCTGTACAGCAGGATGGCCGTCGAGTGGTTCTTGACGTTGGAAAGGTCGGTGGTCTTCTTCGCGGCTTCCTTCGCCTGTGCGTAAACCGGGAAGAGCATCGCCGCGAGGATCGCGATGATGGCGATCACGACGAGGAGTTCGATCAAAGTGAATGCTCGCTTCATGTTCTTGCTAGGATCCTCCATTGGATGGGTGGACGCCGACTTCGGCGTCACTGCAAAACCCCGGATCTGTCATCTCCCATTATATGAGGCATACGACGGGCTTCTTCACGGAATCGGCGGGCAAAGGGTCAGATTTAGGGCTAAATCATTGATATTCTGTAAATCATTCCTGCGACATCGGGCTTGACGTGGGCGTATGATCGGGCCATGACCGTTCGACCCGCCGAGCCACGCGACGAGGAGTGGATTCTGGATGTTCTGGCGACGAGTTGGGGCGGTCCGCTGATCGAGCGTCTGGGCGTGTTGGTGGACGCGCGGGAAGCGGTGGCGTTCGTCGTCGAGGCGGATGGGGTGCCCCTCGGCCTGGCGACTTGCCTCGTTCGTCCCAACGAGGTGGAGATCCTGACCCTGGACAGTCGGTCCGAGGGACGAGGCGTGGGATCGTTGCTGCTGGAGCGCGTGGCGTCCTGGGCGGCCGAGCTGGGCGTGCGGCGCGTCATGCTGCTGACCACGAACGACAACCTCCACGCGTTGCGGTTCTATCAGCGGCGGGGTTATCGGCTCGTGGCCTTCCACCGGGACAGCATGATCGAGGCCCGGAGAGTCAAGCCGACCATTCCCGAGTTGGGGCACCATGGCATCCCTCTGACCGACGAACTCGAGTTGGAGCTCGTGCTGCCTTCGCAGCACCTGGGGCGCTCAGGTTGAATCGAACCGGGCTTCCGTGCCGTCTTTGGATCGGATGGATGCGTCATCCTCCGATGCGTTTGGTGCATAATGACGAAGAGTTCACCTGGACTGGTTGTACGAACGTGCGTCAAGCAGTCATCCTCTGAGGCGAAATGAGAAAGTTGCTCCTGATCTGTGCCGCGAGCCTGGGGACGCTGGCGGCCGCCTTTGGCCAGACCTTCAATGTCACCTCCCCGACCGAGGGTGCGTTCTTGGGCCAATCCAACCAAGTCAAGTTTACGATCCGCGGCGCAGAGCAGGAAGTCCGCGTCCGCGTCCGGGCCACCGGGCCGGCGGGAACGACCGAGATCGAGCAGCGGTTCTCGCCGAACGTCGACGGCGAAATCGACAACCAGTCCATCACGCTCAATTTCAGCGAATCGTCGCCCGAGGGCGACTACGTGATCGAGGTCAGCGCGACCGAGCCGGGCAAGACGTATCCGGTCATCACGCGAAACGTGATCGTGGACGTCGTCAAGCCGAAGTTTCTGACCTACAGCCCGCTCCCGAATGCTTTCGTCAGCGGCATCGTCCCCATCCGGGTGCAACTCGACGAGCCCAACGTTCAGGAGTGGCGGGTCCAGATCAACAACCAGGACATCCCCAACAACACGGGCGTCTCGCAGCAGTTCATCGTGAACTGGAACACGGCCGGAATCCTCAACGACGGCAACCAGACGATCACGATCAAGGTCAAGGACAAGGCCGAGAACGAGGCGTCGCAGACGATCTCCGTGACGCTGGACCGCGTGCCGCCGGTCATTTCGATCCAATACCCGCGGACGACGAGCGACATCATCCCGAATACCGACTTTCCCGTGGTGGTTGACATCACCGACGGCTCGCAGGGCTCGGTGGACGTCACCGGCATCGACGTGGTGATTCAGAACATGAACGGCCAGTTTCTGGCCCGCGTGACGCGCACCTCGTTCCGAACGATCGGCAGTACGGTGCGCTGGTCGGGCACGGTGCGGATGCGCCGCATCTCGTTGCCCACCACGTTCAAATTGGTTGTGACCGCCGTGGACCGCGCCGGGAACTCCGGCGTGCCACAAGAGGTGGTGCTTTCGACAGGCCGAGGAAGGGGCCGCTGACTACGAAGAGACCCAAAGGATTCGCTATGACGAACGCAAGGATGCTCCGCTCGCTCGCTTTCGCCGCCGCAACCGTTCCGGTCGCGGCGTTCGCCCAAGTGCCCGACCTGCTTACCGCGCTGGATGCCGGTGGCCGTGGAATGGGTATGGGAGGCGGCGTCAACCAGACGGCGTCGGATACGCTCTCCGGGTACTACAACCCTGCCGGCTTGGCCTACCTCGACTCGGCGCGCATGGGGCTCACGTTCCGGAACTTGCCCCGGAGTACGTCCAACATCAGCGGGAACTTCGACAACCCCGTGATGTCCACCGAAGGCACCCGAGGCGCCAACACGATCAGCCACCTCGGCTACGCCATGCCTTGGGGCAAAGCCAAGGAAAACGGGCATCGGCCCGTGGTCGCCTTCACTTACACGCTCGGCGGCTATGTCTTCGACACCCAAAAGGGCACGAACCTGCAGAACGGCGCGCTCATCGTCCGGAACTATGAGAAGGAGCTTCGGCTCCGCACGGACTACTTCACCCTCGCGTACGCCCAGGCGAATAGTAACATGACGTTCAATTGGGGCATCGGCCTGAACTACGTGCGGCAGGGCGTGACCAAGAACGTCAAGGGCGTGTTGGTGGACAGCACCAACAACGTGGTCGGCAACCTGGGGTCCGAGACCTCTGAGACGGGGAGCGGCGTCGGTGCGACGATCGGCTTCCAGTGGACGCCCAAGGGCAACGTCACGTACGGGTTGTCCTACCGCACCGAGATCGACTTGAACGGCAACCCCGTGACCAAGGCGATCTACGACAAGATTCCGGCCAAGCTCAACGCCGGCGTGACCATCCGTCGCGATGGCTTGCGCGGGGGGCGAGACTTCCTTCTTCTCGGCGCCAACCTGCAACACACGTTCAAAGGCAAGGATGGCTCCGACTTCGACCGCGGCTCACAGACGGCTGTCGGTCTCGGCATCGAGTACAACATGTTCCGGCGCAGCGCCCGCATCCCCGTTCGCATGGGGTATTCCTTCGTGGGCCGCAGTTCGGACGATTTCTTGAATCGAAACGGGTTCACCATGGGCGTCGGCTACCAGCCCGACGGGAGCAACTACGCTCTCGACCTCAACATGGCGTTCCCCGAGCGGGGCGGGTTCGATTTGGGCCTCAGCCTCTCGTACAAGCTTGGCAAGTGACAGGAGACGACAGGATCATATGAAGCGATCATGGATGACCGTGGGTTTGATGGCGATTCTCGCCGTCGGCGCTTTCGCGCAGTCTTGGGGCGACGCCTATGAGCGCGCGCTCGAAGCCGCCCGTCTGCAACAGTGGGCCAACGCCCGCCAGAACTTCAAGGAAGCCGCAGCCCTGCGGGCGGACGACCAGTCGCGACCCACTCGCATGCCTGGCTCCATCACCGAAGCCCGTGACTGGCGGAACGGAGCCCCGTACTCGCCGAACTTCCTGGGCGCCTATTCGGCGTTCCGTGTCGGTCTGCAGTCCACTTCGAAGGAGGAGCGCGAGACGATGTATCGAAGCGCCGCCGGAGAACTCGAAGCACTGCTCGCCAAGGGCCAGACCAGCCGCGAGTCGTTCTACTTCCTCGGTCTGCTGTACGACAAGCTCGACATGCGCGCCCAGCGAGAGGCCCTCTACGAGCGGTACACCAAGGAATCGGAGAAGCTGACTTGGCGCGTGGACACCGAGGTCCTCGCTCCCGAAGAGCTTGCCGTGATTCAGGAGTCCACCCGACCCACACCGACGACGCCCAGTCCGGACAAGCCGATGGTGGACGTTCGACCCGGAGTCAAGCCGGTCGCCCAAGCGGGAACCGCTCCCGTGTTGGGCCGCGTTCCCGTTGCCTATGACAAGTACGCCTTGATCATCGGCAACTCGCGTTCGAACATCGCCGATGGCGTCGTCGCCTTCGCGGCAGCCGATGCCGAAGCCCTTCGAGACGCCTTGGTGACCCACGGCGGCTATGCGGACAGCCAAGTGTTCGTCCTGACCGATTGCACCGCCGCCGAGCTGACGGCCAAGGTCAAGGAAGTCGCGGACATGATCCCGAACGAGGCGCCGGTCTTCTTCTACTTCACGGGTGCGGGCGTCAACCTGGACGGCAAGGACTATCTGGCCGGCGTGGATGCGGCCGCTTCCGGGATGAACGGTTTGGTCCGCAAGTCGGACGTGTACGATGCGTTTCTGGCCAAGGGTGCGAGCCTCTTCGCGTTCTATCAGGTCAACCGCGTCCTGAAGGATGGTCGTGCGTTCGGCTCCGAGATCCCGACCGTCGGTTCGATCGCACAGGCCCAAGCGACCGTTCCCGGCGGCAGAGTCAACGGCTACGTCCGCAACGGCAAGACGATCGGCCTGTATACGGACGCGATGGTCAACACGCTGGCCAAGTTCCGCTCCAACCGGGTGCCGGTCATGGAGTTCGGATGGCAGGTGTTCTATCAGATGCGATCCGGTGGTCGGGGCGTTGGCGGCGGCAGCACTCAGGTGCCGACCCTGCCGGTTCTGACAAATATCGCGTCAAACGGACCCTTCTGACGCGATTGCCTCGCCGAGAGGCTAAAATAAAGCTGAATTGCGTGGTGTGTGGCGTCCCCCTGACAAGGCGCCACAACTCACCAGTGGGAACCCAATGCGAGCTCAACAACCCCAGCCGCGCCTTCCCCTAGGAACGCGGCTCCTGATGAAAGTCATGGCGGGTGATCGAGCGGACCGGTACGTCCGAGAGATGATGCTTCCCTCGATCGCCAAAGCGGTCGGGCTCGAAGAGCCGTCCCTTGACGCCATCCGAGAACGCCTCGAGAATCCGTATTACTGCTTACGCGCCATCTTCGGCCACTACGCCTTCGCCCGTCGCGGCAAGGATCGGTTCGATCTGGCCGACTTGGCCATGCGCGCCATCGACGCGACGTTCACCGAGGAGACCATGGAGGACTTCCTCAAGAAGCCCGACGCCGTCGTCTTTTGGGAGAACTACAAGGCGATCTGCCACAAGCGACGCCGCAAGGCCATGGAGCAACTCAACCGAGGTGTGCTTCAGGGGATCGCTGAACTCGCTCAGGAGATCTACCGCGAGGATGGCGTCGGCAGCATCGCCGCATGGGTCGTGGACGCTGTGGAAGAGGACGGTCGCCTGGAAGACCAGTTCCTGCGCATGGTGGACGTTCGCGGCGTGGGTCCCAAGCTGACTTCCGTGTTCCTGCGGGACATGGTCTATCTCTTCGATTTGGAGGAGCAGATCGAGCCGGCCGACCTCCTCTACGTGCAGCCCATCGACAAGTGGCTCCGGCAAGTCGGACCCTATGTGGTCGAGGAATTGGACGGCAAATCGGCGGACTGGATTCTTGCGGGCAAGCTCGTGAAGTACACGCGTCGAGGCGAGGTGAGTGGCATCCGCTTCAATATGGGCGTCACGTACTTCGGCATGCGCGAAGTGAAGGACCCCGAGAAGTTCACGGCGATGCTGGCCAACCTGCCCGAAATCAAGCGCATCTTGGGCTGACGCGCCCGGTTGACTTGGATCGAAAGAAGCCGCGATTGAACAAGTGCGGGTGACTTGGCGTTCTACCTTTGCGGGACGATTGTCGCCCTTCGCCGCCTTGGTCGTTTGACAACCGCCAGCGGCTTCGGGTACAGTCGTTCAGATTGGGCAGCGAGGCTCAATCGGATTGGGTGACGGCGTCGTTCTGGCGTCCTGCCGGATCGAACCGACCACCATGAAGAAAACGACTATGCTGCTCGCACTTCTCACGGTTGCGTCTCTGAGTCTCTCCCAAGTCACCGTTACGGTGAAAGAGGGCGAAACGCTGGGCCATATCGCGGCCCGATACGGCTTGGTCTCGGACGATATCGCTCGGGCCAACGGACTCGGAGACAAGCATCTCATCTCGATCGGCCAGGTGCTGGTCATTCCGGCGGCTTCCAATTCTGCGCAGGCATCCAAGCCCGCTGCCGTGACGGCCTCCACGGGCAAGAGCCCAGGGACCTATGTGGTTCGCAATGGCGACCACGACTGGGCCATCGCGCGCAAGTTCAAGATTTCGCAGAGCGATCTGCACGCCGCCAACCCCGGCGTCGACTGGCGTCGGTTGCCGATCGGCACGACCCTCTCGATCCCCGGTCTGACCGCGACGACCTCGGCTCCCGCGGTTGCCAAGGCGGCTCCCGCGCAGGCCAAGACGGTTCCCGCCGCTTCGAGTGGTGGCTACACCGTGGTGAAGGGCGACAACGACTGGATCATCGCCCGCAAGCTCGGGACGACCGGAGACGCGTTGCGAGCAGCCAATCCTGGCGTGGTGTGGACGCGGCTGCAGATCGGCCAGAAACTCAACACCCCCGGCGGTGCGAAGGTTGTTCCGGCGGTTTCGAAACGTACCCCCTATATGGCGGTCGCCAAGCCCAACGTGATCGTTCGCAGCGGTCCAGGCACCAACTTCCGAAACGTCGTCCAGGTTTCGACCGGCACGACCGGCAAGGTTCTGGACGCAGAGAGCGGCTGGGTGAAGCTCCAGTTTCCCAAGGGTACGGTCGGCTGGGTTCGCGAGGACCTGCTGAAGGCAGGTCAGGCACCGAAACTGGTCGCCAGCAACACCGCTCCCAAAACGACTCCCGACCGCAATCCTGGCTGGTCGCGAACGGGTCGCACCAATGTGGCGCTCAAGCCGGCCAGCAAGACGGGCAACGCGTTGCTCGATGAGGCGTACTCGCACCTCGGCACGCGGTATCGCTACGGCGCAAGCCGAAGCGGCGCGTTCGACTGCTCGGGCTTCACCAGCTACGTCTACAAGAAGAGCGGCGTCACCATTCCGCGCACCTCGGCGCAGCAAGCCACCGTCGGTCAGAAGATCGACAAGGGCGATCTGGCGCAGGGCGATCTCGTCTTCTTCAAAACGCGCGGTTCGCGCATCAGCCACGTGGGTATCTACATCGGGGGCGGCAAGTTCATCCATGCCTCCAGCGGCGGCGGACGGGTCAAGACCGACACGTTGAACTCGGGCTACTACCAGAAGCGTTACGCCGGAGCGCGCCGAGTGGCCGCGTTCGCTGCCGAGCAGAAGGAAGCGCCCGCGAAGCCTGCAGAGGCCGAGACCAAGGACGACGTCAAGGATGTGCCTCCCGCAACCGAGACGAAGGCCGTCGAGCCCCCGGCGCAGACTCCTCCGCCGGTCGGCACCGACAACATCGGCAAGTAAGCCCAAGCCGGCCGCTAGGGTCATCTATACTAGGTTGCGGTGCCCTACCGGATCGAACCAGCCCGTTGTACGAACTTCGACGTCTCGTCGCGGCTTGAGTGGCTCTTGCCCAACGGAAAGGGCGGCTACGCCATGGGCACGGTCGCCGGAGTCAACACCCGACGCTATCACGGACTCCTTGTGGCTGCGACGCGTCCACCGGTCGAGCGGGTTGTCCTCGTTCGGGGGATCGAGGCGTTCGTCGAAGTCTCGGGCCACCGCTACGGTCTCTCGGCGAACCAGTATCCTGGCGTCGTCCACCCGCAGGGCTACCAGTACCTGACCCAGTGCCTCGTCGGCGAGTCGGTCGTTTCGGATTTTCAGGCGGGCGATGCCAAGGTGCAGCGACGCTTGGCGATCCATCCCGAGAAGAACGCGACCACGGTCGTGTTTCGCAACACCGGCGTCAAGGTGGTCAAGTTGGTGCTGAGTCCGCTGGTCTGTCACCGATCGCACCATGCCAACTTCAACGAATCGGGCGCATTTCCGGACGGGATCGAGTTTCGAGCGAACGAGACCGTCGTCCGAAGCGAAACGCCCTTGCACATCCTTCATCCCGGGGCGCAACGGATTCCCGTCGAGGGTTGGTTCTACCGATTCGAGCACCTGCGCGAGGTCGAACGCGGCCTGAACCCGCGCGACGACGCGTTCTGCCCCTGCGAGTTGCGGTACGAGTTGCACTCCGGCGAGGAAGCCGTCATCGTCCTCTCGGCCGAAGGGCCCGTGCCGCCGCAACATCCTTCAGACCCCGTGCCAAACCCAGCGGATACCCTGGGACTGTTGCGCGAAGCGGCTGAGAAGTTCATCGTGGTCACCGAGAACCGGACGACTTTGTTGGCCGGATACCCCTGGTTCGCCGATTGGGGACGCGACACGATGATCGCGCTTCCGGGCATCTTGCTGCAAACGGGGCGGGTGGCCCAGGCGCGCCAAGTGCTGAGCGATTATGCGGGTCAGATGCGCGACGGCCTGATCCCCAATCGTTTTGTCGAAGAAGGCGACGAGGCCGAGTACAACACCGTGGACGCGACGTTGTGGTTCGCCAATGCCGTCCATCAGACTCTGGAAGCCGAGTGGAACCAAGGCTTTGCCGTTCGCATGATGAAGGCCTTGGACGACGTGCTCGAACATCACCGGGCGGGGACGCGGTACGGCATCGCCCTCGATCCCTCCGACGGCCTTTTGCGGCAGGGGGTGCCGGGGTCGCAGCTCACGTGGATGGACGCCAAGATCGGGGACTGGGTGGTGACGCCTCGCCACGGCAAAGCGGTCGAGATCTGCGGACTCTGGATCAACGCGTTGCGCGTGATGGAGCACCTCGCCAACCGACTGCAGCGGCCGAGCGACGCTTACCGCCAGCTTGCCGAGCGCGCCGAAGCGCACTTCGACGCCAAGTTCTGGTCCGAGACGCTGGGCTACTACCTCGACACGGCCGAACCCGACGACGCCTCGCTCCGGCCCAATCAGGTCATCGCCATGAGCTTGCCGTTCGGACCGGCGAAGGGCGACCGAGCGAGACGCGCCTTGGATGTCGTGGCGCGCGAACTGCTGACGCCTTACGGACTTAGGACGCTCGCGCAGGACGACCCCCATTACCACGGCCGGTTCGACGGCCCCCTGCGCGAGCTGGACGCCGCCTACCATCGGGGAACGGTTTGGCCATGGTTGCTCGGGCCTTTCGTGACGGCCACGGTCAAACTCACCGGCGACCGTCGCGAAGCGAAGCGATTGCTTCGAAGCGTGCGCGAGATGCTCACGGAATACGGCATGGGCGGCCTCGCCGAAGTCTACGATGGCGACCCGCCGCATCGGCCCAACGGGTGCCCCTGGCAAGCGTGGAGCGTAGGCGAATTGCTGCGGGCCATGGCCCAAGACACCGGAGAACAACCATGATCACCGTCCAATTCGACGACCCCGACATCGCCGCTGGCCGGCTCGACGACAAGGGCCTGATGATGAAGAGCATCGCTGAGCGCACGCTGGCCGCCAAGGTCGAGGAACTGGAGTGCCCCACGCACGGAGACGGTCGCTGGCTGACGATCACCGTGTATGGCGGGTTCGACGATCTCTCGTGCGACGTCGAAGGCTGTTGCGACGACTTTGTCGAGAGAGCCGAGGCCGCACTCGAATCGTGAAGCGCCCCTATTCGCCCTTGTAGCGTGTGAACGTGTTGGTGTTGCCGTCCACGGTCACGGTGAAGGAATCCGGCGTTTGCCAAGTCACCTTCGAAGTCTGGGCCTTCTTCGCGGCCTCGGCGACCTGCGACTTGATCTGGGGTGCAAGGGCTTCGATCACCGGTCGCTGAGCCCCGTCGACCTTGCTCGTATCGAGTTCGACGTCGCCAAACTGGGTGGTCAGGGTCTCGTTTTCGTAGGTGTACGTGCCGCTGAAGTTGAGAGCGATGGAACCGGCCCCACCCGGCAGATCGGCTTGAACCGTCATCTTCGCGGTTCCACCTTGGAGTTCGGCAACGACCGTTCCGTTGCTCGCTCCTGCGGGAAGCTGCGCTCCGGTCACTCGCCATTTGCCTTCGACGGTCTTGGCTTGCTGACAGCCGAACCCCACCACGGCGACGAGAACGGCGAGGAGGACGAGATGAGCGGACCGCATGAAGGGCATTATGACCGCAGGTTCAATCGGTCGTGGTCCGAGTGGCCCCCTGGAACTCCACGGGCCGCCGCGGCCTGAGCAACTCGAAGTAGCCGCGCACGTCGGACCAATAGCGGTCGGCGGCCTCGCAACGATCGGGGTCGGCCGTGCTCGCGCCGTGAATTCCCCCTTCGTGGTGCACCAAGCGGTGCGGTGCGGGGCCGGGCGGAGTCGGCATCGCCTCGAAGATGGCCCTCTCGTCGTCTTCGGCCTCCTCGGGGGAGGCGGTGATCAAGATCGGGAAGCGGTCGGCGGCCTTGGCCCACTCGGCCACCGACTCGTTGGGGAAGTACTCGCCAGGGGACGAGAGGATCATGCCTGCGATCTCGGGCCGGGCGACCAACTTCAGGGCCAGGCTGGCCGTGTAGCTGCTCCCCCAAACGACGACCCGCGAGTATTTGCCCTGCGCTGCAGCCCAGTCGAGAGCGGCCTCCATGTCGGGAAGGGAAGCCTCGTAGGCTTGGGGCGACTCGTACGTCGCGGCGGTCCGGTTGTCCGCTTCCCACAGGCGGCCACCCGAGCGCAGGTCCACAGCCAACGCGTCGAGCCCCAGTGCGGCGATGCGGGGCGCGATGCTCGCGTACTCGGAGGCGTTGCTGTCTGCCTGATGGAACAGGACGACCAGCCAACGCGAGTCGGCGTTCGAAGTGTACAGGTCGGCGAACACCTTCGAACCGTCGCTCGCGGCGAACGTCACTTCGCGGGCCGGGCGGACCTCGACCCCCCTCCTCGTCGGACGGGCGGCCTCTTGAGGGCCCCCTTCATCCGATTGAACCACGGTCTTGGGCTTCTCGCAACCCGCGAGGAGGCAACCCAGCAACGCCAGCGACAGGATGAACCGCACGAGGACAGTATAAACGCTCACTCGCCAAGCAGGTCGTTCAGGGCGCCGTCAAGGGTCGGGAAGCGGTAGTCGAACCCGTGAAACTGCGCCGCGATAGGCAAGGCGCGCTGCCCGCGGAGCACCAGTTCGGGCTCGACGCCCTGCAAGCGGCTCACCGCCTCGAACAAGGGAGCAGGCACCGGCGGCACCGGGGGACGGCCCAGATGACGCCGCAGCGCCGCCATCAACTCGCCTTGGCGCACCGGCGTCGGTGCCGTGGCGTTCACCGGGCCGTGCACGTCGTTCTCGATGAGGAACGCGAACAGCCGGGCCAGATCGGCCAGGTGGATCCAGCTGACGTATTGGCGGCCTGTGCCGATGGCGCTGCCCATGAACGCCTTGGTGAGGGCCACGAGCGGCTTGAGCGCTCCGCCCCCGCGCCCCAACACGAACCCGATCCGCACCACCACCTTGCGCGTTTGCGGCGTCGCCGCTTCCATGCACGCTCCCTCCCAGAGTTGGGCCACCCGGCCGGGGAAGTCGGTGCCCGGAGGGCTGGCTTCGCTCAGCGGTCGGTCGCCCGAGTCGCCGTAATAGCCGACGCCGCTCGCGTTCAGCCAGACCCTTGGCGGCGTCGAGCATTTGGCGATGCCTTCCCCCACGGCGCGAGTGGAGTTGACCCGCGAATCCACGATCCGTCGCTTGGTGTCCTCGTTCCAGCGCTGCACGATCGGCTCGCCGACCAAGTTGACGACGGCTTCGGCACCTTCGATCAGCGGCACCAAGGCATCGGCAGACACGGCATCCCACACGGCCCCGGACGCGCCGGCCACGGCCCGCCCGGATCGGCTGAGGACGGTGCACCGGTATCCGCTCGCGACCAACTGCGCGACCAGAGCGCCACCGATGAACCCAGAGCCCCCGGCGATCACCACGTGTCGGTCGCTCATCGGTCCTCCTCCATCCAGGGTCGCACGAGGTCTTGTTCGACGCCGAGCTGCTGCAGGATGCGGGCCACCACGGTGTCGGCCAGGTCCTCCAACGACTTGGGTTGGTGGTACCAGGCGGGGCTGGCGGGCAGGATGGTCGCCCCTGCTTCGGCGAGTTGGGTCATGTTGCGGAGCATGATGAGGTTCCAAGGCATTTCGCGGGGCACCAGGATCAGGGGGCGCCGTTCCTTCAGGCACACGTCGGCGGCCCGCGTCACCAGGTCGTTCGAGATGCCGTGGGCGATGCGCCCAGCGGTGCCCATCGAACAGGGAACGATCACCATGCCGTCGTGGACGAACGAGCCGCTTGCGGGCGGCGTGTAGTAGTCGTTGGAGTCCAGCAGGTGGATCTGCGGCGCGGGCCGCCCCAACCACTTTTCGACGTCGAGGGCGGCGGGGTTCAGCGAGATACCGAGTTCGGTGCCCGCAACCTGCACGGCCTGACGGCTGAGCGTGACGTAGATGTCGTCGAAGTGCCGGGCAGCTTGGGCGAGGAACCGTTGGGCGTAGATGGCGCCGCTGGCGCCCGTGACTCCAACGACCAGTCGGCGGGTTCGCGAAGGCATCGCTGTGATTCTACGTCGCCCGGCTTGCGTTCGGCGGCTGGACTAGGGCGCCGGGGTCGCTACACGGAACACGAAGTCGGAGAATGTGACCTGATAATCCGACTGTCCCTCGCCGACCACCACTTGAACCACCGTCGGATAGTAGCCGGACTTGGCCACGGAAGCGGGTTGGGGGATGGCCAGAGTCATCGCCGTCTTGGACTCCAAGAACGTCGGAGTGAACCAGAACGCGGTGAAGATGGTCTCGCCATCGAACGAGCCGAAGCTGGCCGCACCTTCGATGTCGACGGTGGGCTGGTTCCAATAGAGGCCGATCTCGTCGGTGCCGGAGGCGTCGTTGGAGGTGTAGCCGGCGGGCATGAAGGCGGCGCCGGGGTGAATGGCCATCTCGGGGTCGGCGACGTCGATCAGCAGCCGATCCACCTCGGGCAAGGTGAAGAAGTGGATGCCGACGGTGGGCGTCGCGAACACGCCGGTCGCGCCCTTGTGGCCCGCCGGGAGCCAGGAGACCACGATGTGGGTGTAGGGCGTGCCCGTGTTGCGGGGCAGCGCGATGACCGCAGACTCGCCTGCGGGGTCGAGGTTTCTGACCGAGTTGGGCGAGAAGCTGATGTTGATCTGCTGGGGCACGTCCGCCGGGTCGAGGAAGCCCCAAGACCGCACCACGCCGTCGCCGAGATCGTCGGCGCTGCCGGTGACGACCGTGCTGTTCAGCTCCGAGTTGCCGCAACCCGCGGCGAGAAGCATGAGGGGCAGGGCGGCCAAGCCCAGACGGCGCATGAATCGGTGCATGTTGTGGATTGTGACTCAACCAGGGCGGCAAACGCACCCGTGCGGCCCAGATGCTGGATTCAGGGCATTCTCTGCCAGGCGATGGTTCCAAGTACCCATTTCGCCATGCTCAATGGGCGTGGTCCGGGATTATCGCTATACTGAACCTGTCAACGGACGCTCGCGCTAGCAACCGTTGGCGCGAGCCGCGACGCAACCATTCGGAGGTTCCAAACTGCCGTTTGCACCAAAGGTGACTGAGTCTGGGTAGCGCCCGGGCGCGTGAAGTGGAGCGCATCTTGTTGGACGCGGGATACCGGTTCTCGCACAGGACGAAGCACAAGCTCGTTTACGTCAACGAGCATGGCCAATTCATTGGCTCTGCTTCTACTCCTGGCGATTACAGGTGTCTTTGTCAACTGAGATCGCGCATCCGACAAAACCAGCGACTGCTCGGGAAGAGCTAGTCCGATGTCGAGGGCCCGTCCGGAGGCGGGCCCACTTTTCCACTTTGGGTGTTAGGCCAACTCGAAATCTTGGAACTCGAAGCCCGGAACCACGATACAGGCCACCAACGTGTAGCCATGCGCCCCTTCGCCACATTTCGCCGACTGCCATACGCCCGCAGGGACCAGCGCCTGAAGGCATGGGGCCACCCCAAGGTCGTGCCGCGAATCGCCGATGGACAGCAGACACGGGTCGCCGCCCTGATGCAGCCACAACTCGTCCGAGGCCACGCGATGCAGGCGCGATTCGTGGCCCGAGGGCAAAAGAAACAGAATGCTCGTGGCGGCGCTTCGCGATCCGGCTTCGGGCCTGCCGTAGGAGGTTGCGTCGACGCTGTGTGCGGAGCGCCACGTTTCGCGGTAGAACCCGCCTTCGGGGTGGGCTTGAAGCTCGAGCGTCTGGACGAGTTCGCGCCAGTCGGGGGCTTGGGGGGCAGGCATGGGTGGGATTGTAACGCTTTGCGCAAGAAAGTTCGCAAACACGGACTTGAGAGGGCGTGCAAAGAACCTGTTGTGGCAGGGCAATGGTCCTAGAACAGGGCTTGCGCTTTGAAGGGAACCGTGATATGATGTTTCTTGTGAGTGGGAATCGAGCCAACGACTTGACACGCGGCGTCCGGAGCCTCCTTCGGGCGAGCGTCGCAGTGCTGGTCTGTGCCGGGGGGGGGCGATGGCCAGCGACCCGTACGGTGCGAACCATCTGATCTTGGACAACGTTCGCCTCGACGTTTGGGTCTGTTCGTACGACACGGGGGCTTCGGTCCCCTTTGTGCCCAATCAGCCCGTTTCCGGTACGAATGTGAACACCTCGGTCCGAGCATCCGCGGGCCTCTCGGGGACCTTTCCAACAACGTGGGAGATCGTCTACACTTCTTGGCACCTCGTTTCCTACGAGTACACCATCGGGGGCAACTCCGTTGGAACGACGCTCGCACCGATGGTGGACGAAAAGTCGGACCGCGTGCGATTCGCCTCGACTCACTTTCCTGACGGCACGCAACTCCCGCTGACCGTCTCGGCCCAGTTCTACCTGGAAGGGTTTGATGAGGAGGGGATGATCGTCGAAGACCTGCGTGTTGTCGAGGCCACGGCTGTTGTGACCGTCCACAACAAGGGATTGACGTGGGCGACGAAGGAGGAGGTTACCACGGCCCTTGGGTATCACGTCCCGCCAACCGAGTATCCGGACGGCTATGCACCTGCTTCGCGGCGCGGCGCCCACGCGGCGAACGGTTCATTTTTGGAAAGCAACCACGCCGTGCTCAATCAGGACACAGACGTTCAGAATACGACCGAGGCGCAACTCGCGAACTGGCTCAAGACCGCGACCTACATCCTGGGCTTCACGCACGGGGAGCCGACGAACGTCCGTTCGTCGCAGTCGGATCAACTGTTCTTCAACTATGTCCCCAACCAGGTGAGCGAGATTCGTGGTTACGTGACGAACGGTCGGACGGTGCCCCTGCCCAACATCGTGGTAATGCACGCTTGCGAGACCCTGGCTCAGACCTACCACGCTCCGTTTGCTTTCGCAGTACACGACATCGATCCGAACATCACATACGTGAACCGAGCCTATGCTGGCTATCCTGTAGTAGTGTGGTCATTGGGATACAAGGGCAACTTCGCCATAGATGTGCATGCAGAAGCGGTCTACAGATATCTCAGAGAAGGGCTCGTACTCTCAAAGGCAGTTGAACAATCCAATGCTCAGTTTCCTCAACAGAGCAGCTCGGGAGTCCACCTCGCAATGCTCTGGCGAGGAGACGAGTATGCGCGAATTAGGAAGGTCTATAACGGAGCGGAGGTATCGAACTCATGGTTCTATGCATACTAACTGCCGTATTGCTTTTCCAACAGGCAGGTTCACCTGATCCTGTCGCCAAGCTACTTGCCTTCAGCGAGGTGGCGACGACTGCTGGTGGGCGTCATGCTCCTGATCCTCCACTCCGCAGAGAGGAGTCGAAGGTGACGATCAATCTGATAGGAGAGGTTGAAGTGACCGTCAATGGCGATCGAGCTTTCATGGATCGCAGAACGGGCCGCATTCGCGCTTACTTCGGATCGTCGGGATACAGTTCCGAGTACAATCGTGGCCGAAACCGTGCGGAAGTCAAGCCGGTTCTGTCACGGGAAATGGTTGAAGTGCTATGCAACCTTTATGCTAAGGCTGCATGGCCAGAATGCGGGGGGTTGAAGTTTCGCAAGATTGAGGTGGACGACCGAAACATGGTTCTGGTTGAGGCCGACTTCGTGAAAGGGGAGGCTACATTTCCCCTTGAGCCAGTCGTGATGGAGATTGACCCGCTCTACGGGAGGCTTCGCTTGTTCTCATGCGTCTACCCGCCCGAGCCACCCCCCAATCTCGTCCCGCGGCTGTCCATCGCCGAGGCGAGAGACACGGCTTTCGAGGCGCTCGCGTTCTTCCACGGCTCGACGATCCTTCAGGAGGTCGAGGAGTTCGAGTTGGCGATCGTGAAGCCGGAGGCCGCGACCGAGGGGCGGCACGATTGGTACTCGGCGGAACAACTCGCGGCAGGCGCCGCGGGTCGGGGCATCCTCGCCTACAGCGGGTTCTTCGAGGATCGAGAGATCTTGCGGAGCGACGGCGTGGGTTGGCACCGCTACCGCGTGGTCATCGACGCCGAGACGGGGCGTGTCCTCGCGCTGTGGCATTTCCGGCCCATGGGGGGCGGTGCCCAATCGTCCGATCGCTCGTTCGGCTGGAACCTCGGGCCCGGCGCGTTGCGCTTCACCCTGAACGGGCGGGAGGTTTCGGTCGAAGGCGAGATCGAGCGCGTCGCCGCTCCCGCCAAGTTCGCGCCTTCGGACCGGGTCATTGTGGAGTCGTACGGGATGAGCCTGCTCGCAGAGTTCGACGCGGGCCAAGGCCTGTTGCGCACGATAACCAAGAAGCCCTCCTACGGGCGACCCGACGCGCGAACGCTTGCTGCGCTGGCGAACCTAAGGCGCGCTCAGACGGGTTCGCCGAGGTAGGCCTCGATGACCTTCGGGTTGCTTCGGATCGCCTCGGGCGGGCCTTGGGCGATTTCGCACCCGTGGTCCAGAACCACGATCTTCTCGCACAGGTTCATCACGAACCGCATGTCGTGTTCGATGAGCAACACGGTCATGTTGAACTGGTCGCGGATTTGGCGCACGACGCGCAGCAGGTCATCCGATTCTTGGGGGTTCATGCCCGCCGCCGGCTCGTCGAGCAGCAACAACTCGGGTTGGGTGGCCATCGCGCGGGCGATTTCCAGACGCCGTTGCATGCCGTAGGGCAGATCGCAACTGCGCGTGTGGGCCACTTTGTCCAAGTGCAGCACCTCGAGCAGGGCCATCGCCTGGTCCTTGAGTTCTTGCGTCTCGCGGATCGAGTTCGGCAGGTCGGCGATTGCGCTGGCCAGACCCACACGGTGCCGCAAAAACGCGGCGACCACCACGTTCTCCAACACGCTCAGGGCCTTGAACAGCCGGATGTTCTGGAACGTGCGGGCGATGCCCAATTGGGCCACCTTGTTCGAAGGCGTCCCAGAGAGTTCGCGACCTTTGAACTTGATCGAGCCGCTGGTTGGCTTGTAGACGCCCGTGATCAGGTTGAAGCAGGTGGTCTTGCCCGCACCGTTGGGACCGATCAGCCCGAACAGGTCGCCTTTCGACACGGCGAACGACACGTCGTTGACGGCAACCAACCCGCCGAACTTGATGGTCGCGTTGTTGAGTTCCAGCAGGCTCACGACGTTTGGGCCGCCTCCGAACGGCGTTGGCCGAGCACGCGCTTGAGCCATTCCCACGAGAACTCGGCGTGGCCGAGCAGACCTTGGGGCCGCACGAGCATCAGGATGATGAGCACGCCGGAGAAGATGACCATGCGGAGCTTCTCGGCTTCGTAGCGCGCGCTGGCGAGGACGGGCACCTGGTTCAGGACGATGCTGAGCACGAAGCTGAGCGCCATGCATCCGAGCACGATGCCCAGATGCCGGATCGCCGCCTCCTTCTTGGTGCCGTGGAAGTGGTCGATCACCCGCTTCACCAGATAGACCGCCAGCACGGTGGCGAACGTGCCGGCCAGGAGTTGGCCGCCCGTGACCGGACCCATGTCGCGGAGTTTTTCGGGCAGATAGAAGAGCGCGACCGCAGCCAGCACCGAGCCCGTGATCGAGCCGGTTCCGCCCAGCACGACCATGGTGAGGATGATGAACGACTGCTCCATGCGGAACTGCTGCGGCGAGATGAAGCCCTCGTAGTGCGCGAACAGCGCACCCGCCACGCCCGCGAGCGCCGAGCCGATGAGGAACGCCGTCACCTTCACGCGCGTCACGTTCACGCCCATCGCCGAGGCCGCCACCTCGTCTTCGCGGACGGCGAGGAAGGGAAGTCCGTGCGCCGACTTGAGCAGGTTCCGGCAGATCGCGATGGCAGCGAATGCGGTGAGCCACACGAGCCACGTGAACTGGAACTTGGGCGAGACATTCATGCCGTAGGCTTCGCCCAAGGGCTTTTGGTTTTGGACGATGATGCGGATGATCTCGCCGAAGCCCAAGGTGACGATGGCCAGATAGTCGCCCCGCAGCCGCAACGACGGGAGCCCGACGACCAAGCCGGCCAGCGCCGCGAAGATCGCGCCCGCCACCATCATCAGCAACAGCCACGGCAAGCCCGTGATGCCCGAGTTCGCGTAGTGCTGGACGCTGATGATGCCCGCCGAATAGGCTCCGACCTGCCAGAACGCGGCGTGGCCGATGGAGAACTGGCCAGTGATCCCGTTGATCAGGTTCAAGCTGACCGAGAGGATCACCCAGACCCCGGCGAGCACGACCAGCCGCTTGGTGTAATCGTTGCCCGAAGCGTCGGCGGCGGCCGAGATCAGGAAGCAAGCGCCCAAGCCGGCGAGAATCGAGACGACTCGTGTCGGCCAGTACTTCATACCTTTTCCACCTTGGAACTGCCCAGCAGTCCGCCCGGCCGGAACAAGAGGACGGCGATCAGGATGACGAAAGCGATCGCGTCCTTGTAGTCGCCGTAGCCCGACCACACCACCAGCGTCTCGGCGACGCCCATCAAGAGGCCGCCCAGCACCGCGCCGGGAATGTTGCCGATGCCGCCGAGGACGGCGGCCACAAACGCCTTGACGCCCGGCTGGACGCCGAAGAACGTGGTCAGCGACAAGCCGAGGAACGTGGCGCTCATCATCGCCCCGGCACCGGCGAGCGCGGAACCGATGGCGAACGTCAGGGTGACGATCCGGTTGACGTTGACGCCCATCAGCGAGGCCGAATCGAAATCGAGGGAGACGGCCCGCATCGCCCGGCCCGGCTTCGTGTTCATGACGATGTGCCGAAGGATGAGCATGAGCGCTAGAGCCGTGACGAACATGATGAGCTGCCCGTAGGGGATGAGCAACGAGACGCCGCTGCGCTCGTACTCGCTCTTCATGTTGGTGACGTCGTTGCGCTCGTCGTTGCGGGTCTCGCGCAGGAGGCGCCCTTCGGGCGAAAGGTCGAACTCGCTCTTGACGCCCTCGGTCTCCATCCGTGCTTTGACTGCGGCTTCCGCGGCGTTGAACTCAGCCTCTTCGACCTTGATCTTCTCGATGAAGGTGGTGTCGCGCGGCTTGAGCGGAATCTGGAGCACCTCGTTCCTGTACGGGTTGATCTCCTCCCGAATGGGCTGCGGCGGGCTGTTGGGGAGGAACAACGCGCCGGCGTATTGGAGCATGAGGGACACGCCGATCGCCGTGATCAGGCTGGCGATGCGCGGTTGGCTGCGCATCGGCCGATAGGCGAACAACTCGATGAGCATGCCGATGATCGCGCAGACGACCATGCTCGCCACGAGCATCATCAGCAGGTTCACCCACGACGATTGGCCCAAAGTCGTGGCGGTGGGCGAATAGCCGAGCCACCAAGACACGAAGAGCGCCATATAGGCGCCCAACATGAAGACCTCGCCGTGGGCGAAGTTGATCAAACGGAGCACCCCGTACACCATCGTGTAGCCGAGCGCGATCAGGGCATAGATCGAGCCCAGCAGGATGCCGTTTACAAGTTGCTGCGGCAGGTTTGCGAAATCCAACTGCAAACCTGCCGCAAAGGCCGTCCCAAGGTCCATGCGTTACTTGACGTCCGTCGGAGCGTAGGCTTTGACGGGCTTCTGGGTGCCGTCCGCTTGGAGTTCAACGACGAGTGCTCGCTTCGGCGGGTTGCCGCCTTGGCCCTTGAACGTGATGTCTCCAGAGACACCCTTGTAGTTCTCGAGGTTGTGGAGCGCGCCGGCGACCGATTTGGACGAAACGTCGCCGGTCACGGCTTTGATCGCTTCGACCGCAACAGCGGCGGCGTCGTAGGCGAGGGCGCCCATGGTTGTGCCGGGCCGCTCGTTGTACTTGGCCACGAACGCATCGAGGAACGCCTTGACTTCCGGCCGATCCTCCTGGTCGGAGTAGTGGTTGCAGAAGTAGCCGCCGACGATGGCCTCGCCGCCGGAGTTGATGATCTCCTTGCTGTCCCAACCGTCGCCGCCCATGAACTTCACGTTCGTGAGGCCGACTTGGCTGGCCTGTCGGACGATGGGGCCGACTTCGGTGAAGTAGCCGGAGAGGAACACGCCGTCGGGGTTCTTGCCCTTCAGGTTCGTGAGCTGCGCGTTGAACTGGGTGGATGCGCCGCCCTCGTAGAACTGCTCGTCCACGATCTCGCCGCCGAGCATCGCGTAGTAGTCCCGGAACGAGTTGCTGAGGCCCGTCGAGTAGGGGATCTTCTTGTCGGTCATCAGGGCGACCCGCTTCAAGCCGAGTTCCTCGAAGGCGAACTTGGCCATGACCGGGCCCTGGAAGCTGTCTCGGTAGCAGACGCGGAAGATGTCTGGTCCCTTGTCGCTGATGTCGTCCCGGGTCGCGCCGATGGCAACCAACGGAATGCCCTTCTCGGTGCAGGCGATGGCCATCTGAGCGGTGATTCCGCTGGCGACCTCGCCGAGGACGACGACCGCGCCGTCGGAGATGAGCTTCTCCGTGGCGCTCTTTCCGATCTGGGGATCCGAGTTGGAGTCGCCGACCAGCAGTTCGATCTTCTTGCCGTTGACGCCACCCGCCTCGTTGATTTGGTCGACGAGGAGACGAACGCCTCGCTCGCTGTCCACGCCCCACGGTCGCTGGTCGCCGTTCAGGCTGGCCACGAGTCCGATCTTGATGGAGTCGCCCGTCGCCGTGGTGCCCGTGCCGCCACCCGACTCGCTCGAGCCGCCGCCGCTGCAGCCTGCCAAGATGCCCGCGCCGAACACGGCGCCTAGGGCGATGTAGAGAAAACTTCTGCGCTTCATGGTGAGTTGAATCAAACCCCGCGATGGTCTTGGGCGGCACACCGCCCTGAATTGCACAGTATACAGAAACGACCGGGCCGATGCTATCCCGTGGAGCGTCCCATGCAAACATCGGGGACCAGCTAGAATGGGAAATCCATGAGTCTCGGCAAGCGCGTGTTCAGCGAGAAAGAGGCGGCTGAGATCGTTCAGCGGGCGGTCGCCCTTCAGGAATCGGCTGGCGACAGTGCGCGCGCCTATGTTCCGGGGGTCACTCTGGACGAACTCAAGCGCATCGCCGAGGAAGCCGGCATCGACCCCAAGTACATCGAGGTGGCGCTCGCCTCGCAGGTCCGGGAGGGCCAGAAAGGTCCCCTCCATCTCACGGAGGAGTTCGAACGTGTGGTTGACGGCGAACTGCCGCCCGAGGATTTCGACGTGGTGATGGAGCACGTGAAGAGCGCGAGCACCCAGCGGCCCGTGGTTCAGGTGGGCAAGTCGCTCCAGGGACAGATCTGGACGGGTTGGGGCCTCGCGAACCTCAACGTGACTTCGCGGAACGGGCGCACGCGCATCCACGTCAAGTCGAACGCGTTCCTGCCGTTCATGACGACTTTGTATCCATGCCTGGTTGGAAGCATCATTGCAACGGCAAGCATGTCCGAGCGGGGCTTGGTCGCGGCCGGCTTGGGCGTCGCGGCCGCCGTGATCGGCGCGGGTCTGGTCGGATTCAAGGCTCTGCTCAACAAGGGACACGAGGCCGCCCGCAAGACGACCGATCGGTTGGAGGAGGCTGTGGCCACCGAGACCGAGTCGCGGAGGCCCGAGGCGACGACGGAGGCCGTTGTCGAACGCTTGACCTTGGAACAGTCCACCTGAGAGCCTCGCGGGGTAAGATGCGGAGCGTCGGGGCTATGCCCTAGCGCTTTTTCGCGCCATTTGAGACGTCAACGCCAGTCATCGTACGAAGCCGCATGAGTGCCTCCGCCCCAACCAGTTCCAAACACGCTGAGTTGATGGCGGCATGGTGCGAGGCGCGTCGGACCGGAGCGAGCGAGCCCTTGATCGTCGAGCCAAAGAAGGTTCGGTACGCCTTCGCCAAGCGCTGTTTCGACTTCGTCGGCGCACTGGTGCTGATCGCGCTCCTCAGCCCTCTGTTGGTCGGCTGCGCCTTGGTGGTCAAAGCGACCAGCCCGGGACCGATCCTCTACCGTTCGCGTCGCTGCGGACTCGGCGGCCGGACATTCTGGTTCTACAAGTTCCGCTCGATGCGCGACGGTTCCGACAAGGAACTGGCCAAGCTTCTCGCGCTCAACGAGAAGAACGGCCCCATCTTCAAGATGCGGAAGGACCCGCGGATCACCAACGTGGGCCGCTTCATGCGCCGCTTCAGCTTGGACGAGTTGCCCCAGCTTTTCAACGTGGTGGCCGGCCAGATGTCGCTGGTTGGGCCCCGACCGCCCATCCCCCACGAGGTGGAAGCTTACGACGAGCGGACTCTGCGGCGGCTGAGCGTGCTTCCGGGAATGACGTGCTACTGGCAGATCAAGGGGCGGTGCGAGCTGTCCTTCGAGGAGTGGATCGAGCTCGATCTGCAGTATGTGGACGAAATGAGCTTCTGGCTCGACCTGAAGATTCTCGCCATGACGCCGGTTGCTGCGGCGAAGGGCATCGGCGCATACTGAGTTCCCAGAGGTGCCAACCTGAGAGTCATCCATCCCCGAACCCCCGAGCACTGGGACCACGCGCGTCGCCTCGTCCAGGAGTACGGACTGACCATTCGCGAGACCCCCTGCTTCGATGACTTGTCGGACGACTTGGCGGCCTTGCACCGACGCTACGGAGGCAGAAGCGGCAAAGCTTGGATCGGTGCGCCGGGACACGACGACTTCGCGGGCGTGATCCTGTTGGAGTTTGGCGGCGACCACGCGATTCTCAAGCGGCTCTTCGTGGAGCCCAGGGCACGGGGAACCGGTCTCGGGCGGCGGCTGGTCCTGTCGGCCATCGGCTGCTCGCGGGGGCTGCCTCTGGTGCTCGAGACCCTTGACTCGATGGTGGAGGCCCGGGCGCTGTACGCCTCGCTGGGTTTCATCGAAACCTCGGCGAGCGGTGGCGTGCGGACGATGCGCTTGGACCCGGAATTCGCCCGTCTGAGAAAAAAGTAAAAAAAGTCTTGCCAAATGGCGAGATGTGTGATATGATCATCTCCGTAAGGCGCACGGCCCGTTAGAGGCCAATCAAAAGCGCATACGACAGAGCCCCGCAAGAGGCTCGAAGGAGGACAGAATGGTAAGAAACACACTGCTCTTGGCGGCGTTGGCCGTCACATCGGTAAGCTTTGCAGACGACTTCGGTGGTGGCACGGGCGGCGCGATTCCTGACGCGACGGTTGACCACGTCACCCCTGGTCTCATCTCTTCGACGATCACCCCGAGCACGGGTGGCATGATGGTCACGATGTTCAACAGCGTCACCGTCTTCGGCCTGAACCACACGTGGGGCGGCGACGTCCAGATCAGCTTGACCAACGGTTCGAACACGGTCAACCTCGTCCACCGCATCGGCTCCGCCAACACCGGGTTCAACAACTTCGGCGACAGCTCGAACTACGGTTCGGACGGAACGACCGGCCTCACGGGTCGCGACTACACGTTCGTGAACTCGGGCGGAAGCGATTTGCTGGCGGCGTTTGTGGCCGCTGGCTCGACTGTCGGCGTGGCTGCTGGAACCTACAATCGGTCCGAGCACGCGTTTGCCACGGCTCCCGGCAACACGGGCCTTGACTTCACCGTGTTCACTGGCGTGGCTGCCGATTCGGATTGGACGCTTGAGGTTCATGACTGGGGCGGTGGCGACACGGGTTCGTTCTCGGGTTGGCAGTTCAACGCCGACGTCGTCCCTGAGCCGGGCTCCATGGCTGCCCTCGTCATTGGACTGGGCGCCTTGGCTGCTCGACGCCGCAACCGCAAGTAAGCGGGCTGTTTCGGAGGAATCCACGGTTAGGCCGCAAGGTTGGGCGGCCTAACCGTTGGGCTGTTTCATGCACACGATTACGTGTGCCGATCAATGGTTTTGCTCTCACCGGCTAGGTGCCGGCTGGGCGATTGGCGAAGGGGGACTAAAAGGAATAGAGGCGTCTCCGCTGGGTCGCTGGGACCAAGGAGTACCTCCTCCGCGCCGCGCGCGTCTGATGAAATGTCGATGCGCTGTCTCACGCACCTTCTCGGCTTACTCTTGGTCCCTTCGCTTGCCAATGCCCAGATGTCTTTGGGGTGGACGTCGCGATCCAACGGCCCCGCCAACGGCAACGACTCGGCTCAGTCCGTCCTGGTGGCCCCCGATGGAGGCGCAATCGTCGGCGGCAGTTCCCAAGGTTCGGGCTCGGGCCTCGACTTCTGGATCGTCCGCTACGGCCCCACCGGCACCGTCGGGTGGACCTATCGCTACAACGGCACGGGCAACGGCGAGGACCAAGTCGTGGCGATGGGCGCGGACAACGCGGGCAACATCTACGCGGTCGGCCATTCGCTTGGTGCGTCCACCGGGTTCGATTTCGTCTTGGTGAAGCTGAACGCTTCGGGCGACGAGCAGTGGGTCCGGCGATATTCGGGGACGGCATCGGTTGGAGCAGATTTGCCACGGGCCCTGCACGTCGAACCCGCAACCGGGGTTTGCCACGTCGCGGGTTCGGTATCCACACTGGGAAGCGACAACTTCGCCGTGATCAAAGTGTTCGCAACCGGTGCGTTGGCTTGGGACTTCCACTTCGACCGCGCCGGATTGGCCGATTCCGCGGCGGCAGTCAAGACAGATGCCGCAGGGAACGTGTACGCCACGGGCTACTCGACCGCGTCAACGGGCAGGGACATGACGACCGTGAAGCTCACATCGGGCGGAGGGCTGGATCGGTTGGCTTACTACAACAACCCGTCCCTTTCGGCTGCCGACGAAGCGTTCGACCTCGTGGCCGACGACCAAGGTCGCGTGACGATCACGGGCTACTCGGCACAGACGTCCATCCTCGAAGACATGATGACCATCCGCTACGACTCGTCGTTCAATACGGTGTGGACGGCCCGCTACAACGGGACGGGGGGCACCAACGCCGCCGCCTACGGCGTCGCGCGCGATCCGTATGGCAATGTGATCGTCGTCGGCGAATCCGTGGGCGTCAACTCGGGCTACGACCTGGTCGCGGTTTCCTATGGACCCACGGGCACGCAGCGCTACGTGTCCCGCTACAACGGTCCCGGCAATCGGGAGGATGTGGCGACCGCCGTTGCGTTCGATCCCGTTGGCAACGCCTTCGTCGCGGGCTACTCGTTCGGCAGCGGCACGTTCCTCGATTTCGTCTTGATCAAGTTCGATGCGGTCTTGGCCCAGCAATACGTGTTCCGCTACAGCGGGCCGGTTTCCGCCGACGATGTGGCGACTTCGGTAGCCGCGGACCGTTTCGGAAGGGTCGCCCTCACCGGTTGGTCGAACGGATCGGGAAGCGCCCGCGACTTTGCCACCCAGATGTACGGCCAGTCGGCGCCGCTCGGGGGAACCGTGACGCTGCAGGACTTTGGTGGCTCCCGCAACGGGCAACCGGTCACGGTCTCGGTGGGCCCGCTCGATCTCGCCGCGACATGGTCCGGCGATGCCACGCTCGATGGAGCAGGGAAGTTCACCCGCTCGGTCCCCTACACGGGCTTGGTGGATGTTCGCGTCAAAGCCTCGCACTGGCTGGCGGTACGGGTTGCGGGGGTAGCGGTGCATCCTGTCAACGGTGCCGAAATCGCTATCACGCTGGTGAACGGCGACGTCAACGGCGACAACTCGATCAACGCGACGGACTTCCTCTTGCTGCGCGCCGCCTACGGCTCCACGGCCTCCTCGGCGAACTGGAACGCCAATGCCGACCTCGACGGGAACGGCTCGGTGAACCTGCAAGACTTCCTGATCCTGCGCAAGAACTTCGGGCGCACCGGCGACTGACCCTCTGCTGGTACATTGGGGTCCATGCACTATCGGAAGTTGGGGCGCTTTGGCGTCCGCGTGAGCGAAGTGGCCGTTGGCGGCTGGCTGACCCACGGCCGTTCGATTCAGGACGAGACCACGGGACAGATCGTCCGGCGCGCCCTTGAGCTGGGCATCAACTTCTTCGACACCGCAGACGTGTACAACGCCGGGGAGGCGGAGAAGTCACTCGCCAAGGCGCTCGAAGGCGTGCGGCGCGACGACGTGTTCATCGCGACCAAGTGCTACTTCCCGATGTCCGACAAGCCCAACGACCGGGGGCTGAGCAAGAAGCACATCTTCGAATCGGTGCACAACTCGCTTCGGCGACTCAAGACGGACTATGTGGACCTCCACCAGTTCCACCGGTTCGACCCCGAAGTGCAACTTGACGAGTCGGTGCGGGCGATCGACGAACTCATCAAGCAGGGCAAGGTGCTCTATTGGGGCGTGAGCGAGTGGCCCGCACACGAGATTTCGCGCGTCGCGGCGGTCGCGCGGGCGATGAACGCCAACCCGCCGGTCAGCAACCAGCCCAGCTACAGCATGCTCAACCGACGGGTTGAGGACGGGGTGCTCGACGCCACGCGAGCCGAGGGCATGGGCAACGTCGTGTTCTCTCCGCTGGCGCAGGGCGTCCTTTCGGGCAAGTACCTGCCGGGCCAGCCGCCTCCCGCAGGGACGCGCGGCGCGGACGACAAGAGCAACATGTTCATGGGCGGCGTGCTTCGCGACGAAGTGCTGACCCGCGTGCAAGAACTCAAGGCCTTCGCCGAGAACGAGCTCGGCGTCTCTGTGGCCGCCTTTGCCTTGGCCTGGTGCTTGCGCCGGCCCGAGGTCAGCAGCGTTATCATTGGGGCAACGAAGCCCGAACAAGTGGATGCCAATGCCCAAGCCGCCGGACTCGCCTTTGGCGACGACGTTTGGGCGAAGGCGGATTCCATCCTCGGCTTCGCCAAGTCCAATGCCTAAGCAGACTGTTTTCGAAAGCAAGCGAGGGGTCAGTCGCGTCGAGGTGCGCGAGGGCTACTCGCAGGTCCTCTTCAGCGGGTTGCCCGAGCCGCTCGTCGCGAGCCGTGTGGCCGTCCTTGAGGTCATCGCCCAAGCGGGTGTGAGCATCGACTTCCTCAAGTTGACGCAATCCGGCCTGTCGTTCTTGGTTCCCGAAGCGAAGTCCGAGGAGGTCGAGGCGGCTATCCGCTCCATCGGCTACCGGTACGAGGTGCTGCAGCATCGCGCCATCGTGCTGGCCCATGCGGTGAACATGAGGGACGAGGAGGGCCTGATCGCGCGCATCGTGGGCACGGCCATCCGGTGCGGCGTGCAGATCGACCACATCGGCGACATGCACGACCGCGTGCTCATGGTGGTTTCGGACTTCGACGTGCCGCGTCTGCAGGAAGCCATCGCCCCGATCGCAGCAGGGGGCCGACCGTGAGGATCAAGGTGATGAAGTTCGGCGGCACGAGCGTGGCCACCCCGGAGGCCCGCAACTCGGCGGCGCTTCGCGTGATCTCGGCAAAAGAGCAGGGCTTCAGCCCGGTCGTCGTGGTCAGCGCGATCGGTCGGCGCGGCGCGCCCTACGCCACCGACACGCTGATCAATGCCCTCGCCGAAGTGGACCCGCCCACCGCGCCACGCCCCCGCGAACTCGACTTGCTCATGTCGTGCGGGGAGGTGCTCTCGGCGGTGCTGTTCGCGCATCTGCTCAAGTCGCTTGGCCACCCCGCGTCGGCGATGACGGGCGTGCAAGCGGGCATTCACACCGACGGCAACTACGGCAACGCCCGCGTGACCCAAGTGGAACCGGCGGGCATTCTGCGGTTTCTGGAGCAGGGCGACATCCCGGTCGTCTGCGGTTTTCAGGGCGTTTGCGCCTCGCCCGAAGGGTGGCTGAGCGAGATCACCACGCTCGGGCGCGGCGGCAGCGACACCACGGGTTCGGCTCTGGGTGCGGCGCTGGGCGCGGAAGCGGTCGAGGTGTTCACCGATGTGGACGGCGTCAAGTCCGCCGACCCCGACTTCGTGCCCCATGCGCCGACGTTGCGGACGGTGACCTACGACGAGGTGGCCGAGATCGCCCACCTCGGCGCCAAGGTCCTGCACCCTCGGGCCGCCGAGATCGCGATGAACAACGGCATCCCGCTTTGGGTGAAGAACACGTTTTCCGACGACCCTGGCACGCGCATCGTGCCGCGAAGCGATTACCCCGGCAAGCGGGTGACAGGCGTCACGCACACCGGCAAGCTGGTGTACCTGCAATTCAACTTCGAATCCTCGGAGGCCAGCCACGTTCGCGAACTCCAGTCCGTCGTCTACGAAATGCTGGAGCGGTACGGAATCAACCTGTTCATGATCAACGTGAGCCCGACCGGGCTCGGCTTCGGCGTGCCTCGCTCGCAGTACGAAGTGGTGATGGACCTGATGGACGGGCTGGTTTTGCCGCTCGACGGCGGACGCCCGGTGATTTACCTGTTCCAGATCGGCCCGGCGACGAAGGAAGTCGAGACTCAAGAGCGGTTGCTGCGCCCCTTGGGCGAACAGCGGCGCATCGTCGCCGAGGTCACCGAGGGTTGCACCATGGTCTCGGTGATCGGGCACGAGGTGCTGCAGCAGCCGGGCATCTTCCTGCGCACCCTGCGGACGCTGCACGAGGCGAAGGTGCCCGTGCTCCAAACCTCGGACAGCGACCTCTCGGTGAGTTGCCTTGTCCCCGAGGCGGACATGGAGCGCGCCGTTCGTACGCTGCACGACGCCTTCGCTGGCGCCGTCGCGCCTTGATCGCTCAGGCTGGCCTTGGCGAGAGGCTTCAGCCTGAGGGCACGGCGGGAGGCGGTTTCCATCTGAGGTGCTTTGGTCTCAGGCCGGGCGTTTCGACTTCGATGCGGCCCGGTGCCGCACCGTCGCGGCGGACCCTTGGATGCGAACGGCGAAGAAGGAGGATGGAAGAGGGTACCAGGGGGTGGGACATGTTCCGACCCCTTGTCCGGCACCAATCGGAACCGGCTATTGGCGGGGTCGGAACTCTTGATTGGAAGGCATTTGTCGCGAGACAAGCCGCCCGTACGCGAGTTCGGGCGATCCTGGCCCTCCCCCGGTAGCTACGAGCGCGTCTCCTGGGCCCTCCGGCGGCGCGACCGGGCGGCGATGCCCACGAGCCCAGCCATGAGGGCTGCCACGGACGCAGGCTCGGGAACTCCTTCGACCTTCATGGTTGCCAGCCCTATGCTCGTGTAGTTGTAGCCAGCGCCTTGGTTCCAAGCCGAGAGGCCAAGATCGCCGCTCGAAGCTCCAACATCAAAGGTCCATCTG
The DNA here is from genome assembly GCA_002343445.1 of Chthonomonas sp. UBA2387. Lineage (GTDB taxonomy): Bacteria > Armatimonadota > Fimbriimonadia > Fimbriimonadales > Fimbriimonadaceae > UBA2387. The sequence continues at coordinate 58,506 of DDSP01000073.1, forward strand.
CCCGATGTCATGACGTCCCCCGTGACTTGGAGCCAGTACTTCTGGCCCGCCGTCAGCCCGATGTTCAGTCCGCTGACTGTCAGCAAGTTCGTGTTCGGCCCCGAGAACGAGTATGCCGTGCTGTCGGCGAATGCTCCGGAGCCGATCAGGGTGCCGACTGTGTTGGCATTGTCCGTGAGGATGCTCAGCTGACCACCCCCCGTCGGCGAGATCGACTCCTTGAAGAACGAGACGGTCAGGTCCGTGACCGTGCCCGTCGCTTGGGACGTGAACTGTTGGGCGACGAACTGAGGCTGGGGTGATCCGGTGCCGCCGATGATCCATTGGCCATTCCAGTTGTAGCCGGTGAAGTTGTCGAAGAAGGTGGTTTGTGCCTGCGATGCGGCAGCCAGAGCAAAGAGAGAGAGCGATACGATCGTTCGTTGCTTCATGGTGTTGGCTCCTATCTGGTCCTGTTCGTTCGTGGAACAGCGAACCCATGTGAAATGTACAGGCAGACCTGTGACGGGGACGTGACGAGATCAAGCGCATGATGCCGGGACGGGGTCACAGTTACGTCACACTTCAGCGGCCCCCGTGTACTAAGCAGCACGCCCCAAGGCCGAAGAAACGTTCAGACTATGTATTGCAGCGTGCAGTACCCCTCTATACGCCTTACGTCCCAGCAGCCCTCCCGAAGGCGTGGGTGGCTCATCGTGCTGCCGATGTTTCTGCCCCTCGCCTGAATACGGCGAGCCACGGATCACCGGGTCGAACACCGAAAAACCGAACACCAAGCCCGGAACACTGAGCTCTGAACGCCCCCTGTTACCATGTCCAACGCGATCGCTCAGGCGGCCGCGTAACTCGTTTCCAATGCGGTCCGAGTCAGCTTGCCCACCGCCTCGACGGCGTTCGCGATCTCCTCGTCTTGGAGGCCGACTTCCAGCTTGATCTCGGGAAACACCGAGGGTTCGAAGTCCCAACTCTCCAAGGCGAACCCGTTGGCATCGGCCAGATAGTTCGCGTAGCTCATGCAGTAGAGCGCAGTGAGTTCCGTTTCATGTTCCCACGGAGTGTCAAGGTAGCGCTGGGTCGTTTCAAAGATCTCGGGGAGTCCCCACGTGTTGCACGCCAGCGCACCCAGCCGGTTGAGGGGGTTCTCGAAGATCAGCTCGAAGCCTTCCACGAAGCTCTTGTGCGCTCGTCGGGCAAACGTGGAGACACGCGTCACGGCGGCGGGCGACACGATGGCCATCACGCCCACGGACAGGTCGTGCATCACGCCGGCGGCGAACACCTCGTCGGCGGACCAGCGGGTCTCGAAGGGCTCGATGGTGTGGCGACGCGCGAACAGGTAGCGTGCCATGAAGCCCACGAACAGCGAATGGCGGGCAAGCGACACAGGATCGAATCCGGGCACCGACCGATACTTCTTCACCATGTCGTTGATGAGGAGCGACGTACCCACCGAGCGAACGGTGCGTTGTCCGAGTCGCATGATCGCGCCGCGAACGGTTGTGATTGGCGCTTCGACGGTGCCCATTATGCTGGCCGCGCGCAAGAGGTCCGCCGTGAGTGCGGGGTCGCACGTGACGACGCGCTCAAGGTCGATGGCCGAGGCTTCGCCCGTGTCGATCACACGGATGAGCCGCATGACGGTCGAAGGCAGCGGCGGCAGTGTGCCGCTCCGCTTGAAAAGAAACTCGAGGCGTTCGTATCCCTGGTTTTCGCTCATAGTCAGTCGGTCTCACCCACAACCGACCGCAACGTTCCGTCGCTGGTTCCCAGACCCTTCCACGACCCAAAACTAGCGCGGTCACCTGAAATGATCGGCAGATCGGGCCCCGAGCCTCAGCGGGTTCAAAGAGTATGGGAAAGAAACCACTCGGCAAGGCCCGCATCCCGGTAGGCGGCGTCCCAGCAGTTGTGGCCGAGTTCGGGATACAGCGTGAGCTTGGGGTGCGCGCCGAGCTTCTCGAGGGCCGCGACCAGGTCCTTCGATCCCTCGGGTTTGACGGCCTGATCCTTCTCGCCATGAAACGCCCAAAGGGGCATGTCCGCCAAGTCCTTGGCGGCGGCCGTCGGGTCTTCGGACCAGCCACAGACCGGCGCGATCGCGGCGAAGTCCCACACCAGTTTCTTGGCCAACGCGATGGTCCCGTGGCCTCCTTGGCTCAGCCCGGTCAGGTAGCGCTGGTGGGGGTGGATGGCGTAGGCCTTCTCGACGTCGCGAAGGATGGCGTTCACCGTCTCACGCTCGGTGGGCCAAAGCTTGTCGAACTCGGGCTTTTGCGGCGCGACGACCAGGAACGGCCACTCGTCTCGCTTGCGCAGAATCGCCGGCGGCAGACCGTTGAACAACTGGAACAGCCCGTCGGAGCCGCTCTCCCCGCGCCCGTGCAGGAACACGATGGTCGCGTTCGGCGTGTCCTCGCGGTAGGTTCGCGGAACATAGACCACGTATCGCCGGGTGGCACCGGCGACTTGGACGTCTTTCTCGATGAAGCCATTGACCATGTGTTTGGGAGCTTACCGGACGCCTATGCCCATCACGCGCCCGGTGGTTCGGGTACCTTCGTCACTCGGTCCGAACCCAATGATCGTCGAATCCTACGAAGACGTCATCATCCTCTCCGGCGCGCTTCGCGCCAACCACTGGGAGACGATCCACACGGCCATCTCCCTGACGCTGAAGCGCCACGCAACCGGTGTGATCGTTGATTGCAGCGGCATCGTCGAGTGCACCGAGGCCGGGGCCGAGACGTTCCGCGACGCAATGGAATACATCGCCGAGCACGACGCGCGCATCATCGTCGCGGCCGTGCCCAAGGCCGTCATGGACGTCCTGAAGTCGGTGCCCGAGGTCCGGTCGCAACTTCCCATCGCCAACTCTGTGGAGGAAGCCCGTCGCTCCCTTGATCTGTTGGAAGAACAGCCCACGAAAAAGAAGGCGAACCTCGCGCCCTGCCGGTGCAAGATTCTCGTCTGCCTGACGGGACACACCACCGATTCCGACGCTTTGCACATGGCTTGGCACCTGGCGGATACCCAGCACGCGGAGGTTCACCTCACGTTTGTGGTGTGCGTGCCGCGCCACCTGCCGCTCCAGTCGCCGCTTCCCGATGCCGAAGAGGTGGCGCGCAAATCGCTGGATGCCGGCAAGGTGTTTCTCAGCGAACGGCAGTTGCAGACCGTGGGCCACTTGGAACGGGCCCGCGACTTGGCTTCGGGCGTGGCTACAGCGCTGCAGGGGATTGATGCCATCCAAGTCGTGGTGCCGCTGCCCAACGGGGATTCGACCGTGGCCGCCGCTTCCAGCCTGGTCAGCGCCGTGCTCGCTAAGGTGACGCTGCCCGTGATTTTCGTCAAGGGCTTCCCGACGGTCGCCTACGAAGAACTCGGAGGCAAGCGCCGAGGTGCATAATCCAACCGTGGACGACGTTCGCGAGAAGATCACCGAGTTGGCGGACCTCATGGACGCCTACCAGTTGACCAAGGCCAAGTGGTGTGGACCGGATTGGAAGATCGCGTTCGAGCGTGCCGACGACGAGGACGAAGACGAGGATGGCGAGGAATCCGCGGCTCCCGTTGCCGTCGCTCCGCGCCGGTCGGTGGCCCCCCGTCCCAAGGCTGCCGAGCCCGAGCGGCCCGTCGGTTTCCCGATTTCCAGCCCGATGATGGGCATCTTCTATCTGACGCCGAGCCCCGGCAATCCGCCCTTCGTCAAAGAGGGGCAGACGGTCGAAGCGGGGCAAGTAATCGGCCTGATCGAGGCCATGAAGGTGTTCAACGAACTCACTGCACCGAGCGCCGGCACGGTGGTGAAGCTCGTCAAAGCCAACGGCGACCTCGTTCAGCCGGGCGAGCCCATCATGTTCATCGGCTGAGGCCCGTCGCGGCGGTGCCGCAAGGTGCCACAATATAACCCCGATGGCTCAGACCGTGCTCGTGTTGGGATCGGGTCCGATTCGTATCGGGCAGGGCATCGAGTTCGATTACTCCTGCGTTCATTGCATTTGGGCGCTCCGCGAACTCGGCTATCGGGCGATCATCGTCAACAACAACCCCGAAACGGTCAGCACCGACTTCGACACGGGCGACGGCCTCTACTTTGAGCCCGTGACGCTCGACGACGTGCTCGACGTCGCCGCTCATGAGAAGCCGATGGGCGTCATGGTCCAGTTCGGAGGTCAGACGGCCATCAACTTGGCTGCCGGTTTGGCTCGGGAAGGGATGCGCGTCATGGGCACTCAGCCCGAGGCCATCGCCGCCGCCGAAGATCGCGACCAGTTCGACCAACTCATGGTGAAGCTGGGGTTGCCCAAGCCCGCCGGCCGGGCCGTTCGTTCACGCGAAGAGGGCTTGGCGGTCGCTCGGGAGATCGGGTTCCCCGTTCTGGTGCGCCCCTCGTTCGTGTTGGGTGGCCGCGCGATGGAGATCGTCTACGACGAGGACCAGTTCCGCGAGTTCTACGCCGAAGCCGAAGATGCCAATCCCGGCCAGCCGGTTCTGGTGGACCGCTATCTACTGGGCAAGGAGGCCGAAGTGGACGTGATCTCCGACGGCGAGGCGACGCTGGTCCCCGGCATCATGGAGCACATCGAACGCGCGGGCGTGCACAGCGGCGACTCGATGGCCGTCTATCCGCCGGTCACGCTCAGCGACGACGTGCAGCGTCAGATGGTGGTTTCGGCGTGCCGCATCGCGCGCGAGTTGGGCATCCGGGGCCTGATGAACATCCAGTTCGTCATCGAAAACGGCGTGCCCTACGTGTTGGAAGTCAACCCCCGCGCCTCGCGAACGGTGCCCTACATCAGCAAGGTGACCGGCATCCCGATGGTGGACCTCGCCACGCGTTGCGCGATGGGCCACACGTTGGCCGACTTGGGGTACGGTAGCGGCCTCTGGGTGTTGGATGGTGGCGGCCCGCGCGCGGCGGGACATCCGTGCGAACCGCGTGCCTCGGGTCGCGTGGTCCCCGAAGACCAGATCGTCTCTGGCGACGCCCCGATTCCCGAGCCGATCCTGTTTGCGGTGAAGGCGCCCGTGTTCTCGTTCCAGAAGCTGGGCCGGGTCGAGCCCCGCTTGGGGCCGGAGATGAAGTCCACCGGCGAGATTCTGGGGGTGGACCACACGTACGAGAGTGCGCTCTACAAGGCGCTGGTGGCGAGCCACATCCAGTTCCGGGGCGACGGTGTCGTCGTGATCACGGTTCGCGACGAGGACAAGCCACTCGCGTGCGACTTGGCGCGCGACATGGTGCGCTCTGGGAAGAAGGTGGTCGCCACGGGCGGCACCTATCGGGCGCTTTGCGAAGCGGGCATCGCGTGCGAGGCCGTCTCGAAGATTTCGCAGGGCTCTCCCAATCTGCTCGACCTCATCCTGAGCGGCGGCGTGAGCATGATGATCAACACGCCGGGCGTGGACAAGGAGGCCGAGGTGGAGGCTGCGCGCATTCGGCGGGCTTGCATCGAGACGGGCGTGCCGTGCGTCACCTCCATTGACACCGCCATGGCGATCGCGCGTGCGGTGGACCTGTATCAAGACCCGACGCAGAGCCAATGTCTCCGGTTGCAGGAGTACTTCCACGCTCCCGCCAAGGCGTGACCGAGGTCCCACCGCTTGGCATGACGGGGCCGGAGCGGGTATAGTTGTCCTTCGAGTCGCGGGGTGGAGCAGTCTGGTAGCTCGTCGGGCTCATAACCCGAAGGNNCCGGAGGTCGTAGGTTCAAATCCTGCCCCCGCACCCAGATTCAAAGGCCGCCTTCGGGCGGCCTTTTCGCTTTCTAGCCCGCCGCTGCGTCCATGATCTCGAGCAGCCGCTCCAGATCGGAGGCTTGGGTGGCGTAGTGGGTCACGCAGGCTCGAATCCCCTTGCGCCCGTCTCCAAGCGGGACCAGCGACACCCACGCGTCGTTGTGGGTGTAGATTCGCTCCAGCCAGGTCTCGTAAGGGATGGCTAAGCCGGGCTTGGTCAACACGACCAGGGCCAGCGGAGAGTGGGCTTCGACCCGGTAGCCGCGCTCCAGCGCCAACTCGGCCAGACGATCGGCCAGAGCGCACTGCCGTTCGATGTGCTCCGCCAAGCCCCGTAGGCCGAGGTGGGCCAACACAGCGAAGACTTTGAGCCCGATGAATCGGCGCGACCATTGCATCGTCGAGGTGTACGGGTCGGGCATTTCGGCACGACGGGGCGGCATGTAAACGGCGTCCACACCAAACGCCTCTTGGCAAGCTTCGGCGTGACGGCAGAAGAACATGCCGGCCCCCATCGGGACGCTCAACCACTTGTGGGCGTCCAGCGTCACGCTGTCGGCGCGTTCGATGCCCTCGAACAGGGGCTCGAGTCGGGGCGAGACAATGCCCGCACCTCCCCAGGCCGCGTCCACGTGGAACCACAGGTCTTCGGCCGCGCAAAAGCTCGCCAGGTCGGGCAATGGGTCGATCGCGCCGAAGGCTGTCGTGCCCGCAGTGCCCACCACGATGAACGGTCGCAAGCCCCTGGCACGATCGTGGTCCACTGCGTTGCGGAGTGCTTCGACATCCATGCGTCGGTCCGAATCGGTAGGAACGCGAACCAGCGCCTCTCGTCCCAGCCCGCAGAACTTGACGATCTTCGCGAAGCTGTCGTGGGCGTACTCGCTGACGTAGCATCGCGCCCCCTGGGTCTCGCCGTCCGCGAACCCTTGCAGACGGGAGATCGCTGCCGCGAGCACGCCGCTGTGGTTGGCTTCGGCGCCGCCCGAGGTGAAGTTGGCGACGTCGGTTCCTGGCGTGTGGCCAAGCAAACGCTGGAACACGGCCAGTGTGTGCCGCTCGATGGTCAACGCCCCGAACGCGTGCGAGGCGGCTGCCAACTGGGGGTTGAACCCCGCGACCATCGCGTCTGCGGCAACGGTGATCGGGTGCGTGCTGGGGTTGAACAGGCCGAAGTAGCGGGGGTGGGTCGTGTGGACGTTGCCCAACTGAAGGTGCTCCGCGATCCAAGGGAGCAGCGCTTCTGCTTGGATGGGTTCGGCGAAGTCGATCGCCTTCAGGCGGGTTTCCAAGTCGGCGACGCTTGCCCTGGGCAAGACGTTGGGCGCGGTCTCGCGGTGCTCTTGAATGAGCCCGGCGGCGAGGTGGAGCAGCGACGCGCCGAAGTCGCTCACGGGACCGGCCACCGCACGACGTTGTCTATGGGTTCCATGACGTTCGAACCTTGTACGATCCGCCAGCGCTTTGCGTCGCAACGAAAGACCCAAGCGCCGTTGGTCTGGGTCGCTTCGAGGGTCGCTGCGAGTTCACCGTCGGCGTTGAACACTGGGGTGGTACCCGGGGCGGGCTCGCCGAAGACATGGAACGCGACGTCTTCCCAGAACCGCTCGGAGTCGGACATCGGAATGATCGCGCCCTCTTTCACCAAGAGAGGAAGCGTGTGGAAGCCGTGCGTTTCCTTTCGCCAGCCGGGGCCGCCGAGCGACTCGCCTGTCAGGAGATTGGTCCAGGTTCCTTCAGGGACGTAGAACTCCACGCCGCTCTCGTGGAAGACGGGCGCGACGAGCAGGGAAGAGCCGAGCATGTACTGCCGGTCGAGGGTGTGGCACGCCGGGTCGTGGGGGAACTCGAACATCATGGGCCGCATCATGGGGACGCCCTCTTCGTGCGCTTCGACGGCGCAGGCGTAGAGGTACGGCATGAGTCGCCGCTTGAGAAGGCTGAACTCGCGTAGCACGTCCACAGCTTCGTCGTCGTAAAGCCACGGCACGCGGTACGAGGAACTGCCGTGCAACCGGCTGTGAGAACTGAGGAGACCGAACTGAACCCACCGCTTGTAGAGCGAGGCGGGCGGGAGTCCTTCGAAGCCCCCGATGTCGTGGCTCCAGAACCCGAACCCGCACAACCCCAACGAGAGGCCGCCGCGAAGGCTCTCGGCCATCGCCTCGAAATCGGACCAGCAGTCGCCGCCCCAGTGGACGGGGAACTTCTGACCGCCGACCGTGGCCGATCGCGCGAACAGAACGGCATCTCCCTTACCTCGCTTGCGCTCCAGGAGTTCGAACACGGTTCGGTTGTAGCGCTGCGTGTAGAAGTTGTGCATCCGTTCGGTGTCCGAACCATCATGGTACACGACGTCTGTGGGAATCCGCTCGCCGAAGTCGGTTTTGAGGGCGTCCACACCGGTGTCAAGGAGTGCCTCCAGATGTCCAGCGAACCAGTCGCAGGCTTGGGGGTTGGTGAAGTCCACCAGCGCCATGCCCGGTTGCCACAGGTCCCACTGCCACACGTCACCGTTCGGCTTCCGAACGAGATAGCCGCCTTCCTTGCCCTCGGCGAACAGGCGCGAGGCTTGGGCGATGTAGGGGTTGATCCACACCGAGACCTTGAGACCGCGCGCGTGGAGCCGATCGAGCAGCCCCTTGGGATCGGGAAAGACGTTCGGGTCCCAAACCAAATCGGTCCACCGGAAGCCTCGCATCCAGAAGCAATCGAAGTGGAACACGCTCAGGGGGATGCCGCGATCTTCCATCCCTTGGATGAACGAGGTCACGGTCGCTTCGTCGTAGTCCGTGGTGAAGCTGGTCGAGAGCCACAGCCCGAACGACCACGCGGGCGGAAGTGCCGGGCGGCCCGTGAGCGCGGTGTACTTGCGCAGGACCTCCTTGGGAGTCGGGCCGTAGATGACCACATACTCCAGCGATTCGCCGGGCACGCTCATGTGAACCCGAGACACGCGCTCGGATGCCACCTCGTAGGAGACGCGCCCGGGGTCGTTGGCCAGCACGCCGTAGCCCCGGTTGGACATGTAGAAGGGGATGTTCTTGTAGGCCTGCTCGCTGCTCGTGCCCCCGTCTTCGTTCCAGATGTCCACGGTTTGGCCGTTCTTGACAAAGGCGGTGAACCGCTCGCCCAAGCCATACACTAGCTCGCCAACACCAAGGGCAAGGCCCTCCTGAATGTGCGGCTTCCCGTCCAAGGAAAAGTAGGCAGCCGAACGACCTGGGCTCCGGGTGATGGTGCGGCCCTCGGCCACGAACCGCAGTTCCCAGCGCTTGCGGTCTACGACGGCGGACAGGCGTCCCGCCCACAGCCGCACGGTTTCCTCGCTGATCTCGATCAGGGGATCGGGCGGTGTGGCAGTCAACTCGAAGTTCGGGCCGTGGTCGAGGACGCCTTCGAAGTGCGCGATGCGGACGCGGATGGCGTCTTCGGCCAAGGCGGCCAGCCGGACGGTCAGCACCGGGCCTTCAAGCGTGTCGCCCCGGTGACGGATGGGGCGGGTCGGGACGAGCAGGACGAGTTCTTCGCCTTCTTGCCATGCGTCGTAGACCTCGGTGGCGTAGTGGGCTTGCACCCCCTTTCGGTGGAGCCAGTTGCCGTCAGTGAACTTCACGTGGTGATGTTACTGCTTGGAGCTCGCTGGGCAAAGGGCTCTTCTTCGTCAGGGAGACGCTGTTTTGCGAGTGCCTTTGTCAAGCACCTTGATCGCTCCCTGGGGCAACACGACCAGCGGATTCGCTGCATCATGATCCACGGCCTCGCAGAAGCAATACAGGTAAGTGTTGCCGTGCCAGATCGCAGGCTCGAGCACGAAGTACTCTGCCCCGAGTTCGACACCTTGAGAGGGAATATCGCGAGTGGCCCGAACAAGATCAAAGGGCACGGCGAGCGGCCCGGGGACCTCTTTACGCACTTGATCGAGCCACCCGGCGAACGCCTCTTGCGCCGCCGTCAGCTTCGCCGATTGGCGTGCGCGCTTCTCCTTAATGAACGGCTCGGGCATGGGGAACAGACCCCAGTTGATGTTCATCGGGGCGAACTCGCGTTCGGTGGCATCGCTCAAATGGGCCAAGAGCGAGCCGTAGGCCGTCGCACGCGGAGGCGTCGGCATCGTGCGCCGATGACGCTTCGCGGCCAACGCCAGTCCGGCATAGATGCCCATCGCGGCGCTTTCCACATAGCCCTCCACACCCGTAAGCTGCCCCGCGACGTAGACCCCCGGCCGCGCCAGCAGTTCGAGCGAGGGGCTCAGCGTGCGCGGCGCGTCGAGGTAGGTGTTGCGGTGAATCACCCCGTAGCGCACGAACTCCGCGTTCTCCATGCCGGGGACCAGGCGGAACACGCGCTTCTGCTCGCCCCACTTGAGCCTCGTTTGGCACGCCACCAGCGAGTAGAGCGTCTTCTCGGCGTTCTCCGGGCGAAGTTGCAGGGCCGCCCAAGGGCGGCGTCCGGTTCGCGGATCGGTCAGGCCGACGGGCTTGAAGTTGCTGAACGCGAGGCTGCGCGCGCCCTTCTCGGCGATGGCCTCGATGGGCGTGCATCCCGCGAAGTACTTCACCTTCTCCAGGAAGCTCTCCTCGGCCTCGATGGGCGATGCATCGCGCTTGCCACCGGCCTCGAACGCGTGGATCGGGGCTCGCTCGGCGGACACCAGCGCTTCGACGAACCGCTCGTACGACTCCTTGTCGAACGGGCAGTTCAAGTAATCGTCGCCGCCGCCCTTGTCGTATCGGCTTTGGGCGAACACGACGTCCATGTTTAGGCTTGCCGCTTCGACCGTCGGGCTGACGGCATCGTAAAAGTAGAGGTGCCTACGCCCCGTGAGGTCCGCCAGCCAGGCCGAGAGGTCGGGGCTGGTGAGCGGTCCGGTGGCCAAGATCGTGTCGCCCTCGCCGAGCTCGTCCGGGTGGAACGTCCTGCGCTCGACCGAGATGTTGGGGTGCTTTTCGATGGCCTTCGTGATGGCTTCGCCGAATCGCTCGCGGTCCACGGCGAGCGCTTCGCCGCCTGGGACCTCGTTCTCGGCGGCGACGCGAAGCACCAGAGAGCCCAGGGCCTGCATCTCGGCCTTGAGCTGCCCGGCGGGCGTCGTGGGCAGTTTCGACTTGAACGAGTTCGAGCAGACGAGTTCGGCTAGCCAAGACGTGGTGTGGGCGGGTGTGCTCTCGTGCGGGCGCATCTCGATCAGCCGCACCTTTTCGCCGCGTTCGGCCAACGCCCAAGCCGCCTCGACACCCGCGAACCCGCCCCCGACAACGGTTACGGGGGGCTTCATAGTCGGGAAACGATGGCGTCGCCCATCGCGGCGCAACCGATGGCAGGCTCACCTCGCGCGATGTCTGCGGTCCTCGCTCCGGAATCGAGCGCCTTGCCGACCGCCGATTCGATCCTGTCGGCGGCCGCCGAGTCGCCGATCGTGAAGCGGAGCATCATGGCCGCGCTGAGAATCGTTGCGATCGGGTTGGCTTTGTCCTGGCCTGCAATGTCGGGCGCCGAGCCGTGGATCGGCTCGTAGAGGCCAAACCTCTTCCCGTAACGGGAGGCACCCAAGGAGGCCGAAGGCAGCAAGCCCAGCGAGCCCGTGATCATGGAGGCCTCGTCCGAAAGAATGTCGCCAAACATGTTCTCGGTCAGGATGACGTCGAATTGGCGCGGATTCCGCACGAGTTGCATGGCGCAGTTGTCCACCAGCATATGGCTGAACTCGATGTCGGGGTTCTCGGCGGCTTTGCGGTCCACGGTCTCGCGCCAAAGACGGCTGGTTTCCAGCACGTTGGCCTTGTCCACGCTGACGATGCGCTTGCCACGCGTGCGTGCGACTTCGATGGCCGCGTCGGTGATCCGCTCGACCTCGTGGCGCGAGTAGACGCACGTGTCGAGGGCCGTTTCGCCTCCGTCTCGGCGTTCGCGGGGCTTGCCAAAGTAGATGCCGCCCGTGAGTTCGCGCACCACGATCAGGTCCATCAGGGCATCCTCGCCCTTCAAAGGGGAGGCGTCGGCGAGTTGGGGCAACGTTTTGGCGGGGCGGATGTTGGCGAAGAGGCCAAGCTCTGCCCGCAAGGGAAGCAGGGCACCCACCTCGGGCCTCATGCTGGGCGGCTCGACCTTGTCCCACTTCGGCCCGCCGACCGCGCCGAGCAGCACGGCATCGGCACGCTTGCACAGGGCCAGCGTCTCGGGGGGTAGGGGGTGGCCGGTCGCGTCGTACGCCGCGCCGCCGATCAGGGCTTCTTCGAACTCCAGCGCAGCGCCTGCGGCGCGCAGGACTTTGAGCGTTTCGCGGACGACTTCGGGACCGATGCCGTCACCAGGGAGGACGGCGACAAGGGGGGGCATGGGGCGATTATGACAGGGGGGCCTTGGAGCAGGCCGCGTCGAGCATGGCGAGGATGCGGTCCACGCTGTCGGGCACGATCCACTCGGCGCACTTGGCTTGGATGGCGGCTGGGTCCGCCTCCCTCCAGTTTCGAACCAATTCCAGCACGCGTTCCGGAGTCGCCTCGGCTTGGGGAAGCAGCGTGGCGATGCCGAGCGCCTCGAACTCGCGGGCGTTTTCGGTCTGGTGGTCGTCCATCGCGCTGGGCAGGGGCACCAAGATGCTCGGGAGTCCGAACCAAGCGATCTCGGTCATCGTGCTGGCGCCGGCTCGTCCGAGCACCACCGCCGCCGAGGCCAAAGCGCCGCCCATCTGGGCGACGTCGAGATAGGGTTCGACCCGGTAGCCGGGCCGAGCCTTGGCGGCCGCTTCGGCATCGAAGTTGGAGGGTCCTGTGGCGTGGATCCAAGGGTGCGGGGCGTCGCCTTCGGCGGCGCGGGCGGCCACCGCATTCACGGCTTGCGCGCCTTGAGACCCCCCGACCACGACCACGTGGGTGCGCTCGCGGACCCCTGCGGCCATCGCGACCAGTTCCTTCCTTACGGGTAGGCCGACGCGGGTAGCGCTCGCGCCAAAGACCCGCAGCGATCGGTGAAACGTCACGCCGACCGAGGCCGCAACCTTCGCGAAGATGCGGTTCGAACGCCCGGGGATGGAGTTCTGTTCGTGGATGACGAGGGGCACTCCGAGCTTCCTGGCGGCATACATGATCGGCGCAGCGGAGTAGCCTCCGGTCGAAAACATGACGTCGGGGCGATGAGTCGCCATGGCTTGCCTTGCCGCTGCCGAGGCCCTCAACAATCCGATCGCCGACTTCCAGCCTCGGAGGGTCTTCAGACTCCAGAGCGGTTGAGCCGGGAAACCCCGGAACTCGATGCCGGCGACTTGCGAGGCTTGGCCCTCTTGCCCGCGCAACGACCCGAAGTAGGCCACATCCGCGCCACGGGCTCTGGCGCTCTGGGCGACTTCGATGGCGGGGAAGACGTGCCCGCCCGTGCCGCCTCCCGTGACGATGAGCCTCATCGGGCCAAGGCTCCGATGGGATGCTTCGGGGCTTGCTTGGCCTCCTTGGCGACCTTCTTGGCGGCGGGTTGGCGCAACGATCCCATGGCGATGCCGATTCCCATCCAAAGGGCCAGCACGCTCGAACCTCCGGCGCTGAAGAAGGGAAGGGGGACGCCGATCGCCGGGATCGCGCCGGTCGCCATCAGGATGTTCACCGACGACTGAACGGCGATCCACGCGGCCATTCCCGTGCAGAACATGGTGCCGTACGCATCCGGGGCGAGGCGAGCCACCTTGAGGAATCGCCACGCGAGAGCGGCCAGCACGCCCATGGCGATCAGACCGCCGACCAAGCCGACCTCCTCGCCGATCGTGCCGAACACAAAGTCGTTGGTCGCCGCGGGAAGGATGTGCTTGAGGCGGCCGTCGCCCAATCCCACACCGAAGATCCCTCCTTGAGCCAGAGCCAGTTCGGATTGGGTCGTCTGGTAGCCGATGTCGCTGACGTTGTGGTCCGCCCACCGCTCGTAGTGACGGGCGAACCGTTGCCACCGGTAGTCCTCCATCCGAACGGCTCCGATCGCCCCGACCACGAGGACTGCGGTGAGTGCGGCCAAGCTGGTCAATCGTACGTTGCCGACGAACATCATGGCCAGGACGATGGCGACCATGATCGAGCCCGTTCCCAGGTCCTCCAACGCGACCCAGCCCGCCAGCCCCAAGGCAAACAAGAACGGCACGAACCGAACAAAGCCCGGCACGACGACATGATCGAGATAGCGGGCTGTGCCCCCCAGGCGACCGGTGGGTTGAAACTCGGGTCGCCGGGCGAGCACGCTGGCCAGAAACGCGATCAGGCCCACTTTGGCGAACTCGGAGGGTTGCAGACGGATGCCCTGAATCTCGATCCACGACTTCGCGCTGTTCTGCTCGACACCGAACAGGAAGACCAAGACGACCGCGCTCACAAAGGCGAGCGTGTAGGCGAGCCACCCCAACTTGGACCAGACCGATGGGCCGATGCGCGAGAGCAGCCAGGCCAAGCCCATGCCGAGTCCCACGCAAGCCAAATGGGCCAGCACGCCTTTGGCGAACACCCCCTCGCCTCGCGCGATGGAGGCGGCATAGGAACTGTCCACCACGATCAGCGTGCCCAAGAAGCAAGCGAAGAAAGCCCAGCCGGCGAGATGGATGTCGGGGAATCCGTACCTTGGTTTCATTGCGCACCTTCCTCCCCGAGCCTAGGGGATGGCGAGGCTACGGCGAGTCGAAAATGGCTCATGGCAGGCCTCCCATGTCGCGGACAGCCAGCGCAAGGGCGGCCACGGCCAACAACAACTGGACGAGAGCGAACGACCAGACGACGCGGCTCTCGGGCCAGCCCTTCTTCTCGAACGCGTGGTGAATCGGCGCCATGGGAAACAGCCGCTTGCGCGTGAGCTTGAACCAACCCACCTGCATCGGCACCGGCACCAACTCGATCACCATCAGCAGGCTCAGCACCAGGAGGGGAAGTGTTGGGCGGCCCAACTCGAGGCGGCCGATGTGTGTTTCGGCGAACCAGCCGACGGTCAGAAAGCCCATCAAAGCCCCGATCGGCATCGAACCCGTGTCTCCCATGAACACCCGTGCCGGTGGCGCGTTGACGAACAGGAACGCCACCAAACCTCCGGCGACCGCACCTGCGATGTGCACGGGCAACGCAGGTGCGCCGGCCCAATCCAGCCACAAGACGCCCAGCGCTCCAAAGGCCAAGAAGTGAACCAGGCCGATGGACCCCGCCAAGGCGTCCAAGCCATCGGCGAAGTTGTACGCGTTGGCGAAGAACAACACCCCGAAACCGGCCAAGATCAGGTTTCTCGGGGTGTTGGGCAACCCCATGAGCGCGGGCGTGCAAGCGGCCAAGGCGACTTGCGCGCCGAGTTTGGGCAGCCAGCCGAGTCCCCGCTTGCCCGTCAGTTTCGGCATCGCGAAGTCGTCCACGAACCCCAGCGCGGCGAAGCCGCCAAGCCAAGCCAGCAGCATCCAGTGGCCCGGGAAGGCGAAGCCCCAGGCGGCCAACCCCACCAAGACGATCAAGCCGCCCATCGTCGGCGTGCCTTGCTTCTTCTGGTGGGCTTCCGGCGCGTGCGGGTCGATGGTCTGCCTGGCCCGACCGGCTCGCAGAGAGGCCATCACCAACGGCGCTGCGACCGCTGCCGCGAGGAACGAGACCCAGAACGCCGTCAAGAGATCGGAAAGGGTGGTCATGATGGAACCTCCACCAGCCGCTCCAGCCCGAGGGCCCGGCTGCCTTTGAGCAACACGACGTCGCCGGGCAACGTCCGATCGAGAAACTCGCGCAGGTCGTCCAGGTCGTCGGCCAGCAAGAACTGCTCGTCGGCCATGCCGCATCGGATGGCTTCGTCCTGGATCGCCCACGTGCCTTCGCCGAACAGGGCAACGCGTTCCACACACGAGGCGGCCAGCGCTCGCCCAACCATCCGGTGGCCTTCTTCCGAGGCATCGCCCAGTTCCTTCATCTCGCCGAGTACGGCAAGGCATCGGGTCGCCTCGGTGAACTCGGCCAGCGATTCGATGGCGTAGACGACGCTCGGCGGGCTGGCGTTGTAGGCGTCGAGCAACACCGTGGCGTGACCGTGGGCGACGGTCTGCATGCGCAGAGGAGGAATCTGAGAGTACGTCAGCGCGGCGGCGGCCTCATGAATCGAGACCCCCGCCGCAACGCCGACGACAAGTGCGGCTCCCGCATTTAGGGCGTTGTGACGGCCGACGGTCGGTAGTTCGGCCTCGAATGGTTGCCCATCGAGGACGCCGGCGATCATGCTTCCGCCTCCTGCCTTCCGCTGATAACTCAGAATCCGGCAATCGGCTTCGGCGCTGAACCCGTACGACCGCACAACGCTTGGTGAACCGTGCTTCAAGCGTTGGTAGAAGTCGTCTTCCCGCCAAACGACAGAAATACCTGTTTGCGGATCGAGGGCCTGGAGCAGTTCCATCTTGGCGCGGAAAATGCCCTCGCGCGAGCCCACTTTTTCAATGTGCGCGTAGCCGATGTTGGTCACGACGCCGATCGTCGGCCGCACGAACGAGGCGAGGTGCGCGATCTGCCCGAACCCCCGCATGCCCATTTCGGTGACTACGGCCTTGTGGTCCTCGAGTTCTGCCCAGAGCAGGGGCGACGTGTACTCCGAGTTGCGGTTGCCGGGGTTCTTGAGCGCGGGGCCAAGGGGCGAGAGCGCCGCAGCGATGAACTCCTTGGTGGTCGTCTTGCCGGCGCTGCCCGTGACGCCGACCACGGGGCCCGTGAACGCGTCGCGGAGTCCTCCCGCGAACCGGGCCAGCGCAGCGACCAGGTTGTCCACCAAGACGTGCGGCGCGGCCACCGGTCTCTCGGCGATCACGGCGGCGACCCCGGCCTGCGCGACGGCCTCTGCGTAGTCGTGTCCGTCGGCGTTTTCGCCTTGGATGGCGAGAAACACCTTGCTCGACTGCTCCTCGCGGCTGTCGGTGGTGAAGCCTGTGAAGGGGGTCTCCGCTGCGACGCCATGAAGCGTGCCGCCCAGGCGGGAAGCAAGTTCACCCACGGTCCACTGCCTCATCGGCGAGCCTCCAATCCTCGGCGCACCAAGTCGCGGTCGTCCATCGGGTGTTTGGTGCGTCCGATGATCTGATAGTTCTCGTGCCCTTTGCCCGCCACGACCACGACGTCGCCGGGCTCGGCCAGTTGGATGGCCTTGGCCACAGCCTCGGCACGGTCCACGATGGTCAGGCTTTGCTTGGCCGTCGCTAGACCCGGGACGATGTCGTTCAGGATGGCTTCGGGGTCTTCGGTGCGCGGGTTGTCGCTGGTCGCCACGGCGATGTCGGCGCGCTCGGCGGCTGCTCGGCCCATGATCGGCCGCTTGGTGCGGTCTCGGTCGCCTCCGCACCCGAAAACGGCGATGACGCGCCCCGTCGTCAGCTCGCGGACGGCATCGAGGAGCTTGGCCAGCGCGTCCGGGGTGTGGGCGTAGTCCACCAAAACCCCGATGCCGTGGTCGTTGGGCACCGACTCGAATCGGCCCGGGGCAGGCTGCACTCCGTGCAAGGCGTCTGCGGTTTCGCGGAGGTCGTAGCCCAAGGCGACCAGCGCTCCGGCGGCGCTGAGCAGGTTGTCCACGTTGAACGAACCCCCGACCGAGGCTCGGAACTCGGCGGTAGCTCCGTCGATATCCAGCCCCAAATCGATCGCTTCGACGCCAACGCGGACGGGCGTTCCCACCAAGCGGCTGCTGCCCGCGCCGGGGGTGCCATGGCGTCGGGAGGTCTCCACGGCCCCAGGAGTCCGGGCCGCCCACTCGGCGCCCACGGGGTCGTCCACGTTGAACACGGCTCCCTCGGAAAGGTCGAACAGCCTGGCCTTGGCCTCGCGGTAGGCGTCCATCGTGCCGTGAAAGTCGAGGTGGTCTTGGGTCAGGTTCGTGAACACGCCCACCTCGAACCGCAAACCGTCCACGCGATGCTCGGCGAGGGCATGGCTGCTGACCTCCATCGCGAGGTCTTGCGCGCCCGAATCCCTCACTTCGGCGACGAGCCGCATGAGTTCGACCGAGAAGGGAGTCGTGTTGGCCAGTTCTCGTTCGATTCCGGGCGCCCAGATGCCGAGAGTGCCCAGGTACGCGCCCCTTCGCCCCAGGTTCGCGAAGGCCTGTCGAAGCAACCAAGCCGTCGTGGTTTTGCCGTTGGTGCCCGTCACGCCGACGATGCGCAGCGCCGATCCCGGGTCGCCGAGCACGGCCTTTGCGGCGAGGGCAGCGGCCAGCGAAAGGGATTCGGGCGCTACTCGAACGAACGGCAGCCCGGCCGAACGCGCCAGCGCAACCCCTTCGGAGGTGCAGACCAACGCGGCGCTGGCTCCACCGGCGACGGCTTGAGGGATGAACCGGTGGCCGTCCACGGTGTGTCCGGGGTAGCAGACGAACAAGGTGCCGGGCGTGACGGCGCGGGAGTCCGACACGATGTCCGCGACGTCCGCCGATCCTGCGGACTCCAGAGCCAAACCGCCCAAACGCTCCGCAACTTCCCGCAGCGTCATCCCGTGGGAGCCCCCTGTCTCGAAGCGACGCGCGGGGAGTTCGAGACGGGTCGAATGGCCAGAGACCGGATGCATGCCTTGGCGATGTCCACAAACACCGGACCCGCGACCGAGCCGCCGTAGTACTGCCCGCCCTTGGGGTTGTCGATCATCACCAAGATGACGGCTTCGGGCTCTTCGGCGGGGACGAAGCCCACGAAGTTGGAGACATAGCCCGCTTGCCCGGCCTTGCGGATCTTCTGGGCGGTGCCCGTTTTGCCCCCGAGCGCGTAGCCGGGGATGCGGAGGGTCTTGCCTGTACCTCGCTCGCTGTCGATCACCTTTCTCATGTACGCCAACATGGTTTCAGCGACTTCTGGGCTGACGGCGCGATTTGCCGTGACCGGCTTGAGTTCGCGGTCGCCGTAAGCCGTGAGCAGGCGCGGCTTCATCCGCACGCCGTGATTGGCCAGAGACGCGTACGCCGAGGCCAACTGAACGGGCGTGAGGTTGATGGCTTGTCCGAAGCCGAGCACAGCAAGCTGGTGCACGCGGTCGTACTCCTCGAAGTTGAAGAGGCCCTTCCGTTCGCCTCGCATCTCGGCGCCTGCGGCGCTGAGGATTCCGGGCCGGTCGAGAATCTCCAGCCGCTCCAAGAACTTGAGAAACTCGTCGCGCCCGATGCGCTCCGCCCAGAGCGATGCGGCCACGTTGCAGCTTCGCGCGATGGCGTCCTCCAGGGTCACCGTCCCGTGGGCTCGCTGCCCGTTGTGCATCGCGCAGTGGACGGTGCGCGCTCGGTTGACCTGCCTGGAACCCGTGCAATGGAACGTCTCGCCCGGCTTGACGACCCCCAGTTCCATGGCGCAAGCCAGAGTCAGGATCTTGAACGTGGAGCCGGGCTCGAACACGGCTTGGTAGGCGGGGTTGAAGTCCGTTGCGGGCCAGCCGTCGATGGAGCCGTTCTGTTCGCTGTTCGGGTCGAAGGTGGGCCAAGTCGCGACGGCCATCAGGTCGCCTGTTTTGGGGTCGATCACCACGGCGACTCCCTGATCGGCCTTGTGGGCTTCCACGGCCCGGCGCACCGAGTTGGCGGCAGCCTCCTGAATCTGGCTGTGAATCGTGGTGACCACCGTTTGCCCGTCAAGGCGGGGTGTGCTTTCGTCTTTGAGCTTCGTCGGCAGGAACTCGCCTCGACGATCCACGGCGCCCACCGTTCGGCCGTCCTGTCCCTCCAGAATCTTGTGCAGGGCGTATTCGAGACCGTTGTCGGCCCGCAATTCGGTCTTGGCCTTGTCGGTCTTCTCGTCGGTCACGCTCGTCTCGACGACCTTGTCCACCAGACTGGCCGTAGCAAAGCCCATGGGATAGGCACGCCGACCGCGTGCCGCAAGCGAGACGCCGTCGGCCTTCCAGGCCATCGCGAGTTTCTGGACCGATTGGCGTTTGGCTTCGGACAGCGTGACGCGCCACTTGGCGGATTGGACGCCGGATGTCGAAAGTTGGAGGAAGTCGGACGCGGGAATGCCGGTTTCGGCGCTCAGGGCGGAGAAGAACGCCCGGCTGCTTGGCACCAGGGTGCGCTTGATCGCCTTGCCGGCCCGGTCCTTGTCGTTGCGATAGAACGTGACTTGGAATTCGTAGCGGTTTTGGTCCTCGGCCAGGGGCTTGCCGTCCGCCGTCAGGATGGTGCCGCGCCGGGCGAAGTCGTTGACCGGCTGGTCGAGCCGATGGTTGAGGCGACCCAGCGCCAGCAAGGTCTCCCTTCCGAACCACTGCGTGCGCATCGCCGAAAATGCGCACCAAACCAAGAGGACAGCGAACCCAGAGCCCAAGGCCGTCAGGCGAGCCGACGAGGGGCCCCGTTTGACGGGTTTCTTGGGTCGAGGCGGCTCTGGCTCGACAACGGGGCGCGGCTTCGCGGCGGGCCTCTCCGTAGTGTAGAGGGTCCGGTAGGTTACTTCGCGCTTGGGCGGGCTATGGGGCGCGCGAGCCATGCTCGTTCTCTCCAGACGGATGGGAAGCGGCATTGGCGTCAAAGGCGGCTACGATGGCGTTGGGAGTCTCCGGTGCCACTCCAGCCGCCGCCAGTTCCCCGACCTGCTCGATGGTGAGGAAACCTCGCTCCTGAGCCCAAGATTCGACTCGGGCCGGGGCCGTAAGCAACGCGATGTTCCGCTTGAGGACGACTTCCTGACGTGCCACTCGCTCGGCACGATGCTTGGCCTCGATGCCCCGCTGGCGCGTGGTTTCGAACAGAACGTGGCCGACCAAGGAGCTGAACACGAACGTCGCGATGGCCACGCACGCGTAAAGCAAGGAGAGGTCGAGAACGTCTTTCCACACGATGGCGAGGCTTGCTGCCTTCGGACGGGTCGTTGAACGCAGACGAGGGGATGCTACTGGGATTGCCGCCATGACGATCTTCCTTCTGGGGTGGTGGTTTCGCGCCGGATCGCCCGCAATTTCGCGCTCCGGCTCCTTGGGTTGGTGAAAATCTCTTCGGGGGTCGGTCCGACCGGCTTTGGCGTGAGAACTTGGAAGCCGTGCTCGGAAAGGGCCTTGAACGCGTGCTTGACCTCGCGGTCCTCGCCCGAGTGGTAGGCGAGCACGACCAGTCTGCCGCCGGGCGTCAACGTCTCGGCGATGGCCGTGATGGCGCCTTCAAGGTCTTCCAACTCGCGGTTGGTCAGGATGCGGATGGCTTGAAACGTCCTTGTGGCCGGGTGGATGCGCTTCTCTCTCGCTCGTGGCGGGATGGCAGCCAGCACGCATTCGACCAGGTCGTTCGTCGTGCGGAGCGGGGCGGATCGGCGACGCTCGACGATCTGCTTGGCGATGGCGCGCGCCCATCGCTCGTCGCCGTACTCGCGCAAGGCGTCCTCGATCTGGGCGGCGGTCAGGCGGTTGAGCAGGGCCGCCGCTGGCTCGCGGTCGTCTCGGTTCATGCGCATGTCGAGCGGCCCGTCTTGAAGAAAGCTCAGGCCCCGACCGGGGTCGTCGATCTGCGCGCTGTTCAGACCCAGGTCCAGCAAGATGCCGTCGGCCGCCAGTCCCAGTTCGGCTAGCCGGGCGGGAATCGAGCGGTAATCGTCCCGGACCAAGTGCAACGCGTTGAGGGGAGCCCCGACCATGCGTTCGCGGGCACGCTCGAGCATTGCGGCGTCCCAATCGAAGCCGACGAGCGTGCCTTTGGAGCCGACGCGCTCGGCCAGAGCCGTCGCATGGCCGGCCAGCCCAATGGTGCCGTCCACGACGGTGTCGCCTGGTTGCGGATCGAGATACTCCAACACCTCGGTCAGCATCACCGGCTCGTGTGCGCCAGGTTTGGCGGTCTCGCGGGGGACGGAGAGCAGGGAACCGAACACGGCGATCACGCTTGGCCTCCCGTGCTCATCTGGGCGGCGAGGCGCTTGGACTCCTGAAGTCTCTCGTGGACGCCGTATTGCACGGGGTCCCAAATCTCGAGGTAGTCGCCGCAACCGAGGACGATGACGCTCTTGCCGATCCTGGCTTGCTCGCGGAGGCGGCGTGGGATCATGACGCGGCCCTCGGTGTCGCAAGTGAGATCGTCTTCAGCTGATCCGAACACCAAGCGGTTCTCGGGGCGGGCCTGCCGCTCGCGCACGCTGCCGGACATCAGTTCGGCGACGACGGACTGCCAGGTGTCTTCGGGATACACGGCGATGCAACCGGTCTCGGCATAGGCCATCACGAACGTCTTGCCGAGGCGAAGACGCTTCTTCTCCCGGATCAGCAACCGTCCCTTGGCGTCGATGTTCGCTTCGTCGGTGCCGATCAAGGGCTTGAAGGCCGGAGCGTTGGAGTCCTGCATTGCACCCTGAAGAGAGGAGGGGGTTGGGAACGATCCGAGCGGGTGCCGTCCATAGCAACCCGCCCGCATCAATTCGGCAAGAGCACCCTGCCTCAGCGGCTGGGGACCTCGGCCATCCGTTGCCTAGTCCCAAGCTACGAGGGTGATTATAGCGGAGATTGGGAAAAAAGTGGGCGCTGATGACACCAATTTCGAAAAAAGTTCTATGCTATACATACTAGTAGACATAGTTATACTGCACATGATACTACATGATTGGCCGAGTCGATCTAGAGTTCTAGTTCATTGAGTATGCACGATGCAGCGAGACGCACACGTGACTCGTGGTGTCGTTCTGTCCCAATGGGCTGCCAGCGACGCAGAAAACCCCGTCGCGGCGCGTGCTAGCCGTCTTTCAGGCCGCTGGAGGCCAGACTCTCGACGATTTGCCTCTGGAAGAGGAAGAAGAGGACCAGAACAGGGAGGATCGAGATCATGGCGCCCGCCATCTGCACGTTCTCCTTGCCGGGGAAGCGGCCCTGAAGCATGGCGATGACCAGCGGCAGGGTGAACTTGCGCTCGTCGAGCAACACGATGAGCGGCCCGAGGAAGCTGTTCCAAGACCCGAGGAACGTCAGGATGCCCAACGTCGCCAGCAGGGGCTTGGAGAGGGGCAGCACGATGCGAAGGAAGATGCCGAAGTCGCGGCAGCCCTCGATGCGTGCGCTCTCCAGAAAGCTGTCGGGGATCTTCTCGATGAACTGGCGCGCCAAGAAGACGCCGAACGCGCCCGCCATGCCCGGCACGATCAGCGGGAGCCACGTGTCGAGCCAGCCGAAGTCCCTCAGCAAAAGGAACCCGGGCACCAACAACACCGCTCCGGGGATCATCATCGTCGCCAGCAGACCGAGGAAGATCGCGTCGCGGCCCGGGAAGCGGTGCTTCGCGAATGCGTACCCTGCCAGCGTGCAGAAGAAGAGCGTCCCCGCCGTGGTCGCGACACCCACGACCAGACTGTTCCACGTCGCTCCAAGCACGAGACCGGCGTCGAACAACTCGGAATAGGGCTGGGCGGTCGGCTCCTGCACAACAAGGCTCAGGTGCGGGCTGGCGATCTCCTGATTCGACTTGAACGACGTGACCACCATGTAATAGAAGGGAAGGGCCAGCAACGCCGCCCCGACCGAAAGGATCAGAACCGTCGCCCATCGTTCGGTCCGCTTGGTCTTCACGCGCGATCTCCCCGCTGGTAGACGAGCACTTGGACCAGCGTCAGCGCCAGCACCAAGACGAACAGGACGTAGGCCGCCGCCGCCGCCTTGCCCATCTCCATAGCCTCGAAGCCCTTGTGAAAGATGAGCGGCACCACGGTCAAGGCGGCATCGTTGGGGCCGAACCGCGCGCCTGCGTCGCCACCCTTGCCGGCCAGCGTATAAATGGTCTCGAACACCTGGAACGAGCCGATGACGCCCAGCACCGTGACAAAGAACACCTGGGGCCGAATCCCGGGCAGGGCTACGTGCCAGAAACGGCTGGTCGCCCCCGCACCATCGAGGTGCGCGGCTTCGAACAGCTGGTTGGGCACCTGCTGCAGCCCCGCAAGAAACACGAGGATGGTGAACGCCAGCCCGTGCCAGATGGCGAGGACGATGACGCAATCGAGAAACGTGTGCTCAGAGAGCAGGAACGGCACGGGGTCCTTGATCCAGCCGAGCGAAAGCAGTGCGGCGTTCAGCCACCCTTGCGGTCCGAACAGGAACAACTGCGAGAAGATGAGCGCCACGGAAACCACGCTGGTGACCAACGGCGAGAAGTAGAGGAACCTCCAGAGGCGCTGGCCCGCCAAGCGCGTGTTGAGGAGGTATGCGAACAGCAGGCTCAACACGATGCCGGTCGGCAGGGTCCAGACGACGTACTTGAGCGTCCGGGACAACGCCCCACCCAAGTCGCCCGAGTCGAACAACTCCTGATAGTTCCGCAATCCCACCGCTTGGGCCGTGGACAGCGGAAGAACAGGATGGTAGTCCGTGAACGAGAGCAGCAACGCCGTGGCCGCCGGGATCGCGACGAACACCACGGCGAGTACCACCGGCACAGCCACATAGAGGTACGGGACGATGTGCCTGCGCAACCGGGGACGTAGCGCGACGGCGGCTGCCATGGCGAGCAGGCCGAACCCTGCGGTCCACTTGACGCCGTCGAGCAGGCTGGCCTTGCGTTCGTACGCGTCCAGGTTCTGGATCACGTCGAGATTGCGCTCGCGGTGGCGTCGGTCGGCTTCGAGCAGGGTGGCTTCGGCTCGGGGTGCGGCTTCCGCGTAGAGTTGCCTCAGCTTGTCAGCGGTGCGGGTTTCGATGGCCGCCTTCAAGTCGGCATGCTGGCCCTTGCCGAACGCCTGGATCAGGGCATTGCGGCGCAACCCGGTCTGGGCGGCTGCCGCGTCGATCTGGTCGCGGATGAACGTGCCCATCTGGTCGAGCACGTTCGATTCGATCCGCCCGACTTCGGCGCTGCCTTGAAGGATCGGGACGGAGCCGAACGACTGGTACGTTTCGGCGACCACGCGCTTGGCCTCTTGGACCTTGGCAAGTTCGTCTTGTGCCCAAAACGCGTCGTTCTCGGGCTGCCAAAGCGCCGCGATCCCGGGGATCATCAGGCCCGAGTCTTGGCCCCGGCGCAGCCGATGGAGGACCATGAACCGCTGGGCTTCGGGCGAACTCAGGTAGCGCACCCACTCGAACGCCTCCCGCGGGTGCCGCGACTTGCGGAACATGACATAGGTGAGGCCGCCCATGATGTTGTACGGCTCGCCGTCGTCGGCCCTCGGCCAAGGGAGCACGCCCATCTTGTCGGCCATTTCGGGAGCGAGGTTGCGGATCAGATCGGCGGTGGCGTGAAGGTCGGCGATGAGCGGCACCGCGATGTCCGGCTCGTCGGATCGGAACATGCCTGCGGCGCGGGAGCCCAGGTCCTTGCCGGGCGAATCGTGCATGTGCCAGAGGCGCAGGGCCTGCAGGACCCCCTTCTGATAGGCTGGATTGCGCCACTCGACGACCGGCTTGCCATCTTCGCCGATGCGGCTCCCCGTGACGCCAAACGGCATCGTGAACGCATTCAGCGCCCATTGGGCGTTGAAGGTCCACCCGTAGTGGAAGCGGTACCGGTTGGCTTCCAGCGTGGCGATGGCGCGGTCGAGTTCCGACCACGTCTTGGGCGGTTGGATGCCGAGCCTGGCGAAAGTGTCCTTGCGGTAGATCAGGACCAGCGCACCAAGGTCGGTGGGCACTCCGTACAGGCTCTCGCCCACCGTGAACATGGGCAATAGCCGTGGGTTGAACCGGGACTCGAGTTCCTTGGTCTCTTCGGGGAACTCGGCCCTCAGGTCCACCAGTCCGCCCACGCTGCCGTAATCGTAGGGCCCGCCGAGGTTGGTCGCGCCGGCATCGGGGGGCAGGCCGGCGGCCATGGCCGTGAAGTACTTGCTGGCGAAGTTGCCCCAAGCGAGAGGAGTTACCTCGACGCGGACCCCGGTTTTGGCCTCGTGACGCTTGGCGAGTTCGCGGTACATGCCGACGTCGAGCACCGACCCGGTCACCGCCCAGAAGCGGAGGGTGGTTTGAGCTGTCGCCTGCGCCGCGATCGCGGCGAGGAGGAGCGCGGCCGCTGTGGTCCGCATGACCCCTCGTTCGCCATGGAGTCGAAACTCACCTTCCGTGGTTCAGAGCGAAAGGGTCCACACCGATTTGGCGAGCCGGGCCATCTGCTGCTGACGCCTCGCGATCGTCGCCTCAGTCCACTCCTCGAACTCGGCAGTCTCCCGGGCCATCTTGTACTGTGATCGAGCGTACACCTCCCGCTTCGACGCAAAGCCCGCGTTGCTTGCAGCCTGGGTATTCGGCCCACGCTCCAACAAGCAGTAGTTGCCGAGCCGGTCTACGCAACGGTCATAGGCTTCCAGCGTGAACGAGTTGTTCCACTCCTCCGAGGGGTTCTCGGGAAGGATGTGCTCGACGGTGGCGGTCATGGCTTCGTCCGAGAGATCCGCTCCACTGGATTGGCGTTCCAACTGAGCGAGGAAGTACCGCAACCGTTTGCCGGACGCTCCACTGTTCTTGAGTCGCAACGATTCAAACGCCGACTCGAACTCGTCGTCGGGAATGTAGATATCCGAAACCGCAGACCGAATGGTTCCCAGAGCTGGCTTGTCGGTTTCCCGCAACGCGAGGGCCGCTCGGTTGTACACTGCCTCGAGTTCGTGCGTGCTCCGGCGGCTGACGCCGTTGAATCTGACCGACAACACGGCACAGATGCGGAGGACCTGCACGATGTCCTGGGGATTCTTGAATGCGTCTTTAGCCGAAAGAACCAGGGGTGTGTACTGCGATACTCCGAACAGATTCAGCACGCGAATGTGCTCGCGTCCGCCCTGATAGTCGAGCCAATGCTCGCTGTGCGAATCGTTGAGGGCTTCGTACCAGACGGCATCGGCTTCCATTCGGTCCAACAAGTCGAAGACGTGTTGCACACTTGTGACTTCGCGCTTGATGGTCCTGAACAGGTGCCGCTGCCTGACAAAGGGCCGTTGGGAGTTCAGGTGATGACGCAGAAACTCGGGGAATCGAGCGATCCCGACGCGTTCGGTGATACGGACCCATTGGCGCAGGACCGGTTCCATCTGCGACGACGATCGGTCCACCAGCGAGAGCAGGTAGTTCTTGAGGAGGTCCGTTTCCGTGAGTTCCAGTCCCCTGGCGTTCAAGGTTTCGAACACCGTGTAGGCGCTGAGTTGGTCTTGCACTCGGACACTGATGAACAGCAGACGCTCGGTCACGATGCGTCCGACGAACTCGGCGACTTCTTGTCCCTCCCGAATCGTGCCAAAGGCTTCCTGAATCTTCGACTTGAAGAACGAGAAACACTCCCAAAGGAGTCGCTCCGAGTCCCGCAAGTGTCTTGCTCCACCGTGAGGCGGCTTGCGCTGAACGATGTTCAGTTGGAAGAAGTCGTCATCGTTGGCGTTCAACTTCAGCTTCGGGATGGTCCGGAGACTCGATGGATCCTTTGATCCGATGTAGCTCGACTCAAGCAAGTTGGCGCGCTCGCGGTTTGCATCAGCATCGACTCCCTCGTTGGCGAGGCTGATCAGGTAATCAACACAAGCCAGAATCAAAACACTAAGCGTGGCTAAACGTTGCTGGCCGTCAATGATGCGAAAGTGCTTTCTCTCGATCGACTCAAGAACGATCGCGCCCATGTAGTGATCTTCTGAGCCAACACGCAATTGGGCCAAATCCTCCCACAGATCTTCCCACTGCTCTTGCTTCCAGGAGTAATCGCGTTGGTACGGCGGCACGCTATACGTCTTGCCGTTGCTGAGAAGCTCCTTGAGGTCTTCGGTGTCGGTGTTGAGCAGGGTGCTTCGCATCGAGGTGCTCCGAGCATACCAGCCGGCTCACATCTCCCGGCGGTATTCGATGGCGCTCAACAGAGTCGCAGAGTCGGCGTAATCCAACTCGCCGCCGATCGGCATGCCGTGCGCCAAACGGGTGATTCGGATGCCGAGCGGCTTGAGCACCTTGGCCAGATACAGAGCGGTAGCGTCCCCTTCCACGGTGGGATTCGTTGCCACGATGACCTCGCGCACGGTGTCGCCCTCCAAGCGCCGGAGCAACTCGCGTACGCGCAACTGGTCGGGTCCAAGGCCCTCCATAGGGTTCAGCAGACCGTGCAACACATGGTAGAGCCCGCGATACTCGTTGATTCGCTCGATGGCGGCGATGTCGCGAGCCTCGGCGACCACGCAGATCGTGTGCGGCTCGCGGCGCGGATTGGCGCAGATCTCGCAGCGCTCGAACTCGCTGACGTTCTGACACAGGTCGCAGAAGCGCAGCTTCTCGCGCGCCCGAAGCAACACGTCCGCCAGCCTTTCGGTCTGGGCCGCGGGCACCTTCAACAGGTGGAACGCCAGGCGCTGCGCCGATTTGGGACCGATGCCGGGCAGACGCTCCAATTCGGCGATCAGTTCGGCCAGCGGCCGCGCAAACTGCATGAGGCCTCAGCTGGTGATGCCGGGGATGTTCGGAAGGTTGGGCAGAATGCTCTGCACGCGGGCGTCGCGAAGCTCCGTGGCCTTGGCGAAGCCGTCTCGGACCACGCTGGTCACCAGGTCTTCCAGCGACTCGACATCCTCGGGGTCGACCACCGAGGGGTCGATCTTGAGCTTGAGCAGTTCGCCTCGGCCGTTGAAGAGGGCCTTGACCGGACCCTTGTCCACGGGGATCTGCTGTGCGGCAAGCTCGTCTTCCAGGTTCTGCGCCTGAGCCATCGCGCCTTGCACTTGGTCGAGCATGCCCTGGAATCCCTTGCCGCCAAAGTTCTTCGGGAGTTTCATGGTTGTTGTCCGTCGCTGGCTTCCGGTGGCGGCTGCTGGAACACTTCCTTCGCCGCTTCGCGGAGCTGATCGCCTTCGAGAACACATTCTACCGGGTCGTCCACGGGAGCGGGCGCCGATCGCTCGCCGACTTCCAGCTTCACGACCCAGGGCTCGCCGGCGTACTTGCGGATCGAATCCCGGATGGCTGCCTCCCGTTTGGGCGAATCGAGAATCCAATCAAGGTCCAGCTTCCGCGCGAACAGCACCCGGATGGTGCCGTCCTCGAAGTTGCCCACCTTGGTGGCGGCCAGCCGGGGCTTCATCAGTTTGGAAAGCTCGGAAAGCTCCTTGACCACGCTGGCCCACGCTTGCCGGGCGCGCTTGAGTTCGTTGTTCACGGGCGTCCCGGGCTCTTCGGCCGGAACCGGTGCCGTCTGGGGCGTGGAGCGGACCGCAGGTTCGGCGGGCCGCTCGACCGAACGAGGCGGGCGCACTTCCTCGCGCACCACGGCTGGCGGGGCGGCGACGGGGACCACCGGAGAGCATAGCCGGACCAATTCTGCCTCCAGCCACAGGCGGGGAAGCGTCACGTCGCGGATATGGCCGTGGGCTTCGGCGATTCCCGATCGGAGGCGCAGAAGCTCGTCGGGTCCGATGCGGAGCGCCATCTCGCGCATGGCGGCCGCCTGAGTGACATCCAGGGCCTCGTCCACGCCGAAGGCCGCATGGGTCAGGTCGCCTAGCCGGTGCATCAGCGATTCCAGGATGGAGCGCGGGTCTCGTCCGCGGCGCAAGATCTCGCCGAGGAGGCGCATAACTTGGGCCACGTCGCGACCCTTCAGGTGGCCGAGCAACTCGTCTACGGTCTCCTCGTTGACGAGGCCCAACTGGGCGTACACCTGCTCGGTCGTGATCGCCCCGTTCGCTGTGAGGATGGCCTGCTCCAGCAGGGTGAGCGCGTCGCGGTACCCGCCGTCGGACATTCGGGCGATGGCGGCTAAGGCTGCGGGCTCGTACTCGACCTGCTCGGCTTGGGCGACGTGTTGCAGCCTGCTCAGGATGTCCTGCACCGAGCCTCGGTGGAACTCGAACTTCTGGCACCGCGACCGGATGGTCGGCGGGACCTTGTTGAACTCGGTGGTGGCGAGGACGAAGATCAGGTGGGGCGGCGGCTCCTCGATCGTCTTGAGCAAGGCGTCGAAGGCCTTGGCCGAGAGGTCGTGGACTTCGTCGATGATGAACACGCGGTATCGGGCGACGGCCGGTCGGTAGTTGGCGACTTCGACGATGGTTTCTCGGACGTTCTCGACGCTGGATTCGCTGGCTGCGTCGAGTTCCATGACGTCGAGGCAATTGCCGACCGTGATCGAGGTGCAGATGTGGCACTCGTTGCAGGGCTCGGCGGTGGGCCCGTTCTCGCAACACAGGGCCTTCGCCAGGAGCCGCGCCGAGGACGTCTTGCCCGTGCCGCGGGGCCCGGTGAACAGGTAGGCGTGGGCGATCCGGCCTGAGGTGATCCCGTTCTGCAACGTGCGCACGACGTGTTCTTGACCGATCAGGTCGCCAAACGTCTGGCTGCGGTACTTGCGATAGAGCGAGAGGTAGGCCACGGGAAAAAGGGAGCGCCGGGGACCCGGCAGACCGCTCCATTCTAGCACTCCTCCCGTCCATCAGGGGCCGCCTTGGGCTACCACCGAATCCCTGAGTCGTCGGGGGCGCCGGACTGATCTAGTGATGTGTCTCAATAATAC
>DDSP01000074.1:0-4443 GCA_002343445.1 Chthonomonas sp. UBA2387
GTCTCATGAAAAGGGCGCACCCCAAATTGCGTCTCGGTAAGCGTGCATCTTCATGAGGTCGATCCTCTTGTAATCTCGGACTTCTTCGGGAAGATCGGCCACAGAGTCTTCCGACGAAGGATCCTCGGCTCCAAAGAGCGCTTCCACATTCTCAACGCGATACTTGGCATCGAAGTGGACGTAGACCAGCAGCTCGCGTTCCTCGGCAACGCTCCGCTCTAGCTCAGCGGGCCAGAAAGCGAAGGTATAGTCGGGATAGAGTCGGCGAGTCCAACTTCCAGGATCGCTTCGTACTTGGGATTGCACGAATGGCTTGTTATAGTCAAGAGAAGCTTTGAGTTTGCGACCGTCAGCCCGAGAGATGCCAACAAAGGGTCCAAGAGGAACGGACCGGCGCAGCTTCAAGCACAACGAACCATTGCTTAGTCCGCTCAGCAGATCCTCAAGCGCTGGTTTTCGACCCTCGTTGAATCGGTCACAGAACCAATCGAGCAGCACGAAGAAGAGCCAATACTCGTAGAGGGTGGCCACGTCTCGCTGGCCCGCACGAAAGACGTCGGAACCACCTTCCCAAGTTAGCCGAGCCGAGGTCCGAAACCTTAGCCAAAACCTCAGCACCTCGCGGTAACCGGAACGGCGCTGCAATACGGGGCTGCCGAGCGGAGCGATCCGCATCGGGCCGACTTCCCGGAACAACGAGTGGTTGAGCCTATCGTCGACTTTGGAAGCGAGCCGTTGGGCGGTGCCAAGGGGTGCCAGCCAGCCCGCAATCTTCAATTGGTCCTGAGAATGTTGCAGAAAGCGGCGAATGTCCTCGAGCACGTAGCGGACAAAGCGGTTCTCCGGGGTGTCCACGGATCGTCTGCTCTGAAGCTCAGAGATCCGCGCGGCGACGCTGGGGAGGCCGTAGCGGGCATAGAGTGGGTGTGTGTCGGGCAGCAAGATTCGGGGTGCCCCCTGGATGAGGGCTGTCGCTTCGCGTCCCGACCTAAGCTTGGCCCGGTCGGCGCGGACCACTCTTGGCTCGTCGGCGAGCCGGTCATGAGGCATAGCCAAGATTCGCGCGAAAGCTTGGGAAAGGTCGGCCCCGTCCATCGCGTCGCGGAGAATCTCAAGCTGGAGTTGGATCGTCTCAGCATCGCCGTGGGGTTCGAACGTGGAGATGAAGCGAGCCTGCGCCGAAGACTGGGCGTCGAGGACCAGACCGACAACCCGCTCGGTGAGGCTCTCCATCATGGCTCGGTAATCGGATCGGTAGTCGATCTTCACCGAACGCACATCGATCCCAAGGGAAGCAACGGGCTCCCTCAGATGCAACTCTTCGGGGCTCTCACCTCCGGAAGCGTCGACGATCTCTAGTGAAAGAGTCCCACAGTAGTTTCTTGTTTCGAGCCGTCCAGCGTCTCTCTCGTCGGGACCCAAATTCACCCGTCGGACTGCGTTCCGACATCGGACGCGCAGCGAGGGTGGTCCGTCGAGCAAGCGGTATTGGTACACCTCTCCTTCCTTGAGTTGCCACAGGGTTTCGCCTCGCGATTCGGCATCCTCGACTTGGAGCAGTGGGTTTGTGCCGCTGCCTCGCCCTGTTCTTTCCGCGGTGATCTCGAGTCGCGAACAAAGAGAACCGAATGCGTCGCGGAACTCAAGGGTGCACCTGCCGTCCGAAGTCATTTCATGCCTCGGCAAAAGATGCAAAGCCGTGGTCGTGCAAGAGTTCCCACATGCGGCGCACCTTGTCAGCGCTGAGCGGGTAGAGCGCTGAGTCTATTGCTCTTGACGGATCGCCCGGTACGCCGACCTGGGCGCCAGCGAGACAGGCCCCCCACAGGTCCTGCAACAGAGGTCTGAGCTTGGCCCGCGAGCCGTGCAGCTTCGGCATCAACTTCTGCACGATGACTGCATCGAGGGCATTGCTGTAGGAATCGTCGTCCGAGCCATGTAGCAAGTGCCAGAAGTGAGCGAACCGACTTGCCTCATAAGCGGTCCGATAGCCGAACTCCCAGTGATGCCGCGCAAAGATTTTGAAAAGTGCGGTCATGTCTGCTTGGAACCGCTCCGCCCACTCGCCGGGGACCCGGATCTCGTGGTCGTTCGCCAACCGCACGAACTCGGGCCCGAACTCCTTTCCCAGTCCAGCGATGGCATTCAGATCAGGCTTTTGCGGAGAGCCCAAGAAGCCGGCCATCTCCTCTTCGTCGACCCGAAACTCCAGAACATTGGCCCGGTCGAGGACCTTCGGCGAGAACATGTAGGTCGTCTCATCCACATTCACGGTGCCGATGACGAACAGGTTCCTGGGCAGGTGGAGGGTCTGTGGGATGTCGCGATCGGCCTTGCGATCTTGGCCCTGATACAACGGAATCATCCCTTCGCCCGATTCCATGGCCGAGAGGAAGTCGGCGAAATACCTCTCGACGTGCGACAAGTTCATTTCATCCAAGATGAGGAAATAGGGGCGATCCGGATCATCGCACGCTCGCAGAACGAAATCAAGGATAGGTGTTGAGCGGTAAACCTGCGCGTCAATCCCGTCAGGATAGCCCAAGAGATTCTCGTTTCCGGTCCAGTCGGCCCCGACCGGGACAAGCAGCGCTGTTGGCGGTCCGTATCCGGATTCGGCTTCAAGAAGGGCAAAAGCTGCCGCCTTCAATGGAGCATGGAAGCTGTGGAGCTGGCCGCTCCAGCGGCTCTCCTGCTGGACTGCTGAACGGATGTCCGAACTCGAAACATCCCTATCGAATGACTTTTCAACAATGCAATCGGCCCACTCTCGGATCAGTGATCTTGGCAGTAGAACTCTCACTGCGTCAGATTCATCAGGTGAGTTCCACACTTCAATCGATAGTGCATCCGAATTCTTGACCAGGTAGGTAATTGATTGCCCCTGAATCGTTGAGTTTGGAGCAAAGGGATCGACGCGGGCGAGGCTATTGAGACCACCCATCCAGCCGGCAATGAGTCTAGCGAGTTGAGTCTTGCCGGACCCGGACAGTCCGGACAGAATCACAAATCTCTTGCTGACGAGAGATGCGATTAATCGTCCAAGGTAGTCCGCCATGCCACGCGAGCCGGATTGATCGAGACTGCTAAGAAGATGCAAGTATTGAGAATTCATAGTCGATCCAATAGCGAGACGTGGAATGAACTTCTGGCGCGCTGTCTTGCCAGTTCTTAGAAATGTGGCAACATCGTAATCAAGTATTGTTGGAAATCGAACATCAAGGGTAATGCGTTTCGTTGGATTCCCGCCAGGTCCATCGCGGTCTGGAGTTCTGCCAGTCCGAGCCAGAGCTCGCTGAAGCGCGCGCCGCAGTTCTTCAACTTGGATGGAGGCAATGTCTATCGGGTAGGAGTAATCTTCCAGTTCGAGCTCGATGCCCTCCTCTTGGTGCCCTGTGACGCGTGAGCTCGTTAAAGCTGCCCTAAGCAGGGTCGCCTGTGCTTGTGAGAGTCTTTGCAGGAGGAGGTGGAGCCCACGGCTGTAATGAAGGTTTCGCCCGCCTCCTCCACTCTCCAGAGTCACCGAGATAGGTGAGTGGCCTGCCAGCGAAAATGTGGCATCGATGGAAAGCCCATCGTCTTCAGCTATCTTCTCGAGGGGTGGTTTCATCGGGTTGTTGCTGGTGTTTCTGTACTTGACTTGGGCCAAAGCATACCGGACACTCCTCGACTATGGCTAGCGCTTGCCCTGTTGCATCGATCCCGGGGCCATGCCACGCGGGCAACAGGCTGGCGAGGGGCCCCACGGTCTGCCCCATGCGGGCTAATCGTGCAGCGGCCAGAAGGAGATGCTCCGAACTCGGAATCGCCAAACCGCCGAGGCTGAGCTAAGAAACCGTGGCGACTCGCTCGACGACGGACCGGGGCGATTTTGCCCTCAGCGCCGCTTCGCGCCTGTACTGCGTGAGCTCGCGCAGCGCGTCAAGGACCATGTCCCGGGCCTCGCTGATCGTCTCACCCTCGGAGACTGCGCCGGGCACCTCCGGAATGTAGGCGGTGAATCCACCCTCTTCCGCAGGCTCGAACACGATGGTCAGTTCGCGGTCCACACCCATATTATACGTACACTGTGTCCCAAAGCCTCCGGCCCGCCATCCAAATCGGTTCAATCCCACCGTCCAAGCTGGGCGAGGGTTGGGGCACGGCCAAGGTTGACGCGATGGCGCAGCGAGCGTGGAGAGAATAGGCGTGCGTCGGCATGTTGTCGGCATCTGGTGAGCAGGTGGTCGGCAGGTCGAATGGGTCGCATTTGCCCCGCCTCGCCAAACTGTGGGGGGATGTGAATGTGAATCGTGAATCGTGCATCCGAGTGCGTCGGCACGCTGAGAAACCGGGTTCGAACCGACCACCTGCCGACGCCCGCCAAACTGTGGGGGGATGTGAATGTGAATCGTGAATCGTGAACGTAGGCAGCACAGCCCAACCGCCATTTCCGTCATCCGT
>DDSP01000074.1:4482-74501 GCA_002343445.1 Chthonomonas sp. UBA2387
GAATGTGAATCGTGAATCGTGAGTCCGAGTGCGTCGGCAAGTTGAGAAACCCGGTTCGAAGCGACGCCGGCGCTAGAGCAACCCGGCCAGCAACCGGATGTACGCCGCGTTGTAGTAGTTCGCGTTCTCCGTGATCTCCCAGCAGTTCATCGGCCACGGCTCGTTGAAGTCGGCGTACGCCTTGGCGCGGGGTTGGGTCTTGATCCAGGCCACCTCGCCCGCGCGGTCGCCCTTATCGCCGCCGTACTGCTGGTTCGGCCCGCCGACCACGTAGCCGGGAGGCGGGTTCGAAGCGAACGGCGTGTTCCAGCCGTAACGCTCGTGCCAGATCTTCATGGCCGAGAGCTCGGCCCCGTGACGGCCCATGTTGGTCAGCATCACCATGCTCAGCGGGTTCACGCCGTGGAACGAATGGAGCAGGTCGAGCGCCCGCTGACGTAGCACCGTCCGGACCGAGACCGGCTGCCGCGAACCGACGATCAGCGCCGAAAAGCCGAACGACGCCCGAACCGTGTTGCTGCCCCAGTGGTAGGCCTCGGGGTTCATCCACGCCCGGTAGAGGTCGGTTTCCAACGGCGGAGCGAACGCACGGCTCGAAGCCGAGCGCTGCAGCTGGGCGAGAATGCTCGAGCGCAGACCCGCGTCCACCCCGGCGAGCGAGGCGTAGTCGGCCAGCGCCTCGGCCATGCCGGCTTCGTAGGGGCTCCACGCGGGCTCGGTCATCTGCCGCAGCTTGGGGACCAAGCGCTTGGCCGCCTCGTGGTACTCGGTCTTGCGCGTCAGGGCATAGAGTTGGATCGCCGCCGCCGCTTCGATCCGCTCTTGCGATTCGAGGTCGCGGCTGGAATTGCCCGACTTGATCTCGCCCGTGTCGGCGTTCGGGGTGCGCGGGTGGGTGTGGGCGTAGACCCAAGCCTTCTCGGCTTGGACGCGCATCTTGTCGGCAAACGCCTTCCAAGGCGCGAATTCGCCATAGACCCGCGCGGCGAGCGCGTAGTTCATCGCCGCCGATAGCGACGCGCCCGTGCACTTCGGACCATAGTAGCGCGGCCGATCGGGGCGACCCGAGTAGTCGATCTCGCCCATCTTGACGAACACGCCGCCATCGGAATCCTGCATCTTGGACAGCCACTCCAGCTGAACCTTGACCTCGTCGAGCAGGTCGGGCAAGCCGTTGCCGGATTCGGGGATGCCGAAGTCGTCGGTGAACGCCTTGGGGTTCGCCTTGTAGGCGTACATCAGCGAGGGCAGGGCATCGGTGTTGAACGCGGGGTACTTGTTGGTGTCCCCGGCATCCATCCACCCGCCGGAAAGGTCGCGGGCGAGCTTGGTGTCTTCCTTCGCCCAGAGGGCCAGCGCCCGCTTGTCCTGATCCATGTAGGACGGCATGACCCACGGCGCTTCGGCGTAAGGCGCTCGCAAAGACTCGCTGAGCCGCTGATAGTAGAACGTTCGTACCGCCGCGCGCAACACGCCTTGGTACACGTCGTTCCCGATCTTGAACACGGGCGAGCGAAGGTTGGCTTTCGGGTCGAACACGTAGTATTCGCCCGGCGCCTTGACCGAGCCGAAATCGAACCACCACCCCTTGTCGCCCGAATCCTCGTGGGTCGCGCCGCCGTTCCACGCCACCGCCTTGCCTCGCAGCACCACGCGCCCATCGCGCCGACGCAGCTGAATCTCGTCGCCGGGCGTGTAGTCGTCCATCGCGTTGTAGCCTCGCTGAGGATCGGTGAGGATCGCCACCTTCGCGCCATCGGGCAGGTAGCCGAACTGGTCCACGGCGATGCGGCCGGTGACGGGCGGCAGGCCTGGCACCGTCTCTCCGGCTAGTCGAGGCACGGCAAACGTCGGGTAGGCCTGGCTCCCGACCAAAGCGAGCAGGGCGATGGTGCTCATGTGCCGGGTTTACCCGTTTGCGGTGGACGTATACTCGGGCCATGTCCGACCTTCGCACCCCTTTGTACGACGAGCACGTGGCGCTTGGCGCGCGCATCGTGCCCTTTGCCGGCTACGAGATGCCGGTCCAATACTCCGGCGTGATCGCGGAGTCGAAGGCCGTTCGCGATGGGGCGGGCATGTTCGACGTCAGCCATATGGCTCGCCTCTGGTTTCGAGGTCCGCGCACGCTCGAGTTCTTGGAGCACATCACCAGCAACGATGTGGCCAAGCTGGAAGATGGGCGCGGGCAGTACTCGCTGTTGCCCAACGACCAAGGCGGCGTGGTGGACGACATCATCGTCTACCGCGTGGGCCCCGAGACGTTCCGCATGGTGGTCAACGCTGCGAACCACGCCAAGGACGTCGAGTGGATGCGCGGGCACAACGCGTTCGGCGTAGAGATGGAAGACGAAACCGATGCGACGGTGATGATCGCCGTCCAAGGCCCGAGCGCCGCCGAGATCGTGGCGGGCCTGAGCGACGCTCCGGAGGCGATCCAAGCGGCGGGGACGTTCGGGCTGGTGACGACTCGGCTGGCGGGGTTTGAGTGCACGTGCGCGCGATCGGGCTACACGGGCGAGGACGGTTTCGAGGTCATCTGCTCGTCCGAGGACGGCCCCGGGGTGTGGCGGGCGTTACTCGCGGCGGGTGTGGCCCCGTGCGGCTTGGGCTCTCGCGACGTGCTGCGCGTCGAGGCGGGGCTGCCGCTTTATGGCCACGAACTCACCGACGACCTCAGCCCCATCGCAGCGGGTCTGGGCTGGGTGATCGGCAAGACGAAGACGTTCATCGGCTCTGAGCCCATCAACGCCGCCCGCGCGAACGGCACACCGACCAAGCTGCAGGGCGTGCGCATGGAGGGCAAGCGCTTGCCCCAGCCGGGCATGAAGGTGCTGGTGCATGGCGAGCCGGTCGGCGAGGTTTCGAGCGGCATTTATTCGCCGTTGCTCGAGGCGGGCCTGGCGTTCGCCTATTTGGATGCCTCGGTGAAGCTGGGGACGCCGTGCGCAGTGGAGATTCGGGGCAAGGCCGAGCCGGCGACGGTGGTGAGCAAGCGGTTCTATCAGCGGAAGGGCTGAGGTCAGCTTCCTCCCCCGACCCCCTACCTCAGCACAAACATTCCGAGGGAGGGGGCGGAAGTGTCTTGTCGCTCACAAACATCGTGTAAAATGAGCGATAAATGCGCCAGATACCGCTCACGCCCTGGAACTGGCAGTTGGAGGGCTGGCCAGATTTCGCCTACGATCGCGAAGCGCTGGTCCGGTCCGAGGCGCGGTTCCTTCGACACGGAGGCGAAGGGGTCGGCGTCTTCAAGCACCTCGTCGGCGAGTCCGGCCGTGAGTTCATCGCAGACGCCGCGACGAGCGAAGCCGTCAGTACCTCGGCGATCGAGGGCGAGACCTTGAATCGGGCGAGCGTCCGTTCGTCCATCCTTCGGCATCTGGGCGCACCTTCCGATGGCCGAAGCGTTGCGCCAAGGGAGGAAGGCGTCGCCCGCATGATGGTGGACTTGCTCCGATCTCCCATCGAAGAACTGACCCACGGGCGACTCTGGAACTGGCACGGGATGTTGATGGCGGGCCGGCGGGATCTGGCCGTGATCGGCGGCTACAGAGTGCACCAGGAACCCATGCGGGTCGTTTCGGGCGCCGTTGGGCACGAGGTCGTCCACTTTGAAGCACCGCCCTCGGGGCGAGTCCCTAGCGAGATGGAGCGGTTTCTGGGGTGGTTCAGCGAAACCAAAGGCTCTGCGACGCCCGTGGCCCGCTCTGGATTGGCCCACCTTCGTTTCGAGTGCGTCCATCCGTTCGAAGACGGCAACGGCCGCATCGGCCGAGCGATTGCTGAATTGGCTTTGGCTCAGGGCCTGGGTCATCCATGCTTGACCATGCTCTCTTCCGAGATCGAGGCGCGTCAGCGGGACTACTACGCCCACCTCGAGCGAGCTGGACGAAGCCTCGACGCAACGGATTGGCTGTTGTGGTGGGCGGAGATGGTGTTGGCCGCCCAGCAACGTGTATCGGCGCTTCTCGAGTTCGTGCTGTTCAAGGTTCGGCTGCTGGACGGGCTGAAGGACCGGCTCAATCCTCGCCAAGAGAAGGCGCTCCTAAGGGTGTTCCGCGAAGGACCGGCGGGATTCACGGGCGGCCTGTCATCGAAGAACTACCAGACGATCACGGGCGCGTCGCCCGCGACGGCCGGACGCGATCTGAGCGAATTGGTCGCGTTGGGGGCCATGATCCGGACAGGAGTCGGCAAAGGGTCGCGCTACTGGCTCAACCGAGCGCAGGATGCCCCCTGACGCTCACTCCGGAACCGGGGGACAAAGGCTGTTGCTGTACATCCCCGACCGATCGAAACAACACGGTCGCCGCTTGCCTTTGGCCAACATGTCGCATGCGCTCTCGATCCGCTTGGCCCGCGTCTCCGCCTTCTTGGGCGAGACGATCCAGTGAATCCAGTCTCGCCGCGCGAGCGGGGTGATCTTCGCCCAGACCTCCCGCGTCCTGGTGTCAGCGGCCTCAAGGGCGAGCCTGAGGTCTTCGGGGACCTCGGGCTCGGGCTCCTCCGCCATCGGGGCGATCGCAAGCACAACGGTTTCGCCCGCCTTGACGCTCAACTCCGCCGGCACCTTTAGCCAATGCCCGCCTTGGCCGTCGGGTTGAAGCGTTGCCTGGAACGGCGTCCCATCGAGCGTGCCTTGCACCGAAACCAACCCGCGTGAAGGGAGCTGGTCGCTGGCGTCTTGCGGCAGGTTCAGGAACGTCCAATCCGCCCCCTTATCCGCGCCGCCTGGCCGGCGGAGCGTGGCCCGAAATCGGATCGCGTGCGTGGTGTCGGGCACGAGTTGCATTATAGGCTTTGCCAGTCCGCGATTGGCTCCTTCAAAGTGGCGCAACGGGTCTGGACTCGTCCACTGACCCTGACTAGGCTATTCACGTCATTTCTGACGCGAATAGCGCTGGGCAATCGCGTCACCCCTGCTTCCGACTCGTGTTGTACTTGCCCTCGTACCGCCAGGGGTTGCCGCCGAACGAGCGTTCGATGAGCTCGAACAGCGCGGGGTCGTACTCCTTGAGTTGCTCGCGGCTGCAGATCTCGTTGTGCACGCCGTCCGGAGGGTTGGCGCTGCGATTGGTGTCGAAGTAGCACTGCACGCCCTCGGCCCAGTATTCGGCGGAGTTGGTGGCGGCGTAGGTGTTCTTCCAGAGCCCGGCGGCCATGGCTTTCTCGTAGGCGGCTCTCAGTTCGCGCCGGTGGTTGGGGTCAACTCGTGCGAACATCTGGCTCGAGAGGGTGTGGGCGAACTCGTGCAGCCAGATGCTCTCGCCCCGGTAGCGGTCGCCGTCGAGTTCCAGGATGTTCTCCTCGCCCGCGCTGGTGGTGCGTCCCCCGAGGCCTCGGGCGCGTTTGTCCCAATCGGTGTTTGGGTCGTTCTTCAGGTGTCGGTACTGGGGCAAGTCGGTTTGGCCTTCGTTCTTGCCGATGATCGCGTAGAACGAGCCGGACGCCACGAACGCCTCGATCCACGCTTCGGGCACCTTCTCAAGCATCCTGCCGATGCCGTAGACCAGCTTGAGCAGGGCCTTGTCGTCCACGTTCTTGCTGGCCAGGATGGGGAGACCCTTGAATGTGGCGTACTTGGTGTAGAAGCCATCGTGGCCGAGCGTTTCGGGCGGCTTGCCGATGGCGTCGCCGGGTTTGGTGGTCGGCCCGACTTGGGCGTGCCCTGCTAGGACGATCGCGGCAAAGGCGAGGTGGAGGGTCATGGCGAGCAGGTTACCAAGGCTGGGCGGAGACGAGCGGATCCCCGCCACCGCTGCAATCGCCCTGCTACCGAAACGCTTGACGGCGCTAGGCAAGGTCCTGACTGGCGAGCCAGCCCCGGATCGCCTCTTCGGCGTTGGGCGCAGACCCACCATTGGCTCATTCTACGCCATTGCTCGAAAGCGCTCCCTCCCTCGGAATGGATCGTGTCTGAGGGAGGGGCCGGGGGAGGGAGCCCGGTTGCGAGAGCAGGCCCCCGTCTGACTCCTTCAAGCAAAGGCCCCGGACTGACCACAAACCGAACCACTCGAAGATGCCTCGCCTCTGGACAAAGAACCGGTGTATAGTGGACATGGCCCCATGGCCGAGACCGCGATGCTTTGCCATATACCCACAGGTTTCTATACGCTGGGAGTGAGCCAATACGAGATTCCGGCACTGCAGGAACTGGGCTTACGTTTCTACACGGTGACAGGCATTCGGCGAACCTACATTCGGTCTTTTCACATCAGGACTCATCCAGTAAGCGTGGCTGAGTTGTTTCGGTTCGTCGAGGAGATTGGCGACCATGAACAGATCGGCTATCTTCGGTCGTTCGAACCGGACCTGCCGGCTATGGGCATCGAGTTCCGGTTAGCGGCTCGCTACGCGAAGCGGATGGGTGGACGCCTTCCGACGGCATCCGAATGGGAAGCGGCTGCGCGAGGGAAAAACGGCCCCGCCATGCCCTTTGGCAAGGACAACTGCCCCCTTGGGATTCTTGGCAGGCAAGCGCCTCCGGCCATTGGCGCGCATCCAGAGTTGGCAAGCCCCTTCGGTGTGCAGGAGGTCATAGGCTCGGTCATGGAGTGGACCAGCGACCTCTTTGAGGGCAAGGCCATCGCAAAGGGAACTCCCTTCAATTCGTCCATCGCGTGTTTTGCCGATGAGGCGGCATATCGTCGAGACAGCGCCCCGATGTTCAATGTCGGGTTCCGGTATGTACTCCTAGACTGAAGGAGGCTGGCCTTAGCCAGTCCAGTCCCGCAGGAGGCGGCTGGCATTCGCGAGGTCGCTGGTTTGCCGCAAGCCCGCCAATACTCACAGCTCCCGGAACATCACCAACGCATCCACTGGCCCCAGCCCCGGATGAACGAACGCCCCAGGCAGGCGTCCCACCACCGAGAAGCCCAGCGACTCCCAGAGCCGCACGGCGCGCACGTTCGAGCTCACCACGAAGTTGAACTGCATCGCCCGATAGCCCTGCCGCCGCCCCTCGTCCAGGGAATGCAAGCCCATCGCCCGCGCCACACCGCGGCCCATCGCGTGCCGGGCGACTCCGTAGCCGCAGTTGCACACGTGCCGCCCGCCGCCCATCTGGTTCGGGCGCAGGTAGTAGGTGCCGACCACCTCGCCGTCCTGCTCGGCCACGAACACCGTCCTATCCGGGGCGGCCCAGAACGCGAGAGCCTCGGTCTCGTCCATGTCGCGGTCCAGGGCGTAAGCTTCCCCTTCCCGCAGGATGGGTTCAAGGATGCGCCAGATCGCGGGGCCGTCGGCTTCGGTCGCGGGGCGGATGGTGAGGTTCGTTTCGTGGGGCACGTCGCGTGGGAAGTCTACTGCGGGAGCGCGGCGCGGGTAGCCTCGTGTCATGATGCTCGCCACCCTCGCGCTCGCCGCCATCCTCGTCGGCCCCCCGGACCCCGCCCAAGGGACGTGGTGGAAGGGCAACCTGCACACCCACACGCTGTGGAGCGACGGGGACGATTACCCCGAGATGGTCGTGGATTGGTACAAGTCGCGCGGCTATCACTTCCTCGCGCTCAGCGACCACAACGTGCTCAGCCAGGGCGAGAGGTGGTTCGACCTTTCGGGCAGCCGAGGCAAGGGTGCGGTGCTCGAGAAGTACCTGGCCCGCTTTGGCGACGCCTGGGTTCAGACCCGCGTGGACGGCGGCAAGGTCCAAGTGCGGCTGCGCACGCTGCCGGAGATGAAGGCCATCTTCGACGAGCCGGGCCGCTTCCTCATGATCCAGAGCGAGGAGATCAGCGCGCACCACGGCGACAAGCCGATCCACGTCAACGCCACCAACATCCAGGAGCTGATCCCGCCCAAGCAAGGGACCTCCGTGCTCGACACGATGCAGAAGAACGTGGACGCTGTCAACGAGCAGCGCACGCGCACCGGAGTGCCCATGTTCCCGCACATCAACCACCCCAACTTCGTGTGGGCCATTACGGCGGAAGAGCTGATGCACCTGGAAGGCGAGAAGTTCTTCGAGGTCTACAACGGCCATCCGGCCGTGCACAACTATGGCGACGCCACCCATGCCGGCATGGAACGCGTGTGGGACATCATCCTTACCAAGCGGCTGGCAGAACTGAAGAAGGACGTGATGTACGGCATCGCCGTAGACGACGCCCACAACTACCACCAAAACCACATGAGCAAAGCGAACCCGGGGCGCGGCTGGGTGATGGTGCGATCCAAGAAGCTGCATGCCCACGATCTGGTACACGCCATGGAAGACGGCAACTTCTACGCAACCAGCGGCGTAACTCTGAACGACATCCGCTTTGAAGGGCGGACGCTCTCGGTGGCCGTTCGGCCCGAAAGGGGCGTGACGTACAAGACCTTCTTCATCGGTACCCGGCGCGGATACGACTCCTCGTCCAAGCCCGTACTCGGCCCAAACAACGAACCGTTGGGCGTGACGATGCAATACAGCGCGGACATCGGCCAGGTGCTGGCGACGGTCGAAGGCGCCTCGCCCA
Source organism: Chthonomonas sp. UBA2387 (assembly GCA_002343445.1). Taxonomy (GTDB): domain Bacteria; phylum Armatimonadota; class Fimbriimonadia; order Fimbriimonadales; family Fimbriimonadaceae; genus UBA2387. The sequence goes on from DDSP01000074.1 coordinate 12,945, forward strand.
AGTACACGTTGAAGGGCGACGAGATCTACGTTCGGGCTCGGGTGGTGTCGTCGAAGCCGAAATCGAACCCGTATGCGGAAGGCGAGACCGAGGTGGCTTGGGTCCAGCCGGTGGTGGGGCGGCGATGAGGCTATGAGGAGGGAACAGGCACTTGAACGGCTTCGCCAGCATAGGAGCGAGCTTGAGGCCAAGTATGGGATCGTCCGGATCGGGCTCTTTGGTTCGGTAGCGCGAGACGATGCGGGCGACTCGAGCGATGTCGACGTGGTCGTGAGGCTTGCGAAGCCGGACCTTTTTGGCTTGGTGGCTCTGCGCGAGGAACTTTCCGAGTTGTTGGAAGCAAGCGTCGATCTGGTGCACGAGCACGAGCGATTGCGCCCATTGCTGGCTAAGCGTATTGCGAAGGACGTGATCTATGTTTGACTCGGAGATCGTTCTTGATCTGCTTAGCCGAATCGTCGAAGCTACCCGACGGATCGAGCGCAGAATGGAGGGTATCGAGAGTCCGGAGGACTTCATGCGGGACGACGATACGCTCACTCGGTTGGACGCGATTGGAATGATGCTGATCGCGATTGGCGAATCTTTGAAGATGATTGACAAACACGTTCCACCAGGTTTCTTTGCGGACTATCCAGAAGTAAACTGGAGGGCAGCCAAGGGGATGCGAGATTTCCTCAGCCACGCCTATTGGGATCTAGAGATAGAGACCGTCTTCAATGCATGCAAAGAGTCGTTGCCCAAGCTGAAGGATGCCTGTGAACGGCTCGCGGCGGAAGTCGGCGAGAATGGGGTTTAGCGGGAATCCCGCGCTATGCCCGCCACCTCGCGCAAGTGGCGAATAGACTCCATCATCTCGAACGTGCGTTGGATGCGTTGTTCCGGGGTCATTCGACGCAAGAGCTCGATCATCCGCCGGTGGATGTGGAGAGCGGTGTCTTGCAGGTCGGTCCGCTGGAGCGGTCCGTCGGAGTCGAGCGGGAACTCGGGCACGGCTGGCCGGACTGTACCCGGTACCTGCTCGGTCTGCCAGCCTACGACTTGCGGACGGCGCTGATCCGTTCAACCGACACATCCACGCTCTGCCCCGCGCCCAGCGCAACCTCTCGCAGGGAGGGATTGACCCCCGCGACCGACACCGCTCCCTCGGCGACCGAGACGGTCGTCATGCCCGAGAGCTTGTTGTGACGGGTGACGAACCGAGTCCCTCGAACACCGCATACCGCGGTCGGGGTTTTGACCTCGAGGCTCGACGGTCTTTCGGAGGACTTGTTCACCGACGCCGACACCTCGCCGCCGCGCAGCCACAGGCGGGTTTGCACGGCGTTCCCCGCGTCGATGTAGCAGGCCACCTTCATGTCGGTCAGCTCGCCGACGTCCACGATCGTGCCGTCCGGGAAGCGCAGCTTGACCCTGGAATCCATCCCGGTCACCAGGCGGTCCCACTCGTTCACCCGGTCGTTCAACTTGAGCTGTTTGGCCTGCGAGTCGTCGCCTCCTGGCGAGATTTCGGCCTCGCCGACGACCTCAACCACGGTGACGGCGCCCAGCCGGATCGCCGGCGCGTTCTTGGTTTCCTCGTAAACGTAGGTCAACTTGAACCCGGAGAGGGTCTGGCCGACGCCCGTGTGGCCTTCGAGCACAAAGCTGCGGAGGTTCTTGCCGTTCTCGTTCCACTTGCGCACCCCGAAACCCGAGGCTAGATTGGCTTGCACGGTGACATCCACGCTGAGCGTGTGTTCGCCCGCCTTGAGCCATGGCCCCGGGTCGCCCTTGCCCATCACCTTGGGCACTCCCAATAGAATCAGGCCGAGGTTGATGTTGGGGTTGTCGGCCTTCAGATTCCAAGAACCGTCAAGGCGCGCCGTGATCGTGAACGATTCCTGATCGTTTTCAAGGCGGTCCGGGATGGTCACGGTCAGGTTGCCCCTCGACGTGAAGCCCGGGAGGGTCGTGGCGAGGGCGAGCGACTTCATGCCGCCCTCCATGACCGACGTTTGGGGCGCCTCGCCGGCGGGATGCTTCACCACCTCCGTTCGAACGAGCCGGAAGAAGGTCTGCCCTTGGGCAAACGACGCGGCCATCCAGACGCACGCGAGGATGAGAGAGAGCCGTATGGGCGGTTCGCGGCAGGGGTTCTTAGGTGCCATGGGTGTCGACCTCTGCCACCACTATACAGGTTCTGTTCAGTTTTGGCAAATCTCGAGGTGCGCCCGACTCGTGCTCCCTCGCGAGGCTCCCTCCCTCAGACACGATCATTCCGTGGGAGGGGAGGCAAGCACCCCGCGCAGATAGCGGCCGGTCCAGCTAGCCTCAACGGAAGCCACTTGCTCGGGAGTGCCCATCGCCACTACCTTGCCGCCGCCAGTGCCGCCTTCGGGACCCATGTCCACGATCCAGTCCGCCGTCTTGATCACGTCCAAGTTGTGCTCGATCACGATGACCGTGTTGCCCTGGTCCACCAGCCGATGCAGCACGTGCAACAGCTTTTTCACGTCTTCGAAGTGCAACCCGGTGGTGGGCTCGTCGAGAATGTACACGGTCCGCCCCGTGGAACGCTTCGAAAGCTCGGCCGCCAGCTTGATGCGTTGAGCCTCGCCGCCCGAGAGCGTGGTGGCGGGCTGGCCGAGCCTGACGTAGCCCAGTCCAACCTCCAGCAGGGTTTCCAGCTTGCGGAAGATCTTGGGGACCAAACGAAAGAACTCGACGGCCTCCTCGATGGTGGTCTCCAGAACCTCGGAGATGGATTTGTCCTTGTACTTGACCTCGAGCGTCTCGCGGTTGTAGCGCTTGCCCTTGCACACCTCGCAAGGTACGTACACGTCGGGCAGGAAGTGCATCTCGATCTTGATGATGCCGTCGCCCTTGCACGCCTCGCACCGCCCGCCCTTCACGTTGAAGCTGAACCGCCCCTGCTTGTAGCCGCGCACTCGGGCGTCGGGGGTCATGGCGAACAGGTCGCGGATCATGTCGAACGTGCCGGTGTAGGTGGCCGGGTTGCTGCGCGGCGTGCGTCCGATGGGCGACTGGTCGATGTCGATCACCTTGTCGAACGGCTCGTGTCCTTCGAGCTCGTCGTGCGGGGCCCACACGGTGCGCGTGCCGTAGACCTCGAACATGAGCCGGGGGAACAGGGTGTCTTGGACGAGGGTGGATTTGCCGCTGCCGGAGACACCGGTCACGCACGTGAGCAGCCCGGTCGGGAACGCGGCATCCACGCCGCGCAGGTTGTTGCCACGCGCGTTGCGCAAGACCAACCAACCATTCCCGTTCAAGGAATACATGTGGACAGAAGTATATCAGACCGGTTGTTTGGAGAGGGCAAATTTCGGGTGGCGCCCTCGCGCTGCTGACCCTGTCGTTCTTGACTTGTATGGCGGGGCGCCGGGCTCCCGCCCCCAGACCCACGAATCCCAGCACGGATCGTTGCATTGTCTCGGTGTCCAAGGTTAATTCCGCGTGAATGAACGCCCTCGCCAAACTACGAGCCTTCGGGCTCATTCTCGCCGTCGCATGCGTCGCCGTACCGGGGTGCCAAGGTGGTGCCAAGACGGAGGGCGCAGCCAACTCAACGTCCGTCGAACTGGTCGCTTTCGAAGTCGGCGACTACGTTCACGCCATCGTCAAGGACGACAAGGGCACCGAGACCTCTTACTACATCGGGGACTACCCGATGAACTACTTCCTCGCCGCCCACATCGGCAAGAAGATCGAGATCGAAGTCAAGACTGAGAAGACGTTCGTCGAAGAAGCGAACCAAGAAATGGAGCTCACCAAGATCGTGAAAGCCTCCTCCGGCGGAGTAGATGTGGACGCCTGGTGGAAGAAGGAGCTTGAATCGGCCACCGAAGAGGAACTCCAGAAGAAATACGATGTCGTCATTGACGAACACAACCGGTCCAAGATGCCCGACGAAGACGAGCCCATCGCCCTGTCTATGAGCAGCTGGGCGTTCGCCGCCAAGGTCGGCGACAAGTGGGTCGAGCCTGGCAAGGAGTTCCACGAGAGGGCGCTCATCTTCGCCTCGCCGAACGGCGATAAGGCGCAAGTGAGCATGGAATATTCGGACGGCCCTCCCGTACCCTCGGTCTGGCTGACCAACGAGGCCGAGAAGCACTACTTCCAGGTCTCGGGCGGCAAGCAGACCTTCGCGGAATCCAAGCCGATCGCCGCCAACGATGCCGCCGCGCTCAAGGTCGCCAAGGAGTATCTGGCCACCAAGGGCAAGGGCAAGGGCGGCATGAAGGTGATGATCGAGGATGGCATCGAGGCCGACCTTGACGGCGACGGGAAGCCCGATCAAGTGATGGCGATCACTTCGGGAGCGCAGGCGGACAACAAGAAGTCCGGCGACTACTGCGGGGTCATCGTCCGAACCCAGGACAAGACGTTCGAACTCGTCTTCGAAACCAACTACGGCGAGATGCGCGGACCGTTCTCGGGCAAGGTCGTGGCCGCTGGAGACTTCGATGGCGATGGCACGATGGAGTTTGTCGTGGCTTCCGAAGATCCGTGGGGCGATCTCGTCGAGATCTACCAGCTGAACAAAGGCACGCCCGGCGTCACCAAGGTGTACGCCATCGGCCGAGGCGAGTAGCCTAGATCGTGGAGGGTGAGGCCTGACGAGCCTCGCCCTCCAGCATGTCGGCCCCCTTGCGAGGCCCAATCGGGGCTAGAATGGGTCATGTTGACCACGCTGCTCCTCTGCGCCATGGCGTCGCTCGTCCCCGTCGGCGGTCAGGACTTGGCCGGATCCAGCGACCAGAAGCCCGTGCGAAAGCCGTTCGATGCCTCGAAGTGGCGGCTGGTCTGGCGGGACGAGTTTGACAAAGGCGACGGCCCGAACCAGGAGTTCTGGACCTACGAGGAGGGCTACGTCCGCAACCGCGAGGTGCAGTACTACACCAAGGACCGGCGCGAGAACGCCTGCATCGAAAAGGGCATCCTGATCCTGGAAGCCCGCAAGGACGACTGGCAGGGCCGCCCGGTGACTTCGGCCAGCATCCACACGTCGCGGAAGCGCCCGTTCCTGTACGGTCGCATCGAGGCCCGCGCCAAGGTCCCCACGGGGCGTGGCACGTGGCCGGCGATCTGGACCCTGGGCGAGAACATCCGCGAGGTCGGCTGGCCCAAGTGCGGCGAGATCGACATCTTGGAGAACGTGGGCTTCGACCCGAGCAAGGTCCACGCCAACGTCCACACCGACGCGTACAACCACACCAAAGGCAACGGCAAGGGCAACAACATCGACGTGGGCAAGCCGTGGGAAGGCTTCCACATCTATGCCGTCGAGTGGTTCCCGGACCGCATCGAGTTCTTCTTCGACGACCTGCGCTACTTCGTCTATCGCAAGGAGTCGGACGACCCGGCGGTTTGGCCGTTCGCACAGCCCCACAGCCTCAAGCTGAACTTGGCGATCGGCGGAGCCTGGGGCGGCTCAAAGGGCGTGGACGACGCCATCTACCCCTCGCGGTTCGAGGTGGATTACGTGCGGTACTACGAGGCTCGGTAGGCGGCGCGCAGGTATTCGATGCGTCGATCGGCTGCCTCGGCCCCGAACCGACCGCCGATGGTCTTTTGGATGTAGCCTTCGGCGGCTGCGAGGTCGTCCGTCCAACGGACTGCGAGTGCTTCAGATAGAAAAACGTCCCTCTTACGGATTCCCAGCCATGCCATTCCACCGATCGTGGCGAGATGTACTGGAAAGATCGCCCATAGGCTGATGCAGGCGGCGGTTGCACCGACAGTGTGGAGGCCCAGCCACGGGATGTGACGCCGTTTCGAGTCGGCACCGACGCGACGTGCCACGGCCAAGGCAGCGCAGAATCGTCGCTCGGAATCGGTGAGAGCCGTCCACTCGTCGCGCGAGAAGAACGTCTGGCCGTTCCAGTGCTCAGCCGTGTCGAAGCTTGTGGAACTCCATCGAGCGCTCATGGCCTCGGCACCTGCGACCTTCGCGAATTCCACCATGAGCGCCTCGACCTCGGGGGCAGGCTCGGAGTTGGCGCTCAGCCTGCGAGCCTGGCTCCCAGCGAACGCTCCCGCCACCAAGGAGAAGGCAAGCCAAGGCGAACCGTAAGCCACGGCGTTCACCCAGTGCCACTCTCCAACCCAAAGGCTGGCCAAGCCGGTCCCAAACACCAGACCCGCCGGGCAGGCGATCCAACCGAGCACACTAGCTACCCTCATCTCAACGTCCTTTCAGGATAGGCTATGGCACCCGGAATCGGCGACGAAGGGCCCGGTCATGCGACGCTACGGCAGGACCGATTGACGTGTGATTCTGGTCGTGCCGGCGATGGACTGTTCGCTCTAGGCCGCGACTTCTACGGTTGCGACGGATGTCGAGGGCTCGGGAATGGGCTCGGAGAACGCGGCGAGCGTCTGAAGGTGGCCTCGGAACGCCTCCAAGATGTTGGCCATGACCTCCTCCAAGGCGGCTCCGCTGCTCACGCACCCGGGAAGATCCGGAGCATAGGCCGAGAGATTGCCCTCGGCTTGCTCGAAAAACGACGGCGTAACGGCGGGTCCATGGTCAGAAACTCGAACGGGCTCCCCGGCCAGTGAAGCCCGAGAGCCCGTAAACGGAGCGCGGCGAGTTACCGCTTGACGAACTGGAAGCCGCGGCGGGCCTTCTTGCGGCCGTACTTCTTGCGTTCCTTCACGCGAGGGTCGCGGGTCAGGAAGCCACCGGCGCGCAGGGGTTGGCGCAGCGTCTCGTCTTCTTCGAGCAGCGCGCGCGAGATGCCCAGGCGGACCGCGCCGGCCGCACCCGAGATGCCGCCGCCGCGGGTCTTGGCGACCACGTCGAAGCGGTCTTCCATGCCGAGCGCCACAAGCGGACTCTTCACCAGGATTTCGAGGACCGGACGACCGAGAAAGTCTTTGAAGTCCTTGTCGTTGATCGTGATCTTGCCCTCGCCGGGTTTGATCCAGACGCGCGCGATGGCGCTCTTGCGCCGACCGGTTCCGTAGCTGAGTTTCGCTGCCATGGGGGTGTTACTTCACGAGCGTGATCGGCTCGGGGTTCTGAGCCGCGTGCGGGTGCTCGGGGCCCGCATAAACCTTGAGTTTCTTGACGATCTGGTGACCGAGGCGGCCCTTGGGGAGCATGCCCCACACGGCCTTCTCGATGAGGCGCGTCGGCTTGTCGGCCAAAAGCTTGCCGCGCGAGACGTTGCGCAAGCCGCCCGGCCAGCCCGTGTGCCAGTGGATCAGCTCGTCTTCCTTGCGTCCGGTCAGCACGGCCTTGTCGGCGTTCACGACGATGACGAAGTCGCCGCAGTCGGCGTGGTAGGTGAAGGTCGGCTTGTGCTTGCCGCGCAGGATCTGTGCGACCTGCCCGGCCAAACGGCCGACGGGCAGGCCGGTGGCATCCACCACGACCCACTTGCGTTCGATGCTCGCTTCGTTTGCGCTAAACGTTCTGTTCATGCTGTGCTTCTCCGACCGGGTCGGAGCCTCGTTGTTCAATTCTCTTCGTCGTCTTGACAGTTGTGCCGTGCGTCGCGGGGGTGTCGCCCGTAGCGGATGCGTTCGAGGCGGAGTCCCTTTGCGGGGAGCACCACCGGCCACGTGAGGGCGTCACGTCGTTCTGGGTCCAGCAAGCTTCGGATGGATTCGGGATCGCGCTTTCCGCGCCCCGCTTCCAGGATCGCTCCCGCCATCCGTCGCATCATGCCCCTCAGAAAGGCCGTGCCCCGCACCATGATCGTCGCCCCGTCCCGCAGTTCCCGAACGTCCACGGCGAACATCTCGCGCACCGTGTTGACGACCTTGGGGTCGAGCTCTTCGGTGAACGCGCGAAAGTCGTGGCGTCCCACCAGGTTCTGGGCAGTGGCCCGCATGGCGTCTTGGTCCAATGGCCTTGGCGTCCAGTACGCGATGCGTTCGCGGAACGGGTCTCTGGGTCCCCAAACGATGCGGTACGCATACGTCCGATCCAGAGCCCAAAACCGGCTGTTGAACTCGGGATGGACGCTTTTGGCGTTCACGACGACCACATCGGCGGGCAGCAGGCGGTTGAGTGCGCCGACCCAGCGCTCAGGCTCGATGGGGCGGGTCGTGTCGAAATGGCAGACCTGCCCTCGGGCGTGCGCGCCGCTGTCGGTGCGGCTGGCTCCCACGATCTCGTTTTCCTCGCCCGAGACTCGGCGAACGGCATCTGTCAATATGCTCTGAACGGTTCTCCGTCCAGTTTGCGCGGCCCAGCCGCGGAAATCGGTTCCGTCGTAGGCGACGGTGAGTTTGACCCTCGTCACACGAGTTCGAGCACCGCGGTGGTTGCGGCGTCGCCCCGGCGTTGGCCGGTCTTCGTGAGTCGGGTGTATCCTCCGTTGCGGTCGCGGTAGCGCGGCGCCACGTTGTCGAACAGGTGCTTGACCAGGTCCTCGCCGTTGAGCTGGCTGTTCGCCTGCTTGAGTTCCAGCTTCTCGAAGTCGGTCTTGCCGGCGTAGAGCTTGGAGTTCTCGGGTGTGGCGGACGAGTGGCCGACGAGCAGGCGTCGCGCTTGGCGTCGCGCGGCGAGCGTGTCCTGCTTGCCCGTGGTGATCAGCTTTTCGACGATGCGCTGGAGTTCCTTGGCGCGCCCAAACGTCGTGTGGACATAGCCGTGGCGGATGAACTGGCGCGTCAGGTTGGTGAGCAACGCGCGACGTTGATCGCTCGGCAGTCCCAGTTTGCGTCGGTCGATTTTGTGGTTCATAGCGTTGAAACCTCTTCGGCGAAGGCTTAGTAGTCGTCCTCGTCTTCGTCGTCGGCGAGCGAGTCCGCGATGCGGACCCCGCCCTTGGGCGGCAGCAGTTCCAGCCCGAATTCGTTGAGCTTGTCGCGCACCTCTTGCAACGACTTCTTGCCGAAGCCGCGAATGCTGGAGAGGTCGCTCTCAGTGGCCATCGCCAAGGCGCGGAGCGTGTTGAGCGCTGCCCGGCGCAGGCAGTTGAACGTGCGCTGCGAGAACTCGAGCTCCTCGATGCGCATGTCGGGAATGTTCTCCAATCCGGGCGGGAATCCGTCCTCTCCGAGGAACGAACCCGCTTCCAGACCGGCCCGACCGATGTCGAAGAACATGCGGAAGTACTTGTCGAGAATGTGGGCGGCCTGCGACACGGCGTCGTTCGGTTCGACCGAGCCGTTGCTCCACACCTCGAGCACCAGACGCTCGTAGTCGGTTCGCTGGCCGACGCGCGTCTGTTCGACGGTGTAGTTGACCTTGCGGACGGGCGTGTACTGCGAGCCCGTGGCGATGACGCCGATGATGCCCTTGTACCGCTCCTGCTTGTCAGGGAGCACGTAGCCCGTGCCCCAGCTGACGAACAGCTCCATGTCGAGCGTCGAAGCGTCGCTGAGCGTGGCGAGATAGAACTCGGGGTTGACGATGGACACGCCATCGGGGCACTCGACGTCGGCGCCCGTGACGCGGCCGGGGCCGCGCACCTCGAGGCGGAGCGTGAGGTCCTCTTCAAGGGGGAGGAGCGAATCGTCGAGGCGGATCGAAAGGTCCTTCAGGTTCAGCAGGAGCTGGGTGACGTCTTCCTTCACGCCGGGGATGGGCGCGAATTCGTGCATGACCTTCTCGATCTTGATCGCGCTGACGGCGGCGCCTTGGATCGAACTGAACAGGACGCGGCGCAGGGCGTTGCCGATGGTTTGGCCGTAGCCCCGCTCAAGCGGCTCGAGAACGAACTTGCCGTAGTTCTGGTCGAGTTGGAGGGTGGAAATCGTGGGCATGGTGTTGGATCAGATGCGGCGTCGCTTGGGCGGGCGGCATCCGTTGTGGGGAACCGGGGTCACGTCGGCGATGGACGTTACTTCGAGGCCGGAGGCCTGGAGGGATCGGATGGCGGTCTCGCGTCCGCCGCCGGGGCCGCAGACCTTCACGTCCACTTTGCGCATACCGTGGTCCTGCGCTTTGCGGGCCGCCTTCTCGGCGGCGACCTGAGCCGCGAACGGGGTGCCTTTGCGGCTGCCCTTGAAATTGACGTTGCCGGCGCTCGACCAGCTGATGACGTTGCCCGCCGGGTCCGTGATGGTGACCAGCGTGTTGTTGAACGACGAATAGACGTGCGCGACGCCGGAGGGGACGTTCTTCTTCTCTTTCTGCTTGCCTTTGACGACCTGCTTTCTTGCCATGGGTTCTCCGTCTTACTTCTTGGCCTTCTTCTTGCCGGCGACCGTCTTGCGGATGCCCTTTCGGGACCGCGCGTTGCTCCGCGTGTTCTGGCCGCGCGTGGGAAGGCCGCGCCGATGCCGCAGACCGCGGTAGCTGCCGATCTCGATGAGGCGGCGGATGTTCGAGTTCACCTCGCGGCGGAGGTCGCCTTCGACGGTGTAGTCGCGGTCGATGATCTCGCGCAACTGGGAAATCTCGTGGTCGTCCAGGTCCCGAACCTTCTTGCGGGGGTCCAGACCGGCCTTCTCGATCACCTCGAGCGCGTTCTTGCGCCCGATGCCGTAGATGTGCGGCAACGAGTAGAGGAGGGACTTGTCCCTCGGAAGATCAACGCCTGCGATACGTGCCATAGGTCTCGGTTTCCGCGGGTCTTCAGCCCTGTCGCTGCTTGTGCTTCTTGTTCACGCAAATGACGCGGACGACGCCGTCGCGCTTGATGATCTTGCACTTGTCGCACATTCGCTTCACGCTTGCTCGAACTTTCATCGGACTTTTCACCCCGCGCATCCGTCCATTTTCTAAGGAACGGTGCGCGTTCGACCCGCGGGTCTGCGACAAACACAGACTCGGACAGGCCGACGCAAGAGCGGATTATACCTGCGGACCCGCCCGGATGCTACGGTCCCACGCGCCGACGGGGCAACAATCGCGCCAAAATCCGATTCCCCTCGTCGTACAATACACTCAGGCACCCTCGCCACGCCCATGTCCATCGCCAGCACCGCGTTCACCGAAGCCCCGATCGGTCCGCGCGTGCGCCTGCTCGATCCTCGAACCGTCAACCAGATCGCGGCGGGCGAAGTCGTCGAACGGCCCGCTTCGGTCGTCAAGGAACTCGTCGAGAACAGCCTGGACGCCGGCGCCAAGCACATCGAGATCGCCCTCGAAGGCTGCGGCAAGCGCCTCATCCGCATCGCCGACGACGGCGCGGGCATGAGCCCCGAAGACGCCCGCATGGCCCTCGAGCGGCACGCCACGTCCAAACTGCGGACGGTGGACGATCTCGGCGAAGTCGCCACGCTGGGCTTTCGCGGCGAGGCCATCCCTTCCATCGCTTCGGTCAGCCGCTTCCGATTGGCCACGTCCGATGGGTCCGGCGCGCGGTGCGTCATCTGCGTCGAAGGCGGACGGCACGAGGAAGGGAGCCCCGAGTTCGAGCCCGGACCCCAAGGCACCGAGGTCGTCGTCGAAGACCTGTTCTACAACACGCCCGCCCGCCTGAAGTTCCTCAAATCGGACGCCACCGAGCTCTCGGCATGCTTGGACGCCGTGGTGAAAGCTGCGTTGGCGCGCCCCGATGTGGCGTTCCAAGTGCGCCACAACGGCAAACTCGCTCTGCGGACCTCGGGCTCGGGCGATCTGCTGGAAGCCATCGTGGACGCGTGGGGCCGCGACATCGCTCGGCCGCTGCTGCCCGTGGACACCGTGGCCGCCGGCATCCGCGTGGTGGGCTTCGCTGGCCAGCCGCACGCCACGCGCCCGACGCGCGCCTATCAACTGGTGTTCGTGAACGGCCGCCCGGTCCGCACGCGCACGATCCTGGCGGCCCTCGATCAGGCGTTTCGCGAGTTCACGCCCGAACGACGCTATCCCACGGTCGTGTTGGACCTCCGGCTCGATCCCTCGCGCGTGGATGTGAACGTGTCGCCCACCAAGTCGGAGGTCCGGTTCGAACACGAAGGCGCGGCGTTCGATGCCGTGCGGCATGCCGTCCGCGCGGCGCTGCACGCCCACGGGCTCGTGCCCGGGGCCGAGGGCGTCGCGATGGCGGGCCAAGCCATGCGCCTGGCCGAGACCCCCAACCTGCTCGATCAGTCCGCGGCCGACGATGCGTTCGCGCGGCTGTTGGGCTTCGGCGGCGGACTCGGTGCCCCCAAGGCGGAGGGCGATGGCCCGCGCGACGGCAATGGCTCGCCGTTTGGCTCGCTGGCGGGGGGCGCGTTCGGCCACGGCGCGTCGCGGTCCGAACTGGCGTTCCAGGCCCAGATGCCGCTTGGCGCCCATGCCGGATTGCCCGAAACCGGAGCCCCCTCCGAGGGCAAGTGCCCCTTCGAGTTCCTGCTGCGCAACATGCGCGTCGTCGGTCAACTGTTCAACACGTTCATCCTGGTCGAAACCGCCCGCGGGCTCGCCATCGTGGATCAGCACGTCGCCCACGAACGCATCCTCTATGAATACCTTTGCGGCATGCGAGGCAAGGCGGTTATCGAGACCCAGGAGCTGCTCGAACCCCAGACGCTGCACGTGGACCGTCGCGCGGCGGCGCTCCTCGAAGAGCGGCTGGACGAGATTCGGGCCGTGGGCTACGCCATCGAGCCGTTCGGCGCGGAGAGCTTCCTCGTGCGTTCCGTCCCCGCCGCCGTCAAGCGAGGTGCGGCGATCAAGGTGCTGCAGGATTTGGCCGACGAGTTGGTGGATGGCGTCGTCTCGCAACGCCTCCAGCCCACACGCGAGAAGATCTGGATCACGACGTCGTGCAAGATGGCCGTCAAAGCGGGCGACCCCTTGGGCATGGCCGAGATGGAGCGGCTGATCGTCGAACTGGCCACCACCGAAAACCCGTACACCTGCCCGCACGGCCGCCCCATCACAGTGCTCGTCTCGCCCGACGAGCTGATGCGCCGGTTCAAGCGCTGAGGTCGAGGAGGCGTTCTAGCCCAGTAGCTCTTCGGCGTTTTGAAGCGCGGCGGGCGTCAGCGCGTCCCCGACCATCATGCGGGCGATCTCCTCGATCCGCTCGGTGCGCGTCAGCCTCCGCACGTCGGTGGCCACTCGCCCGCCGCGTTCGTGCTTGACGATGCGGAAGTGGTCGGCCCCCCGCGCCGCGATCTGGGGCAGGTGGCTGATCGCCAGCACCTGCGAGGTCCGCGCCAATTGCTCCAGCTTTGCGGCCACCTTGGCCGCCGCGCGGCCCCCGAGGCCCGTGTCCACCTCGTCGAACACCAGCGTGGGCACGTGGGCCAAACCCGCCATCGCGCACTTGATGGCCAGCATGGCCCGGGACGCCTCGCCGCCGCTCGCGATCTTGGCCAGAGGCTTGGGCGATTCGCCCAGGTTGGCCGAGAACAGGAATTCGACGCCATCGGCCCCCTCGGCGTCGGGTTCGCGGGGCCGTAGGGCGACTTCGAATTGGGCGCGCACCATGTCGAGGTCGGTCAGCTCCGTCCGGACGCGCTCGGCGAATTCCGGGGCGTGGCGTGTGCGCAGTCGGGTCAGGGCTTCGCACGCCCGCACGTGGGCGGCGGCCGCAGCGTTCCGCTTGGCTTCGAACGCCTCCAGCGACGCGCTCGCATCGCTCAGCGTCGCGGCCTCCTCTTCGGCGGAAGCGAGCGCGTTCAGCAGGTCGCGCTCGTTTGGGCCGTACTTGCGCGCGAGCCGCCTAAACGCGTCCAGGCGGGCTGCCACGGTCTCCAGCCGCGCGGGGTCGCCCTCGAGGTCGGTCAGGTAGGCGTTCAACGCGTGGGCGGCTTCGTCGGCGAAGACCAATGCGGCGCGCAGCCCTTCCACCGTGGCTTCGAGCGAAGGATCGAACCGCGCGGCGATCTCCAAGTGGGCGACGCAATCGGCCAAGGCGTCCCGACCACCTCGCTCTTCAGTCAGCGTCGCGTGGGCGGCGGCCGTTTCGGTGCTCAGTCGCTCGAAGTTCTGGAGACGCGACAGTTCGGCCTCGAGCAAAGCGCTCTCCCCCTCCACGGGGCCATAAGCTCGCAGTTCGGCGATCTGCTCGCGAAGTTGCTCCAGGCGCGCGCCGCGATCGGCCAGGTGCTTCCGGAGCGTGGCCAGCTGCCGTTCGGCATCGAGCCGCGCGGCGTAAGCGTCGGTCACGGCCCGCTTGGCGTCCTCGGCGGGTTGTCCGATCCACGCGTCGAGGAAAACGGCGTGTTGAACTGGGTCGAGCAAGCGTTGATGGTCGTGTTGCCCATTCAGGTCCACCAGCCGGCGCGCCAGCGCCCTCAGAGCCGAAACGGGGATGGACTGGCCGTTCACGCGGCACGACGAGCGGCCCGCCGCCAGCACTTCCCGCACGATTTCGACGCGCCCATCCTCGACCGGTATTCCGTCGGCGCGCACAACGTCGGCATACGCGTCGCCCAGACGCATCGTGATGTGGACGCGGGCACGGTCGGCCCCCGTGCGGATGAGGTCGGTGTCGGCGCGTTCGCCGAGAGCCAGTTGGATGGCGTCCACAAGCAGGGACTTGCCGCCGCCGGTTTCGCCCGTGAGCACGGTCAGGCCCGTCCCAGGCTCGAACTGGGCCGCCTCGATGATGGCCACGTTTTCCACCGCCAACCGTTCGATCACGACTCCTTCCATTGTGGACGCTTCGCCCGGACTGGGACCTTCCCGCGAAAAATGTAACGCGAACCGCGCGTCGTCGTCGTACACTTAGCATTCGGACCGAGGCGACGATCGAACGATGACGCGCAAGAACACGGATGCAGCCCAGACAGGATCTGGACCGGAAACCATGATCGGCGCAAGGACCTTGGAAGGATTGGCACGGACCGCACACGATTCGGATTCGGACGAAGCGCTCGTGTTGCGCGCCCGCGACGGCGAGTACTCGGCGTTCGAGACCCTGTTCCACCGCCACCGCGCGCTGGTCTACCGATTCGCCTACCAGATGGTCCAGCGGCGCGACGATGCCGAAGATATCACCCAAGAGGCGTTCGTCCGCGCGTACCAGAACCTGGGGCGCTATCGCGACGAGGCCAAGTTCACCACGTGGCTGTTGCGCATCGTGACCAACCTCTGCACCGATCGAACCCGCATGCACCAGCGCCGGACCGGGCTGGAAACCCGCGAAGCCGCCGGAGGATTGACGTGGATGACCGTCGGTGACACCGACGACCCCGTCCAAAACCTCGAGCAAGACCAGCGACGCGCCGCCCTGAAGGCCGCGCTCAACGCCTTGCCCGCGCACCATCGCACGGCCGTCGTGCTCCGCGACATCGAAGAACGCGAATACGACGAGATCGCCGCCATCTTCGGGTGCAGCATCGGTGGTGCGAAGCTCCGGGTCCTGCGCGGCCGCCGGGCGCTGCGCGACCGTATCGCTCCCCTCCTCGGCGAGGTGCAGCCATGAAGCGACGCGACGAAAACCACCTGATCAAATTGGCCTTCGGCGAAGCCGAACTGTCGCCTGCGGACGAGCCGCTGGACCGCGAATCCGCCCTCAAGCTGGACCTGTATCGCCAGATGCGCCAGGACCTGCTCGACGCGCGGGACGCCGTCCCGCCCGATCAGCTCTCGCCGGAGCGCCTGCGCGAGTCCATCCTGCGCTCGGGCCTCAAGAAGGAGCGACGCACCCTGTGGACGTGGGCCCTCGCCCCCTCGCTCGCCCTGCTGGTCGCGTTGATCGCGCTCAACCGCGAGCACCCCGAGGCGAACGTCGTGGCGTCCTCGTTCGAAGCCGCCGACGAGGCGTTCCAAGCTGTCGCTCCGCCCGTGGTGGAGACCGCTCCCGCGCCCAAGGAAAGCAACGTCGCCGCTCCGGTCGCACCCAAGGTCGCGCCGAAGCCGACGCCCAACCGATCCAAGCGCGTGCGTCCCTCTCCCAAGGCGTTGTTGGCCAGCCGCGCCGACCAGCCGTTGGCCCCCGCCGCAGCGATGGCCGACATCATGGAAACGAGCCGGTCCGGCATGGATTCAACCGCTCTGGACTCGCCCGAGACGGCATCGCCGCCCACCGTCGTGCTCATCGAAAGCACAGCCGACCAAGCCACTGGAATGAACATCGCGACCGAGGTGAGACCCGCAGCCAATGTGGTCATCGGTAGTTAGCGCTCTCGTTCTCGGCGCGGTCGCCGTCGCCCCGATCCAGCTCAGCCCGCAGGAGCAGGCGGTTTGGCGCAAGGTGCGTGCGTCGGTCGTCACCCTCGTCCGCGAGGATCAACCCGTGGGCGTGGCCGCCCTGATCGATTCGAGCGGGCTGTTCATCGCGCACAAATCGTCGGTCGAGGCCAAGACCGTCGTGGGGCGCGATGGCGATGGCCGCGAGTTCGCGTTGTCTTGGAAGGCCGAAGACGAAGCCACGCAATTGGTCTTGCTCGGCGCGACGTCTTGGCGCAGCGAGGCCGTTCCCGTCGCCGTTCCTCGCTCGTTGGACGCCCAGGCCGAGCGGCTGATCGCCGTCGCCGCCGAGGGTCCCATCCGCGCGCAAGTCGCCGGCAAGGGCATCCTGGGCATGCTGGCCAACCAGCGCGTCACGCGCCTGACGGCCATCGAATTCGAAGTCCCCGACTCGCGCTTCGCCGGGGCGCTCCTGTTCTCCATGCGCGGCGAGTTGGTGGGCAGCATAGCGGCCACACTGCGTTCGGAATCGGTATCGAACCAGGTGCAACGCACGGCCTTGGGCAACGCTGGCCCGAGGGGCTTCGGTCCGGCGCCGATCGCCGTGGGCTACGCCGTGAGTCCCGCTGTCGTGGAGCGCGTCGTGGACGGCTTCCGATCGCCCACCCATCGTGTCCGGCACCCCAAGATCGGCGTGTTCTGCAAGGACCACCCGCAGGGCGGCGCGCTCGTTCAGTCGGTCGAGCCGGGTTCGCCCGGAGCCTTGGCAGGCATCAAGCCGGGCGACATNNCATCATCGCCGAGATCGACGGCACAGCCATCCGCAACCAACTCGATGTGGCCGCGGTGGTGTTCGACACCGAAGTGGGCCAGATCATCCGCGTGACCTACCGCCGAGGGCAGACCCAGACGATCGCTTCGATCCGCGTCGGCACCTGAACGCCGCCGCACCGCGATAGCGTAGACTCTTTCCAAGGGCCGCACCATGGAACCCACGCAGCGCATCGACCCCAACAAGACCCTGATGGCGGGTTCGCCGACCGTTGACCCGAACCGCACGCAGATGCTGGCGGGACCGCCGGGCTTCGACCCCATGCGCACGCAGGCCGTCCCACCGTTCGCGGCGGGCCCGGCCCTGACGGCCACCATCGTTCCCGGCCGCGAGGCCGCGATGGCCAACGGCCCGGCACGCGAGGCGTTCCTCCTCGAACTCGCGGGCGGCGGCGGTATGGCGGGTGCGCGCACGCCCCTGAACCTTTGCCTCGTCGTGGACCGCTCGGGCTCCATGGAGGGTGCGCCGCTGCAATACGTCAAGCAGGCGTGCTGCCACGTGGTGAACCTGCTCGGGCCGAACGACGTGTTGAGCATCGTCACGTTCGAAGAGGTCGTCGAGGTGCTCATGGCCCCGCAACGCGTGACCCAGAAGGAGCCGATCAAGGCGGGCATCGGGCGCATCACCACGGGCAACACGACCAACCTTTACGATGGCCTCTCGCTCGCCGTGCAGCAGGTGGTGCAGGTGCAAGACCCTGGTCGCGCGACGCGCATCGTCGTGTTCACCGATGGCGACCCGACGGCCGGGATCAAAGACTTCTCGGCGCTGGTCCAACACGCGGGCAACATCCGCGGACAAGGCTTGGGCGTCACGTTCCTCGGCTTCGGTCCCGACTACAACGAGGAACTGCTCGCCGCGATGGCCAAGCGGGCGGGCGGGAACTACTACTTCATCCCCAGCCCCGAAATGATCCCCGAGGTGTTCCGCCGGGAACTCGAAGCCCTGCTGACCGTGGTGGCGCGCAACCTGCGGCTGGAACTCAAGCCCGCGCGATGGGTGACCCTGCGCTCTCCGGCGGGCGCACCGGGCTCGACCGACCGCGAGATCGTGCTGGACATGCCCGACCTGGAGAGGGGCGCGATCCTCGAGCAGGCGTTCGACCTCGAATTCGCCAACCATCCCTTGGGCTGGTACCGCGTGGCCGCCGGACGGCTGACCTACGACGACCTCTCGACCGGCCGATCCGAGGTTGTGGACCTCGACTTCGTGATCGAGTTCACCGCCGACGCTGCGCGTTACTCGGCCCCGGTCAACCCTCGGGTGGGGCAGGCCGTTCAACTCGCCCAGGCGTCCCGCGCGGTCGAGAAGACGATCATGGGATTGAAGACGCAGCAGATCACGCGTGCCGCAGCCGTGGCCGACCTGCAGAAGACGCAGATGCTGCTGCTGCAAGAAGGCCGGGTCGCCGAGGCGCAGGAGGTCACGCAAGCGCTGCGCGCGATCCAATCTGGAGACACGGGTAGCGCCGAGAAAACGCTCATCGGCACCGTGCTGCACTTGGATCAGGGCAAGAAGTCCGGCCCCTAGTAGCTGTGGAGGGGCACGCTCCGTCGTGCCCGAGCGCCCTGAGGACCCGACAAAAGAAGCGGGGCCTAGTCCCAGCGTTCGGCCAGATGCTCGGCCAAGGACTCCAACAACGCTTCGTCGCTGGCGTCGAACGCCCCGACACGGTGCCCGTCGATGTCAATCTGGCCCAGGATTTCGGTGCCTCGGCGGATCAGGACGACGATCTCGGATCGCGTCTGCGTGCTGCACGCGAGGTAGTTGTCCAGCGTCCGCACGTCCTCGATGACCTGGTTCCGGTCTTCGGCGACCGCTGTGCCGCAGACGCCGCGCCCGACGGGGATGTGCGTGTGATCGGTGGGTGCGCCCACGTACGCGTCCAACACGAGCGTGTCCCCCTCCAGCCGGTAAACCCCGCTCCAGTTGTAGTCGGGCAGCTGGTCGAGCCTTTGCATGGCTTCTTCCCGGAGCGACCTTCCAGTCAGCGCCGAGGCCTTGACGGCAGCGAGAAGGGCGCGGCTGGTTTCCTGATCCACCATAGTCGGTACCTTAGTAGTGCCAGTCGACGTTGCCCGCGTGTTTGGCGTGTCGTTCGATGAACTCGCGCCGGGGTTCGACCTTGTCGCCCATCAGTTTGCTGAACATCATCTCGACTTCCATCGCGAGTTCGGGATCAATCTGAACTTGAACGAGCCGCCGGTTCCCAGGCGCCATCGTGGTCTCCTCGAGTTCCTCGGAGTTCATTTCGCCAAGACCTTTGAATCGGGTGATCGTATACTTCTTCTTCTTGACGTTCTTGAGGATTTCCTCAAGCTCTTTCTGGTCCTGGGCGTAGTAGCGTTCGTTGCTGCCCGCCTTGACCACGAACAGCGGCGGCTGGGCCAAGAACACGTGTCCCGCCTCGATGACCGGCTTCATGTAGCGGTAGAAGAAGGTGAGAAGCAGCGTGCGGATGTGCTCGCCATCCACGTCCGCGTCCGTCATGATGATGATCTTGTGGTAGCGAAGCTTCGAGAGATCGAAGTGTTCGCTGCTGCCGTTCTTGGCGTCCGCGTTGAGTCCGGCCTCGTCTTCTTGTTTCTTGCGGCCCAGGTCTAGATCGATTCCCACGCCTAGCGCGGCGATCAACGCTTTGATTTCCTCGTTGTCGAGCGCCTTGTCGATGCGGGCCCGTTCGACGTTGAGGATCTTGCCCCGCAGGGGCAGGATGGCCTGCGTCACGCGGTCGCGAGCGCTTTTGGCCGAGCCACCCGCCGAGTCGCCCTCGACAAGGAAGATCTCGCACTTGCTGGGGTCCTTGCTGACGCAGTCGCTGAGCTTGCCTGGCAGTCCGAACGAATCCATCGCGGACGATCGGCGCGCCGTTTCCGCGGCCTTCTTGGCCGCCTCGCGGGCTCGCTGAGCGACCATCGCCTTCTCCATGATGCGCCGAGCGACCTGCGGGTTCTCGTCGAAGAACGTGGACAGTCCATCGCCGACCAGCGAGTTCGTGATACCCTGCACCTCGGGGGTGACCAGCTTGACCTTGTCTTGCGAGTTGTAGCTGGGATTCTCCAGCCGAAGCGAAATGACTGCGGTCAATCCATCGGAGACGTCGTCCGACGTGAAGTTGGCGTCCTTTTCCTTCAGGAAGTTGTTCTTCCGCGCATAAGAGTTGATCACACGCGTCAAGGCCGTGCTGAAACCGCTGACGTGCGTGCCGCCGTCGGGCTGATGGATCATGTTCGAGAACGCGAGGACGGTCTCGTTGTAGCCCGTATGGTACTGAAGGGCGACCTCGATCTCCAAAGTCTCCTTCTGCCGCTGGAAGTAGACGACCTTGTGCAGTGCGTCCTTGCCGTCATTGAGGTCTTCCACCAGCTGCGGAATGCCCCGCTGGTAGTGGAACACCTCGTTCTCGTCCGGATTCTGTTCGTTGATGAACTCGAATCGCACTTGCGGATTCAGGTAGGCGAGTTCCTTGAGACGGTTGATGAGCAGGTGCGTATCGTAGGTCGTGACCGTGAGCACCGTGCCATCGGCGAGCCAACGCGTGTAGGTCCCCGTGCCTTCGGCAGTCCCGACGACCGCGACCGGCCCTTGGGGAAAGCCCTTCTCGTAGCGCTGGCGGTGGAGTTTGCCGTCCCGGCTGACCTCGACCACGCACCACTCGGAGAGGGCGTTGGTGCACGAAACGCCCACGCCGTGCAGGCCGCCGGACGTCTTGTACGATCCGCCGCCGAACTTGCCGCCGGCGTGCAAGACGGTCATGACGACCTCAAGCGCGGACTTGCCCTCCTTTTCGTGGATGTCGACCGGGATGCCTCGGCCGTTGTCTCTCACCGAGACGGAGTTGTCTTCGTGCAAGGTGCAGACGATTTCGGTGCAGAAACCGGCGAGCGCCTCGTCCACCGAGTTGTCGACGACCTCGCGCCACATGTGATGGAGGCCCTTTTTGCCGTTGTCGCCCACGTACATGCCAGGGCGCTTTCGGACGGCTTCGAGCCCCTCGAGCACCTGGATGTCGCTGGCGTCGTAGGATTCCTTGGCGACGGGACGGACGAAGACTTCTTCGCCGTCGGGTTGCTGGACGTTTTCGGGCTCGTTGCTCATGGTTGGGAAATGCGCAAGAGCCGCGGTTCGGATCGGCGAACCTTCGGTCGCCACCGTGCGACTCGGGGCCTGCGCGGACCCGGAGAGTTTACCCGAAGGGCCCCTACAGGCCAGGGATCAGAGCTTGATCGCGTACTTGGCGGGGTCGGCCTTGAACTTGTCCGGGCAACCCGCGCAGCAGATGAAGTACTTGACACCCTCGTGCTCGATGACTTCGACGGCATCGGCCTCGGACTCGACCACGGAGTTCATCACAGGGCAGAGCGGCTTGCCCTCGGCGTTGCAGAACACGCCGTCTACGACCTTGTTCGCTGCGGGGGTGGACTCCACGGCGCCGGTCGCGCTGGCTTCGGTCTTGGGTTCCTCGGTCTTGGTTTCGGAGCAGCCGACGATGGTCAGGGCGGCGAGCGAAAAGGCGATCAGGGTGGCGAGTTGGCGCTTCATCGTTGGCATGATAACGCCTTTGCGCCCAGCCGCGTTCCCAAATGGCCCGCCCGAAGCCCGCAGGTACACTGCCCGTCGAATTGGATCGTCCTCGGCTGGCGGTGATCATCCCCGCGTACAACGAAGCGCAACGCATCCAGCCGACGCTCGAGCGGATCCGCGACTACCTGGCTCGGCAACCCTACTCGTGGACCATCACCGTCGTCAGCGACGGCAGCCGCGACGAGACCAACGCCATCGTCCAAGCGTTCGCCGAGGCCAACGAAGGCTTCGCGCTCGACGCCTACACACCCAACCGGGGCAAGGGCCACGCCGTGCGGCGCGGGATGCTCGCGCAAGACGCCGACTACATCCTCTTCTCCGATGCCGACCTCGCCGCGCCGATCGAAGAGGTCGAGAAGTTGTGGCCGCACGTCGAATCCGGTTCGCCGATCGCCATCGGCAGCCGTCCGCTTCGCGACAGCCGCTTGGAGGTCCGCCAGCCCCTCTACCGCGAATTGCTGGGCCGTGCGTTCAACAAGGCGGTCCAGATGCTGGCCATTCGAGGCATTCAAGACACGCAGTGCGGGTTCAAGCTGTTCGAGCGGGACGTTGCCCGCGATGTGTTCTCCCGCTGCAAGGTGGATGGATTCGGGTTCGACTTCGAATCGCTCATGATCGCCAAGGACCTGGGCTATCGCATCGCCGAAGTGCCGATCCGCTGGGCGCATCAAGAGGGCTCGAAGGTGGTCCTGATGCGCGACGGACCCCGGATGCTGGGCGAACTCGTGAAGCTGAGGCTGGCCGGCAAACGCAAGCGCCTCGAGGTCAGGGCGGACTGACGTGCAGGCTCAGGAGTACGAGAAGATGTTCCGGCTGGAGGACCGCTACTGGTGGTTCGTCGGTCGGCGTCGACTGGCTCTGCGGCTGCTGCGTCGGGGGGTTGCGGGCGCGTCGCGCCCTCGCGTGCTCGACCTGGGCTGTGGCACGGGGCGCGTGATGTCCGAACTCAAGGAGTGGTCCGAGCCCGTCGGCCTCGACATGAGCGATTTGGCGCTCCGCTTCTCGGCCTCGCGTGGTTTGGGGCCGCTGGTGAAAGGGAGCGGCACCGCACTGCCGTTCGCCGCCGAGCGTTTCGACGCCATCGTCTCCTTGGACGTCTACGAACACATCGAGGACCACCGGCGCGCGTTCGCCGAGTCCCTGCGCGTGCTCAAGCCAGGCGGTACCTTGGTGCTCAGCGTGCCGGCCCACGGGTTCCTGTGGGGTCCGCACGACGTGGCGCTCATGCACTTTCGCCGCTACACCCGCCCCGAACTCAAGGCGCTTTTGGAAGCGCAGGGGTTCGAGGTGGAACGCATCGGCTACTCGGTGTTCTTCCTGTTTCCGGTCGTGATGCTCGTGCGCTTCTTCGAGCGTCGCCGCAAGGGTCCCGCGCAGGCCAATCTGGTGGCAGTGCCCGAGTGGCTGAATCGAGCGCTGGTCGCTCTTCAAACGTTCGAGGCGAGCCTGATCGAGCGGTTCGACCTCCCGTGGGGCAGCAGCGTGATCGTCGTCGCGCGCAAACCGGGGGGCCCTTCGTGAGACTGGGTTGCGTCCCGTACGTCAACGCCACGCCCTTGGTGCGCTCCCTGGTGGGCGACCCGTCGGTGGAGATTGTTTACCGCCACCCTTCGCAATTGCCTGCCATGCTCGACTCGGGCGAGGCCGACGTCGTGCTTGCTTCCAGCTTCGAGGCCATCCGTACACCGGGGCGCAAGGTGGTGGACGGGGTCTCGATCGCCTCGCTTGAAAGAGCCGACAGCGTGCGCCTGTTCAGCAAAGTGTCCTTCGACCGCATCGAGCGTTTGGCGTTGGACTCGAGTTCGCTGACGAGCAACCACTTGGCGCAGATCGTCCTGGGCGAGGCGTTCGGTGTTCGTCCCGAGGCCGCCATCGCCGAGCCGTCGTTGGACGCGATGTTGGGCGACCATGACGCTGCCGTGCTCATCGGAGACAAGGGGATGACGACCGATGCGCAAGGTCTGCATGTTCTCGATTTGGGGTCGGCTTGGCGCGAACTGACCGGTCTGCCGTTCGTGTGGGCGCTTTGGATCGGCGGCGGCGACCTCGACCCGGCTTGGGCCGGAACGTTGCGTTCTGCGCGGGAATGGGGCACGGCGCACTTGGAAGACTTCGTGGAGGACGTGAACGCACGCTGCGGATGGGGGCTGAACGCGGTGCGCCAGTACCTCGGCTCGACCATGAACTACGAACTCACCGAGGGGCACTGGCAGGGCCTGACCCGCTTCGCGGAGTTTCTCGCCGCGTACGGTTTCGTGCCCGAAGTTCGCTTGCCGGTCCGGGTGTAGCGGCACGCCCTTGGTACACTTCGCTCGATATGCCCGTGCGCTACCTCACCACTCAAGACTTGCTGTGGATCAACCTGCAGGTCACGCGAAAGGTGCTGGAGTTCCAGTGGACCGAACTGGAAGAGGCCGCGAACGCCCAGTACGCCCTCGGGCCAAGCGGCGACGTGGTCGCGCAAGCCGAACGCTTCCTAAAGGCGATGGTCCGCAAAGCCCCGTTCCAGTACGGCAACGAGGCGACGGCCCTCATCGGTGTAGCGGCATTCCTTCGGATCAACGACCTCCAGCTGAACGTTGCCGACGCCGACGCCCAGGATTGGCTCGGACGGGTGTTGGGCGGTTCGGAGCCGTTCGCGGGCCGAGTGGCGACCGAGTTCCACGACGAGATCGAGCACGTGGACGAGCGCGCCGTGCACGACGTCATCGTCCATACGTTGCGCCGATTCCCGGCATCCTCTGCCGAACTGGGCAAGCCGCCGTTCTCGCCGGAACCCGTGGCCGCGGGCTTTGCCGGGCAAGAGATTTGGACTGGTCCCGGCGACGTTCGCGACTATCTGGGCTGACGCCCCGAGCCCTTTGAAGCGTCTCACCGCCTTTCTCGACCCACGCATCCTGGATGGCATCCGGGCGCAACGTCGGGACATCGTCAAGGGCCTCATCTGCTCGGCCATCGGCGCCGGTCTGCTTACGGTCACGGCGCTGCTCATCAAGGGCACGCTCGAAGCGGTCGAGAAGGACGACACCGTAGCCCTAGCCCGGCTGAGCCTGGCCGTTCTGGGCCTCTTCGGCGTCAAGTACTTCTGCACGCGAGGTCAGATGGTGTATCTCGGCCGGGCCACCACGCGTTTGGCGGCCGACCTGCGGCGGCGGCTCTTCGACAAGCTCCAGCGGCTGCCCATCAGCTACTTCAGCACCAAGCGTACGGGTGCGATCCAGAGCGTGTTGACCAACGACGTCAACGTGTACCAAAACGCGGTGGGTGCGGTGCGCGACGTGATCGACGGGCCGATCAAGGTCATCGGCGGGTTCGTCACGATCTTCTCGATCCAGTGGCAGCTTTCGCTCATCTCGCTGGCCCTGATCCCCGGTATGGCCATCCTGCTGCAACGCAATGCCCGAAAGATGCGCAAGGCACAGACCGACGTCCAGGAGGACCTCAGCAGCGTTCTGGCCGTCACGCAAGAACAGATCCAGGGGGTGCGAGTGATCAAGGCGTTTGGCGCAGAGAAGGCGGCGACGGACCTCTATGGCTCGCTGATCGAGCGCGCGTTCCGGAGCCAGCTGCGCGCCATCAAGGTGACGGCCAGCCTGAAGCCTGCGGTCGAACTGCTGGGCGCGTTCGCGTTGGCGATCACCGTGTACGTGTGCGGCTATCTGGTGCAGGCGGGAGCGCTGAACGTGGCCCAGCTTGGCGCGTTCGTGTACGCCTTGGACGTGATCAACCAAGGTTTCAAGAACCTCGGCTCGCTGAACCAGACATTCGCCCAGGTGCGTGCCGCGACGGACCGCATCCACGAAGAGATCCTCGACGCCCCGGAGGCGCAAAGCGATGCGCCAGGCGCGAAACCTCTGGCCGTTCGACAGGGGCGCATCGAGTTCGAGAACGTCGGCTTCGTCTATCCCGACGGAACACGGGCGCTCGAGTCCGTCAGCTTCGTCATCGAGCCGGGCACGAGCTTGGCGTTGGTCGGGCCCAGCGGGGCGGGCAAGAGCACCATCGCCGACCTGCTGCTGCGCTTCTACGACCCCAGCGAGGGGCGGATTCTCGTGGACGGGCAGGACATCCGCGAATCCAGCGTGGCCTCGCTCCGGCAGTTGATCGGTGTCGTGCCGCAACAAACGTTCCTCTTCGCGGGGACCATTTCAGAGAACATTCGGCTCGGCAAGCCCGACGCGACGGACGAGGAAGTGCGCGAGGCCGCCCGAGCCGCCCATGCCGCCGATTTCGTGGAGCGGATGCCCGAACGGTACGAGACCGAGTTGGCCGAGCGGGGCGTCCGCGTGAGCGGCGGCGAGATGCAGCGTCTCGCCATTGCCAGAGCCCTGGTGCGCCGCCCGACGATCCTGCTGCTTGACGAAGCCACCAGCAACCTCGACCCCGTGAGCGAGAAGCTGGTGCAGAAGGCGCTGGAGGAGATCATGGAGGGCCGGACGTCGCTGTTCATCGCCCACCGCTTGTCCACCGCCGCGCGCGCCGACCGCATCCTGGTGCTGTCGCACGGAACGGTGGTCGAATCCGGCTCGCACGCGGAGCTGATGGAATCGGGCGGCGCCTACGCGGGCATGTACCGCGCGTTCTCCAGCGGCGTCTTGGGGTGATGTCGATCGCGGCCGGCCGAACGGACCCCGCTTGGAGGGGCACGCTCCGTCGTGCCCTTAGGCCACAAGGACCCGACCGAGCGGGTCCCTCCAGACAAGCCCGGTTTGCGCTTGATCATGTAGACTTATCTATACATGACGCGAGCGCTGAACCGGGTGGCGAAGCGCGTAGCCATCCTCGTCGGCTGCGCGGGGTTCGTCGCGCTTGGCGTCTTCGCCGAACGCAGCGAGCCGAATCCGGAGCCCCGAATCGCGTTCCTCTCGGTCGGGCAGGGCGATTGCACGGTGGTCGTTGCCGAGTCTCGGACCATCTTGATCGACGCCGGTCCGGCGAACGAGCGGACCAACGGGGCCGCCCGGTTCGTCGTCCCGGCCCTGTACGGCATGGGTGTGAAGACGCTCGATCTGGTGCTGATCACCCACCCCGACGCCGACCACATGGGCGGGCTGGCCGCTCTGGCACGACGGTTCAAAATCGGCAAAGTGGGCCTCGGGGCGAGGTTCGCCGACCACCCCGTCGCGAGGCAGTTCCTGAACGAAGCCGGCATCGCTCCCGAGCAGATGTGGTGGATCAACGGCGAGCACGAGGCGACGGCCGAGCCCTTCAAGGTCCGCGTCCGCGACGCTGCGCC
This sequence comes from Chthonomonas sp. UBA2387, assembly GCA_002343445.1. Taxonomy (GTDB): domain Bacteria; phylum Armatimonadota; class Fimbriimonadia; order Fimbriimonadales; family Fimbriimonadaceae; genus UBA2387. The sequence goes on from DDSP01000074.1 coordinate 39,561, forward strand.
CGCCGACGCCGACGACAACGACGGTTCCCTCTTCGTGCACGTTCAAGCGGGCAAGGGCTCGGCGTTGCTCACCGGCGACGCCTCGATCGAAATGGAGGGCTTGGTGCCGCCCTCGTGGAAGGCGCAGGTGCTCCACGCAGGCCATCACGGAAGCCGAACCTCGACCGGCGACGCCCTGCTTGACCGCGTGCGACCCCAGATCGTCGTGGTGAGTTGCGGGCGGGACAACGCGTACGGCCACCCCCACAACGAGGTCCTCGACCGGCTGCGCAAGCGCCGCATCAGCGTCCTGAGAACCGATCGTCAGGGCCACATCGAGTTCCGGCCAGGGCCCGATGGGCTGGACAAAGTGGCGGCGACGCGAACCTGGAGGGACCGCTGACCTCGGCAGCGAATCTTTGGGCGTGCAATCCCCAAACGGCTCGCTCGAAACGCTTCTGACGTCCCCTCGCCCGTGGCGTCTGGTCGTGGACTCGGACTGCGACAACGAAGTGGACGACCCGTTCGCGATCGCCCATGCGTTACTCTCGCCCGACCGTGTGCGGGTCGAAGCACTGACCTCGGCCCACTACTGCAACGAGCGGGCCGCCACGAGCGAACTAGGGCTGCGCAAGAGCCATGAAGCCATCGACGTGCTTCTGGACGCGATGGAACTCACGGGAAAGGTGCCGGTTGCGATGGGCGCCCCCGGACCGATGGCGGCCAGCCAAAGGCCCCGCGAGAGCGACGCCAGCCGGCTGATCACCGACCTGGCCCTGAATGGCGAAGGGCCGCTGATCGTGGCGTCCATCGGAGCGGCGACCAACGTGGCTTCGGCCATTGCCGCACGTCCCGAAATCGCCGAACGTCTCGTCGTCGTGTGGTTGGGAGGTCACGCGTTGGATTGGCCGGATGCGCAGGAGTTCAACTTGATGGGCGACCCCGTCGCCGCCCAACGCCTTCTCGATGGACCCGCCCCTTTGGTCTTGGTGCCGGCGCTCGGCGTCTCCTCGCACATGTTGGTCTCGCTGGCCCAGTTGCGGCAGGACATGCCGGCCACGGCTTTAGGCCGACACTTGGCCGCCCTGGTGGCCGACCAGTACGGCGACCGGGGCAGGGGCTACGCCAAGGAGATTTGGGACATGGCGGCAACGGGTTGGGCGATCCAACCCGATTGGGTGCCCACCAAAGCGATTCCGAGCCCGATTCTGCGAAACGGGGTCTTCCTGCACGATGCCGACAGGCACACGGTGTGGATGGCACGCTGGTGCTCGCGCAACGCCATCTTCGGCGACTTCTTCTCCAAGATGGCCTGATCGCCTGGGAGATCGGGCCGAGGGTGTAGGCGATCATCGGTCAACGCCACACCGTCCCCTCCCGGCTCTTGGGGAGGGGACGGCGAGATGGTGCAGAACCGCTTAGGCGGATTTGCGTCGCTTGCGAAGGAGGGCCAGCACGCCCAGTGTCATCACGCTCATCGTGGCGGGTTCGGGAACGGGATCGCCGGCCACGCCGAGCGCCGCCGCTTCCGTATCGCCCAAGGGTCCGTCGAAGAAGCCAAGGGCGCTGATGCGGCCCGGTGTCCAGTCGCCGTCGTTGTCGCCCAAGACGTCCAGGTGATCGGCCGCTGGGTCGCCGTCGTTGTAGGTGTACATGGAGAGGCCCGAATCCAGACCGCCGGTCACAACCGTGTTCTGCAGCACGCCATCCACATAGAAGCGGGCCGTCAGCGCCGTGAGGTCGACCGAGAGGATCACACGGTTCCAGCGGTTCGCGTAGTACTTGCCCGCATACACGCCGCCTCGTCCGAGCGTTCCGTACACTCCGCCGGCGTCTTCGCCTGACCACTGGATCCACATATCGCCGTCGTTGCCTTGGTCCGTGGTTGTGTTGAAGAAGCTGGCCCAGCCGCTGGTGTCGCCTGAGGACTTGGTGTGCATCACGTCCATCAACACGCTGTAGCGGTTGACGTACGCGCCGCCCCCGTTCGCGCCGATGCCATGCCACGCGCGGAAGAAATCGGGTCCGGCGAACACGGCCACCTGCTTGCTCACGGCGTTCACCGTGTCCATCATGAAGTTGGGCGTGGTCGAAGACGTGGGAGAGCCGCCCGTCCTCGCCTCAAGGGGCTGGACGTTGGGCGGGTTGTTGTCCACATAGGGGTTCAAGGTGCCGTTGAAGTCGAACGCGCTGACCAAGGTCTGCCCGAACGAAGCCGTCGAGATGCCGAAAACGGCGATCATCGCGAGTTGTCTCATTCCTACCTCCGAAGGCTCTGTCGGCCTTCCTCAACATGACTTTGACCCAGTGATTGTCAACGCTGGGTCGAGAATGTCTCTGATATAGACCCCCGGGCCCTGTTTGTCAAGGCCCCTTGGGTCCCGCCGAGAGAGGGCATAATGAGGGTTCCCGGTGTCCTTCTCCAGCGAATTCGCGCCAAAGTCCTGGTCGGCGCTCAAGGATTATTCGTTGGCCAAGTTCGCCTCCGATGCCGTCGCCGGTGTGACGGTGGGCTTGGTCGCTCTGCCGCTCGCGATGGCCTTCGCCATTTCCTCGGGTGTTTCGCCGCAAGCGGGCATCTATTGCGCCATCGTCGCCGGGTTCCTCATCTCGGCCCTGGGCGGCTCGATGGTCCAGATCGGCGGGCCGACCGGCGCGTTCGTCGTGGTCGTGGCCGGAATCGTGACCGCTCACGGCGTCGAGGGGCTGTTCATGTGCACGCTGATGGCGGGCGTGTTGATCGCCCTGCTCGGCCTCACGGGACTCGGCTCGGCGGTCAAGTTCATCCCGCGCCCGGTCGTCATCGGCTCNNGGCTTCACCAACGGCATCGCCGTCCTCATCGCCAGCACGCAACTCAAAGACTTCTTCGGACTGCGCATCGAGAAGGTGCCCGGCGAGTTTCTGGGACGGATCGAAGCCGTATCGGCCCACGCGTCCACGTATTCGCCCCAAGCGACCGTGCTGGCCGCCGGCTCCCTGCTGACCATCCTGGTCGTCAACAAATGGGTCAAGAAGGTCCCAGGCACCATTGTCGCCCTCCTATTGGGCACCGTGGTTTCCGTGGCGGCGGGCTTGGACGTGGCCACGATCGGCTCGGCGTTCGGCGGCATTCCGGCGGGGCTACCCACGTTGCACCTGCCGCAGTTCCGCCCCGATCTCATCCTGCCGCTCTTGGCGCCCGCGCTCACGATCACCATGCTCGGCTCGATCGAGTCGCTGCTTTCGGCGGTCGTCGCCGACCGGATGTCGGGCGACAAGCACAAGCCCAATGTGGAACTGGTGGCCCAAGGCGTCGCCAACATCGTTTCGCCGCTCTTTGGTGGCTTGCCCGCAACCGGAGCCCTGGCGCGGACGGCGACCAACGTGCGCTCGGGTGCCAGGACTCCGGTGGCGGGGATGATCCATGCCGTGACGCTGCTGGTGGTGCTTCTAGTCGCCGCGCCGCTGGCCGACCGCATCCCCCTGGCGGTGTTGGCCGCGATCCTTATGGTCGTCGCCTACAACATGGGCGAATGGGCCGAGATTCCCGAGATTCTGCGCCACGGCAAGGCCGACATCGCCGTGTGGCTGATCACGTTCTCGCTGACCGTGCTGGCCGACCTCACGGTGGCCGTTCAGGCGGGCATGATCCTTGCGGCCCTGCTGTTCGTCGCCAAGGTCACCAGCACCACGACCGTCGCCGAAGTGACGCGGGAGTACGTCGAGGGCGGCATCGAGCACAGCCTGCAGAGCAACCCCATCCCCGAGGGCGTTGTGGTCTACCGAATCCACGGGCCGTTCCTCTTTGGAGCTTCGGACAAGCTATCCTTGATCGAGGAGCGCATGTCCGATCTGCCGCCGGTGGTGGTGCTGCGCTTGCGCAACATGACGGCGATCGACGCCACAGGGCTTCACGCGTTGGAGACCCTTGCGGACAAGTTGCGCGCGTCGGGGCGGCACATGGTGGTGTGCGCGGCGCGGTCGCAGCCGGGCCATCTGATGGAAAAGGCGGGCTTTGCCGAGCACATCGGGCGCGCGAACGTCCAGCCCTCGTTGGCCAAGGCGCTTGGACGCGCTCGCGAAATCCTCGATGCCCAACAATCGGGTGCAGTTTCGCCCTAGAATAGGGCCATGCGCTTCACCGCATTCGCCTCGGCCCTGTTGGTTCTGGGAGCCTGCCAACCGCCCACGGGAGCCCAAGACGCACCCGCCAAGACGTGGGCGTTCGAGCCCGCGCGAGACACATTCAGCAAGGACGCCCTTTGGGATTTGCGTTCGCTGAACGAGCCGGTTGCGGGCCAATCCGGCTACGTGACCACCGATGGGCGCGGTGGATTCCGCCTGGGCAACGGCGAGCCCGTGCGCTTCTGGTGCGTGAACAGCATGGTCGGCCGCGAGAAGCCCTGGGTGCCCCGACCGCTCGGGCGGCAAACCGAGCCCGACCTCGCGCACCACGCGCGATGGCTGGCCAAACGCGGCGTAAACATGGTGCGGCTTCATGCGCAGATTAGCCCTGACCTCGAGGGCAACCCGCAAGCCAAGCTTGAGGACATCAACGCCAAGGAGCGGGACTGGATCTGGCGAGCCATCGCTGCGTACAAGAAAGAAGGGATCTACCTGACCGTATCGCCCTATTGGGGCGTTCCGATGAAGTTCGCTTCCCACTGGGGAGTGGCGGGCGGCACCGGGCAAAGCGCCCTCGGCCTGCTCTACTTCGACGAGAAGCTGCAGGCGGCGTACAAGGCGTGGCTCCGCGCCCTGTTCACCGAGACCAATCCCCACACGGGCATCGCCTTGGCCAAAGACCCGGCGCTGGCCCTGTTTCAGATTCAGAACGAGGACAGTCTGCTGTTCTGGACCGTCAACGCGATCCAAGGCGAGCAGCGGCGAAACTTGGGAAGGAAGTTCGCCGCTTGGGCCGGGCGCAAACACGGCGGTCTGGACCAAGCGCTGGCCCTATGGGATCGCGCCAGCGCCGAAGGCGACGACGTTCCGGCGGGTGTGCTCGGCTTCTACAACGTTTGGGAGATGACTCAGGACCGACAGGGAGGTATGGACCGCAGACTTTCCGATCAGTTGGAGTTTTGGGCCTCGACCATGCATGAGTTCAACAAAGAGATCGGCCGGTTCGTGCGGGAGGACCTGGGCTGCAAAGCCTTGGTCAACGCCGGCAACTGGCGGACGGCCAGTTCCGAACGCCTCTACGATGCCGAGCGTTGGTCGTACACGGCCAACGACGTGGATGCCGTCAACCACTACTTCGGGGGCATCCATCGCGGCGACAACGAAGGCTGGGCGATCGTCAACGGCGACCGTTTCACCAGCGTCTCGGCCCTGCGCGAGCCGTGGCGTTTGCCCATCAACGTGCGCCAGACGCGGAACCGCCCGATCCTAGTCACCGAAAGCGCCTGGGTGCCGCCGAACGACTTCGGCTCCGAGGGCCCGTTCCTCATCGCGGCGTACTCGGCGCTCAACGGGGTGGACGGCTACTACTGGTTCGCCACGGGTGACGACGAGTGGACGCCGCCGACTTCGGCCAACGGCTACATGCCCTCGCTGATGAAGTGGACGTTCGCCACGCCCGACGTGGTGGGTGGGTTCCCAGGGGCGGCGCTCATGTTCCGTCGGGGCGACGTCAAGGAGGCGCCGCACGCCCTGCTGGAGACTCGGCCCCTGCAAGACGTCTGGGACCGCAAACCCGTAGCGCTCGCCGAGGAGGCGGGCTTCGACCCCAACCGCGACATCACGCAGACCGTAGCCCGCGCCCGTCCCGACGCGCGAACGTTTCTGGAAGGGCCCGTGGCCGTCGAATGGAGTGGTTCGCCGGCAGTGAACCGTGCCGCATCCAAGAGCGAGGGATCGCTGATCCGCAGCCTAACGGGCGAGATCCAGCTCGACTACGCCAAGGGCTACTGCACCGTGGATACCCCGCGTACCCAGGGGGTGAGCGCTTTCTTCCAGGGCTCGCAGCCGTTCGTGTTGTCCACCGTGACGTTCGAAGGCGGCAACGAGCACGCTACGGCATTGGCGGTCAGCCTCGATGGGCAGCCGATCGCCACCAGCAAGAAGGTCTTGATCCAAGTGACCACCCAATCCCGCCCCACGGGCTGGAAGGACGAGGCGGCCACCATTGACCTTGGCGAGGGCCGCACGACGCCCGGCCGACGGGTGGTGAACTACGGTGCCGCGCCCTGGCAACTCGCCGAGGCCGCGATGAAGGTCACGATCAAGAACGCCTCGCTGACCAAGGCGACCCGCTTGGATGCGAACGCCATGCCGACCGGGAGCGTCCCCATCGAGAAGGTCGCCGGCGGCATCCGGTTCGAGTTTCCGAAGTCGGGCAGCCTGTTGGTGGTGCTCCAGGGTCCGTAGACTTCCGTGATTTTGGGCGACGCCATGCGAATTCAGATTCACCGCTGAAGGAGTTGCGGCATATCTAGGGGAAGGAGTTTCAAGACTCTTCAGCCCAAGGTGACCCCAGATGAGATTCGCAAAGTCTACAACTGTGCTATTGACCTCGGTTGTGGTCTCGGCCGCACAGGCTCAGATCACCCCCACGATCAATTGGATTGAGTCCGGCGTCAAGGCGCCCTGGATGAGATTCCATCCGGACGGGTTTCTGACGCACGCTTCCCAGATCGAGGGCCAAACCACGTTGGACTATTCCATCCGCGATGCCGACGGCAACCACGTGAACAGCGCCTCGGAGGTCAGCGTTTTCACGGGTATCGCCACACGGGATCGAACCGTATATTTCGGGATCGATCAGTTGGACATCAAGCAGTACAGCCTCGCCGACGCCAGCTTCTTGTCCACGCACGCGCACGGATTGCCGATCAGCACGCCCGTGGTCAGCGCGGTGTCGGACGACAACAAGTACTTGGCGGTTGGAGTCGTACAAGGACCCTTCCGTGTAAGCGTCTTCGATACGAGCGGACCATCCGAGGTGCGTCGCTTGCATTGGGGTCCGCTGTTCGGCGAGGTGGCCGGCGTCCAAATCCAGAATTCGGGGTTGCTCTCGGTTTCGACGAGCCTTGGCAACGTGATCTTGTACGATATCTTCCAAGGGCGCGTGCTCAAGGTTTGCTCCTCCGAGGCAGGCGTTCCGGTCAAGGCGCACCGCGTTTCACCCAACGGGCAGTTCGTGTATGGCGTGGGCCGAGATGGCATCGTTCGAGTTTGGCGAACGCGAGATGGAGGTTCGCCCATCGCGCATTGGCTCCCGCCTATCAACGGCGAGGCGATGTCTGATTACACCGGAGACCAGGAACACCCTATGGCCATGACGTCGGACGGGCGCATGATCGCCACGTATCTGCGCGGCACCAGTGGGCCGGACGACTTGGGAGAAGTGGTCCTTTACCGAGCCAGCGACGGGGCCGTCGTCCAGCGGTTCATCGCTCCCGGACAGCTGTTGTCCATGGCGTTACGCGACGATATGCGCTACCTGGCCGTTGCAGACCTTGAGATCGAAGGTGTTCCGGGCTTGTACGAGTTCATCTTCAAGCTCGGTGTCTGGCGAACGCACGCCGAGTTTCTGTCCGCCCCACCCCGATTCACTGCGACGATCCAAAGCACCAACCTGCCGAAGGATCGCATCCCGCTCACCGTCGAGATTCGATCGGGCGGCTTCGTGCTGGAGCGACATCTCGTCGAGCCCAATGCGGCAGGCGAGTTCGAAATCTCGACGAGTCAGTCCGGCGTCGTGGATGTCTGGGTCAAGGCCTCCAACTGGCTCGCCGACAAGAAGTCCGTCGACCTCGGGTCGGGCGATCCTGTCGCGTTCACGCTGGTCAATGGAGACGTGGATGGCAACAACAGCGTCAACGTCGCCGACTTCCTGCAACTGAGGCAGTCGTTTGGGGCCTCGGGCTACCTCTACGACGTGGCTGCCGACCTGAACGGCGACGGCTCGGTCGGCATCGCCGACTTCCTGATCCTGCGTTCGAACTTCGGCAGAACGGGATCGCCGTAGACTGGCTCAGCCCCCGACCCGTACGATTCGTCCTTCAATCGTGCGGTTGGTGGGCTTGTTGGCCCTGAGGTAGTCCAGCAGAGCGTCCAGATCGAGCAGCCCGGTGTCGAGCCGATAGCCCTTGGCGTTCTTCAACACGTCGTGGAAGTCGCCGCCCCCAGCGGTGAAGCTGTTCGTGCAGATGCGGTACGTCGCAGCGGGTTCCACGGCTTTGCCCGAGACCGTGAGTTTGGTGATGCGATCCCCAGCCGGCCGCTTCGGGTCGTATTCGATGCGGACGTTCTTGGAAACGTGCAGGAACGCGCCCGAGTATTCCGGCGCATTGGCCAAGCCGTGCTCTAGCACGGCCTTGAGTTCCGCGCCAGAGAGGTCGAGCAGGGTGAGTGTGTTGCCGAACGGCTGGACCGTGATGGCGTGACCATAGGTGATCGGGCCGGCGTCGATGGGGGCGCGAACGCCGCCCGCGTTCATCGTGGCCAGCACGGCGCCCGCCTTCTCGGTGGCTGCGAGCATGGCGTCGGCGATGACGTTGCCCATGGGGTTCTCGCCCTGCGGGCCGTTGTCGCGCGGCAGTCCGGTTTCGGTATGTCCAACCACCTCGTTCGCCTTCGCCTCGATGGGCTTCTTGAACGCTTGCGCCATGGCCGCCGCGACGGGGTCTTCGGGCACGTCCTTGTCCACGACGATGGGTTGGCCCTGCCAACTTTTCACCCGTCCGGCTTCATCGAACGTGACGTGCAGCAGACCCACGACGCGGCCCCAATCGCCCGCCTGGACCACCAGCGTGCGGTGTCCGCCATCTCCTTCGACCAGCGTCGGGTAGGGCCCGCCCGGTGGCTGCAGCCCTTCGACGGCTTCGCCCAGCAACGTGTGCGAGTGTCCGCCGACCACCACATCGAGTTCCGGGATGCGCTTGGCAATGGCCACGTCCTCGGCGTAGCCGATGTGGGTGAGCAGCACGATCTTGTTCACGCCCTGCGTTTCGAGTTCGCCGATCGAGCGGCGCACCGAGGCCACTTGGTCGAGGAACTTGACGCCTTCGCCCGGCGACGAGATGTTCTGGGTGTCGTTCGTCAGGAGTCCGATGACGCCGACCTTCTGACCCCCGACATCCAGCACGGTGTGCGGCCGAATGACCTTGGCCAACTCGGGCTCGCCGGTCAGGTCGAGGTTGGATGCCAGAACGGGGAATTTGGCCAGCCGCGCGAACCGCTCCAGCGGGACGGGTCCCTTGTCGAACTCGTGGTTGCCCACGGCCATGGCGTCGTAGCCGATGTAGTTCATGAACGCCAGATCGGCCAGGCCTTCGTACACGTTGAAGTAAAGCGTCCCCTGGAACGTGTCGCCCCCGTTGAGCAGGACGGAGTTGGCGTGCTCGTCGCGGAGCTTTCGGATGACCGTGGCCTGCCGGGCGTAGCCTCCGAACGACTGGTCGCGGCGGGCGGTGGGTTCGATCCGCGCGTGCAGGTCGTTGGTGTGGATGACGGTCAGGACGAAATCCTCGGCGGCGCACAGGGCCGAGAGGGCCAAGGTCCAAAACGCGGCGAGCAACGCGCGGTGCGGTTTCACAATGGGATGCATACCCTACCCGCACGATGGAATCGTGAAGAACTGGTCCTGCCCGTCTGGTAACGTGGCACGTCGCATGCGCCACCTCAAGCTTCGTCTGTTCGTGATGATGCTGCTGGAATACGCCGTCTGGGGGGCGTGGGCGGCGGTCGCGGGCAAGTATTTCACCGACCCCCCTCCCGGTGGACTGGGATTCTCGGGCGCCTACAGCGGCGTGGTTTTCAGCCTGTTGCCGCTGGGCGCGATTGTCTCGCCGCTTCTGTTCGGGCAGCTCGCAGACCGCATCGTCAACGCCGAAAAGCTCCAGGCGGGCCTTTGTCTGGTGGGCGCGGGGTTCCTGTTCGCTCTCGGCGAGGCCCGGGACGGCGCGCAAGTGTTCTGGCTGATGCTGGGCTATTCGTTCCTGTTTGCCCCGACCGTCACGCTTACGAACGCCATCGCGTTTGCCCACTTGAAAGATCCTGCCCGCGAGTTCGGCGCGGTTCGGGTGGGCGGGACGTTCGGGTGGTTCATCGCTTTGGCGGCGCTGGCAGGTTGGCGCGCGGCGGCCGGTGGGCCCGTGCCGGGCGACCTGTTCCACTTGGCGGGCGTGTTTTGCTTGGCGCTGGCGCTGTTCTCCCTCGCGCTGCCGCCCACGCCGCCCACCCGTTCGGCGCGGGGAGCGCTAGCGTTTCTCGAAGCGGCTCAGCTCTTCCGGGACCGCAACTTCCTCCTCTTCTTCGTGCTGTGTCTCGTGCTGGGGGCGCAACTCGACTTCTACTACATCTTCGGAAGCGCGTTCTTGGGCGCGCCGCGCGAATTGGGCGGAGTCGGGGTGTCTCCTGGCGACCTGCCGTTGCTGATGATGGTGCCCCCGATCTCGGAATTGTTCGTCATGGGCGCATTGGGCTGGATGTTGCCCAAGCTGGGCATCAAGCGGGCTTTGGTCGTGGGGTTTGCCGCGTGGATCATCCGTTTCGGGTGCTTCGCCTCGGGCAACACCATGGCGGCGGCCGTGGTCGGCCTGGCCGTGCACGGGGTGTGCTTCACGTTCGTGTTCGCCGTGGCATCGCTCTATGTGAACGCGATCGCCCCACCCACGATCCGGGCTTCGGCGCAGGCGTTGGTGACCCTTTCGCTGGTCGGCATCGGTCGCTTCGTCGGGGCGTATCTTGCGGGCGGAGTGTCCACGGTCGTGGCGACTCCACTGGACCCGCCGCTGCGGGTGGGAGGCGTCGAGATCGCCCAGCGCATGGACTGGGCCCTGTTGTTCGCCGTCCCCGCCGTCGTGACGGTCTTGGCGACGGCGGTGCTGCTCGTGTGGTTCCGCGAACCCAAGACGTAGTCGTTTCGCTTGTTGATCACCCACTAGCTCGATCAGATCGAAAGGGTCCTCGCCAAGCCCCAGACCGCTTGATAGTCTCCGCGAACCATCAGAATCCCCGTGAGGATTCGGGGGCGACGTGCTGATGATTCAAAGCGGAAGATGTCGGAAACCGAAAAGAAGAAAGGCGGCAAACTGCCCATCATCGCGGCTCTGGTCCTCGTGCTCGGCGCGGGCGGCTACTTTGGCATGAAGGGCAGCGGGGGGTCTGCGGCGGCCGAAGAAGAGCCCGAGATCAAAATGGGCGACAGCGCTCCCATCGGCGAGTTTCTCGTCAACCTGGCAGACGGGCGAACCTATCTGCGCGCAGCTGTGGCGCTTCACTTCGACGCCACGTTCGACGCCAAACACCTCGACAGCGACATGCCCGTCATTCAAGACGCCATCCTCATGGTGCTCTCGTCCAAGTCGCTCGAAGACGTACGGTCGTTGGATGGCAAGCAGAAGTTGAAGTGGGAGATCGCGGCGAAGGTCAACCACAGCCTCCACGCCGGACACGACGCGAAGAAGAAAAAGAAGAAGAAGGACGAGGACGCCGAGGAGCCGAGTCACGGCGAGCAGAAGGTCGCCAAGCCCGAGAACGAAGAGGGTTGGGACGCCGACGAAGGTCCCGTCCTCAAGGTCTACTTCACCAGCTTCGTCACCCAATAGCCGTCGGATCGGCTATCTTGGGTCATGCGGACGCTGGTCCAAGCGTTTCACCCCAAGTTGCGCGCGTCGCGCGTGTGCCGCCCATGGGCGGACGCCGCCCTCGAAGCGGGGTGTGTGGTCCGCGACCTGTACGCCCTCTATCCCGATGGCCGGATCGACGTGCCCGCAGAACAAGCGTTCGCCGAGGCCTTCGACCGACTGGTGTTCCTTCACCCCTTGCACTGGTACGCCGCCCCGTGGCTGATGAAGCGCTGGATCGACGAGGTCCTGCAGTTCGGCTGGGCCTATGGCGACCGTTGCGCTCTGGAAGGCAAGGTGTGGCTGAACGTCGTCTCGGTAGGGGCAGTCGTCGAGGAGTACGGGCCGGAGGGCAACCGCCGCTACACCGTGGCCGAGTTCCTGCGCCCGTACGAGCGGACGGCTGCGTTCTGCGGGATGCAGTGGGAAGAGCCCGTCAAGTTCTACGGCGCGGGGGTCTGCGACGAGGACGCGGTCCGCGCGAGCGTCGCCGAAGTCGTCCGACGCATGGTCGGAGCGGCATGACAGAAATTGGGACAGAAAATCGCCGTTTGGATTGACAAGGTCTCGGCGTATCCCATAGACTAGGTTCACGACGCCACTCTTCTGCACTCCAGACGATTCCGGCTTCGCAACGTTGCGACAGGAGGATTCCCCGAACATTGGCGGGACTAGGCGACAGCGCGCATCTGTGTAGCTACGACTATATGAAGGACGAGGAGGTCGTCTCACGCGCCAAGGCGGGCGACGCCACGGCGGCGGAATTCCTGATCGGCCGGTACCGGTCTCTGGTCGAAAGCAAGGCCAAGGCGTACTTCCTGATGGGCGCGGACCGAGAGGACGTGATCCAGGAAGGCATGATCGGCCTGTTCAAGGCCATCCGCGATTTCCGGAGCGACCGGCTGAGCAAGTTCCGTCCCTTCGCCGAACTGTGCGTGACGCGCCAGATCATCACAGCCGTCAAGACCGCCACGCGCCAAAAGCACGTTCCGCTCAACGCCTACGTTTCGCTCAACCGGTCCATCACGGGCGAACCCACCGATGGGTCGCTGATCGACCTGGTTCCCGATCAGTACGTCGAGAACCCCGAAGCCGCCTTGATGGAGCAGAAGCTGCCCCAGAACCTGCACGAGGTGGTCAAGCACGTGCTGAGCGACTTGGAGAACCACGTCCTGCGCTGCTACATGGACGGCATGTCCTACCGCGAGATGAGCCTGGAACTCAACTGCCACACGAAGTCCATCGACAACGCGCTCCAGCGCGTCAAGCGCAAGATCGGCGCCTTGCTGAAAGACTGAGGTGCGGCCCTACTCGTCCGCCTCCACCGAAGTCGCCGTCGTTTGTCGCGACGCTCTCTATTCCGCCGCCGTGGCCAGCCTGTTGCGAGTGGCCGGCATCGCGGCCAGCCCCGTCCCCGCCGAGGAGTGGCCCGTCGCCGCCGCGTTGCTGGTGGTCGAGGAAGAACTCAGACTGGCCCCCGGCGGCGTGCCCGTGGTGTTGCTCGCCAAGACCGCAACGCGCCGCAAGCCGGGAACCGAGGCGGTCGTCGCCCGGTCGTCGCCACCCGAAAAACTGGTCCAAGCCGTGCGCTCGGCGATCCGGCCCATGGCTGTGGCCGAAAGCCGTGCGGTCTACGACCCGGCCTCGCGGCTCACCGATCGGCAGGCCGACATCGCGGCGCTGATCCGGCGCGGGTATAAGAACAGCGAGATCGCCTCGGAACTCGGCCTGCAGGAACAGACCGTGAAAAACGTCGTCAGCAGGATGATGAAACAGCGTGGGTTGCGGAACCGCGTGGAATTGATCGTCTGGCTGGATCGGCACGCCGGCGTCTCGGAGGGATCGACGGTCTGAAGCAGCGCGTCCGCACTCTGGCGTATTTGTTGCCCCCGGTCTTGTTGGCGCTGTTCTTAGCCAGCCCTTGGCCGCTGTTCGCGTTGTGCGTGGCGGTGGCCGCTGTCGGCGCGCGCGAACTGGGGCGCATGGTGGACGACAAGCCCGTCTGGGTGTTTTTGTGGGGTCTTCCCGCGTTCGCGTTGTTGGCCGGATGGCTGCTGGTGTCGGCACGCTTCCCCCGATGGGAGCTCCAGTGGTTCCTCGTCATCCAGCAGGTGCTGTTCGCGGTGGGCATCGCCGCCACCGCCGTTTGGGTGCGCAAGCGCCGCTCCGGACACCTACCGATCGGTCTTTGGCTCACCGCGCCTTTGGCGAGCGTGGTGGCTCTCCACGGGGTGAAGGTGCCCCACGACCCCGTTTGGTATCCCACGACGCCCGTCCTGATGGCGTGCGTGCCCATCTGGATCGGCGATGTGCTGGCCTATCTAGTGGGGAAGCGCATCGGTCGCCACAAGCTGGCGGCGAACATCTCGCCCAAGAAGACGTGGGAAGGCGCGATCGCGAACCTGATCGGATGCCTCGTGGCAAGTTGGGCCATCGGCCAAGCCATTGGTTTCCCGACGGTGCCCTCGCTGTGGTGCGGCCTGGTGTGCGGCACATTGGGGCAGGCGGGCGACCTGTTCGAGAGCTGGGTGAAGCGCACGGCCGGACGAAAAGACAGCGGCTCGCTCCTGCCTGGGCACGGCGGCATCCTCGACCGCATCGATTCGGTGCTCGCGGCCGCGCCGACCATCGCCCTGATCCTCAACGCCTGGCTCGACTAGCCGTTGTCCAGGGTCATCCGGTAGCGGTCCATCATGTCCTGAACGCGCGCGAACGAAGAGGGGTCCACCGCTTGCCACGACTTCAGGTCCAAGTTCGCGAGCAGGTCGCGAAGGGCCTCGCCACGCACCATGACCTGCAGGTAGTGACGCTCCCCGTGCAAGTAGGGCCCGTAGAGCTTCGCGCCGGAAACCCGTTCCACCATCCAGCGGAGCAAGCCCTCCCGCCGCACGTGGGCCTTGACGATGCAATGCGGTTGCCGACCGTCGCCCCCGAAGCTGCCGTCGCTCATGAGGATTCCGAGGAGTACGCCACGCTCCCAATCGCCGAGTGTTGTTACACCGGGAGTTTTCATGTGGAACATTATAGGCCCTCCGGCGCCTCGCGGGTACCATTGCGTCGTCTTTCGCGACAGGAAAGCACGATGCAACAGTCAGAACTCTCGCCCCGTTACGACGCCTCCCTCGTCGAATCGAAGTGGTATCAGGCTTGGGAAGAAGCCGGTCTCTTTCAGCCGCAGCCCGAAGCGGGCAAGCCGATCTTCAGCGTCACGATCCCGCCGCCCAACATCACGGGTTCGCTGCACATGGGCCATGCCCTCTGCTACCCCATCCAAGACCTGCTGGGCCGCTACAAGCGGCTGCGAGGGTTCAACGTCCTCATCTTGCCGGGCCAAGACCACGCCGGCATCGCGACGCAGGGCGTCGTGACGAAGCAACTGAAAAAGGAGGGTCTTTCGCCCGCGCAGATGGGGCGCGAGAAGTTCGTCGAGCGTGTCTGGGAGTGGCGCAAAGAGAGCGGCGACACGATCCTGCACCAGTTCCGCTCGCTGGGGTGCGCGTTCGATTGGTCGCGCAGCCGGTTCACGCTGGACGGCGCCTACGCCAAGGCCGTGCTCAAGGTCTTCGTGGATTGGTTCGATCAGGGTCTGATCTATCGCGGGAAGCGGGTGGTCAACTGGGACCCTGCCCTCAGAACCAGCGTGTCGGACATCGAGGTCGAGCGGCGCAACATCCGGGGCAAGCTCTATCACATCCGCTATCCGTTCGAAGATGGTTCCGGCTACGTGACGATAGCAACGACGAGGCCCGAAACCATGCTCGCCGACGTGGCTGTGGCCGTACACCCCAGCGACGCGCGGTATGCCGCGCTCGTGGGCAAGAACCTCGTCGTGCCGCTGGTGGGACGCGTGGTACCCCTGATAGCCGACATGTACCCCGACCCCGAGTTCGGTACCGGCGCGGTCAAGATCACACCTGCTCACGACGCCAACGACTTTGAAGTCGGTGTGCGGCACAAGCTCGAGATGCCCGTCGCGATCGGCGAAGACGCCAAGATCACAGCGGTCGGCGGCGCGTACGAGGGGCTGGACCGCATGGCGGCGCGGGCTCGTATCGTGCAGGACCTCGAAGAGCAGGGCTATCTGGTCAAAGTGGACGACCACGACATCCCGATCCTCGTGAGCGAGCGCAGCGGCGAAGTCATCGAACCGTTGCTCTCGGAGCAGTGGTTCGCCCGCCAATCCGAACTGGCCAAGCCCGCCATCGAAGCCGTGCGTGATGGGCGAATCCGCTTCTTCCCCGAACGGTACCGGGACGTGTACCTCGATTGGATGGAGAACATCCGCGACTGGTGCATCGGGCGGCAGCTTTGGTGGGGGCACCGCATCCCCGTCTACACCACCGAGGATGGACGCTACGTAGCAGCCCTTTCGTGGGAGGAGGCCGAAGCCAAGGCGGGCGCGAAGATCGTCAGCCAGGATGCCGACGTGCTCGACACCTGGTTCTCCAGCGGCCTGTGGCCCTTTGCCACCCTCGGCTGGCCGGAAGACACCGACGACCTCAAGCGGTTCTATCCCACGACGACGCTGGTCACCGACCGAAACATCATCTACCTGTGGGTGGCCCGCATGATCATGATGGGCATGGCGTTCAAGGGCGACATCCCGTTCCAGGACGTGTATATCCACGCCACCGTGCTGACCGAAGACGGTCGGCGGATGAGCAAGAGCCTCGGCACGGGCGTGGACCCCATGGGCGTCATCGAATCCAAGGGAGCCGATGCCCTGCGCTTCACCCTGCTCAGCCAAGCGGGTTACAACCAAGACATCCGCTACTCGGATCGGCGAACCGAGGACGCCCGGAACTTCTGCAACAAGCTCTGGAATGCCACGCGCTTCGTGCTGATGAACCTAGGCGACGTGCCGATCAATGAGACGAAAGTCCGCACCTTCGCACCCAACATGATGGACGACCGTCCAGAGGTCGTAAGAGAAGAGGTTTTTCTGCTCGGTTTCGGGTACTCAAAGATTCCGCGTTCGCTCGTCAACGAGATAGCTCTGAATCTCGTTGACGATGTGGACTACAAAGAGCAGGTGCGGTGGGCGTTGGTTTCGCGAGGACACATCGCGGGGCCCGAGGATCAGGCCGACAAATGGCTCCTGAGTCGCCTCGTCGCCGTCGAATCCACGGTGCGCGATGCCTACGACCGCTACGAGATGGCCGAGGCTGCGACGACGCTTCACCGGTTCTTTTGGAGCGAGTTCTGCGACTGGTACATCGAGATCTCCAAGCCTCGCCTCGCCGACCCAGCGACGGCTCCCGTTGTACGTGCGATCCTCGTCTATGTCCTCGACGCAGTTCTGAAGATGCTGCATCCCGTGATGCCGCACCTCACCGAAGAGCTGTATCAGCATCTGCCGTTGTCGAACAAGGCACCGTTCCTCATGGCCGCCGAGTGGCCGGTTCTCGATGCCGACCTGAAGGACGACGCTGCGGAAGCTCGCTTCGACCGCTATCTCGAAGTCACCCGCGCCTTGCGTGCGCTGAGAGCGGAACTCGGCATCGCCCCGATGAAGACGTTGCCCGAGGTGTTCTACGAAGGCGATCTCACGGGAGGCGAGCACGTCGTTCAGTCGCAATCCTGGTTCGAATCGCTGACCCCGGGGCGACCCCCTGGTCCTGCCGTCTCGACGACCGTAGCCGGTGTAGACTTCCACCTGCCCGTCGAAGGGCTCGTCGATCGCGACAAGGAACTGGCACGTCTGTCCAAAGAGGAAGAGAAAGCCGTAGCCGACCTCGCCAAACTCGACGCCAGGCTATCGAATCCCGACTTCATCCAACGCGCCAAGCCCGAGATCGTGGCTCGGGAACAAGCCGCAGCGGAGGAACTCCGGGACAAGCTGGCCAAGATCGTCGAGCGTCGCCGACTGTTCTCGTGAGGCCCGAGCCCCGCTGGTAAACTCGGAGACCCATGCCCGATCTGCTGTTTGAACTTGGCTGCGAAGAGTTGCCCGCGTCGTTCGTGCGCCGCTCGGCGCAGCAGCTCGAACAGGAGATCGTGGCTCGGCTGGACGCAGCCGGCATTCCGCATGGCGTCAGCGTCCGCTATGGCACGCCGCGCCGCCTGATCGTCTCGGNNCGGTCAAGGATGTCGCCGAGCGCCAGCCCGACCGGACCGAAGAGCGGCGCGGGCCTGGACTCGCCGCCGCATTCGATGCCAACGGCGTTCCCACCAAGGCGCTCGAGGGCTTCTGTCGGGGTGCGGGCGTCTCGGTGGACGAGGTGACCCCGCGCGATGGCTACGTGTGGGTGACCAAGCGCATCCCCGGCCAGCCCGTGGCCGACTTGCTGACGGGGCTGCTGCCGGATGCGGTGCGAGCGCTGCAATTCGACAAAGCGATGCGTTGGGGGCGCTCGCGCATGCGCTTCGCTCGGCCCATCCGCTGGATGCTGGCCGCTTTTGGGGGCGCCGTCGTCCCGTTCGAAATCGAATCCGTCAAGTCGGGGCTTTGCAGTCGGGGGCACCGATTCAACCACCCCGACCCGTTTGAGGCGACCACGCTGGACGCATTGTTGGAAGGATTGCGGTCTCGCCAAGTCGAACCCGATGCCGACGTTCGCGAGCGGCTGATTCGCGAGGGCTCGGTGGCCGTCGCGGGAGGGACGCCCGACCTGACCGACGCCTTAGTGGACGAGAACGTCTACCTTACCGAGTGGCCCATGCCGACTCAAGGCGAGTTTGCCGAAGGATATCTGGAGTTGCCCGAGCCTGTGCTGGTTACTGCCATGGCCAAACACGAGCGCTTCTTTCCCGTTCGGGGCGCGGATGGACGCCTCACCAACCACTTCGTTTCGATCCGCAACGGAGGCGAGGAGTCCGTCGTCCGCCAGGGCAACGCTTGGGTTCTGGGCGCGCGCTTCAACGACGCCAAGTTCTTCTTCGAGGAAGATAAGAGAAAGTCTCTGGACGAATTCCTTAACAAAACCAGCGGCATCGTGTTTCACGAGAAGCTCGGGACCGTGCGCGAACGCGCCAACCGCCTGAGCGAACTGGCCCGCGCCGTCGCCAGCGAAACCGGGGCCGACGCCCAAGAGACCGAATGGGCGCGGTTGGCGGGCCTGTACGCCAAAGCCGACCTCAGCACGGGTCTGGTCAGCGAGTTGGCTTCGCTACAGGGCGTCATTGGCGGCGAGTATGCGCGGCGCGAGGGGATGCCCGAGGCCGTGTGCTTCGCCATCGCCCACCAGTACGACGTTTCCGAGGGCATTGATCCGGCCACTCCCGGCGGACGAACAGCCCTGCGGCTGATCATCGCCGACCAGCTCGACAAGTTGGCGGGCTACCTGGGTGTCGGCTTGGCCCCTTCGGGCACCAGCGACCCGTTCGGACTGCGACGCGCGGCCACCCTGCTGATCCATGCCGCGTGGACGTGGGACGCCGTTCGAAGCTACAAGGGGCTGTTCGACTTCGCGAACATGAACGCGCCGTGCCGCCGGGCCGAATCGGTGAACGAATTGGCCCAGTTGTTCGCCGCGCGCTACGGGGCGTTGTTGGGCGACGTGCCGCACGACGTGTTGGCCGCAGCGGTTCGGTCCGACTCGGTCAAAGAGACCTTGGCGCCACGCCGCGTCAGGCATCGCATCGAGACGCTCACCGTGCTCCAAGCCCGCCCCGCGTTCATCCAGACGGCAACGCGCCCGCTCAACATCGTGCGCGCCGCCGCCAAGAAGGGCGTGGATATCCCGGCGACCGCCTGGGTCGCCGATGGCGGGGTGGACCG
The DNA here is from genome assembly GCA_002343445.1 of Chthonomonas sp. UBA2387. Lineage (GTDB taxonomy): Bacteria > Armatimonadota > Fimbriimonadia > Fimbriimonadales > Fimbriimonadaceae > UBA2387. Next base: position 58,816 of record DDSP01000074.1, read on the forward strand.
GCACCTGCAGTCGACGGAAGGCGTGGCGTTGGCAGAAGCGTGTCGCCGCGTGTCGCCGCGTGTCGCCGAATTGGCTCGCCTCTCGCGCGAACCCGAAACGGTGGCCCAGCACCTTTTGGAACTCGAAAGTCCGATCAACGCCTTCTTCGAAAGCACGATGGTGATGGTGGACGATGAGGGCGTTCGCGATGCTCGCCTGTCGCTCTTGCAGGCCGTGAGCGACGCCCTGATGGCCGCGGGCGATTTCAGCCTGTTGATTTCCGAGTGATTCGCGCGAGCGGCACACACTTTCCCAGCGCCTCGGCGTCTTCAAAGCGCCGTGGCAATGGGGAACTCTCGCGCGCGGCTAATCGGCCTTGGGGCGGATCAGGCGGACGACGTAGATCGGGAAGTAGAGGGTCACTTCGTTCTTCCTCAGCTTCACGAATGCGCCGTCGCACCCCTCGAACACGCCGTCGTCTCGGTGTTCGCCTTGGCCTGTGACGCTCCACAGCATCACTTCGCGGCCCACGAGTTCGGTGAGATAGTTGTTCATAGGCGGATCACCCCGCGTACAAGGTCTTTCCGGTGCTCTTCAATTCTTCGACCGCTTGCAGCACGCGCGTCTTCATGTTGGCCTCGGCCTTCTTGAAGTAGCTGCGGGGGTCGTACACCTTCTTGTCGCCCATCTCGCCGTCCACGCGCAGCACGCCGTCGTAGTGCTTGAACACGTGGTCTGCGATGGCCCGCGTGAACGCGTATTGGCAGTCGGTGTCCACGTTCATCTTGACCACGCCGTAATCGAGCGTCTCGTGGATGTCGGCGAGTTCGCTGCCACTGCCTCCGTGGAAGACCAGGCGCATCCGGGCCGACTCTCCGAACTTGGCGACCACGGCATCCTGACCGTCGCGCAGGATCTTGGGCGACAGCTTGACGTTTCCGGGTTTGTACACACCGTGGACGTTGCCGAACGTGGCCGCGCACATGTAGGGGCCGACATCGCCGAGTTGGTCGTGGACGTACACCATGTCCTCGGGCGACGTGTAGAGCTTCTCCTTGGCCGCGCCTGTGTTGTCGATGCCGTCCTCTTCGCCGCCCACGACGCCGATCTCGACTTCGAGGAACAGGTCGAGTTCGGCGCACTCGCGGAGCAGTTCCTTGGCGATGGCCATGTTCTCCTTGATCGGCAGCTCCGAGCCGTCGAACATATGGCCGTTGTAGAGGTTCGGAAGGCCCTGCTGGCGGCGGCGGCGGGTCTCGGCGATCAGCGGCCGGACGAATTGGTCGAGCTTCTTGGGCACGCAGTGGTCGGTGGTGAGGGCCACATAGACGGGCAACCGCGCGGCGACATGGTGGACGTGCTCGGCGATGATCTGCGCGCCCAGGGCCATGTCCTTGGCCGGGCCGCTGACGAACTCCGCCCCGCCCGTGCTGAGCTGGATGATGCCGTCGGCCTTCGCCTCGGCGAACGCGGCCAAGGCTGCGTTGGCCTGCGAGACCGAAGCCACGTTGATCGAGGCCAAGGCGTAGTGGCCGCTCAGGCACGCGTCGAGCATCTTGGCGAAGGTCGGTGAATCGGGTACAGGCATGGACTGATCTTAGCACCGCGCGCGGGCGCACGCGACGGTCCAAGGGACCGTCCCACGTTGGCCCTCTTGACCGGTGGGACTGTGGTATCCTGATTGGCTACGCGCGGGTGGTGGAATTGGTAGACACGCTACCTTGAGGTGGTAGTGCCCACAAAGCGTAAGAGTTCGAGTCTCTTCCCGCGCACCAGACCCCTGATTCCACCATTTTTCGGGTGTGTCGGTGACTGCGTTCAGCGTCGTTTGAGATCAACGATTCGAAGACCTCTCTCAAGTTCGGTCGGAAGGGTCATAGTAGCGCCTCACCAGTTCCAAGACTATGGCGACGCGCTCGTTAGGGCGTCATCTGCTCGCGTGCCAGACGCTCCGCGCGTTCCACATCGCGCGGGTGCTCGCGCGTTCCATCTGCCAGGTTCGTTCGTCTTTCGGTTCGTTCGGTGGCACGGTCGGCGTCAGTCTATCCGATGGACTGGGAGAGGCACCCATAGACGAGAGCCGATGCTGGCTCTACGCCTTGGTCACCTTGAAAACGTAGTCCGAGTCGCCCACGAACGCCTCCACCTGGAGCCCGTCCGCGTTGGTCGCGCCCTCCAATGGGGCAAATGCTGACCACTCGCCAGGTTTGCCCAAGGTGAGTTTGCCCTCGAAGCCGAGCCCGTTCGCCGCTTTTGCCAGGGACGGAGCGTCGGCCTTGGGTACGCGCGCCTCGACGTGCATCGGGCTGGGACGGTCCATCTGAAGTTCGCCCTTGGCGTCCATCCATACAAGAGCCAACCCAATCCCCTTGGGGGTGTCGGCCTCGGCGCGGTACTCCACCCCACTGAAGTGTTTCACGCCCAGATTGGCGCTGGAGACGAACTTCTGCAGGCTTCCGACGGTGGCCAGGGCTTTCCGTGGGCTCGAGTCGAGGAGTTCGCGAATAGACTTCAGATTCGGTTCGAACGCTGATGTGCCGTGGGGCTGGATCAGCCGAACAATGTCGCCTTGGATGACCGACAGCCACCAAAGCTTCTTCTGCCCATCTTTGGGCGAGTTGTGCATTCGGATTTCGACGCTCGCCCCGGGCCCATCCTTGGGGATCAAGTAGTAGCGTGTGTCCGGAGAGCGCGTGTCCGATGCAGGCACTCGGTTGCCCGCAGCGGTGTTCACGCCGCACGCGGCCAGGAACTCCTCGGGGGTGGCGAACCCACTCTGCTTCATCGTGGTCTCGTCGCTGTTGATCTGGAAGCAGGCTACAGGGTCGCCCCAGACCTGGATATAGGTCGCGGCTTTGGCCAACTTGGAATCGGCCTTGAGGGCCTCTTGAACGGTCGTGATGGCGCTGGCTCTTGGCTGGCCGACGACCTTGGAAAGAGGGCTCGGCTCGCTTCCCCCACAGCCGAGAACCAACGCCAACGAGGCGAGTGCGAGCGCGCGCGCATGCATGCTGAGAATCATATCGGATCGGCTGCCGCAACATGGGCGTCGAGCCGCTCTTAACGTTCAGGCCGTATCATCATCCCATGGCGTTGAGGCCGGCATTGCTCGATCTGGAATCCGAGGCGATCTACGTGTTGCGCGAGTCCGCGGCGCAGTTCGACCGTGTGGCGATCCTCTTCTCGGGCGGCAAGGACTCGATCGTCGTGGCCAGTCTGGCCCAGCGAGCGTTTGCTCCAGCGTCACCACCTTTCTCCCTGCTTCACATCGACACCGGCCACAACTTCCCGGAGACGCTCGACTTTCGGGACGCGTTCGCCGCGCGCACAGGCTACGAACTGGTCGTTCGGCGCGTCGAGGACAGCATCGCGGCCGGGCGAGCGCAGGAGGAACCCGGCCCCTTCCCAAGCCGCAACGCCCTCCAATCGGTCACGCTAATGGACGCGATCCACGAACTCCGCTTGGATGCCGTCATCGGCGGGGCGAGGCGCGACGAAGAGCGCGCACGGGCCAAGGAGCGCTTCTTCTCCCACCGCGACGCCCACGGACGATGGGAGCCCCGCGGCCAGCGACCGGAGGTTTGGAGGATGCTCAACGGACACAAACGTCATGGCGAGCACTTCCGCGTCTTCCCGCTCAACAACTGGACCGAGGCGGACGTCTGGGAGTACATCCATTGGCGCGGCTTGGACGTGCCGGGGCTCTACTTCGCCCACGAACGGCCCGTCGTCGAGCGGGGCAGCGCCGTTGTGGCGATCACGCCATTCGTCCACATCGGCGAAGACGAAGCGAAAGTCGTTCGGCGAGTCCGATTTCGCACGGTCGGCGACGCCACCTGCACCGGCGCGATCCTGAGCGAAGCGGCCACGGTGCAAGACATCCTCGCCGAGGTCAGAAGTTTCTCGCGATCCGAACGCAGCACGCGGCTCGACGACCTGCGTTCCGAAGCCGCCATGGAAGACCGGAAGCGGCAGGGGTACTTCTGATGGACCCGCGACCCTTGTTCCGAGTCGCCACGGCTGGGAGCGTTGACGATGGCAAGAGCACGTTCATCGGTAGGCTGTTGGCCGAATCGAACGCGATCTTCGAAGACCATTGGGAAGCCCTCGTCCGAGCGAGCCGCGCCACGGGAGAAGAGCAGACCAACCTGGCGCTTCTCACCGACGGCTTGCGCGCCGAACGCGAACAGAAGATCACGATCGACGTGGCCTACCGCACGTTCGCCACGGCTAGACGCCGCTACCTGCTGGCAGACACCCCGGGCCATGCGCGTTATACGCGCAACATGTTCACGGGCGCCTCGACCGCAGAAGCGGTCATCCTGTTGCTCGACGCCGAACGCGGCCCGACGCGTCAGACCTACCTGCACGCGTTCATCGCTTCGCTGCTGGCCGTACCGCACGTCCTGGTCGCCGTCAACAAGATGGACTTGGTCGGCTACTCCCGCGAGGTGTTTGAGGCCCGTGCCGAGGAGTTTCGTGCAGGCGTCCACGGCATGGAGTTCGGCGACTTGCGGTTCCTGCCCGTTTCGGCCGTCGAAGGCGAGGGCATCGTGTCCTATCGCGGGACGATGCCTTGGTTCCATGGCCCGAGCGTGCTCCAGACGTTGGACGACTTGGAGCCGGCCGCCAAGCCGTTCTTCTTCCGATTCCCGGTTCAGGGCGTCGTTCGGCCCGGACCCGGACTGCGCGGGCTGATGGGCGAGGCGTGTTCGGGCGCCATCCGGGTTGGCGAGGCGGTTCAGGTGCTGCCGACCGGAGAGACGACGTCGGTGGTCGAGATCCTCTCACCGGACGGGCCTGTGGAATCGTGTGCCGTGGGCGATCCGGCCATCGTGGTCCTGGCCGACGATCTGGACGTGGGGCGCGGAGCGATCCTCGTGCGGCCCAAGAATCCCGCGACCGTGGCCCACTCGGCCGAGGCGATGGTGGTGTGGATGTCAGAGGATCCCGCGCGCCTTCGCGCCCCCTACCGTCTGCTGAGCGGGACGGCGTCGGCTCTGGGCAACATCGACGAAATCGCGTACCGTGTGGCACCGGACACGCTCCATCGCGAGGCGACCGAGTCGCTGGAACTCAACGACGTGAGCAAGGTGCGTTTGCGGTTGGCCGATCCTCTCTGCCTCGACGTGTACCGATCGGATCGCACGACAGGCTCGTTCGAACTCCTTTCGGTGGAATCGGGCGAAGTCATGGCGGCGGGTGTCGTGTTGCGCGTTCCCGCTTTGGAGCCTGAGGCACGCTCCGAACGAGGGCTCTGCGTCTGGATGACCGGGCTGAGCGGTGCGGGGAAGTCCACCCTCTCGGACCTGACAACGGCTCGGCTGCGCGCGGCAGGTCTGCCGGTGGTGCAACTCGATGGCGACGCATTACGGGCAGGTCTGAATCGAGACCTGGGCTTTTCGGAGAGCGACCGGACCGAGAACATCCGCCGCACCGCAGAGGTCGCCCGTTTGCTCGCCAGCCAAGGGGTGGTCGTGATTTGCTCGCTGATCAGCCCGATGCGGTCGCAGCGCGAACTCGCCGCGGAGATCGTCGGCGAAGCTTGGTTCGAGGTGTTCGTGGATTGTCCGATCGACGTGGCCGAAGCGCGCGATGTCAAAGGGCTATACGCCCGGGCGAGGCGAGGCGAGATTCCCGAGTTCACCGGCGTCTCGGCTCCTTACGAGGCTCCGATGAGTCCGGACGTGAGGCTCGACACCTCGGCGACCGAACCGCAGGCGGCAGCGAGAACGTTGGCGGACGCCGTGAAGTTGCGCATTTTGGGTGCCCAACCTTAACAAAGTGCCCTTATACTGGTATCTGATGCAGAACCGCCGGCGCGCTTTCACGCTCATTGAGCTGCTCGTCGTGATCGCGATCNNCCTCGCCGCCATGCTGTTCCCCGTCTACGCTCAGGCCAAATCCGCCGCCAAGGTGAGCACGTCGCTCTCCGGGCTGAAACAAATGGCCCTGGGCCTCCACATCTATGCCTCGGACTACGACGACATGATCGCTCCCGAGTATGGATGGGCCGAGAACCCGGCCGTGGACCCCAACCAGTACCACTACAACAACACGTGGGTGGGCAAGATCTTCCCCTACGTCAAGAGCAAGCCGATCTATTTCGACAAGACGATCGGCGAGATCTCGGACTACGACATGCTGTACCAGGACCCGTACTACACGTACACCTGGGCCTGGATCACGACGTTCTCGATGAACACGGACGGCTACTCCCGCACCACGACGGCGACCAACGCCTGCACCGGCGCGGGAGGCGGGGCAGGCTCCTCGTCGCGCAGCATGACCGCCTTCGAGGATCCGACCAAGCGGCTCGCCATCACGCCGACCCGCTACGGCTCGATCTCGAACTGGTCGTGGATGCGCTTCTTGGCTGTGCAAGCGGCCTGGCCGACGGCTGACCGATATGCCAACACGTTCTCGTGGTACCAACTCGTGTTCGACGCGCGCAAGCAGTACGGCACGCGGTTCCTCGGCGCCTATGCCGACGGGCACGCGGCCAAGTTCGGCAACGACAAGTTCGTCAAGTACTACGAGGACAATCCCGGCCAGACCGAGGCGAACACGTTCGCCGAGTTCTGCGCCCAGATGGACGCGCGCAACCTCTGGACGTTCTGGGGCAAGCCATGGTCCGGGGACTAGTTTTCCTCGTTCTTGGCGGCGTGGCTCTCGTCGGCCTCGCGGGTTGCAACACCGACCCGGGTCCCAACGACCCGGTGGTGAGCGGCTCGGAGATCAACGAATCGCGCAACAGCCGAATGACCGACGAAGAGCGCGAGCGCATCGCCAAGATGCGCAGCGACGCTGCAGTCCCAGGCGGGGGCCAGCGCTAGCATCGCAGTCCTCTGGCGGGTAAACCGCCAGAGGACACCCGCATGAACGCAAATCTTCCTGGTCTGTTGCGGTCGGCTCAAGCGGCGCTGGCCGCTGGTCGGCCGGAGGATGCCGTGCGCCTCAGCCAAGAGGCTGTTGCCTTGGCACCTGACGACCCCACGGCGCACGTGGTGCGCGGGATTGCGCTCGCCGCCCAGGGCGATGTACCGACAGCCGAGGAGGCGCTGAGACGCGCCCTTGAACTCGCCCCCGATCACCTTGAGGCAACGATCGCACTGACCCGCGTGCTCGTCTCCACGGGCCTCGTGGAATCCGGGCTCGAGATGGCGTCGTCGTTGGTCGAGCGACATCCCGATGACCCCGACCTTTGGATGCACTTTGGGCTGCTGCTCGCCGAAACGGGCCGCTATCAGGAGGCGGTCTTGTGCTTCGAGCGGGTCGTCGCCGTCGATCCCGGGTCGGTGCCAGGCCACCAGAATCTGGCCGCCGCCCTGCGCGATTCGGGCCGGGAGTTCGACTCTGCGACGGTCTGGGAGTGCGTCGTCCGGATGGCCCCGCGTTCGCTCGATGCGTGGATCAACCTTGGGCGTATGCGGCTCGCCCACGGCAGATTCGATGAAGCCATCGTGGCCGCCGACCATGCTTTGGCCCTTCAGTCGTACAACTCCAACGCCCATTTGCTCAAGGCGCTCGCCCTCTCCGAGGATGGCCGGGGGAACGATGCCGAGAGGCATCTGGTGCGAGCCGTCCGATACGACGCCGAGAACGCCGTCGCCCATGCTTCGCTCGGGTTCTGGTTTCAGGAGCAGGGCCGCTTTTCAGAGGCGCGTGAGGCACTGCTCAGAAGCATCGAACTCAATCCGCGCCACGGGTTCGCCTACTACAATCTGTTCCGGGCCAAGAAGGCCGACGACGGCGACGCCCCGATGCTGGAGCGCCTGCGCGATCTCGCCGCCGACCCGACCATCCCGATGCGCGATCGCGGCTACATGCACTACGCACTGGCCAAGGCCGCCGAGGACAGGGGCGACTTCGAGACGGCCATGCGCGGTTACGACGAGGGCAACCGCTGCGCCCACGAGGTGTGGTTGAGCCGCAAGCCCTGGGATCGCGACGCCTATGCAGCCGGCTTCGAGCAGACGCGGCGAACGTTCAACGCCGACCACATGCGATCCCTCTCGCGTGGGGCGAACGAGTCGGTTCTGCCCATTCTGATCGTAGGGATGATCCGCTCCGGCACGTCGCTGCTTGAGCAGATGCTTTCCAGCCACCCCGAGGTAGCCGGGGCGGGCGAACTGCCGTTCTGGCACAAGAACGAAGCCCGCATCGGCGGCGCGGACTCCCTTGGCGAGCTCGCCGGCGAGTACCTGAGCGAACTGGACCGATTCGCGCCAACGGCCAAGCGGGTGACGGACAAACTGCCGCACAACTACGCGATGCTCGGCGCTATCCACTCGGCACTTCCCAATGCCCGCATCGTCCATGTGCGCCGCAATCCGGCGGACAACTGCCTGTCGGTGTACACCACGGCTTACCAGCGTCCACCCGTGTTCGCCCACGACCGCGAGAACATCGTGTTCGCCTACCGCGAGTACCTGGCATTGATGGACCATTGGCGGCAGGCGATCCCCGCCGATCGGCTGTTGGAGGTGACCTACGAGGAACTGGTGGCCGATCGCGAAGGGTGGCTGCGGCGGATCGTGGACTTCTGCGGCCTGGAGTGGGACGACGCCTGTCTCCGCCACGAGGCCAACGCGCGGGCCGTGCGGACGCCCAGCCTGTGGCAGGTGCGCCAACCCATCTACACGACCTCGGTGGAACGGTGGCGTCGTTTCGAGCCGTGGATCCCCGAGTTCGCGGCAATCGCCTGAAAGCCACGCATCGATGCCCCGAAGTGATGAACTGTGTCGGAGTGGAACCGACTGAGTGTGGGTGGGACATGTTCGAGCCTGTGACCGCGCCTGTGTGAACGTGGCTTAGAGCGCGGGCCCGCACGAACCGCAGGCAGATTCTGGCGGCAAGTTTCGGGCTCAAGAGGTAAACTGAGTCAACCGACTCAGGTCGGAACCGCCTGTCAAGGCACCGTCGTTGGTGTGAGTGAAGGTTTGAATGTCCGTTGAGCGAGCCCAGAATCTGCCAAGCTACGAGCGCCCGCCAGTTCACGAGGTTGCCGTGGGCATTGGATTTCAGAGCCTCAACTGCTGGGGAGCAACCGCAGCCGGAGAGTTTTGGTCGCTCGTGCGAGACCGGTTCCCAAAGTCGGAGGACAAACCTCCGCTGCCGCCCTTGCCAGCTTCAACATCCGTAGAAATTGAGCTTGGTCTGATTGAACTTCCGCCCATAAGACGTGTATGGTTCGTTTCGGAGGATGAATCAACGTTGATTCAAGTGCAGGATGACCGACTTCACGTCAACTGGCGTCGGACTTCCGATGAGTCAGCTTATCCTCGTTACGGGCACGTCCTTGATCAGTTTGCCTTTGCCCTCGACTGTCTCATGAAGTTTGCAGGCGAGCGAGGGGAGGAGCTTCAAGTCAAAGCAGGCGAGGTTACCTACGTGAACCACATCCCTGAGGGCGAGCTTTGGAACTCATTCAGCGACCTCTCTAACGTCTTTGTGGACTGGAGCGTGGCACCCCGCAATGCTGGCTCCATCGAGGGCGTTTCGTCTGTACTTACTTTCAAGGGGAGCCAGGATGGAACCCCATTTGTCTCAGCGGGACATTACATGAACGTCGAAGTCAAGGCGGCACTGAGAGCGTACGATAAGTCGAAGGTACTCGTTCTTCAACTGGTGAACCGTGGCTCACTGGATTCGGGCAATTTCGACGAGATTAGTAGCTGGCTGGGAACAGCAAGCGCCGATGTTGTCAAAGGCTTCACGGAACTTACATCGCCAGTGGCTCACAGGTTTTGGGGAAGGAAGTCATAAATGTTGACATCAGACTTGTATCAACCGAGAGACCCGAATTCGGACATCGTCAAACTGCTTAATCAGCAGAAGGCGCCTTCGGCTTGGTATGCGCCGGATACATCCTCGGCATCGGAGTCGACCGTTCTCATTTCTGGCACCCTCATCCTTGAGCCCGCGCTCACCCAACCGCGTGTTGAGTTCGACGAGGAGATGACCCGGTTCAGTTTTAAGGTGTCCACGGAGCCAGTCGGACAGGACTTTATCGACGAAGTGTTCGATGATGTGTTTGCCCGATCTTCCGTTCCCTTCAAGAGAGTTTTCGAAGACGAACAGGGAGAATGAATGGCAGACTGGGTAGCAACCAACAAGCCATATCAGAAGGTTGACCAAACTGAATTGCGGATGGGCACGGTGCTACGCCGTGTGCCGTTCTCAGTCACGCCGATCGGCGATACACGCTTGGGCATTCAGAATGAGACTGGCAGGCCCGCGGCTGTAAAATCTTTCGATGGCGCCCCGCTTGAGACTGAGGTCGCTCGTGCTGACAAGGTGGTTGTATCACCTGGAATCGTATTGACCCCGGATTGCGACATCTTCCAGCATAAGAGCAATCGGGTAGTTGTTGTTCAGATCGTTTCGGTCGAGAGGCACATTGAGAATCAGAGATTGAACTCGGACAAGGCAAAGCGCCTCAAAGAAGGCATGGACAAGGCTAGGAGAACGAATCCGGGAGCCTTCAACCAGCCAGGGCTCTTTCCGTTGCTCGCCGAGAAGGAGCTTGGTTTAGTCGACCATCTGGTGTTGCTAGAGAACCTCACTTCGGTACCAATCCAGTTCGCTGGACAGACGAATGGTATGGCCGTCACCGATAAGTCCGTGTGCGGGCTGGACAACATATGGTTTTGGATTCAACACCCTGAACTCCGGGCCCGCCTTGTCAACGAATTTGCTCGCCATATGTTGCGAATCGGACTACGGGACGCATGACTGGTCTACCTGACCCTCAAGACGGAATCAGCCAGGGCCCGCCAAAGCCAAACTTGCTTGAGCAACCAGCGCTACGACGAGTTTTGAGAGGACTTTCATGGACAATCTTCCACGGGGCCGTCGCGACGTGCCCCCCCACCGGTTCTCTTCGGACACATAGCCGAATGGCGGTTCCGAAAACCAAGGGCAATCTGACGGTTCACGAGGGGGGCGACGCTCCCTTCGCGGTTGAAGTGGCCGCGTCGAAGTCTCAATGCCCTGGAGGCAGACGCTTCCTTCGCCAACCGAGGCGCGGGCCGGATCAGCAGGGTCGTCGCGAGACGCTCGATCCAAGACGAGTTGTTCGGCCCGGCTATGGAGGCCTCGAAATCTTGGCGCCCCCGGCGGGACTCGAACCCACGACCCACTGCTTAGAAGGCAGTTGCTCTATCCGCTGAGCTACGGAGGCGACCGAGAGACATTGTACTAGACCAATGAGGAGCCCTCAGGTTCTGCGATAATGACCGCGACATGAACCGCGCGTCTGTGCCCATCGCGTTCCTCCTCCGATTCACCCTGACGGTGACGGCGCTCGCGGGTTGCCTCGCGGCCTCGTGGGCTCAGGCCGAGGACGTTCCCGCATTGCCCTATGTGATCGAGTCGTACGACGTGACGATCACGATGCAGAAGACCGACACCGTGGAGGTTGAGGAGCGCATCGACGTGCTGTTCAACGAGCAGCGGCGCGGCATCTTCCGCGTGATCCCGGTCGACTACCCTACCGATTCGTGGCGTGGACGTCGCCGAGTCGCGATCACCGGCATCTCGGTGACCGACGAAGACGACCAGCCCATCACGACCAAGGTGACGCGAGAGGGCGAGAACCTACGGGTCCGGATGGGCGATGCCGACGTGTTCCTTCAACCTGGCACCCGCAAGACCTACGTCATCCAGTACAAGGCTGTCGGCGCGCTCAACTGGTTCGACCGTCCCGAAGGGTGGGCCGGGCAGGGAGGCGCTGTCGAACTCTACTGGAACGTCATCGGCCCCGAGTGGGACACGACGATCCAAGCCGCATCGTTCCGAGTCGTCTATCCCGAAGAGCAGAAAGAGGGCATCCTGCGCGCCCGCGTGTTCGCCGGTGCCTATGGATCGCGCGATTCGCTCGACGTGGATCGCGACAACCGCAGCGGCGCGAGAGAGGAAGACGCGACTCAGATCACGCTCTCGGACAACGATTTCACCGGCAACCGAGCGGCACCTCTGCCCCCCTACAACGGCCTGACCGTGGTGCTTCAGCTCCCCGAAGGCGCGGTGCAGCGGCCGAGTTGGACCACCGTGGTGCTGCGCACCATCCAGGCGAACATGGGCTTCGGCATCCCGATCCTGGTGTTCCTGGGGATGTTCTTGATGTGGCTGAGGCATGGGCGAGACGCTCAAACCGGTCCTGTGGCCGTCCAGTTCGAGCCGCCCGATGGCCTGACCGGCCCCGAGTGCGGCACGATCCTCGACGAAAAGGTGGACACCCGGGACATCGTCGCGGGCCTGGTCGAATTGGCCGTCAAGGGCTACCTCACGTTCCATCCCAAGGAAGAGGGGCTCGTGTTCAAGAAGCGGACTGCGGACATGCACTTGACCGGCAAGGAGGCCGACGCCTCGCTCAACGAGTTCCAGCGCGACCTGCTGTCGTCGCTCAAGAAGTGCGGCGACCTCGTCACGTCTGCCGATCTCAGCACGCACGTCGCCCCTTCCATCCACACGTTGAAGGGCGCACTCTACAACGCCCTGGTCTCGCACGGCTACTACAAGAAGAATCCCAATTCCGTCCGCGGTTGGTGGGTCTTCGGCTCGATCGTGGTCGTCGGCGTGCTCGGGTTCTTGGCGCTGGTCATCACGGGCGAGTTGCTGCCCTCGATCATCGGCGGGATTCTGGGCGTGATCATTGCGATTCCGTTCGCCATGCAGATGCCCAAGCGCACCAAGGCGGGGGCCATCGCTCACCGCAACGTGCGCGGCTTCGAGGAGTTCATTCGCCGGGCCCGCCTGAACGAGCTCGATTGGATGCAGAAGAAACAGCCCGATGCCCTGATGTTCGAGGAGTACTTGCCCCATGCCGTCGCGTTCGGCTTGGTGTCGGAGTGGTCGCGCGCGTTTGACGATATCGTCAAGGAACCGCCGTCCTGGTACCACCATTCGGGTCATTACGGCCACTTCTACCTGCACGACTTCGCCAGCGACATGAACGACATCGGTCGCTCGGTGGGTTCGGCGGCGACGACTCCCCCGCGTTCGTCCGGGTCTTCGGGCGGCTCTTCGGGATTCAGTTCTGGCGGCGGGTTCAGCGGAGGCGGGTTCGGCGGCGGCGGCGGCGGGAGTTGGTAGGGCTAGGAACGGCCTGCCAGCGCTCAGGCACTGGCCAACTCTAGTTCGTTCAAGACCTCCTGAATCATTCGGAAGTGTCTGTCGCGGGCCAGCAACGATGCCTTGTTGGTGATTGCACACAGCGCGATCAGGATGTCGCTGACGGGGATGTTTCGCCCCCGCTTGCGCAACTCTCGCGCGATGCCTGCCGCAGCGTCCCAATGATCCGGGGTTGATGGCCAACGCTCGCAAAGCTCTATGGCATCGAGCAGGTCAGCCAATTCGGCGTCGCGAGCTCCTTGAAGTAGTTCGAATCGAACGAGACATGTCTACATCACGTCGCATAACGGGGAGGTGTTAGACTGGATCGCATGGCTGCGCGTCTGCAAGGTGTGCTGAAGGCAGCCCTCTTGGGGTCGGTCGCAGCGTGCCTGTCGGCCGTATTGCTCGTCGCCTCGCTGCCGCCCAAAGGCGTTTGGCCACTCGGCTTCCTCTGCCTGGTTCCCACCTTGGTGTGGGCCAGGGGGCGCGGCGTGGCGTGGTCGTTTGCGGGAGCGATGGCGACCGTGCTCGCCGCCGCGCAGATCAGCCGCATGGGATTGCTGTACGCGCCCGCAATCCTGGATGGGAACCCGCGCTGGAACTACCTCGGCTTCGTCATTTTCGGCTTGGCCGTGAGCGCGACGTGCGTGACCGTGGGCGTTACGAGCAACAGGACTGCTTGGTACCCGCTCGCCGCGGCCGCGCTTGCGGTCGCCTTCGAGGCGGGGTTGCTGCCGCTCTTGCCGGCCCACCTTGCGTTGACCCAGTCTCAGGTTCCGTGGGTCGTCGGGATGGCCTCCTTCGGCGGCATTTGGGTGTGCAGCTATGTGGTCTGGCTTGCGAATCTCGGCGTTGCGCACGCCATCGAACTCCGCTCCGCTCGCGCGTTCCTGCCGCCGTTTGCCGTTGCCTTGCTCCTTGTCTTGGTGGGCCTCGGCGTCAACCTCATCGTCGGCGAGGGTGTGTCGCGGGGCGAGGCGATGGTCGGCATCGTCCAGACGGAGTCCAACGACCTCGAGCAACTGACGGCGCTCAATCGCAAAGCGGGCGAACTCGGGGCCGACCTCGTGATCTGGCCCGAGCTGAGCGGGCTCGAAATCGCAGCGGGCGACGACACCGAAGCTTTGGTGGCCCTCGCCAAGGCCGACTCGCAGCCACCCTTCGTGACGACGTTCGAGGACGCGCACGAGCCCTTGCCCAGAAACGCCGCAGCGCTCTTCAGCGCCTCGGGGGAAAGCGACCGGTACTACAAGCGCAAGCCGTTTGCGGGCGAGCGGTTTCGACGCCTCGCGGGCGCCGCCCCCGTCGTGGTCGAATCTCCCATCGGACGGATCGGGCTGAACGTCTGCTTTGACTCGTGCTTCCCCCGGATCATGCGCGAGACGGCATCCTTGGACCCGGTGCTTCTGGCCCTGCCGACCCAAGACCCGCGCGCACCGTTTGGCACGGTGCAGGGCTTGCACACCGCCTACAACCCTTTCCGCGCGGCTGAACTCGGGCTGCCACTGGTGAGCGCCGAGTGCACGGCTTTCAGCGTGTTCGTTGATGCGTACGGACGCATAGAACACCTCGCGGGAGTGGGGACGGAGGAAGTCGTGGTGCGCAAGGTGGACCTTCGATCGCGACCGACGCCCTACCGTGTGGTCGGCGACTGGTTCCTCTACCTCTGCGCGCTCGTATCTCTTGTCTATGTGGGCGGAGCCATCGCGGCGCGGCGACTCCAATCCTGACCCCACAGTGCAGATTCGCGGTATCCTCGCGGCGTAGAACAAGGACGGACAGGCGTAGCCGGCGACTCGCCGGGAGGGCTTGGGCCGAACGAACCTATGGAAACCACCACGACACCGGTCGCATCCGACCAAGACACGCAGCTGCTCGAAAGCGTCGCCGAACGCGATTACCAATGGGGATTCGTCACCGACATCGAGCAAGAGACGTTCGAACCCGGCCTGAACGAAGACGTCATCCGCCGCCTGAGCGCTATCAAGGGCGAGCCCGAGTGGATGCTCGAATGGCGCCTCAAGGCGTACCGCCACTGGCTCACCATGAAGGAGCCCAAGTGGCACAACGTCGAGTACACCCCGGTGGACTTTCAGGCGATCTCCTACTACTCCGCGCCCAAACAGAAGCCACAGCTTGAGAGCCTCGACCAAGTCGATCCCGAGTTGCTGCGCACCTACGAGAAGCTCGGCATCCCCCTCGAAGAACAGAAGATGCTCTCCGGCGTGGCCGTGGACGCCGTGTTCGACAGCGTCTCGGTCGCGACGACGTTCAAGGCAAAGCTCCGCGAGGCTGGCGTCATTTTCTGCTCGATGAGCGAGGCCATCCGCGCGCACCCCGAACTCGTCCAGAAGTACCTCGGTTCGGTCGTGCCGTACAGCGACAACTACTTCGCCACGCTCAACTGCGCCGTGTTCAGCGACGGCTCGTTCGTGTACGTGCCCAAGGGCGTCCGCTGCCCGATGGAACTCAGCACCTACTTCCGCATCAACGCGCGCGACACCGGTCAGTTCGAACGCACCCTGATCATCGTCGAGGAAGGCGCCGAGGTCAGTTACCTCGAGGGCTGCACCGCGCCGATGCGCGA
>DDSP01000035.1:0-31314 GCA_002343445.1 Chthonomonas sp. UBA2387
GTCTCGTTTTTGGGGCGCAGACCCTCCAGATTCCATCTTCCCTCCATCTTCCTTCTTCCTCATTCCTCATTTCAGAACTCGGTTGCCAAACTAAGAGAGGGACACCTAGGTAGAAGGCCTCAATCTTGACAAAAGAAGTCAATTTTGACCACGGATCGTCGTTTCGAGCAAACGGTGCCCTCGGCAAGATGGCCTCAATCAAGGACAGCATGCAGAAACGCGCCTTCACCCTCATCGAACTGCTGGTCGTCATNNTCCCCGTCTACGCCCAGGCCAAGGTCTCGGCCAAGAGGGCGGTCAACCTGAGCAACCTGCGGCAGCTCTCCGTCGCCGTGCAGATGTACGCCCAAGACAACGAGGGCTACCCCATGATGTCTTCGCCTGGGACGCAGGTCCCTCGAACCCGCTGGGCGGACGCGATCTACGCCTACGTCAAGAGCGAGGACATGTTCAACGGCCCGCTCGCGCCGCCCGAGATGTTCACCAAGGCGTGGGCACACGATCTGGACAGCAAGTACGGCGGCTATGGCTACAACTATCAGTATCTGGGCAACTCGCGCGAAGTCCCCGCCCAAGGGTTGCCGTTTGGCGCTTCGGATTCGGCCATCGAGCGGCCCTCCGAGACCGTCGCCATCAGCGACACGCGCGGCGTCCGCTTGGACGATGGCCGCTTGGCGGGCGGCGAGTACACCATCGACCCGCCGCTGCCCAGCCAAAGGGGAAGCGGCCGCGCCTCGGGGTACTACGAAACGGGCTCGAATTGCGGATCGGGTCCCACGGGCTGCCGGTCCACGCCCGCCGAATGGGTCGCCGGCCGGGGCGTGACCATCGCCTTCTGCGATGGCCATGCCGCGGTGATGCCCTTGGCGCGCATGGACAGCAAGGGCGGCATCCAGCCAGACAACGGATGGTGGAACGGAACGGGCGACCCCGCGATGAGATGATGCGCGTGCAGGAAGACGGGGTCGCGCGTCTAAACTGAGAACCGTGACCTCTCTCCTCGCGCTCGCATTGCTCGTCACGTCCCAGACCGCCGCTGGTCCCGAACGCCCATTCAACGGGCGCGACTTGGACGGCTGGATCGCCAAGGAGAACTCCGGGCCCGCAAACGCGTGGAAAGTCGGAGGGCCGTCGCTCGACCCCGAGAACAAGCGCAAGTTCGTGCTCGGTCGCGGGGACGCGATGGTCAACGACATCGTCCAACACGGCCAGTCGCGCGACTTTTACTCGAAGGCCGTTTACGGGGACCAGTGGATCACGCTCGAAGTGATGGTGCCGCAGGGCTCGAACAGCGGCATCTACGTTCAAGGCGAGTACGAAGTGCAGGTCTTGGACAGCTTCGGCAAGGATGCCAACCCCGGCCCCGGCGACATGGGTGCGCTCTACGGGGCGCAGCCGCCCAAAAGCCCCAAGTACAAAGCGCCGGGCGAGTGGAACACGGTGGACATCCGATTCCAGGCGCCCAGGTTCGATGCCGGCGGGAAGAAGGTCGAAAACGCCAAGTTCATCCGAGTGGAACTGAACGGCGGCGTGATCCACGAGAACGTGGAGATGATGAGCCAGACGCCCGGCGGCGTGGACGGCAAAGAGAAGGCGATGGGCCCGCTGATGTTCCAGGGCAACCACGGCCCGGTCGCGTTCCGCAACATCCGCATCCGTCCCCTACCCGCTCGTTGAACGCTCGGTTAAGGTTGAAGCGAACGCTGGACTGTCGGCGCGGCTGGCGGTGTACCATCGCCGCATGGCCCTTACCCGCCGCCACGTGATCGCTGGAGCAGCCGCTGCCGGAATGACCGCACTCGTCCCATCTGCCGCCGCGACGACCGCTCAGCCCAAAGGGAAGCGCGTGCTGCGGTTCGCTCACTTGACGGACATCCATGTCCAACCCGAAAAGCGGGCCGAGGAGGGCATGGTCCACACGCTGGAGCACGTCCAGAATCTGTCGGATAAGCCGGACTTGATCGTGACGGGCGGCGACCTGATCATGGACGCGTTCCGCGCCGACCGCGTGCGCACCAAAACCCAATGGGACATCTTCCAGCGAGTGATCAAGAACCACGTGTCGCTTCCCGTCGAGCACTGCATCGGCAACCACGACGTGTGGCACTGGCCGGGCGAGGGGCGCGAGCCCGAGCGCGGCAAGAAGTGGGCGTGCGATGCCCTTGGCCTGGCGAAGCCCTATCGCGCGTTCGACCGAGCGGGGTGGCGCTTCATCGTGCTGGATTCGACGTTCCCGCGAGGCGAAGACTATGTGGCCCGGCTCGACGACGAACAGTACGAGTGGCTGGTCGCCGAAATCGCGGAAGCCAAGGGTAAGCCTGTGATCGTCGTTTCGCACATCCCGATCCTCGCCGCATGCGCCTACCTCGATGGCGACAACGAGAAGGACGGCGACTGGAAGGTGCCCGGCGCATGGATGCACATCGACGCGCGCAAAATCGTCAAGATGTTCCACAAGGCAGGCAACGTGAAGCTGGCCATCAGCGGGCACATCCACTTGGTGGACCGAGTGGACTATTTGGGCACGACGTATTTCTGCAACGGAGCGGTGTGCGGCGGTTGGTGGAACGGCAACTATCAGGAGTGCGAACCCGGCTATGCTCTGGTGAACCTCTACGAGAACGGCGAGTACGAGTGCGAGTACGTGACGACGGGCTGGAAGTCGAGTTAAGACTTTCGCATCGTTGTAAAGAAGCGTGTATCTTTACAACGACTTAACGCGTGCTTGGGCACAATCATCACGACCTCCAGTTAGGAAGGACACTATGCTCAAGCGCGCGTTCACGCTCATCGAACTCCTCGTCNNGTCATCGCGATCATCGCGATCCTCGCCGCCATGCTCTTCCCTGTGTACGCACAGGCGAAGCAGAGTGCGAAGAAGTCGAATGCTCTCTCTCAAGTCAAGCAGATCGCCGTCGCCTGGCAGATCTATGCCAACGACTACGACGACACAGCGGTCAACGTCTCGAGCGGCGGTCCACAAGGCATCCACCGCACCGACTTCTGGGTCGTCATGCAGCCCTATGTGAAGAGCGTGGACATGTTCTTCAGCAGCGAGCGCACCGAGACGGGCTGCTACTACCACAGTCAAGCCGACATCCAGAACACGTCTTGGGCGCGGCGCATCTATGATCTGAACCCGACGGGTCGCTGCCTCGGATGGGGCTACAACTGGGGCCCCCAAATCTACGCGGGTGGTGGCGTCCTCGGACCGGTTGTGGACATCCCTGGCGGTGGCACCTACCAGGCGGGCCGAGGCCTGACGTCCTTCGACAATCCTTCCAACCTCTTCGTGTTCGGCGACACGTACGACACGCCCCGACCGACGATCGGCATGTACCCGAACAGTGCGGGCGGCAAGGCGTGGATCCTTGACACGTTCCCGGTAAGCGCTGCGACCAGGCAGAGCTCGTTCCGATGGGGTGGAAAGTTCACGATGGGTTACGCGGACGGCCATGCCAGCACGGTGCAGTACCGAGGTGGACTGACTCCTGGCGTCGGCTACGTTTACGTACCAGCCAGCGAGAAGAATCGCTTGGCCTACTGCGCCAACCCCGGCGAAATGCTGGACGGCAGCCGGTTCAGCCTGGGCTCGATCTCGTGCCAGAACTTCGTCAACTATCCGTTTACCGTGGACACGGTGTGGTCGCCGGAGTAGTGATGCCCCGGAGACTTCTGAATGCCTTGGTGATCGCTTGCGTCATGGTCCTTGCGGGGTGCGCCTCCGCCCCGCGGGACCTGACGAAGGAGCAGACGCAGCCCGACGCAGACCTGAAGAAAGGGGCGGAGGCCAAGACCATCGAAGAGTGGTCGGCCGCCAACCCCAACAACGGGGCGATGGGCAGCGGCGAAGGCGAAGGCAAGTAAGACGCAGTCGGGGCTCCGGACGGAAGGAGCCCCGATCCGTCACAATGTCGCCGAGATGATCCGAATCCTCGGTGCGCCCTTTGACAAGTGCGGACGCATGGCGGGCAGCCGTCTGGGTCCTGGCGCCCTGCGCATCGCGGGTCTGGAAGACGCCCTGCGCGGCATGCGGTTGGCCGTCTGCGACGACGGCGACCTTCCCTTGCCCCCATCCGCCGAGGCCGGCTCCGGGATTCTCTTTTTTCGCGAAGGCGTCGAAGTGGCCCGCCGTCTGCGGGAGAAGGTGTCCGAAGCGATCCAATCGGGCGACGTGCCCTTGGTTCTCGGGGGCGACCACTCCATCTCCATCGGCTCGGTCTCGGGTGCCATCCAGTGTTTCGGCGGGAAGTTGGCCGTGCTGTGGATCGACGCCCATGCCGACTACAACACCCCGGCCACCTCGCCCAGCCTCAACCTTCACGGCATGTCGCTCGCTGCGCTGGTGGGCTTCCAGGTTCAAGAGGGACGTGGCGCGGACGACTGGGCCGAACTGCTCGAATCCGTCGTCCCGGCCGAGCGACTCGCGCCCAGCCACACGGCTTGGTACGGTTTGCGGGACGTGGACATGGGCGAACGAGCGCACATTCGGGCCAGCAAGGGGTGTCTGCCGCTCACGATGCACGATGTGGACCGCTATGGGGTGAGCGAAACGGTGGCCAAGTTCGATCGCTGGATGCGCGAGTCGGGCGCCGAGGCGCTGTGGGTGAGTTTCGACGTGGACGTCATGGACCCCGTCCTCGCACCCGGGACGGGGACGGCCGTACGCGGCGGGCTGTCCTACCGCGAAGCCCATCTGCTGGCCGAATTGCTGCACGAATCGCTCGCCGCGCCAGGATGCCCCTACCGCTTGGTCGGCCTCGACGTGGTGGAAACCAACCCGACGCGCGACCGCAGCAACGAAACCGCGACCACTGCGGTCGAGTGGGTGGCCTCCCTGTTCGGGAAGACCATTCTGGGCGAGCGGTAGACTCGGACCGTGAACCATCTGGACACGCTGCGGCGCGTCTTGCACCATGAAGCCAACGCCGTCGCCGACTTGGCCGGGCGGCTCGATGCCTCCTATGCCGAGGCCGTGGACGAGATTCTGGCTTGCCGGGGACGCGTCATCACGTGCGGATTGGGCAAATCCGGTCACATCGCGCGCAAGACGGCGGGAACGTTCGCCAGCACGGGCACGCCGAGCCTGTTCATGCACGCCGCCGAAGCCCTGCATGGAGATGCCGGCATGGCAACGGCCGACGACATCGTGCTGATGTACTCGTTCAGCGGCGAGAGCGACGACCTGGTGCGCTTGATCCCGGCGCTCCAAGCCATTGGGGCGCGCACCATGCTCATGACGGGTCGAGCGAACAGCAGCGTCGGCCGCATGGCAGATCGCGTCCTGCTCGTGCCTGTGACCGAAGAGGCGTGCCCCAACAACCTCGCGCCCACGACCAGCACCACGGTGATGCTGGCACTGAGCGACGCGTTGGCCGTGGCCGTCATGGAGAGCCGAGGCTTCGGGCCCGAGGACTTCGCCCGGTTTCATCCCAGCGGTGCTTTGGGCAAGCGGCTGCTGTTGCGCGTACGCGACGTGATGCGGCAAGGGGCCGACCTCGCCACCGTCCAACCCGATTCAACCATTCTGGACACGATGCGGGCGATCACCAACGCAGGCGCGGGCGCGGCCTGCGTCGTGGACGGCTCGGGAGCGTTGCTGGGCTTTGTCAGCGATGGCGACGTGCGGCGGCACGTGGTCGCTTCCCGGCCGCTCGACATGCCTGCCGAGGCGATCATGGTGCGCGAACCGACGTCGGTCGGGCCCGACCTGATGGCGATCGAGGCGCTCGAAGTGTTCCAAAACCTTCCGAAGAAGGTCGGCGAGTTGCCCGTCGTAGAAGAAGGAACCCTCGTCGGTCTGCTGATGCTCAAGGACCTGCTCCGCAGCGGCATTCTCTGAGCGCGGCGACGCCACGTTGTACACTCTCGGTGCCCGATCCATGCTTCCGATCCCCACGCTGTTGCCCCCCATCGAGCGACTCGAGCACGCCCTCGAGGAGTCGCGCCCGGCAACCGTGGCCGAGCAGGTCCAAACCAGCCAAGTCGCCCCGGACCTGACCGTCCAGTGGACGAAGATGGAGGCCATCCAAGTGGACCGGCTGATTCGCCCCGGCTTGTTCGCCAACGGTGCATCCGAGGAGCCAGACACCCTGATGCAGTTCTCGGGGGGCGTGACGGCGATCTACGGCGTGACCACGCTCCGGGCCGACCGGTTGGCCGTGCTGCGCGGCGGCAAGCGGGGGTTCGCCGAGGGAGCCGTGCGCATCGACGACCCCGATGGCAAGTTGCAGGCCTCCGATCTCGCCTTCCATTGGGGGAATCGGACCGGCTTCGCACGCGGCGTGCGGGCGGAGATCGCCAACCTCTTCATGACGGCGCAAGAGGTGGACATTGGGACGGAACGCTGGGTTCTGAGGGGCGTGCGGGCGAGCACATGCGGGCGAGAAAAGCCCCTGTACGCCATCCGCATCCCCGAAGTGCGGCTGACGCCCGGCAAAGGCGGACGAACGACCGGAACCGGCCTCGAGGTCTTCGGCAAGTACCTGGGCAAAGGCCCCGGCACAAGCTTCTCTCTGGACAAACGCGTGCTCGGATTGCGCCTGCCCATGATCAACCACCGCAAGGGCCAGGGCCTCGGCGTCTCGTGGTTCAGCGGCATCCTCCTCAACGAATCCACGTCCATTTCAGCGGCCTACGCCACCTATCCGCGCCAACCACCGGGCTACGGCATCACGCTGGTCAAGAGCAGCATCGGGGCCGACGAGGCGCGCGGCCTGGTCGCGCCGCGCTCCGAACTCAACGAGTGGTTCAACCGCCGCTACATGGACAACATAGACGTCCAAACCCCCAAAGAGGAGGTCTTGGAGCACCGGGCCAAACGCGAGAGCTGGAGCATCGGCAGCTACGGCAACCAAAGCGCTCGCGGCCGCGCCGAATCGCTGCGCATCAAGAAGCCCATCGAGTTCGCCTACGAGCGCGGCGGCCCCCTCGGTCGAGGAGGCTATCAGGCTCAGGTTCGCCTGCACCAGATCGCCGATGGCGAGGCGCCCGCCCATCTGCGAGGCCTCGTTTGGGTCAACGCCGCCCATCGCGGGCCCGACCTCGGCCCGATCAAGACCTTGGTCGGCCTCGATGCGATGGGGTTCCTCGGAGGGGGCACGAAGCACGCTTGGGCGCGGCTCCAGACGACAGCGGTCTACGAGCAGCCCAACTACCGATTTGCGGTCGGCTACACGGTCGGGGTGGAGGGTGGACGACCGCTGTTCGACTTCGACGCGCTGCCGATGCGCCGTTCCTTGCACGCCCGGGCGGACGCCAACATCGGACCCCTGACGGCCAGCTACCTGGTGAAGTGGGACGGCGGCACGATGCGCATGATTGACAAGGAGTACATCCTCGCGCTCAAGGTGGGATGCTTGGAGCCGTTCGTCCGCTACCGCCAGTTCCCCAGCGAGTCGAGCTTCGGCATCCGCTTCAGCATCGACCAATTCACCCGCGTGCTGCAGCGCCGGACGGTCACCCGCCCCAGCGAGAGCAAGCGCGACGACTGGTGATCTACAGGTCCCGCTGGCCGTAGGTGGTCAGGTAGCGGGAGTGCCACTTCTCGGCCTCGTCCGGCGGAATCGGCAACGGTTGGCCCAGTTGCAGGGCCAGATGGACCGTCTTGGCCACATCCTCGGTCATGATCGCGGCCTTGAGGGCGGCATGAACCGTCTCGCCCCAAGCGAACACCCCGTGGTTGCCCAGCAGAATGGACGGCCCTCGCCCTCGCCAGCGGACGATCGCCTGACCGATGTGGTCGCCCTGATTGTCGATGTAGGGGGCGCAAGGAATCTCGCCGCCAAACTCGTCGGCGATGGCCGTGAGCACCAGTGGAATCGGCCGGTGCAGGGCCGCAAAGGCGGTGGCGTAGTTGCTGTGCGTGTGGACCACCGCGCCGACGTCCTCCATGTGACGGTACAGGTACAGGTGGTGCGGCAGGTCCACGCTTGGCTTGAGTTGCCCTTCGCGCGGCTCGCCGCTGGCGAGATCAACGGCCACAATTTGTTCGGGAACCAAACTTTCGTAATCCACGCCGCTGGGCTTGATGTAGACCGTGCCCGACTCGCGGTCTACCCCGCTCACGTTGCCCGAGTGCATCGTGACCAGACCGCTTGACAGCAGGGCTCGGTTGGTCCTGCAGACGGTCTCGCGGAGTTCGCGGTTCATGCGCTGGCCGCCTCCTCGCGAATCGCCATGAAACGCTTCATCACGCCGTCCAACGGCGGATGGCGACCCGTGTCGCCGAAGGCGTCGTGGAGCGTTTCGTACAGTTCGTAGAGCGACTGG
This sequence comes from Chthonomonas sp. UBA2387, assembly GCA_002343445.1. GTDB lineage: Bacteria > Armatimonadota > Fimbriimonadia > Fimbriimonadales > Fimbriimonadaceae > UBA2387. Next base: position 8,272 of record DDSP01000035.1, read on the forward strand.
TAGACGGCGACGGCCCGGGCGTTCGGCCGATAGACGACGTCCTTGAACCCCGTCATGGCGTTGACCGCAGCGGCCACATCTTGGTGCGTCCCACCCACCACGGAGCCGAAGATCGCCGCGCCGAGCGCACACGTTTGCGGGCTGCGGCTGATCCGGATCGGCATGTTGCAGACGTCCGCATAGATTTGCATGGTCAGCGGACTCCGCTCCGCAATGCCGCCCCCGGTGACGATCTCGCGCACTTCGACTCCGGCGTCTCGAATCTGCTGGATGATGCGCCTGGCCCCGAAAGCCGTGGCCTCGATGGCGGCCCGATAGATCTCGACCGGGGTGGTCTTCAGCGTCTGACCGACCAGGAGCCCCGTGAGCCTCGGGTCCACCAGAACGGTGCGGTTGCCGTTGTTCCAATCGAGCATCAGCAGGCCCGATTCGCCGGGACGCAGTTCCGCTGCCCGCTCGTTCAGGGTGGCGTGGTCGGCGCCGGCGGCCAGTTGCTCAGCCACCCATTCGAAGAGGTCGCCCACGGCGCTTTGGCCCGCCTCGATTCCGAGCATATCGGGCAGGATGGACCCTGGCACGATGCCGCAAACGCCCTCGATGTCGGGGATGGTGCCGTCGTCGGGGCCGACCATGAGGTCGCACGTGCTCGTGCCCATGATCTTGACCAGCGTTCCGGGCCGGATGCCGCTGCCCACCGCGCCCATGTGCGCGTCAAACGCCCCAACGGCCACCGGAATCCCCGCCGGAAGCCCCAGTTCGCCGGCCAGATCGGCCCGCAGGTGGCCCGCGATTCGGTCGGATGGTTCGGCACCCGAATAAAGTCGCCCGCGCAAGTCGGCCAGCCTCGGATCGAGTGCCGCGAGGAACTCCGCGTCGGGCAGACCACCCCATGCCGTGTGGAACATCGCCTTGTGACCGGCGGCGCAGATGCTTCGCGAGATGGTCCCAGGGTCGCTCTGTCCGGTCAGCCAAGCCGGGATCAGGTCGGCGCACTCGACCCAACTGGCCGCCGCGTCGAAGACGTGCGGAGCGGTGCGCGCGCAGTGCAGGATCTTGCTCCAGAACCACTCGCTGGAATAGGTGCCGCCGCACTTGGCGAGGAACGGTCGGCCCATCGTCTTGGCCAACTCCGTGATCTCTTCGGCTTCCGAGTGAGAGGTGTGGTCCTTCCAGAGCCAAGCCATCGCCGCCAGGTCGTCCGCGAATCGTGGATCGAGCGCTAGCGGTCGGCAACGGGCGTCCACGGGCACCGGGGTCGAGCCCGTGGTGTCCACGCCGATGCCCACGATGGCCCCTGCTTCGCCGCCGATCCCTCGCAGAGCCGAGACAATCGCTTCGGTCGCCGAATCAAACCAATCGCCGGGATGTTGGCGCGCGAGCAGGGGGTCGTCGCCATACAGGACGCCATCGTCGCCGTGGGCGTACCCGACGACGGCCGTGCCGAGTTCGTCGCCGTTGGCGGCGTCCACCACCAGGCATCGCACGCTGCTGGTCCCGAAATCCAAGCCGAGGGAAAGTGCGCGGGGCATCGTGCCACAACTTCGCGATCCGCCCTTCGACTCCTGCTCCAAGGAGTCCTTTGGCGGGCGTAGAATGAAGCTGCCATGGCGCAACGCGAGCCCACCATTTTGCTCACCGACGACCAGATCGCCTTCTACCACGAACACGGCTACCTGTCCATTCCCGCGATCACCACGCCCGAGGAAGTGGAGCGGCTGTGCGACGTGTACGACCGTCTCTTCGCCAGCCGTGCCGGACGCGAGAAGGGCGACCAGTTCGACCTTGCGGGGACCGACGAGGAGGGCAAAGAGGCCTCGCTGCCGCAGATTCTGGGCCCGTCGCAGTACGCGCCCGAATTGCTCGACACGCAGCTCCGGATCAACGCCGACGCGATGGTCAAGCAGTTGCTGGGCCCCGAAGCCGGCGTCGGCGGAGACCATGCGATCTTCAAGCCCCCCTTCCACGGTGCGGAGACGCCTTGGCACCAGGACGAGGCGTACTGGGATCCCAAGTGGCTGTACAACTCGTTGAGCATTTGGGTGCCCTTCCAGCCAGCGACGCTTGAGAACGGGTGCCTCTGGTTTGTCCCCGGCTCGCATCGCATGGAAGTCCTTCCCCACCATTCGATCAACCACGATCCGCGCATCCACGGACTGGAGGTCGAGGGCGCCGATGTTTCGGGAGCCGTAGCATGTCCGCTGCCCGCCGGCGGAGCGACGTTCCACCACAATCGCACGCTCCACTACGCCGGTCCGAACCACAGCGACATCCCCCGCAGGGCCTACATCATGGGCGCGGGTGCACCGGGCAAGCCCTACCCCGGCGAGCGGCGGTTCCCTTGGAACGAACTGAAGCAGACGGCGCGCGAGGCGCGGGCCCAGACCAAGTCGTGAGGGTCTGCGTCGTCGGTGGCTCGGGCATGCTGGGCTGCGAGGTCGTTCGCGAGGCGATTTCGCGCGGCTGGGAGCATTGGGCTCCCTCTCGCGGCGAGTTCGACCTGACCGACCCCGTCTCCGTCGCCCAGATTGCGGTCGCGGAGTCGAAGTTCGACGCCTGCATCAACTGCGCGGCGTACACGGCGGTGGATCGTGCGGAAACCGAACGAGACGAGGCGCTGGCGCTGAATGCGCTCGGTCCGGCCTACCTCGCGGCGGCGTGTCTGCAAGCGGGCACCCGGCTGGTTCATGTCTCGACCGACTTCGTCTTCGACGGCACTGCATCGGTGCCCTACCGACCGGGCGACCCCACCCATCCCCTTTCGGTCTACGGCGAATCGAAGCTGGAGGGCGAGGGACCCGTGTTGGGATCGGGAGGCAACGTGGTACGAACGTCGTGGTTGTTCGGCCCCGAGCGGGGCGGCGGATTTCCGGGGGCGATCGTTCGGGCAGCGCGCGCGGGCAGACCGCTCCGCGTGGTTGCCGATCAGGTTGGCACGCCGACCTACGCGCCGGATTTGGCTCGCTTGTTGATCGAGATGGCTGCCCAGAACGCCGCGCCGGGGCTCTATCATGCGGCCGGGCCAGAGGCGCTCACCTGGCACGCGTTCGCCGAGCGTGCGGTGCGGGCTTGCGGACTCGACATCGAGGTGCAGCCGATCGCGACGTCCGACTGGCCCACCGCCGCCCATCGGCCCGCGTACAGCGCTTTGGATTCCTCCTCGGTCTCGCCGTTCGGGTGGCCGTACCGTTGCTTGGACGGAAGACGCAAGACTAAAGGACAAAGGCTCTGTTTAGGGGCATGACGGAGCCTGCCCCTCCATGGTGCTTCGTCTGGAGGGACCCGCTCCGTCGGGTCCTCAGGGAGTCGAGTGTTCCTATCCATACAGCGGCCCGTAGGCCGCGCAGGCGCGGTAATCGGCGTCCTGCAACTCCATCGCACCAAACCGCGCCCACGAGGCCGGGCGAAACACGTTGCCCTCGTCCACGTTGTGCATGTCCACGGGGATGCGCAGCATCGAGGCCATCGTGATCAGGTCCGCGCCGAGGTGCCCGTAAGCGATCGCGCCGTGGTTGGCGCCCCAGTGGTTCATCACGGTGTACACGTCGCGGAAGGGCCCCGCACCGGTCGTTCGGGGAACGAACCAAGTCGTCGGCCACGTGGGGTTCGTCCGCGCGTCCAACACGTCGTGTACGTGCTCGGGCAGGTCCACCGTCCACCCCTCCGCGATCTGCAACACCGGCCCAAGCGGGTCCACCAGGTTCAACCGGAACATGGTGACGGGCATGCCGCCACGCGTGGTGAAGTCCGTGGACCAGCCGCCCCCCGGGAAGTACTCGAGGATCGAAGGGCACCAAAGCGTCGCATCCAAACACGCGTCGGCTTCTTGTCCGGCGACCTCCCACCACGGCTTCACCGCAGGTTGGCCGTTGCGGGTTTGCTCGCCCGACCAATCGAGCGCCGAAGGCCCCGAGTTGATCAAGTGCAAGAATCCTTCGGATGCCAAACCATTCGGAGCCCAGCCCGTCACGCGTTGAACAGCCTCGGGACTCCAATAGGTGCGGACGTCGGAGAAGAGTTGGGCGCCGCCAGTCAGTAGGTGGCCGAACAACATGGAAGCCCCGTTCATCGCGTCGTTCTCGGTGGCGACCACATAAGGCTGGCGGATGCCGTTCCAATCGAACGAGGAGCACAGAATGGCCTCCAGAAAGTCGCCGTTGGGCAGGTGGTCGGTCCACTGGCGTTGCCCTTGGAATCCGCCCGCGAGGGCGTTGTGACCGCGCGCCTCTTCCTTGTAGCCCTTGTCGGCCAATCGGGGGTTGCCCACCATCAGGTCCCGAGCGATCAGGGCCATCATCACCGAGCGCTCCCAGTCGAGGTCCTTCTCGTCGCGGGTGCGGGGCCGATCGTTCAGTTCCTGGCCCTCTTTGCACCGCTCGCGAACCCACAGCAAGGCGCGGTCGTACTCCTCCTCGTCGAAAATGCGCCGGTCCATGCGCCGGACGAACTCGGTCATGTCCACGGTCTCGACGCGCATGCCGAGGTACTTCTGGAAGAACGGCTGGTCCACGATCGAGCCCGCGATGCCCATGCTCACGCCGCCCATCGCCATGTAGGCCGTCCCGCGCATCGCACTGGCCGCGATCGCGGTCCGCCCGAAGCGGAGCAGTTTCTCCCGCACGTCCTCGGGAATCGAGGTGTCGCCCGAATCCTGAACGTCGCGCCCGTAGATGCCGAAGCAGGGAAGCCCCTTCTGGCTGTGGCCAGCCAGCGTGGCCGCAAGGTAAACCGCCCCCGGTCGCTCGGTGCCGTTGAACCCCCAAATCGCCTTCAGCGTCATGGGGTCCTGGTCCATCGTCTCCGATCCGTAGCACCAACAGGGCGTGACCGTCAGCGTGGCCCGCACGTTATGCTTGGCGAACTTGTCCGCGCAGGCGGCGGCCTCGGCAAACCCGCCGATGGGCGTGTCGGCGATGACGCACTCGACCGGCAGGCCGCACGCGTGGCGCAGGTTCCCAGACAGGAGTTCCGCCGCAGCACGTGCCATGGCCATCGTCGGCCCTTCGAGCGATTCGCGGACGCCACCGTAGCGGCCGTCGATGGTGGGGCGGATGCCGATGCGCGGGAGTTCGGTCTGCAGGCGGTTGCCGGCTGGGCTGGACATGCGTCTCTATTCGCCCCCCGCTCCTCCGATTCCTACACGGTCACGGTGGTTCGGCGCGCAAAGCCGTACAATAGGAGCCCGTGCAACGAATCGTGCTCGCCGCCCCGAGGGGCTTTTGCGCTGGTGTGGCCTATGCCATCGAAGTCGTGGACCTCGCGCTTCGCTCGTATGGCACGCCGCTCTACGTGCGCCATGCCATCGTCCACAACGAGTGGGTGGTCCGCAGCTTCGAGGCACGCGGCGCGATCTTCGTCGAGGACATCGCCGACATCCCCGAAGGTTCGACTGTGGTGTTCTCGGCGCACGGCGTTTCGCCGGCCGTCCGAAAGGAAGCTCTGGACCGGGGGCTGCGCGTGATCGACGCGACGTGTCCGCTGGTGACCAAGGTCCACAACGAGGCCAAACGGTTCGCCGCCAAGGGCTTCCACATGGTGTACATCGGGCACGCGGGCCACGTCGAAGCCGAAGGCACCATGGGCGAGGCGCCCGACCGCATGACCCTGGTCGAAACCCCCGAGCAGGCGGAGACGCTCGAACTGCCGCCGCACGATCAACTGGCCGTGGTGACCCAAACGACGTTGAGCGTGGACGAAGTCGGGCGGATCATCGAGGTGCTTCGCCGACGCTTCCCGCACATGCAGACCCCGAACAAAGAGGACATCTGCTACGCCACCACCAACCGCCAGATGGCCGTCCGTGCGCTGGCGGATCAATGCGACCTGGTGCTGGTGGTCGGGTCGAAGACGAGTTCCAACAGCAACCGTCTGCGCGAGGTGGCCGAGACCTTGGGCGTCGAATCCCACCTGCTGATGGGAGCGGACGAAGTCCAGCCGCACTGGCGGACGAACTACCCCGTCATCGGCATCACGTCCGGGGCAAGCACGCCCGAGGCGCTCGTGGAGGAAGTCATCGGCGCCTTGATCGAAGGGAACCCCGAAGTGCCCGTCACGGTGCTGGAGACCATCCGCGAGGACGTGCATTTCATGCCGCACCGCGACCTGATCCAGTTGGCGATGGCCGCGGGTTAGCGGGGGCGACCCAGCAGCATGTAGAGCGGCACCATCAGCCAAGCGGCCACGCCGCAACCCGCGCACGCGAACAGCGTCGCCGCCATTTGCACCATGGACCAACCCGGCCGCGCCGCGCGGTCGCGAACGTCCACCGTCACCCAGAACAGCGAGGCGAAGCTCAGCACGATCAGCAGGAAGGAGACCTGAGGGAACCAGGAAGGTTGAGATGCCTGGCTGCGCTCGGCGTTCGCCATCACTTCGCTAAAGCCCATGTTCGGGTTCTCCGCGAGCATGGCCGCCGCCGCTTGAAACGAGTAGACGATCACGGGGACCTGCAACGCAAGGCCGCCGATGGCGATCGCCCATCCCGCGATGGTCCAACCCCGTCCAAGGCGAGGGCGGAGGGGCTGCACACCCTCGGCGACCAAGCCGCCGCTCATGGGCGTCTCTTTGCGGGGCCTCGTGCGCCGCTCGCTCTGGCCGTCCTGGGGCCACGGCTCCTGTTCCTCGGGCACTCGCGGACGCTGCGGCTCGGGCTCGGATTCTTGCGGCTCGGGCTCGGCCACGTCGGGTATGGACGCTTCGCGAACCCACTCGATGAGGTCGTGCGTCGCCTGATGGTGCATGTCGAGCGCGAGCGCCCGCTTGGCGTACTCCGAGGCCCGCTCGAAATCGTCGCTTTGGGCGTAGTGAACCGCCAGGTTGTAAAACGCCCGCTGGTGGTCGGGGTCGAGCCGCAACGCCTCAAAGAACGACCTCTCAGCCTCGCGACCGTGGCCGGTTTGCGACAGGCAGATGCCCAGCAGAACGTGCAAGGAGGGGTCGGACGGCTCGGCGGACAGCAAATCGCGCGCCACGGTGAGCGCCTCTTCGAAGCGCTCCTCGCCGACGAGGGCGAACGCGTCCTCGCGAGTCGGGCGCTTTGCGTCCTCGCCGAACAGATCCATGGTCTTCAAGGTACCCGCTCGGGGCTTCGACCAGTAAACTCGGCGGCGTGTCGTCCTACGTCGAGAACCACTGCCACATCCTGCCCACGGGCATGAACCTGCACGACCTGTTCCTGGGCGAATCGTCCAGCAGGGAAGACGTGCTCGCGCGAGTGGCCGCTCGCCATGCCGAACTCGACCCCGTCCAGTGGCTCCACGCCGTCCACTACGACCAGAACCGCTTCGCAGACGGGATTCACCTGACGCGGCGGGAACTCGACGCCATCTCCGCCGAACGCCCCATCCTGCTGCGGCACCAGAGCGGACACGCCAGCGTGGCCAACTCCGCCGCGCTCAAGGCGGCCGGCATTCGAGAGGACGAGCCGAACCCTGGCGGCGGCGAGTTCGTGCGCGATGAAAAGGGCTGGATGACCGGCGTGTTGCTCGAAGACGCCCACGACCGTGTGGCCCAAGCCAAACCCAGGCCCACGCGCGAGCAGATGGCGGACATGATCCTGACCGCTTGCGAGAGCATGGCCGGCTACGGCATCTCGGCGGCCTGCGACATGATGACGGGCTTCTACGACCTGGAAGACGAGCTGTGGGCGTACCGCACGGCCTCCGAGAAGGGGTGCAAGGTCGCGCTGCACCTCTACCTGCAGTGGGCGACGGTGTTCGGTCCTCGGGCCATGACGCCCGAGCGCCTCGAGGAGCACGTCGCCCAGATGGACCCGACTCGTTGCCGCGTGGCGGGTATCAAGATCTTCGTGGATGGGGCGATTTCGGCCGCCACCGCCGCCACCTACGACCCCTATCCGAACGGCGGCACGGGCCAACTGATCTACTCGCGCGAGCGGCTGCACTCGATGGTCAAGACCGCTCACGACGCCGGCTACCAGATCGCCACCCACGCGATCGGCGACCGAGCCGTGGACGAAGTGATGGACGCCTACGAAGCGGCGGGCGACGCCTCGCGCCACCGTATCGAGCACGCCACGATGCTCAGCGACGCGCAGATCGAACGCCTGGCCCGCATGGGGTGCTTCGTGACCATGCAGCCCGAGTTTCTGGTGGCGTTCGGCCCCAGCTACCGCCGGCAACTCGGCGACGAGCGGACCGCGAAACTCAAGCGGTACCGCAGCGCGCTAGACGCGGGCGTGAAGCTGAGCCTGAGTTCGGACCGGCCGATCGTCTCCGGCGACCCGCTGATCGGCGTGCGAGCCGCCGCAAAGCGCCCCGACGGCTTCGACCCCAGCGAGAACCTGACGATGGTCGAAGCGGTGGACCTTTACTCCGCCACGGCTGCCCTTGCGTTCCTGCCCTAGCCTTCGGACAGCAAGCCCTGTAGCCGTTCCGCCACGAGGCGCAGGACCTTGCCCCGGTGGCTGATCGCGTGCTTCTGCTCGGGGCTGAGGTCGGCCATGGTGCATCCCAACTCGGGCAACCAGAAAATCGGATCGTAGCCAAAGCCCCCGACGCCGCTCGGTCCTTTTGCGATGCGGCCCTCGCACGTGGCCTCGAAGATCTCGGTCTCTTGGCCTGGACGCGCGAACGAGACACAGCAGCGAAACCGCGCGGTCCGCTGGTCCTCGGGGAGGTCTCGCAGTCGGTCGAGGATGCGGCGCATCTTCTCGGGGAAGGGCGTATCCTCGCCCGCGAACCGCTTGGAGTAAAGGCCCGGCTCGCCGCCCATCGCGTCCACTTCGAGCCCGGCGTCGTCGGCAAGGCACCACTCGCCGGTCAGCGAGCACGCGTGCTCGGCCTTGATCGCGGCGTTCTCGGCGTAGGTCGCGCCCGTCTCTTCGGGTTCGGGCACTTGGGGGTAATCGGCCAGGGTCAGCCATGTTTGACCGGGCACCGTCCCGCAGAGAATGGCGAGCATCTCGCCTGCTTTCTTGACGTTGTGCGTGGCGATGACGAAGGTCCGACCCATGACCCGACATTCTGGCACCGGCGACATTCGTCGAACCGGAACACTTCAATGCTCGCACCCGTAGGCAATAATCAGATTCAGGAGTCAGCGATGGCCATTTTCGAGTACAGAGCGACGGATACGAACGGGCGGCGAGTGGCCGGGACGATGGTCGGCTCGACCTTTGCCGATGCAGCCCAAGCCCTGCAGACGCGGGGCCTGAACGTCGAGCATCTGGCGCCCGCCGGGGTCTCGCACGACCCCATCGCGCCTCCCGCGACCCGGCCCCATCCGCCCGCCGCCACCACCGACCCGACCTCCGTGTTGGCGGACAAGTCCCGGATGGCCCGGGTGCAAACGGCCATCGGCTATGGCGGCGTCCCGCTCGAAAAGCTGATGATCTTCTTCCGGCAACTCGCCAGCATGATCCACGCGGGCGTGCCGATGGTCCAGACGCTGACCACGCTTTCCGGCCAAGCGCGAAACCCGAAATTAGAGCGCATCCTCATCGAGGCCGCCAACGGAGCCAAGACCGGCCAACCGATGAGCGAGACGTTCCGCAAGTACCCCGAGGTGTTTACACCCCTGATGACCTCGATGGTGATCGCTGGCGAGAAAGGCGGCTTCCTGGATACCACGTGCCGCAACCTCTCGCAGTACCTCGAGAAAGAAGTCAACATGCGCAACCTCTATCGGCGCATGACGTTCCTCCCCAAGATGCAGATCATCGCGTCCATCGGCATCATCTTGCTGGCCAACTCGATCATCGCCGGCATTCCGGGGGCCGACAAGTCCTTTATGCTCTGGTCGCCTCTGACGACCGTTTCCACGTGGTATTGGTTTGGACCGCTCCTGCTGTTTGCCTTGTGGTTCTGGCACTTCGGGCTCCATATGGAGAAGATTCGCCGTTGGTGGGATGCGGTCAAGGTGCGAACGCCCTACATCGGAGGCATCAACCAACGCATGGCGATGGCACGGTTTGGAAGGTCCTTCGGTGCATTGTTCGAAGGTGGCGTCCCCTTGCCGACGGCCTACGACCAAGCAAGCGAAGCGTGTGGCAACACATATGTCCAAGAGCGAATTATGCCTGCGCTCGCCGAGCTGAAGTCGGGCAAGAGCTTCACCGATGCCATCTCCGAGACTGGCGCGTTCTCCCAGATCGTGGTGGACATGGCGCGCACGGGCGAATTCTCCGGTCGGTTGGCTTCCAGCCTGGAAGACATGGCCCGGTACTACGAAGACGAGGTCGAAACACAGCAGACCAAACTGGCCGTGGTCACTGGAATCCTAGCCGGCTTGATCGTGGCCGTATACGTCGGCTACATCGTCATTACGTTCTATGGAGGCATGGGCGCGCGGTACTCGGACGCGCTTGTTCCATGACGAACCACTACAAGACGCTGGGCGTCGAGCCGACGGCCACCGAAGCCGAGATTCGCTCGGCCTACCGGAAACTGGTGCTGGTGCACCACCCCGACCGCTCGAAGAACCCGAAGTCGGCCGAGGTCTTTGTGCGCGTGCGCGAGGCTTACGAAGTACTTTCGCAGCCCGATTCCCGACGACTGCACGACCAGAGGCTGAACCAACCCGCACCCGCTCCCGAGCCGCCGAAGCACCGGCCGCCCAAGCCTAAGACGGCCAGCTACCGCGGCTGGGGCGACGACCCAGAACCCGCCGCGCCGCAGGGCCCGAGAATCTCCGAGGTGGAGATCGAGCGAGACTTGGAGAAACTGGCTACGCTGTTCTCACTGGGCAAGATGGCCGACGCGGAAGCGCTGGCGCGGACGCTGAATCACAAACTACCTACCTTGGCCACCCCATACGCCGTCTTGGGCGACATCGCACGGCTCCAAGGAAAGCACGAAGCAGCCGCGAGGCTCTACGCCTATGCCGTCCAGTACTCGCCAGGCAACAAGCTCTTCGAGCAACGGCTTGACGAGATGCTGCGCATCCTCACGCCTCAGCCCGAAGCCCGCCGAATCAACCCTTGGGCAGCGCAGCTGTTCGCGTGGAGCATCGTGCTGTGTTGTTTGGCCTATGTGGCGTTGAGTCGCGAGAAGCCGATGCTGCCGACCGTCGAATTGGTGAACACGTGGACGCTAGGCTTGGTGGTCATGCTGTTCATCTCGGGTGCGGTCGTGGGTTCGGCGCTCTCGATGGGCGGGCTGCTGGAGCGGTTCGTCTCCACGACGACTTCCGCGATGGGAGGCGTCACACCTGCGTTTTACCTTGGCATCATGGCGATCGTGAACTATTGGGCCGCCGCCGCGCTCTACATTGGAACGAGCCTGCTCAATGGTTCGGCCAGCGTCGCCGTTTCGCGGCTGGTGGCCAGCGTGGGAGGCATCACGTTTCTCGCGACGCTGACCGCAGGAATCTCCACGCACGTGGACGCGTTCCAAGTACTGGTGTGGGGCGGCAACGTGGCCTACATCGGTGCCGTGGTCGGCTGGATGATCGCGGACTCGATGCTCGAGAGCGTGTCGCCCTGAGGCTGAGTGTTCGCGCCGCCCGAGCGCTTGGGAGGCGTGGGGCCGATGGGATCTTCCACGGGAGGCGTCGCCGCTCCGCCCTCGAGATCGGGCAACGTGTCCTGCACCGGCGCGCGCTCGGGCTTGGGCCTCGCATCGGGTTTGGGCTCCGTGTTCCTGGTGCGTGTGCGCTCCTTCTTGAGCTCGGTGGTCACGCGCAGCCGCGGCGGCTTGAATGTCGGCTTCTCGTCGGGCCGAGATTCCACCTGAAGGCGTTCGGAGGCGGGTTGGGTCGCTTGCGGCTCGTCGCTGGGTTCGGTCGTCTCCTCTTCTGAGCCAAGGGTCGGCAACTTGAGATCCAGCGCGCGCGCTTTCTGCGCCACGCTGGTGCCGCTGAGCCTGGGGCCGACGACGAAGTAGCCGAGCGCTCCAAGTGCGACAGGCACCGCCAGCCACTGAAGCAAGCCAAGACCAATGCGACCGCGTTTCGCCATGGGTTCATTCTAACAGACGCGCGAAAGTGGGCCGAGTGTGCCGGGGTCCTACGCGCACGCGCTCAGACCAACGAGGCCTTGCGTCGTCGTAGCGCGAAAGCGCCGAGTCCCGAAGCGAGTGCGAGCATCGTCGCGGGTTCGGGAACCGGGTTCAGCCAATCCGTTCCCGACCGAGAGGAGAAGCCCTCGATGGCGACGAGGTTGCCGTTGGCATCGCGAAAATTGTCCATCCCGTTCCAATAGGCCGAATGCGAAAAGTCCAGGATTCCCGATACCGTCCCCGGCAGAAGCGAGTCGTTGGTGGCGTGGAAGTACGCCTCCATGTTGCCGCTCAGCAAGAAGGGCTGGCCGTAGATGAACTCGAGCGTCACCTCGGCCAGAGGCTGATTGAGTTCGTCGCCGTAGTACTCGATTCCGCCTTCTCCGTCCGAGTACCACGAGCCGAACCAGCCTCCCACGAGATAGCTTCCGCCGCCATCGGTGCTCGTGCCGATCCACGAATCCCAGAACCCGTAGAGATCGGCGTCGGGCGTGTTGTAGGCACCGGAGAACGCGAACGCGTCGGACCCGAACACCCGCAGAGAGGCCGTAAACGTACCGATCGTTCCGTTCAAGTCTCCGCCGTCAATCGTAACCTGATCAATCCACTGGGTTCGCGCGTCCGCCATGATCGTCCACGTCGGGTCCGTAGCGTTGAACGCGTCGAAGTGGGCGAACACCTTGTTCACACCGAAGGCCAGTTGACCTTCAGCCAGCGCGAGCGCTTTGTCCGGGACCTCGTGACGTAGGCTCACCAAGTTGGGATTGTCGAACTCGTAGAGGGCCTGTTGGTCGGAATCCACCATGGTCCTGACCTCGGTGACGAAAGATCGGTCTTGAGCGTGGCCCAGCGAGGCGGCGACGAGAAGCGCGAAACAGACGTGCGGCGTGCGCATGGTCTCAAGGAGTCTGGTCATGGCCCACGTGATACCCATGGGTCGATTGGCGCGAATTGGGTACAACAAAGTCCAGATTGGGCGAGGCGAACTCTACACGTTCCGCCCGCGTAGACGTACAATAGAACGATGATCACCCTCACCGACCGCGCCGCGTGCGAGCTCAAGGAGCTCATGATCCAAGAGAACAAGACCAACGCCTACCTTCGCGTGTGGGTGGCCGGCGGCGGTTGCTCGGGCCTGCAGTACGGCATGGCCCTCGACGATGGCGAGCCCGAGGATGGCGACCAGACGTTCGAAAACGACGGCGTGCGCGTTTTGGTGGACGATCTGAGCCTGCGCTACATGGTCGGCTCGACCGTGGACTATGTGGACGACCCCATGGGTGGCGGCTTCAAGATCGAAAACCCGATGGCCACGAAGTCCTGCGGCTGCGGCTCCAGCTTCCAGACCGAGGAAGGCCAAGCCAGCGGCGGCGGTTGCGGCAGCGGCTGCGGTTGCCGATAAGCGCTAGCTGATCACCGCCCGAACAGATACAGCAGGATCATGCCGATCCTGCTGGCCCAGGCGCCCTCGTTGTGCACGGCGAAGCCGTCTTCGTAGTACACCAGGTCCACGCCCTCTTTCCATCCCTTTGCGGTCAGAGCATCACGCAGGCGGCGGGCGTCGGTGACGGCTCCAGGACCTTCCAGGGTCCCCATATCCATCCAAATGCGGCTGCCGAACTTCTTGGGCAGCGCCTCGACGCGCTTGATCATCACACGGTCGTCCCACCACACCGATGGGGACAGCACACCCAGCTTGCCGAACACGTCCGGCCGCGTGAGGCCCACGTGCAACGTGACGATGCCGCCGAAGGAACTCCCCGCCAGCCCTGTGTTGGCCGGGCCGGTCTTGGTGCGGTAGGTCTTGTTCACGAACGGCATCAGCTCGTCGGTGATGAACTTGCCGTACAGGTCGGCCTTCCCGCCCGCCTCCTGGCTGCCCATGCGCGCGCGGGTGGGCAGGAACTCGTTGGCGCGCTCGACTTCGGCGTTGGCGATCGCCACGATGACGATCGGCGGAATCAGCTTGGCCTTGATCAGCGCCTCGGCGGCCTCGTCGGCGCGCCACTCCAGGTTTGGCAGGTACGAGGTGTCGCCGCTGAACACGTTCTGCCCATCGTGCATGTAGAGCACCGGATAGCGCTCCTTGCTCTCCGCATAGCCCGGCGGCAGGTAGATCCACACGCGCCGCTTGTTGTTCAGGACCTTGGATTCGACGGCCTCGTGAAACACGATGGTGCCCGTCTTGGTGACCCGTCGTTGGGGTTGGTCCTGGGCGATGGCGAGCGAACAGGCGAATGCAAGGGCGGCGACGGCGATGCGCTTCACGGGGCCATTGTGCCCCATGCAAAAGGACCATGCCCACGGGGCATGGTCCTTTTGCATGGCGTAAGTCCCAGAATCAGCGGGCGTAGAACTCGATGACCTGCTGCTCTTGGAAGAAGCGGGGGAAGTCCTCGCGTTCGGGCATGGCGATGATCTTGCCGCACATGTTGGGCACGTCGGCTTCCATGTACGCGGGGACGGCCGCGCCTTCGTAGTGGTTGCTGCGGGCGATCTGCTTGCTCACGTCGCGATCGCGGATCGAAACCACGTCGCCGACGCGGAGCCGATAGCCGGGGATGTTGACGACCTTGCCGTTGACCAGAATGTGGCCGTGGCTGACCAACTGCCGGGCTTGGAACACGGTGCGCGCGTAGCCGAGGCGCCAAACGGCGGTCTGCAGGCGCAACTCCAGCAAACGAAGGAAGTTCAGGCTCGAGTTGCCGTGCATGCGCTGGGCATCCTCGAACGTCGCCTGAAACTGCTTCTCCATCATGTTGTAGTAGCGGCGGATGACCTGCTTGGCCAACAGCTGCTCGCCGTATTCGGAGCGGTTCTTGCGCTCGCGTTGGGCAGGGCCGTGCTGGCCCAACCCGTAGGGGCGCTTGTTGCTCGGGCACTTGCCGTTGCCCCAAATGTTGAAGCCGACGATCCGGCAGATGTCGGTTTTTCGTCCTCGATAGGTCGCCATAGAAATCGCTTCGCCGCCTCGCCCATGCAGGGCGTTCCGGGCGCAAGACGCTAGGATACCTCAGTCATGCGCGATTCGTCGCGGGAAGAGCGGCGATAGATGCGGTTCGCCACACCCTTGGTCCCGTGCGGATGGTTCGAGGCCAGCTCGAATCCCGCGTCGCACAAAACCGCATGGATGCCGGCGCACCGCTCTGAGCCGGTATCCACCTCGACCAAGATGCTTCGCAGCAGTGGGTTGGCCAACGTCTGGGGAGCACCCGCCAGGATGAGGTCTTCGGTCTGGTCCGTGTCCATCTTGAGCAAGCCAGGAACCGGCAGACTCATCTGGGCAATCAAGTCGTCCAGCCGGAAGCATAGGGAGGGCTGATCCGTTTGGCAGTCCTCATCGGCTTCGAACGAGGCGACAAAGCCTTCGGCCTCCAATCTTCCGTGCATCGTGACCACGCCCGTTCGGTCGGAAAGAGCGATGGGCATGGGCACGACCTGAGACATGCCGTTGCACTGAACGTTGCGGACCAGGCAGGCGTAGGTTGCAGCGCCGGGCTCGAAACTGAAAACTCGGCCCTCGGCACCGACGAGCGATGCCCCCACGAGGCTGTACGCCCCCGTGTTTGCGCCAACGTCGTAGAACACGTCGCCCGGGCGCAACTCGCTCTCCATCCAAGCCACCGTCTCGGGTTCCTTGGCGCACTCGTGCGTTCGGACCCACTCTTGCGGTGAACCCACGTCCATCAGAATCGCGCGCCGAGGATAGTCGAGCGGGAGCCGGGCGCGCAGGTCCTTGCGGAACGTCAGCCGGCGCTTCGCCGTGACCAAGCCCAGAGCGGCCCGCGCCAAACCAAAGACGGCACCTTGCCAAAGGTCCTCAAACCATCGCTCAATGCCTCGAAAAGGGC
The DNA here is from genome assembly GCA_002343445.1 of Chthonomonas sp. UBA2387. GTDB lineage: Bacteria > Armatimonadota > Fimbriimonadia > Fimbriimonadales > Fimbriimonadaceae > UBA2387. Next base: position 24,077 of record DDSP01000035.1, read on the forward strand.
TCATTCAGTCGTGCGCCCAGCATAGCCCATCGGAACGACCTACAGCTAAAGAAGTTCTTGGATGCCCTGCTTGCCCAGCGTAGCCACCAGGGCTCGAACCGATTGGGGGTCGCGCCGGTCGCAGACGAGGATGGCGGAGTCCGTCGCAACGATGACCAGATTGGACACCGAAGAGACACACACACGTGAACCGGACTCGTTGTAGACCACGCAATCGGAAGCGTTGACCAGCGTGGCTTTGCCATGCACGGCGTTCGACCGCGCATCCTGGGGGAGATGCCGCCGCAACGAATCCCACGTGCCCAAGTCGTCCCACTCAAAGGCCGATTCCACCATCAGGACGTGGGTCGTGTGCTCCATCAACGCGTAGTCGATCGAGATGTCCGGCAGTTCGGCGAACACCCGCGCCGCCGCCTCGTGGTCGCCCGCCCGCAACAGAGGCACCAGTCGTTCCCAGACCATCAGGTGCATCGGCGAGGCGCCGCGCAGTTCTTCGGCGAACGTCTCCAGCGTCCAGAAGAACATGCCGGAGTTCCAGAAGAAGTTGCCGCGCGCGATGTAGTCTTCGGCCAACTCGACCGAGGGCTTCTCGCGGAAACCGGCCACCTTTCGCACTCGCTGGTCGCGGTATTCGTACACTTCTCCCTGCTTGGCTTCAACATATCCGAATCCCGTGTCGGGCCGATCGGGCTGCACGCCGATGATGGTGATCGCCTTCTCGCTCTCGCATAGGTCGAGGGCCGCTGCGACGGCGAGCCGAAACGCTTCGGGAGGGCCGATGTGGTGGTCCGAAGTGAGCACAGCCATCGAAATCTCGCTGCGCGAGCCATGCTGGGCTTCAAGGTTGGCGGCCGCCCAAACCAGTGCGCCGGCGGTGTTTCGCTTGTGGGGCTCCGCAAAGACCTGTCCCGGGGCCAACTCCGGCAACAACTCCCGCACCGACTCCGCCAAGGGCGGAATGGTGGCCACCAGAACGTTCTCCACGCCGAGCAGCGGCGCGACCCGATCCACAGCTTCACCCAGCATAGACCGCCCTTCCGTGCCGAAAGGCAGGAACTGCTTGGGGCGCAGGCGGCGGCTGAGCGGCCAAAACCGCTCACCGGAGCCGCCTGCCATGATCAGGGCGCAACGCGTCATGGGGCCATTATGGGCCTTCGCCAGCCTAGGGTGCCCCCGACCGGCCGAAGTTGGCCCGCAGGATCAGGAAGTCCTGCAGGTTCACCGAGCCGTCCCGATTGAGGTCGGCCTTGTAGTTCCAGTTGCCAGCGCCCTCGCTGGAGCCGAACGCGGCACGCAAGGACAGAAAGTCGCCGATGTTCACCGTGTTGTCGCCGTTCACATCGCCGTTGCCCAAAGAGAACAAGAGCGACACGGGATTCGAGCCATCGAAGCTCAGGACCGCTCGCAACCAGTTGGTGTCCTTGATCGCGATGTCGAAAGGCTGCACTCGTGGCGCGAAAACCGAGAATCGCCCTTGGTGGTCGGGGTCCGCCGTCAGCGACGCAAAAGCCGTCGTCGAACCGGGCTCCCGGAACTCGAGGACGACCGGCATGGATGGGTTCGCGTTGGGCGATAGCCCTTGACGGACGACCTGTCCCTCGATCAACGGCGCCGTTAGCGTTGCTTCGAACGTCGCCACCGAGAACGCCTTGCTTGCCGTAAACACCACGTCTTGCGGAGCCCCGACGAAGCTGGGCGTGACCTCGAACGTGGCCTCTTGCTGGCCTGGCGCAAAGCTCACCGCCGATGGAACCACGCATGCGGGGTTGTCCGAAGCCAGCGTGATGTCCGATTGCAGCGCCGAGGGGTAGCGCAAGCGCACCGTTCCCGTATAGGTCGTTCCCGCCCGAAGCATCTGCGTGGGCAGCGTCACCGACTCGATCGAGAGCGGCGCGACCTTCATCCAGAAGTCTCGGTTGTCGTTGCCGATGTTGGCCGTGATCTTCACCCAAGCTTCCTGCTGAACGCCAAACGTCTCGACCAGGAAGATCTCCGACGTGTTGCCCGGGATCGCGTCGATGACCGACACCACGGGGTTCGCAATGGTCGGGTTGCTCGACAGCAGGTTGATCTTCATCCCCTGCGGCGCAGGGCTCTCCAGATAGACGACGCCCAACGCGTACTGCGGTCCCTGCAACTCGCCCGGAAACACCTCGAGCCCGAAGTCGGGCGGATCGATCCGAGCCGTGGCGCTCACCGTCGAACCGCCGGTCTCCGCGTAGAAGGTGACGTGCTGAGGACTGCCGACCGGAATCGTCCAAATGTCGAACGACTTCTGGGTCTCCCCCGGCGCGAACGTGATGCTGCTCGGCATCTGGATGATCTGCTGGTCCGACGCGCGGAGGTTCACCGGCACTTCCTCCTGGGCCGCCTGCGAAAGGACAACCGTGGCCGTCAGCTTGAAACCGCCGCGCAGCACAAACGTGGACAAGTTGATGAGCGTAAGCGGCGGCCGACCCAGACGCACGCGCCAGATGCCCTGACCCCACGTCGCCGCGTTCAGGTAGCCCGTGCCCGGGACGTACTGGAGGTGGTTCACCGGAACAGGGGGCAACCCCATCGGCTGAGTCGCGTTCGACCAAGTCGAACCACCATCGGTGGTCATGAACACCCCGATGTCGGTGCCGACGTACCACGTGCTCGTGGGATCGAACGGATCGCGCTCGACCGTGTTGACCTGGACGTCCGGTAGGCCCGTCGCTCCGGTGCCCGACACGTTGACCCACGCGATCGTGTTCGCACTCGGGTCCCACGTGCCTTGATACAGGTGGGGCGTACCGAATCCGCCCAGCGCGACCAGGAACGAGTTGGCGTTGGAGGGGTGGAAAGAGAAATCAGTCACGGCACGGTCGGGCAACCGGACGCCCGTCGCGGGAGCGTCGATCCGGAACCGGTCGGAAGCGAACGACTGCTCCGAGATCCAGACCTCGCCGTCGAGCGCGCCGACCAGCATCATGCCCGCGTCCGAGGGCGCAGTGTCCATCGCCAAGATGAACCCGTTGCCGACGAGCCGCCAACCACCGACTCGGTTGGTCCAGGTCCCGGTCGCCTGGTTCCAGCGATACAGTCGCCAGTTCGATCCCGCCCAAACCTGCTTCGGATCAGTCCGCTGCATGTGGATCACCGGGATGAAGGGGAATGTGTCGTTGTCCTGTCGGGTCCCGATGATGTTGGGAATCGCGTTGCGGTTCCAAGAGGTCCAGGCGTCCGTGGTTCGGTACAGGGGCCCGCCTTGGCTCACCACGTACTGGATGCCGGGGTCGTTCCAGTCGATGGCCGTCCAGCCGCCGTCGCCCGCTCCCACGTTGTTCCAGTTGTCGATGTCGCCATAGCCGACGATGGCCGCCGTGGTCGGCGAGGCGTTGTCCTGGGTTCCGCCCACCATCACGTTGCGGTCCGTCGGGTGGAACGATGCATGGAAGAAGTGCGTGGCCCGAACGTTGAAGTTGAGGTTGTTGAACCCGCCGAAGTTCCATCGGTAGATGCCGCCGTCGTTGCCGATGAGCATGTCGAATCCCGACGGATCGCGAACGAGAACGTGCTGGTCGTTGTGGGTGTTGGCTGGGCTGCCCGTCAAACCGTTCCCACCCGACCCAGCAACGGCGGTCATGCCGACATCGGCCCAGAGAAACCCGCTGTTCGCCTCGGGATTGCCGAGTTGGTGGACGCCGATGATGCCGACGTACAAGAGGTCCTCGTTCGGCTCCCAGGGCCGCTTGAGGGCCTCGATGGCCACGTTGTACGACGCCTGGCCCCACCAACCGGGCTGAAAACCTCCCGCGCCCGTCCCGGTCAAGTTGACCCACGTTCCTCCAGCATCGTCGCTGCGCCAAACGGCTCCGTTCGAGCCTGTCGTACCGGCCATGTTGGTGCTGTAAAGCAGATACACACGGTCGGGGAAGTTCGGGCTCGTGGCTACCTGGCAGAACGCACCCACTGGATGCGGGGGCGTGGTCACGTTGGTCCAAGTCGCGCCAAAGTCTCGGGAGCGCGTCATGAAGTTGGCATCGGCCACCGCATAGAGGTTGCGCGTCGAATCGGGCCGAGGGACGCTCACCGCCAGGCCCCCAAACAAGCCGCTGGTCCAGACGGCGTTCCACGTGGCGCCATTGGTGGTCGATCGCAAGACGCCGCCATTCTGGGCCGGGCCGCGGCTCAGCGAAGCCACCACCTCTTGCGTGTTGTCCGGGTTGAACTCGATCTCGGTCACCGTTCGGCCCGCCAGATTGGTGCCCACCAGATTCCATGTGTCGCCACCGTCGAGCGAGCGCATGATCCCCGGCGACGAACCCAGCCACATCAAGTTGGTCGGGTGGTCCCCCAAGCCCACAAGGATGTGCTGGTTGTTCGAAGGGTCGATCGCGACGCAACTCGTCTCAAGGGATCGCCAAGCGGGCCCCGTCGAGAGGAACTGCCACGAGACGCCGAAGTCGTTCGTGCGCCACAAGCCGCCATTGGGCAAGGCGATGTAGTACCGGCCGGCGACCACGGGATCGAACGCCGCCCCGTTCACGCGCCCGGAAACCGGAGCAGGACCCCACCAGCGCCGGTAGGGAACATTCAGGTTCTTCGGGCCAACGAAACTCCAGTTGCCGTTGATCACCGTGCTGTCGTTGCCGTTCATGCCCATGCGTGCGGGTGGCAGCGCATCCCGGTGCTCGATGGCGCGCTCCACCGCGTCGTCGGGAATGCGGTCGTACGGGTACAGCCGCTGCTGGGTCATCCACTTGGCCGACTCCTTCCACTCGCCCGAGATGCTCTCGACATGCTTGCGCCACGCCTCGGGCTTGAGAACCTTGGGCGGAGCCTTCTTGATCGGCTTGCCGTTCTGGCTTGGAACGGGGAAGAGGTCCTTTTGAGCGAACGCGACGGAGGCGACGAGGACGAGAGCGCAGAGCAGACCTTTGAACACGGCTGATGCTTGGACGATGTAAGGGGTGGGGTTAGGTTCCCAAGATTTCAGATCATGTTCACGAAATCTCGAAGAAGTGCAGGAGCCGGGCCGCCAAAGTCCGAACAAGGAGGCAACGATGCTTGCTCTGGGACTCGCTCTCGCCATGATCGCCAACGACGACGCCGCCGCCTTCAAGAAACCCGAGATGACGTGGTGGAAGGAGGCTCGATTCGGCCTGTTCATCCACTGGGGGCTCTACGCGGTGCCCGCCGGCAAGTGGGGCGAGAACACGGGCTACGGCGAGTGGATCATGGATTCCGCCCGCATTCCCGTCTCCACCTACGAGAAGTTCAAGGACCAGTTCAACCCGACGAAGTTCAACGCCGACGAGTGGATGGACCTCGCCAACGAAGCCGGCATGAAGTACGTCGTCATCACGACCAAGCACCACGACGGGTTCGCCTTGTTCGACAGCAAGGTCAGCGACTACGACATCATGGCGACGCCGTACAAGAAGGACATCATGCGGCAGATCGCGGATGCCGCACGCAAGAAGGGCATCGTTCCCTGTTGGTACCACTCGATCATGGACTGGCACCACCCGGACTATCTGCCCCGGCGCGGATGGGAAACCCGGCCGGCCCTCGGTGCCGAATTCGACCATTACAACCGGTACCTCCACGCGCAAGTCAAGGAACTCCTGACCAACTACGGTCCGATCGGCGTCATGTGGTTCGACGGCGAGTGGGAGTCCACGTGGCTCCCCAAGTACGGCACCGCACTGCTCGCGCAGTGCCGCGAACTCGCGCCCAACACCATCGTCAACAACCGCGTCAGCCAGGTGCGCCAAGGCATGGAGGACGTGATGGGCGCCAGCTCTGGAACCCAGCAGGCCGTCGGCGACTTCGGTACGCCCGAGCAACACATCCCGGCGACGGGGACTCCGGGGCAGGATTGGGAAACGTGCATGACCATCGGCGGCCATTGGGGATTCAACGCCTACGAAACAGACTGGAAGAGCTCGACCACCCTGATTCGGAATCTGGTGGACATCGTGAGCAAAGGCGGCAACTACCTGCTCAACGTGGGCCCGCGCGCCGACGGCACGTTCCCGCCGCAATGCGTGGATCGTCTTAAGGAGATCGGCCGGTGGATGAAGACCAACTCGGAGTCCATCTACGCCACCGAAGCCTCGCCGTTCGACGCGCTCCCCTGGGGCCGTTGCACCCAAAAGAAGGTCGGCACGGGCACAAACCTCTACTTCAACGTGTTCGATTGGCCCAAAGACGGGCGGCTGGTCGTCCCGGGCCTGGGCAACACGCCGAAGCGTGCGCGGCTGCTCGGAAGCCGTTCGGCCGTCGGTGTTTCGCGCGATGGGGCCAACGTGATTCTGAAACTGCCCGGCAAGCCCCTTCACGAGGCGGCGAGTTGCGTGGTGCTGGAGGTCGAAGGGACGCCGACGGTCTACCGAACACCCGAAATCGTCTCGCCCGGCAACGAGTTTGTGGACATGATCCGCGTCCAGTTCAAGGTGGGCGAGGGCATGGAGGCGCGCTACACGCTCGACGGCACCGACCCCAAGCCGACCTCGCCGAAAGTGACCATGCTGCAAATCGTTGACGAGTGCGAGCTGCGTGTGGCGGCGTTTCACGGGGGCAAGCGGGTTTCCGATATCGCCAAACGCTCGTTCGTTCGCGTGAAGCCGATGGCCGCAACGGGTGCGCCCGGTACGCAAAGCGGGTGGATGATGACCGAGTACAAGGGTAATTGGGACCGCTTGCCCGATTTCGACTCGCTTCCGCGCTCGGGGTCGCGGTCGTCGGATACGGTCGCGGCTTCGGCGGACGAGTTCGTGGGCAGGCGTTTCGCCGGCAACCTGCGGGTGCCGTTCGATGGCATCTACGAGTTCGCGTTGTCGTCGGACGATGGCTCGCGGTTGGTCGTCGGCGGGAAGGTGGTCGTGGACAACGACGGTCTGCACGGTGCCGAAACCAAGGTAGGCCGGATCGCCCTGGCGCGCGGCAACCACCCCATCGTGGTGGATTGGTTCAACAAGACAGGCGGCGCGGCGCTCTCGCTCACCTGGGGCCCCATCGGCTCGCCCAAGCGCCCTCTCGGCGGCGCCGACGTGGGCCACTAGCGGGTTCAGAGTTCAAGACCAACCAGATGGGACTATCCGGATTCCCCTCCTCCGGAGGGGTGGCCGCAGGCCGGGGTGGTCCCATCGGGTCGGCAGGTTGCCTTCGCGTGCACGATTCACGATTCACATTCACATCCCCCCAGGTTTGGAAAGCGGAATACGGAAAGCGGAAAACGGAGGTCGCACTCACGATTCACGATTCAC
>DDSP01000035.1:31349-31551 GCA_002343445.1 Chthonomonas sp. UBA2387
TGAGCGAGGGGTTTGTCAACCTGGGGTCGGCTTTGGAGATGCAGGTGACTGAAGCGCACCCTCGGACCTACGACGACCTGCAGTTGGGAATCGGGTCGGTCTTCAAGAACTCAGCTGTTTCGGTGTCGTCGTCGTCAAAGGCGAGGAGCATCAGGGTTCAGAGAATCATGGTTTGGTGGCCCTGGCCAGCCCCCATTGGTGA
>DDSP01000007.1 GCA_002343445.1 Chthonomonas sp. UBA2387
CTTCATTTTTGGGGAGCAGACCACGGCCATCTCGACCAGCGTCCGCCCGATGCCTTGCCGCACATACGAGCGGTCAACGCCCAAATCGGTGAGAAACAGGAAGTACGCCCAATCCGTCAGGCCGAAGCAGATGCCCACCAACAGCCCGCTCTCGGAGCGTGCCGTGAGGCACAAGTCCACGTTCGCCAACACCCTGGGGATGCGAGACTTGAAGTCCTGCCTGGGGTACTGAGACCCCAGGTCGGACCGTTTCAAGAAGTCCACATACTCGTCGACCTCGAGTCGCTCGCGATCCGAGTAGACGATCATGCGGCCCTAGTTGCCCACGAGTTCTTTCGAGCCTTCGCCGGCTTCTTGAGCGTCGATTCGGCGGAAGATGACCTTGTTGTCGTCGTCCAGATCGGCCAAGATTGCGTCGCCCGCATGGAAGCGGCCAAGCAACATCTCCTCGCTGAGCGGGTCTTCGATGAGCCGTTGCACCGCCCGGCGAAGCGGACGCGCGCCGAGGTTCGGATCGTAGCCCGAATCCACGAGCATGTCCTTGACCTTCTCCGAGAGGTCGATCGTGATGCCCATCGCGGCGGCTTGCTCGTTGACCCGCTTGAGATACAGGTCGGCGATCCGCAGGATTTCGTCGCGTTGCAGGTGGTGGAACACGATGGTTTCGTCCACGCGGTTGAGGAACTCGGGCCGGAAGAGCTTCTTCATTTCCTCCAGCATCTTGTTCTTCATCGCTTCGTAGGTCTTGGGGTCGGTGGTATCCACCTTGATCGAGCGGAAGCCGAGGCCCTGATCCGCTTCGATCGGCCGCACGCCCACGTTTGACGTCATGATGATGATCGTGTTGCGGAAGTCCACCGTTCGCCCTTGCGAGTCGGTGAGCTGGCCGTCTTCCATGACTTGCAGGAGGATGTTGAAGACCTCGGGGTGCGCCTTCTCGATTTCGTCGAGCAGGACCACGCAGTAAGGGTTGCGGCGAACCTGTTCGGTAAGTTGTCCGCCCTCATCGTAACCCACGTAGCCGGGAGGTGCGCCCACCAATCGCGACACCGAGAACCGCTCCATGTATTCGGACATGTCGATCCGAACCATGTTGCTTTCCTTGTCGTAAAGGTAGGCGGCCAGAGCCTTGGCGAGTTCGGTCTTTCCGACGCCCGTCGGGCCGAGGAAGATGAAGCTGCCCATCGGGCGCTTGGGGTCCTTCAGGCCGCTGCGCGACCGACGGATGGCGCGGGAAACGGCGCCCACCGCATCCTGCTGTCCGATGATGCGCAGGTGAAGGTCGTCCTCCATGCGCAGCAGCTTCTGCGATTCGGCTTCGACCAGCTTCATCACCGGAATGCCCGTCCACGATTGGACGATCTGGGCGATTTCGGTGTCGCTGACGACGGGTTCGTTGCGCTCGCGACCGGCCCAGACTTCTTCGCGCTCCAGGACGCTGGTTTCCAGGTCGTCCACTTCCTGCCGAAGCTGCTCGAACCGCTCGGTGTCGGCTTCGCGACGCTTGATGTGGTCGAGTTCGGCTTCCAGCTTCTTCAGGCGGACCTTGTCGCGACGCACGTCCTCGGGTGGCAGGCTCTCGTGGAGCCGAACGCGCGAGGCGGCCTCGTCGATCAGGNNCAGGTCGATCGCCTTATCGGGCAGCGTTCGGTCGGTGATGTAGCGCTGGGAAAGTTGGACGGCGCTTTCGATGGCCGAGTCGGTGATTTCGACTTGGTGGTGCGCCTCGTAGCGCTCCCGCAGACCCTTGAGGATGTCCACGGCCTCTTCCTCGCTGGGCTCCTTGACCTTGACGGCCTGGAAGCGGCGCTCAAGGGCGGCGTCTCGCTCGATGTACTTGCGGAACTCGTCCTGGGTGGTCGCGCCGATGCACTGGAGTTCGCCGCGCGCCAGTGCTGGCTTCATGATGTTCGAGGCGTCGATCGCGCCTTCGGCGGCGCCCGCGCCCACCAGCGTGTGCAACTCGTCGATGAACAGGACCACGTCGCCGTCGGCGCGTCGGACCTCTTCCATGACCTTTTTCATGCGCTCTTCGAATTCGCCACGGTATTTGGTGCCCGCCACCAGGCCGGCGAGGTCGAGCGAGATCAGGCGCTTGTCTTTGAGCAGGTCCGGGATGTCGCCGCTCACGATGCGCAGGGCGAGGCCCTCGGCGATGGCGGTTTTGCCGACGCCGGGCTCGCCGATGAGGCAAGGGTTGTTCTTGGTGCGGCGGCAGAGGATCTGCATGACGCGCTCGATCTCCTGCTGGCGGCCGACCACGGGGTCCAGCTTGCCTTCGCGGGCGAGTTGCGTCAGGTCGCGGCCGAATTCGTCGAGCGTTTGCGTCTTGGTCGAGCCCGGTCCGGGGTTGGAGGACGAGCGTGCGCCGGACTTGGTCTGCGTATCGGTGTCCTGCAGCGCCATGACCTCCTTGCGTGCGCGTTCGAGGTCCACGCCGAGCTTGGCCAGCACGCGTCCGGCCAGTCCGTCGCCTTCGCGAATGAGGCCGAGGAGCAGGTGCTCGGTGCCGATGTAGTTGTTGTTGAGGTTGCGGGCCTCGTCGTAGGCCAGGTCGATGACGCGTTTGGCGCGGGGCGTGAGCGTCATGTCCTGCGACGGGCGGGCGTCGCCGCGCGGCAACTGCTTTTCGACCTCGGTCCGGATTCTGCCGAGCCCGACGCCGAGTTTTTCGAGGACTCGCGAGGCGACGCTGTCGCTCTCGCGCACGAGCCCAAGGAGCAGGTGTTCGGTCGAGACGTAGCCCTCGCCGAATTTCTGCGCCTCCTCTTGGGCGTAGAAGACGACCTTGCGCGCGCGTTCAGTAAAGCGTTGCCACATTTAGATTGCACCTCGTTGCGAGGACGGACACACGATAGACCTGCGGTTCATATGAAGTGTTTCTACGTTGGCCTGAATCTGGGTGTTTGGACTGCACATCCAGATGGGCCGGCTGACCCGGTTCGGCTCGATGGACCACGCTGTTCGGTTCGCCGACCCGGCCAGTCTACCTGCCCCGCTTTCGGGCCACAGGACATATGATCGGACGTTGCGGAGGCTTTCGGAGGTGCGCGGCGGCGGCGCTCACCGCAATTCTGTCGGGGTCATGGTGGGGCTCGTTGGGGTTTGGTGGAATTCGGTAACGTTCGGTATGGTCCGGATTCCCGTCCTCCGGAGGGGTGCCCGAAGGGCGGGGTGGTTGCCACGCCAACCCAGGCGACTGCGGTGCGCCCTAGTCCTCCCGTTCCAGATTCTTGCGCCCAAGGACGGCCACGCGAACAGCCGTGCGGTCAATGCCGTGCGCCTGCAACAACCGGGCGATCGGGGTGGCGGGCTCGTGCAGCATCCCCAGCAGGAGGTGCTCGGTGCCGATGTGCTTGTCCTGGAGCGTCTTCGCCTCCGCGAACGCGCAGTCCACGACCCGCATGGCCGAGTGCGACAGAGTCCATCCTTCGCCGGGCGGCCCCGAAGTGGCGCGGGCTTCTGCCGCCAGACCGTCGAGGTCGGCCCCCAGTTGAACGAGCAACCGATGGGCGGTGCATTCGCCCTCTCCGAGCATGGCGGTCAAGAAATGAAACTCGTCAACCGACTCGGAGCCCTGCTCTTGAGCGGCTTGTTGCGCCCTGAAGATCATCGTGCGGGCACTTTGGGTGAATCGTTGCCACATGGGTTCGGGACTCCTTTCGCTAGATGACGTTACCCAACCCTACAAGAGAGGACGCCTTCGATCTGATGTATGGGTTTGGGTCAGAGGAGGCGAACCAGCCACCCGCCCGACCCATCCTCCCGCTCGACCAGCCACCGGTCGCCTCTCGTGTTGGTCGCGCGGAGCCGGGCGTCGGCGATCTTGAGCCACTTTTTGCCTTTGATCTCGTAGACCCTGTGCGTTCCACCCAACCCGGCGACCTGCACGGGCACGTTGGGATCGAACTCGCGGATGCCCACAAACACGCGGTCGTCCTTGGTGAACGCCAGGCACTCGATGTCTGCCTGGCGACCCTCGGGGGCCGGGGGCTTGAGCCAAAGCGGCTTGGACCCATCGGCTCGGCCCAACGCAACGAAGTAGGACCGCGGGACTTCGCCAACGACCCCTACCACCTTAGCCGTGCGCGAGTTCCACAGAATTCGACGAGCCGTCTTGCCCCAAGCCGAGCGTGGACGCGCGGTACCAAGAAAGTCCTCGTGCAGGCGCGGGGCCATCTTGGCTCTTGGCCATTCTGGGTAAGGAGGCATATGAACACGATCCTCCTCCATGGTCCCATAGAATTCGCGCGACTCGTCGGTCACGGCCAACGTGCCGACACCGGCAACAACAAGGGAAAGGGAAACGTCCTGCACGTCGAGAATCGGCTCTACGGCCTGCATCAGTCCGGTGCCTCCGGCGATCATCGGATACCACCCTCCGCGCGCCAAACTCACAGGACCTATTCCTGCGTACCAGGTGTGGTACCAGCGGTAGGCACTCGTCGAGCGCCCACCCCATTCCATACAGGTGACCAGCACATCGAGTCCGGTAAAGCTGGCGTGCGCCTCCACGAAGGACTCGCCCTTCCAAAGGAACTCGCTGCTCTCCGGGGGGTAGGGCCGAACGAACATACCGAGCACGTAGTTCGTCTTGTACTGGTACAAGAGAGGTTCGGCCTTCACGAGCGAACGGTCCATCAGGTTGTATCGCCAAATGCCCGACGACCCCGAGAATTTCTTCAAGAACAGGTTTAGTCCATCCTCACTCAAGAACCCTTCCAGATGCGGTTGGAACCCATGCTCGATGGCCGCGATTGTCTCAGTTCGACTCGGGACAGTCGCACCAACCGCGGCGACCACATCGTGTCGGACGCCGAGTTTCGGCGGCTCGTTTGTCTGGCAGAGGAGGAGGAGGATTGTGGGAAGCATCATTGGGGACCTCAGTCTGGGGTAAATGTAACTCTCAATCCGGCAGGTAGCGATGTCGGACCGGCGATCACTATCTTGTGTGTGATCTCGGCTACGCCATTAGGAAGAAGATTCCACTCACCAAGCCGGAGTTCTTCTTCATCCAGGTATCGAACTGGGCCGAATCCCCAGTTTTGGCTTCCGATCTGGATGGCTCCGACGACCACCGGCGTTGCGCCTGAGTTCCATGCCGCAAGGGAGGAGTAGATATCAATCGGAGACTGCCCCACGTTCCGAACCTTGTACGACAGGTCAAGGTCAACCCCATAGAGGCCGAGGTTTCCTTCGTAGCCAGCTTGGTTCGGGTCGTCTGCAGTTGACCTGAATACGAACAGCTCTGTTTCCTTCCCTATTGCATCGTTGAACATCCCAATGCTTGCCTCGGCCAGGATGATCGGAATGTTTCCGATTGGTTGTTCAATGGGCCTTTCCAGTAGGGTCGCTCTAACGCCGCACCATGGCCAAGACCCTCTGCAATGCATGTTTGACTGCGCGGTTGCCATGGCGGTCGCTGTATAATCCTGCGCTTGATTGGACCAAACAGTGCCGATCGTCAAGACGCCGCCCTCGCCCTCAACGCTGAACTCGTGGACGGCACCAATCGTCTGGCCAGCACCGACCAGTTGGCTCGAAATCCTGTGATATCCACCCACTGGCACCGTACCGTTCCCGCTGCTATCCGCCTCCAACGAGCCGAAGAGTTGGGCTTTGGCAATGCAGCGCCCAATCGCAGAAACTGCTCCAGTGCTTTGGATGCTCACCTGTTGATGGTGGCTCGTGATCTCGCACTTTTGGCCCCGCGGCCTGTGCGACCACATGAACGTACTTTGCCTCAGTCGTGTCATTCTCGTGCCACACCAATACGCGGAATCTGGGATTGGGATAGGATGCGAGCTCAATGGCAACGTTGTACAACCATTGCTTGGTCTTCCCCCCCCCAGCNNGAGCTGTGAAGGAGAGTTGCTCGGGGTTGTCGCTGACGATGAGCCAGCGACTTTCGTCGCGCGCCAATTCGGTCTCGAACATCATTGGGTTACTGATTCTGGGCAGGGCTCCAGAGGTCGCAGACTTTTCTGACTTGGGTTGGTTGCATGCCATATCTATACAAACCACGCACAGGGCGAGATCCTACACTGATCTGTGACGTTTCTTGCAGAAGCTCGTTTCGCCGGGACCCGCCGCTCGTGCCTGATGTCACCCCTCTTGGCTCAACGCCCAGGCGATCCACTCGGGGGCGAAGGGCGACGCGACGCAGCCCTTGGGCACCACGTAGTCCCGATAGACGCCCAGCCGCTCGCCGATCACGATCGCCCGTTCGCGGCGCGAGGCGTCCTTGACCCCGATCTCGACGAGACACCAGTTCATCGCCTCTTGCTTGCCCGCCGGCGCCGAAGCCATCTCGGACTCGATAGCGTCGAGCAGGGCATCGTGGTCCACCAGGTCGGTGCCCACACGCCGAGAAGAGAGCCACCAGCCCATGCGGGCGGTCATCTCGTGGTCGGAACGCCGCCAGCCCCCGAACAGCGCATCCACATGGGGCGACTTCGCCACCACGTTCTTGCCGAACCAATCCACGGCCTGCGGGTGGAACGTTTCGCCCACCATGCAGTTCAAGTCGTCGGCTGAGAGAAGTTTGGGCTTGAGTACGAGCGAGGCGAGGAGCATGGCGTCCAGATTGCCTGTCGCCCACAGTTCCAGCCCCAGTTCGTGGTTCGCCTTGATCTGCTTCGCCAAGTCGCGGATGTCGGCCCGCTTGACGCCGAACTGGCGGTCTCCGGCGGGCCGGTAGTAGTTGCTCTCGCGCATCGCGGCATCGCCTTTGGACTCCAGGGCGGCCAAAGCTTGGTCTCGCGTCATGCCGTCCATTATGGTCAAGGGCCGGAACGTGCCAAAATCACTCGAAATGGCAGGCCATTCGAAATGGAAAAACATCCGCATCCGCAAGGGCAAGCAGGATGCGATCAGGGGGAAGGTCTTTACGAAGCTGGCGCGCGAGATCATCGTCGCGGCCAAAGAGGGCGGCGGCGACCCCTCGATGAACCCTCGGCTCCGCGTGGCGCTGGAGCGCGCCCGCGAGAACTCGGTGCCCAAAGACAACATCGAACGCTCGATCAAGCGCGGCACGGGCGAGATCGAGGGCGAGAACTACGAGGCGCTGACCTATGAAGGCTACGGTCCCGGCGGCGCGGCCATCGTGGTCGAGTGCTACACCGAGAACAAGAACCGCACGGTCGCCGAGGTGCGGCACGCGTTCAGCAAGCACGGGGGCAACCTCGCCGAGAACGGTTCGGTGGCGTGGCAGTTCAAGTACTGCGGCCAGATCACGGTGGCGCGCGAGGGCAAGGACGAGGACGAGGTGACCATGCAAGCTCTGGAAGCGGGCGCCGAGGACTTCGTTGGCGAGGAAGAGACGTTCGTCATCCTCACGGCCCGCGAGAACCTGCACACCGTCAACGACAGCTTGGAGCGGCAGGGGCTCAAGGCCGACGATGTCGCCCTCACCTACGTCCCCACCAACAAGGCGGACCTCCAGCCCGACGACCTGCGCAAGCTCGTCAAGCTGATGGACGCCTTGGACGATCTGGACGACGTTCAGCAGACGTACGTGAACGTGGACATTCCCGACGAGTACTTCGAGGAGTAGCCGATGGGGCCGCGAGTTCCCATCGTCAACCTGGTGTTGATCGGCGCGAACATCGCGACCGCGTTCGGCCTATTGCTTCGGCCCGAGGCGTTCGAGGCGTTAGCCTTCTCGCCGGCGAATCCCCATGTGGCAACGGCGTTCACGTGCCTGTTCGTCCACGCCAACACGCTGCACCTGTTGGGCAATATGTTCTTCCTTGCGGCGGTCGGCCCGGCGGTCGAGTCGGCAGCGGGATCGGTGCGGTTCAGCGTGGTGTACTTCCTGGGCGGATTGGTGGGTGTGGCCGCGCACACGCTGGCCCATCGCGACGATTCCGCTCCTGCGTTGCTCGTCGGGGCGAGCGGCGCCATTGCGGCGTGCGTGGGCTACTATGCCGTGCGGTTTGGGGGGCTGCACGTCCCCTTGACCCCGCGCCACCGTGTAAGCGTGTTTTGGGTCGTGGCCGTGTGGGTCGTGTTGCAGGCGGCGGGCGCGTTCGTCCACATCGGCGCGGATTCGGGGACGTCGTACTGGTCGCATCTCGGCGGGTTCGCGAGCGGCGTCCTGCTCAGCCTGGTGTTCGGCGTGCCGAGGACGGTCGCCGAAGAGGCCAAGCTCGCCGTGCTGAGTCGGATGCACGAGCGCAGCCCTGGAGCGGTGCTGGCCTCGGCCAACGTGATGCTTAGGAACAACCCCTCGGACGACGAGGCTTGGTGGCTTCGTGTGGAGTCCCTGCGAAACATCGGCGACTGGACGAGTTGCGGCGAGGAGTTGGTCGGCGCACTCTCGAAGGGCCGTTCCGACCCCGCGCGGATCCTGGCCAAACTGATCGAGATCAAGGCGCTCGACCGGCTGGACACGTTCAAGCGCACCATCTTCGCCGAGCGGCTGAAGAACGAACACCCCGACCTCGCCCGTGCCTTGCTGATGAGCGTGCTGATGGAGGGGGCGGACGATGCGCAGCGTCCGGATGCGTTGCTTGCGTTGGCCAGCCTCGATTGGGAGGTCCGTCCCGAGCAGGCCAAAGTCTTGGTGGACGAATTGCTCTCGCGCTACCCGTTGCATCCGGCGGCGAACCTCGCCAAAGTCAGGGGCTGGGCTTCGTGAAGGGCTTGAAGAAGTGGTGGCGCGGCGTCCGACCGTACGTGCTCAGCGGCGCGATCACCACCTTGGTCAAGTTCATCGGGGCGACGCTTCGGATCAAGGTCGAAGGCTACGATCCCGAACGCGACGCGAAGGGTCGGATTTTCGCGGGATGGCACGGGCGGACGCTTCTTGGAGCGCTGTTGTTTCGAGGGAAGGGTGTGTGGACGATCATCTCGCACTCCAGGGATGGCGAGTTCCAGAGCCGTATCTTCCAGAACTTTGGGTTCAACATCATCCGTGGCAGCACGGGTCGTGGCGGCGTGCGCGCAGCGGTCGAGTCGATCAGAGTGCTCCGCGACGGAGGCGTGATGGCCTTCACACCCGATGGTCCGCGCGGGCCGAGCGGAGTGGTCCAGGAGGGCATCATGGTGATGGCGCAGAAGTCGGGTGCCCTGCTCGTGCCCGTCGGCGTGGCAGCGAAACCCTGCTACCGTGTGCCGACGTGGGACGCCTACATGGTGCCGCTCCCGTTCGCCAAGGCGATCATGCTGTTCGGTGAACCCTTGGCTGTGCCGAAAGATGCTTCTCCCGAGGACGTCGAGGCGATTCGTCTGCGCTTCGAGCAGGAGATGCACCGGCTCGAAGACGAGGCGGAACGGAGGATCGGGAACCGGAGATGACCCCGCGTGCTCTGGTGGACACCCACTGCCACCTCAACTTCCCGAACCTGTTCCCCGATCCCGATGCGGAAGTTGACTTCACCGTCGCTGCGGGCGTGGGACGGATGATCGCCGTGGGCTGCGACCACGAGACCAGCCAGCATGCCGTAGCGCTCGCCGAGCGCCGAACCGAGGTCTTTGCCACGGTCGGCTGCCATCCCAACTCGGCTGGGGAGTTCGAGTCGGCCTTTCTGGATACGTTGCGCGAGTGGCTGGCCCTGCCGAAAGTCGTCGCCCTGGGCGAAATCGGCCTCGACTACCACTGGAACGTTGCGCCGAAGGAGCACCAACATGCCGTCCTGAACGCGCAGCTCGACCTGGCCGACGAACTCGAGTGCCCCGTGGTGTTCCACTGTCGCGAGGCTTACGACGATCTTCTCGACGTGCTGGAGCCACGCGCGCGGCCGGGCTATCTGCTGCACTGCTTTGGGGGCGACCTCGACCAGGCGGCTCGGGCGGCCGAATTGGGGTTGTGGTTCGGTGTGGATGGGCCCGTGACGTACAAGAGCGCGGACAGCCTGCGGGCCGTGCTCCGGTCGCTTCCGCCCGAGCGTTTGGTGATCGAGACCGATGCGCCGTACCTGCCGCCGCACCCTTATCGGGGTAAGCCCAACCGCCCAGCGTATGTGCGCTTGGTGAACGCCGGACTTGCCCAAGCGTTGGGCATGGGTGAGGACGAATGCGCTACGCTGACAACGGCCAATGCGGAACGATTCTTCGGGCTTTCGGCGTAGCATCGGAGGCTGGCGAACCGATCCGACCAAAGTCGTGTTACCAAGGGAGGTTCGAGCCGGAAACTGCGTATGGAACTTGGAATGAGACGGGCTTTCACCCTGATCGAGGTGTTGGTGGTGGTGGCGATCATCGCCATCCTCGCCGGTCTGTTGTTCCCGGTCTACAGTCGCGCCCGCGACCAAGGCCGCCAGACCAGTTGCATCTCCAACCTCTCGCAGATCGGGAAGTCCATCGGCCTCTACATGGCCGATTACGACGAAGTATTCCCCCACGCCGTTGACCCTTCGGATCGCGACAGGCCCGAGATTTGGGCCCGTCACCCCGAGTTTCAAGCGCGGATCGCTTCGATGCCGTTCTTGCATGAAGCGTTGCGGCCGTACACCAAGAGCGCCGAGCTATTCAAATGTCCGGCGGACCGCGGCACCGAGGTGTTGGACAGCAATTTCGGCATTCCCTTCAAGACGAGCCCAAGCATGTATGCGAACTACGGGACGAGCTATTTCTTCCGGACGGAAATCGCGTTCCGCTTCTATTCACAGGAGCGGTTCGAACTCCCCACCAAAGTCAACGTGATGTTCGACGGCGCAGGGCATTGGCACGGGGCGGCGCGGGCCTTGCGCCTCGACGACAATTTCGACACGATCCTGAGCCTGAGAAAGGACTACCGCTACAACTGTCTCTTTGGGGACTTCCACGCCAAATCGCTTTCTGCTTCAGAATTGGACTTGGCGTGGCGCACCCGACTTTGACCCTTCGACCCCGACTCGCGTTCGTTGCTGGTCAGTTTGTGGACGATGCCGAAGTCGCGTTGGAGTGGCTCGGCCCCCATCCGACCCTAGTCTCTGTTCGTCTGGGCGCCGGTGGCCCGCGCGAGGACGTGCTTCTTTCTCCCGCCTTCTGCAACGCCCACAGCCACCTGGAGTACCGGGGCCTCCTCGACGCGATCCCGCATCTTGACTATTGGCCCTGGATCCGCGAACTCACCCGACGCAAAGCCGAGCAACGTTTGGAAGACGTGCGCGAGCACACGCACCTGGCGGCATACGAGAACCGGACGACCGGTGTCGGCCTCATCGGGGAGCACTCGGATCGGCCGTTCTCCGGCGAGGCGCTGCACGAGCAGGGCATCCAAGGGCGCGTTTTCCAAGAAGTCATCACGTTTCTCGAATCCCAGTCGCCCCAGGAGAAGCTTGACGCTGTCCGCATGAAGGCGGAGGCACAACGCGAGGCGTTCGGGGGGCCGGTGCACTTGTCGCCCCATGCCCCGTACACCGTTGACCCCGAGACGCTCGCGTGGCTGGGTTCGCTGGGCGAGCCGGTAAGCATCCATGTGGCCGAGACGCCGCTGGAAGACGAGTGGTTGATGCGCGGCGAAGGCGACATCGAGGCCCTGTACGTGAGGTTCGGCGTGCCCAGCGTGCGGCACTCTGGTGGGGTCGTCGGCTATCTGGCGGCGAAGGGACTGTTGCGTCAGGGGTCGCAGTGGGTGCATGGCTGTGCCCTGAACCCCTCACTCGCTCCATCGCTTGCCGAAGCGGGCGTCTCCATCGCCCATTGTCCAACGTCCAACCGCATGCTCGATTGCCCGGATGCGCCTGTTCGGACTTGGCTGGACGCCGGTATCTGCGTGGGGCTTGGCCTGGATTCGGCGGCGAGCGGTGGCCCGGTGGACATGTTCGCTCTGATGAGGGCCGCTCGGCAAACCGCCGAGCGGCGCGGGGAGTGCCTTGGTGTGGCAGAAGTCTGGAACATGGCGACCACGATGGGCGCGGCTTCGCTTGGCTTCGAAGGCTGGGCGATCGCCGAGGGCGCGACCTTGCCGCTCATCGCGGTGACCGGCGCGTCCGATCCCGAGGGGGCCCTTCGGGCCGCGCCGCAGGATGTGGCTTGGCTCACGCCGAACGGAGTGTCGTGAGTCCGGTCGAAGTCGTCACCCGCGCCGACGATGCGGGAAGTTGCCTCTCTGCCAACGAAGCCGTGCGCGCAAGCGTTGAAGGCGGGTTGGTTCGCAACGTGTCCGTGATCGTGCCTGGTCCCTCGTTCGCGGCTCTCGCGCCTTGGCTCAAAGCGGTCGAAGGCGTGGACGTGGGCATCCACCTAACCATGAACGCCGAGTGGGACCGCGTGAAGTGGGGACCCTGCGCTCCGCTGGACCAAGTGCGCCCGCTGATCGACCAAGACGGCCTGTTCCTACCCACGACTGCGGCGCTGAAAGACCGTTTCGGGCTGGTGGAAGCCACCGTCGTCGAAGCCCGCGCCCAAGTCGAGCGGGCCCGCGCGCTTGGCGTGAAGCCTGTCTACATGGACGATCACATGGGCTTCACGTGGCTCCCCGGAGTCCGCGATGCGCTTACGGCGTTGGGGCGCGAGTTGGGCCTTGCCCCACGGTTTGGCGGACTCAAGCGCTGGCCCGAGGTTCCCCCCGTCTCGGCCGAAGACCCAGATGCTTTGGTGGACTCGTTTCTGGCGCGTGTGGCGAATGCAGAAGGCGGGGTTTATCTGTGGGTGACCCATCCCGGGTTCGACCGGGACGACATGCGGGTGTTCGGTCACGCCGGTCACCAATCGGGCCAAATCGCTCGGGAGCGCGAAGCGGACCGGCAGTTCTGGCTGTCGCCCCGACTGAAGCGCGCCGTCGCTGAAGGCCGGTTCGCGACGCGCCGCTACTCGGAAGTTGCGTGATCTTCGGCGCGTCGCCATCGGGGCGCATTGACAAACCGCGCCGCACCTGACAAACTGTGCCCCATGTGGCTTCCGCTGATTCTGGCGACGCTCGCCCTCCAACCCGACGCAACCGCCTATGTCGGCGCGCGTTTGATCCCTGTCGAGGGCCCCGAGATCGCCGATGGCGTGATGGTGGTTTCGGGAGGCAGGATCGCAGCGATCGGAGACCGGAGCACGCCGATCCCGCAAGGCGCGAAGGTCGTCACCCTCGCGGGCAAGGTGGTCATGCCCGGCTTGGTGGACCTGCACAGCCACGTCGGCGGACCGGGCGGAGGCGACCAAAGCGGCGCGATCCAGCCCGACGCACGCGCCATGGACTCCATCAATCCCGCCGACCCCGGCTTTCGGCGCGTGACCTCGGGCGGGCTGACGACGCTCAACGTGATGCCCGGCTCGGGCCACCTGATGAGCGGGCAGACGATCTATGTGAAGCCGCGCAAGGGCGTCCGCATTCTGAAGGACATGCTGGTTCGGGACGGCAACGGGTGGGCGACGGGCGGCATGAAGATGGCCAACGGCACGAACCCCATCGGCGGGGCCAATCGACCCGGCAACCGCAGCCGCGCCCACGCGATGGTGCGGCAGCACTTCCTCAAGGCGCTGGAGTACAAAGCCCAACTCGAAGCCGCCAAGTCCGACCCGACGAAAGCGCCCAAGCGGGACCTCGGCATGGAGGCGATGGTCGAAGTGCTGGAAGGCAAGCGCGTCGTCCACCACCACACCCACCGCGCCGACGACATCGTCAAGGTGCTCCAACTCAAGGAGGAGTTCGGCTTCAAGGTGGTGCTCCACCACTGCACCGAGGCTCGGTTCGTCGCGAGCGAGATCGCCAAGGCGGGCGTCCCGTGCAGCCTGACCTATGTGGACGCCCCGGGCGGGAAACTTGAGGCCGTGAACGTGGACTTCAGCAACGCGGCCGAACTCGCGCGGGCCGGGGTTTCGGTCGGCTTCAACACCGACGACGGCATCACCGATTCGCGGTTCTTCATCCGCAACGCCGCGATGGCCATGCGCTACGGCTTGCCGCGCGACGAGGCGCTGAGATCCCTGACGATCAACCCCGCGAAGCACATCGAACTCGACCACCGCATCGGTTCGCTCAAGGCGGGCAAAGACGCCGACTTCATCGTGCTCGACGGCGACCCGTTCAGCGTGTACACCCGCGTCCAACAGACATACATCGAAGGGCTCAAGGTGTTCGATTTCGGAGACCCCGCCGACCGGAAGTTCGCCCTCGGGGGCGAGGGCTCGAGAGGCAACGGGACGATCCACCTGTGCTGCGCGGAGGCCGACTAGCCATGAAACGACTCTCCTGGATTCCGTTGTTGCTGCCCGCTCTGGCGGCCTGCCAAGTCGTCGCCATCCGCGCCGAGCGGCTGTATCCCGTCTCGGGTCCGATGATCGCGAACGGGGTGGTCGTTGTGCGCGGCGGAGTGATCGAGGCCGTCGGACCCGCCGCCGAAGTGACAATCCCCGAGGGTGCCCAGGTGCTCACGTGCAAAGTCGCGACGCCGGGCTTGGTGGACGTGCGGGCGTCGGTGGGTGTTTCCGGCATGCTGAACGTCCCCGGCCACGACCAAGACCAGATCGAGCGCTCCAGCGCCATGCAGCCCGAGCTGCGGGCCGAGGACGCCTACAACCCGAGCGAACCGCTGATCCGCTACGTGCGGTCGTTCGGCGTGACCACGGTCCACTCGGGCCACATCCCGGGGATGCTCATCAGCGGCCAGACGGCCGTGTTCAAGACTTCAGATGGCACGGCTCGCGAGGTGCTGCTCAAGGCGGGCACTGCGATTTCGGCCACGCTGGGTCCCGATGCCCTCGGCTCGCCCAATCCGGGGACCCGCGCCAAGCAGATGGCCTTGCTTCGGCAGACGCTCACCGACGTCCGGGACGCCAAGCCGGGAGGGACTGCGAACCTGCGGAACGAGGCCCTCGCACGCGTCCTCGCCGGGGAGGTGCCGTTGTTGGTGACGGCGCACAAGGCTCAAGACATCCTGCTGGCGTTGCGGCTGGGCGAAGAGTTCGGGATACGCATCTGGCTCGACGGCGCGAGCGAGGCGTATCTCGTGCTGAACGAGATCAAGGCGGCCAAGGTGCCCGTGCTGCTCCACCCGACGATGTTCCGGCCCGATGGGGACGCGCGCGAACTGCGGCTGGACACGGCCAAGGTGCTCCACGAGGCGGGACTCCCGTTTGCGATTCAAAGCGGGTTCGAGGGCTACGTGCCCAAGACACGCGTGGTGCTGTTCGAGGCGGCTATGGCGGCGGCGAACGGGTTGCCTTTCGAGGCGGCGTTGCGCTCGATCACGCTTGGCGCGGCCGAAATCCTCGGCCTCTCCGACCGCATCGGCAGCCTGCAACCCGGCCGGGATGCCGACATCGCGATGTTCGACGGCGACCCGTTCGAGTACCAGACGCGTTGCGTGGGTGTGTTGGTGGGTGGAAAGCCGTATCCGGGCGAGGGCTAGAGAATTGGAGGGACCCGCTCCGTCGGGTCCCTGCTTGGAACTGCTTGGTCGGGCTGAAGAGAGCGGCGGGAAGGTGTTCGACAAGCGGCCCGGGTTCCGTGCCGCTCGTCTCGAAGCCGACGCGACCGCTTGGTCCGCTTCGACGCCTCGGTCGACTGCGTCGCCCGAGGGCTCAGCGTGACGGGCCAACTTGCTGCCCAGGTCCCCTGGCTTCGGCCTCTTGGGTCGCGACGGAGCGCGCCCCTCCAACTAGAGCATCAGAAGCAACGCAGCGGTCAGTCGCGCGAGGGCGTCTACGGCATCGGCGTGCATGATCTCGCAGCCGTGGCTGTTCTCCATCGGAATGCCGAGGGTGATCGGGCGGGCGCAAAGGCCGCGCGCCGCCGCGCACGAGGCGTCGCTGCCTCCTCGCGAGAGCGCTTGGAATTGCAGACCCGTCCCTGCCTCGCGAGCGGCTGCCTCGACCAAACGGATGTCCGACGGGCGGATCGCCGCGAACGAATCGGACACCCATAGGGCCGGCGTGGCGTCGAGCGTGATCGGCGCGTCGGGCACGAGCGGCGCGAGTTCGAGTGCGATGCACACGTCCGGCTGGAGCCGTTGCATCAGGTACTGCGCCCCCTCGCCTCCCACTTCTTCGGCCACGGTCGCGGCAAACAGGACGGGAAGCTCCTGCCCGCGCAACGCGCCCAAGGCGAGTATCATGGCCGCCAGGTCGGCGCGGTCGTCGAGGAACGGCCCCGAGACCAACGAATTGCCAAGCGGTGTCAAGGTGCGGCGGCTGCGCCCCAACGCCACGCGCGTCCCGGGCCGCACGCCCGCGCCGATAAGTTGGCGCAGGTTGTAGCCCGTGAGCACCTTCGCATTGCCCCAGCCCAGGCCGCTCGCCTCGACCGAGCGCGCCGCGCTGGTGGGGTCCTCCGAGTGGATCGAGCCGAACGAGAGGATGCCCGCGATGCCGCCTTCGGGTGTCATGACCTCGACGGGCCCCTCGCCGAGCTTCCAGGGGTGCAGCCCGCCCATGGGTGCCACGAGGATGCCGCCCTCGGGGTCCATACCGCGCACGATCATCGCGATTTCGTCCAGGTGGGCGGTGACGACGATCCTCGGGTCGGGTCCGAGCGGCACGAGCAGATTGCCTTTGGCGTCGGTCTCGGCGGCGTAGCCGAGGGCGCGGACATGCTCGGCCACGCGGTCGCGCACGGCGTCTTCCTGGCCGGGCGGCCCGGGCAACGCGATGAGTTCGCGGACGAGGTCGAGGCTGTTCATGCTTGTGCTGGCACGATACCCCTTGGCCCGAGGGTCGGTGGGGTACGTCGAGTCCTCGGCCACCCTAGTGTCAGCGGTGATCGCAGACTTGGAGCCCGTCTCCCGCGATCAGGGCTCGGGGCCGGTTTCGGCGACGACCACCGACGTGATCCCGCCGCGCACGTTGAACTCGCCCGTGACGCGCATCCAGCGGGGCTCGCACGAACCCGCGAGGTCGTCCAGAATAGCGTTCGTCAGCGCCTCGAAGAAGATTCCCCGGTCGCGGAACGAGTAGAAGTAGAACTTGAGCGACTTCAGCTCGATGCAACGTTGGTCGGGGACGTATTCGACGTGGATCGTGGCGAAGTCGGGCTGGCCCGTCTTGGGGCACAGGCTCGTGAACTCCGGGCACGTGTGCTTGATCCGGTAGTTTCGTTGCGGGTTCGGGTTCGGAAAAGTCTCGACGCTCGCCATGGGTTTAGTCGTTGATCTGGACCATCTCGAACGCCTCGACCTTGTCGCCTTCGGCGAACCCTTCCCAGCCCTCGAAGGTCAGGCCGCATTCGAAGCCTTGGGTGACCTCGCGCACGTCGTCCTTCAGGTGGCGGAGCGTGTTGACTTCGCCTTCGTAGACGAGTTCCTTGCCCCGGTAAACGCGGCACTTGGCGTTTCGCGTGACCTTGCCATCGCTGACGTAGCAGCCGGCGATGACGCCCTTGCGCGAGAACGCGAACCGGACGCGGATCTCGACCGTGCCGAGATACTGCTCTTCGAACTTGGGTTCGAGCATGCCCTTGACGGCCTTCTCGATGTCCTCGATCAGTTCGTAGATGATGTTGTAGGTGCGGATTTCGACCTTGCGCCGCTCGGCTTCCTTCCGCGCGCCGCCTTCGGGCTTGACGTTGAAGCCGACGACGATTGCGTTGGCCGCATTGGCCAGCAGAATGTCGTTTTCGGTGATGGTGCCTACGGCGGAGTGGATGACGCGCACTTGCACCTCGTCGCTTTCGATTTTCTCCAGAAGTCCGCGCACCGCCTCGACGGACCCGTGGACGTCCGCCTTGACGACCAGGTTGAGTTCCTTCATCTCGCCCTGGTTGAGCATGTCCCGGATGCCGCGCAGGGTCATCTTGGGCTTGGCGCCGCGCGCCATCTCTTCGCTTCGGGCGGCCGTCTTGCGGCTTTCGGCGAGTTCTCGCGCGCGCCGCTCGTTCTTCTCGACTTCCACCGAGTCGCCAGCTTGGGGCACTTCGGCGAGGCCCAGGACTTCGACGGGCGTGCTTGGGCCAGCGGCCTCGATTTTTTGGCCCGCGTGATCGGTCATGGCCTTGATGCGGCCGAAGGTCTGGCCGACGACGATGGTGTCGCTTTGGTGGAGCGTGCCCGACTTGACCAGGACCGTGGCCACGGGTCCGCGCCCGCGTTCGAGCTTGGCTTCGATGACGACTCCGTGGAGTTCGCCCTTGGGGTCGGCGGTGAGCTGGAGCACTTCGGCTTGCAGCAGGATCATCTCCAGCAGCTGCGGGATGCCTTCGCCGGTGTGCGCCGAAACATTGCACGTGATCGTGTCGCCGCCGAAGGCCTCCGGGACCACCTCGTGGTTCGTGAGCTGTTGCAGCACCCGCTCGGGACGGGCGTCGGGCTTGTCGCACTTGTTGACCGCGACGATGATGGGCACCTTGGCGTTCTTGGCGTGGGCAATGGCCTCGATGGTCTGCGGCATGATGCCGTCGTCGGCGGCGACGACGAGGATCGCGATGTCGGTGACCTGCGCGCCTCGGGCGCGCATTTCGGTGAACGCGGCGTGGCCCGGAGTGTCGAGGAACGTGATCGTGCCTTCGGGCAGGTTGACCTGATAGGCGCCGATATGCTGCGTGATGCCGCCGAACTCCTTGTCGACGACGTTGGCCTTGCGGATGTAGTCGAGCAGCGAAGTCTTGCCGTGGTCCACATGCCCCATGACCGTGACCACCGGCGCGCGCGGCTCGAGCGCAACGTCCTTCTGATCGACCGTGCTCTCGTCGAGGAACGCGTCGGGGTCGTCGAGCTTGGCGGCNNTGGTCGACGTGGCCCATGATGGTGACCACGGGGGGCCGGGTGACCGCGCCCTTCTGCTGCGAAGGCTGCTGTGCCACCTTCGGCTTGGGTTTGGGTGCATCGGCCCACACGACGGTGAAGCCATTGGCCGCGACCAGCTTTTCGGTGATGTCGTCCTTCAGGACGGTCCCCAAAGCCGCCATCGTCTTGAGCTTGGTGATGAGCGTCTTTTGGATCTCGGGCTGCGGGATGCCGAGGGCCAGCGCGACTTCGCGTGGCGTTCGGCCGGGCTGCAGCGTCAGCTCCTTGGTGCCCTCAAGCTCCATGAGGCTGACTTTGACCAGTTCCAGAGAGTCGTCGTCGGCCTCGAACTGTTCGCCATCGACCTCCAGCCCCAGTTCTTGAAGGACATGGTGGACGTGTCCGGGCACCAGCCCAAACTCCTTCGCCAACTCCGGGATGTTCACGGTCATCGTCTTGATCTTTACCTCAGTTTGCATAACAAAGCTTCGCGAAGCGCCGACTTGTCCTCGGGCGCGAGCGAGAGGCGCAACGCCCGCTCGATCCTGCCACGCTCGAAGAGTCCGAGCACGTGGTCTTCAAGGCGGCACACATAGGCCGACCTTCCGAACGCATGGCTCGGACGCCGACGGCTGTCCTCCACCACGAACGGTCCATCCTCGGACCTCGAGACGCGCAGAAACTGGCTCTGCGGCCCACGTTGGCGGCAAACCACGCACGAGCGTACCGGCTCGACGCCAGTGTCAGCCGCGGGTCTTGCCCTCCGAAGCCGCTTGCGATTCTGAGCGGATGTCGATCTTCCACTCGGTCAGACGCGCGGCCAGCCGAACGTTCTGCCCGCCCTTGCCGATGGCGAGCGACAACTGCGTGTCGGGCACGATGGCGTAGGCCGCACCCCGGGGGGCTTCGTCCCCTTCGGGCGTCTTGGCGTCATGCAGGGACAGCTTGTTCACCTTGGCCGGGTTGAGCGCGTTCGTGATGTACACCTTGGGGTCTTCGCTGTACGGCACGATGTCGATCTTCTCGTCGTACAACTCGTCCACGATGGCCTGAACTCGGGTGCCACGCGGGCCGACGCACGAACCCACGGGATCAACGCGCTCGTCGGTGGACATGACGGCCACCTTGCTTCGCTGACCGGGCTCGCGGGCCACGCCTTTGATGACGACCACACCGTCCGCGATCTCGGGAATCTCGAGTTCGAACAACTTTCGCAGCAGATTCGGGTGCGTGCGGCTGACCACGACGCGCAACCGGCGGCCGGCCTCGTCCACGCGGAGCACATAAACCTTGAGGTTGTCGCCCACGCGGTACGGCTCGGTCGGCACCTGTTCCCGCTTGGGCAACTCGGCCTCGACCTTGTTGACCTGGATGTACACCACCTGCGGCTCCTTGCGGACCACCGTGCCGCTGACCAACTCGCCGACGCGCTCCGCGAACGTGTCGTGCACGTGGCGGGTCTCGGCGTCGCGCAGCTTTTGGTTCAGCACCTGCTTGAACGTTTGGGCGGCGATGCGCCCGAAGCGGTTGGGGTCGACTTCCACGGGGATGAAGTCGCCGATTTCCGCGTCGGACTTGCGTTTGCGGGCCTCGGTCAGCGACATCTGGAACGACGGCTCGGTCACCACGCCGACGACTTCCTTTTCAAGCTGGGCAGTCCACCCGTGCTTGGCATCGATGCGCACGGTCACCTCGCCGGTCGCGCCGACGAATTTCTTGTAGGACTGCGCAAGGGCCTCCTCCAACTCGTGGAGGAGCTCATCGAGCGGAATATCGCGCTCGAGCGCCATCTGCTGCAGGTGTTGCAGGATGTCCATTGCCATAGTCTTACCTTCCGTGGGCCGTTCGGTTACGAAAAAGGCGGCCAAAGGCCGCCGTTCCGTGAAACCGTATACGCCTTGCCAGCATTCTACCACACCCCCGGTCCTCCCGAGAGTCGGTTGGGACCCTGGCGACGCCGGAGCTAGGGCGGTTCGGGACCTTCGATGGGCAAGGTGTCGGAGGGCTCGGATTCGCGGATGACCGGCACGCGGGCGGGTACTTCCAAGTGGCCAAGGCTGCCCAAGGGCTGGCCATCCACGAGGATTTCGACGCTGGACACTTCGGGGAATAGCCCGGCCGTCCTGAGCAATCCGCGCAAGAGCATGGACTCCTCCATCGAGCCGTACCCTGCGCGGAACGCCTCGTTGAACGACAGCACGGCATGGCCATCCTCGACGCTCACGCTGAGCAGGCGCGCCTCGGTCGGCGCGATGTTGCTTTGGCTCAGGAAGCTCTGGAAGGCCACCACATAGGGGTCCTTCGCTCCGGGCACCTGCAACGGTTTGACGTCGAACACCACGTCGTCGCCCTCGATCCGGGGCACAGCGATGGACACGCTCTGCATCTGCGGGCGGGGAGGTTG
The DNA here is from genome assembly GCA_002343445.1 of Chthonomonas sp. UBA2387. Taxonomy (GTDB): domain Bacteria; phylum Armatimonadota; class Fimbriimonadia; order Fimbriimonadales; family Fimbriimonadaceae; genus UBA2387. The sequence continues at coordinate 20,980 of DDSP01000007.1, forward strand.
CGCGGGCGAAGGCTTGTCTTCCGGTTCCCGACGGCGAAGTTCCTTGGGCACCTCGGAGGCCGGCGCGAACTGAACGTACGCCGCGATCCCGGTGACGCCCAACGTGGCGGCCACCGTCGCGATCCAGATTCCCATGTTCCTATGCTTCACCGAGATACACCTTGAGCCCTTTGACGATGGACGTCGCGACCGAGTCTTGGAACTCGGCGGTCTGCATGACCTTTCGATCGTGATTGTGATTGATGAACCCGAGTTCGAGCAGCACCGCTGGAACCCGCGCTCCTCTTAGGACGGCGAATCCGCTGTTGTAGATGCGTTGATCGCTCCAAACGCCTATGCCGCGCAAGCCGCTCGTGCGGACGATTTCCTGTTGGAGGCACTCGGCCAGCAGCTTCCCGATCGGGTCTTCCTTGTGATAGAAGGTGATCGTGCCGCTGGTGCTGTTCGGGCGGGCGTTGGAGTTGATGTGGATGCTGACGAAGAAATCGGCCCTGTGGCGGTTGGCCAGCGCGGGCCGGTCGGTTAGCGGGACGAACACGTCGGTCTCGCGCGTCATCAGCACCGTGGCCCCCGCTGCCAACAGCTTCTCGGCGGTCTTTTTGGCGATGTTCAGCGTCAGGAGCTTCTCGGACGTCTCCTTGGTGCTGGGCTGCGCGCCGGGGTCGTTGCCACCGTGCCCGGGGTCGAGCACCACGGTCTTGCCCGCCAGACGACCATCCTTGATGTCCGGCTTGACGATGCGGATGCGGTAGAGCCCCGGAAGTTCGTGGAACTGAACGCCAACGGCTCGGGGGAACGTGAACGTCACCCGGAGGCCGGTTTCGGTCTTCTCGGCTCGGCCCGTCGCCGAAGCAAGCGGAGCCATCGACTGAGCGGAGTCGTCCAACCGGGCGCCCGGCAGTTCGACCACCACCATGTTGAGTTCGGGTCGGTGGACGCGGGGCGACTCGAGCGCTTGGCCGCGATAGTGCAGCGCGAGAAGCGTCTCGCGCGCGCCGTCGGCCTCGACCTTCCACGAACCGAACACGTAGTCGGGCTTGGGCGGCCCTTGCCATTCCTCGGGCTCGACGGGCGGCTTCTCGACATCGGTCTGGCCCGTCTGCTGAACCGGAGGCGCCTGGACCGGCGGCGTCTGCTGGACCGGCGGCTCTTGCACGGGGGGCGTCTGAACGATCACGGGCGGCGGGTCGGCCTGCTTGGGTCGCTCGACCGTGGTCACGCGGGTCGCGACGGGCGTTGTGTTCTCGGGCGCAGCCTTCGCCAGCACGGCGGAGACATCCAGCTTGAACGAAGAGCCCAATCCCGCCCGCCATGCGGGCATCGCCGAAGCTGGCTCGCAGGGCACCACGATGCGGATATGCCCAGCCTCGACCTCGCGGACCGTCGCTTCGCGGGGCAAGGCAACGGCGGTGTCGCCATCCATCCGCACGCCACGCAGTTCCACGACCAGCGAGGGCGGGTTGGCGTTGTACGTGATGGCGGGCCGGGTCGGCAGCGAACTCGCGACCTCCAGGTGGCCCTGGTTCAACTCGACCGACTTGAGCTTGGACCAGACGTCCAGCGTGTCGCGTTCCTTGCGCCAAGCCGTCGCGCCGCCGAAGGCGGCGACCAGCGAACGCACGGGAAGCGAGCGCACCTGCGAGAAAACCTTGAAGTTGGTCCGGAACGTGTGGCTCTCGACGGAAACCACCGCCTCGTTCTTCTCAAACGAGACTTTCCATCCCCAGGCGGCAACGACCGACTCGGCCAGGTAGCACTCCTCGCCGACACGCCAGGCCGAACCTTTGCTTGCTCCGAAGGGCGGGTACACCACCTCGGCGGGCGCGGGGTTCGTCTGGGCCAGAACCGTTGCCGCGACCATCCATGGCGCGACGAAGGCGATTTTGAACCTCATGACAATCCGTTGATCCTCATTCTACACAGATCGGCGCGAAATGCCAACTCTGAATGCGACGAAGCGTCGCCGGTGCTACAATGGCGGCACCGGACGACGCGTTCGCTAGGGCTACTCTCAATAGACCAAACGGACGCCGTCCGGTTTTGTTCACCGGCGTCGCGGGCGATTAGCTCAGTTGGTAGAGCGCCTCGTTTACACCGAGGATGTCGGGGGTTCGAGTCCCTCATCGCCCACCAACCGCCACGGAACATAATGGACGCGTGATCGAATCCGGCCAGGAGGTCTTCCGTTGCGTCGTGGGCTAGGCAAAGGGCTGTCGCAGTTCGTCGGCGAGACCGTCGCGACCGGCGACGAAAGCTCAGGCGACGTGCCGATCGAGGCGATCGTCCCCAACATGCTCCAGCCGCGCACACGGTTCCAAGACGAAGGGCTCGCCGAACTCGCCGCTTCGATCCGCGAAGTCGGCGTCATCCAACCCCTGGTGGTCCGCCCCATCGGCGACGACCGCTACGAACTGATCGCGGGCGAGAGGCGTTGGCGCGCTTCCAAGCTGGCGGGCCTCAAGCGGGTGCCCGTCGTCGTACGCTCGGCCTCGTCGCAATCGTCGCTGGAAATGGCCCTGATCGAGAACATCCAACGCGAGGACATTTCGTCGGTCGAAGCGGCCCGCGCCTACGAACGGCTGATGCTCGAATTCGGCCTGAAGCAAGAGGACGTCGCCCAACGCGTGGGCAAGACCCGTAGCACCGTGGCGAACACCATCCGCCTGCTGCGGCTCCCCATGGTCGTCCAAGACGCCGTCGAAGCAGCCGAGATCTCCGAAGGGCACGCCCGCGCCCTGCTCGGCACCGACGAGCCCGAACGCCAACTGGCCGTTTTCCACCTCATCCGCGAGCGTGGGTTGACCGTCCGAGACGTCGAGCGACTCATCGCTTCCGAACCCGCCAAGGCGCGTTCGAAGCCCACCCTGTCCAACTACCTCTCGGCCGAACGCGCCGAACTCGAAGACCGGATCGGGAGGCACTTTGGAGCACCGACCAAGATCAAGCTGAGCGGCGGGGGCGGCGGGCGCATCCAGCTCGACTTCGCCAACGAAGAGGACTTCCAGCGCATCCTCGACGTGCTGGGCATCACGTTGTGAGCGTCTCGGTCGTACAGATGGGTCCCGAACACCTTGCGGGGGTGGTGGCCTTGCAGCGCTCTTGCTTTCCGCCCCCGTTCCCCGAGGAGTTCCTCTGGCGTCGCGAGCACTTGGAGCGACACGTCTTGGTGTATCCAGAAGGTCAGTTTGTGGCCCTCGACGAGGCGGGCCGAGTCGTCGGCAGCGCCAGCGCATGCCGGATTCCCGAGGATCGGTGGAGAGCGCATTTGCCTTGGGAGGAGACGCTCGGCGGGTTCTTCTTCGAAGGCTTCGACCGCAACGGCAGCACGCTCTATGGGGCCGACATCAGCGTCCACCCGGAACACCGGGGCAGGGGCGTGGGTCGGAGGTTGTACGAAGCGCGGTTCGACTTGGTGCGCAAGGCGGGTTTGGCGCGGTACGGCACGGCGTGCCGGATGCCGGACTTCGCCGCTCGCAGCGACGAGTTCGCGCATCCCGCCGAGTTTGCGCGGGCCGTGCAGGAAGGCCGGGCCCGAGACCGAACATTGACACCGCTGCTACGCTATGGCTTGCGCCTGATCCAAGTGTTGGAGGACTACATGCTCGACGAAGAATCCGGAAACGCCGCCGCCCTGCTGGAGTGGACGCCATGAGCGTGGTCCGAGCGGGGGCATGGCGTTGGCCCGTCCAAGCCGGGGTTCGCGAAGACGCGTTCTTCGAGCGATTGGAGCTCTTCACCCGACTTGCCGCCGACGAAGGCGTCGAGTGGTTGGTCTATCCGGAGTTGTTCGTGCTCGAGCTTCTGGGGGGGACGCGGGGCTGGACCGAGGCCACGGTGCCGCATTTCCTCAGCCGCTTCGCTCCCCGCCTCGAATCGGCCCTTTCGGGTCTGGCGAAGCGATACAGCATGACCATCGTGGGCGGCTCGCACTATCGGCTCGAGGGGGACGACGTGGTCCACATGGGCGTGGTCGCGGAAGCGGATGGCTCGCTGGTGTTTCAGCCCAAGAACAACGGCACGGTGTACGAACGCGACGTCTGGAAGCTGCCCGCGCGCCACGGTCTGGCACGGTTCAGGGACCCTCGGCTAGGCCTGACCGTCTGCTACGATAGCGAATTCCCGGAAGCCGTCCGCAAGCTTGCCGAGGCCGGTGTCGAGTGCCTTTGCATCCCCGCGTACACCGAGACGGTTCAGGGGTTTCAGCGGGTGCGTTGGTGCTGCCTCTCGCGTGCGGTGGAGAATCAGATCTTCGTCATCCACGCATCGCTCGGCGGGTCGTTGGAGATGGAGCCGCTGGTGGACACGCAAGGCACCGCGGCGATCATCGCGCCCAGCGTCCGCCCATTCCCCGATGAGGCGGTGCTTTCCGAAAGCATGGACCTGGCCGTCGCGGATCTGGACTTCGACGCCCTGCACGAAGCTCGCGAGACGGGCTCTGTGCGGAACTGGCACGACCGCAACAACAGCGCTTGGCGTTGGCTCTGAAGCGGGCGACGACCGGCTGGCATCCCCCCGGCTGCAAGGCCGCGCGACACCGAACCACGACCCTTTCGTCCCAACCGATAGGCGGAGCGACGACCCGCGACCCGGCCGCACTCGCGGACAACATCAGGTACCTTGGACCTACGACCTGTGACCTTCGGACCCACGGGTTGGAAACGGGCCGCCGAGGCGCGCGTCATGCTGGTTCGGCGACGCGATGAAGCCCGCCCCCTTTGGACAACCGAACATGAATCACTCTTTTTTCTCGAAGCTCGCGCGGACCGCAGCCTCCGCGCTTGCCTTTGCCGTAGCCGCCGGCGTCCACGCGCTGACGCTCGACGAACTGAAACAGATGGTCAAAGAACTCGAGGCCATCGCGGTAAAGCACCCGGACTATGCCTACCCGATCGAATGCGAGATCGTCGATCGGCCCGTGATCAACGCCCACGCTACGGCGATCTATCGCGGCGAGGGCGAGAAACCCCAGGCCAAGATGGTGGTGTTCACCGGTTTGGTGGACTTCATGAAGGACGACAAGGACCTTATCCGAGCCGTTGTCGCGCACGAAGTGTCCCACCTTGCCTGCGGTCACGTGTCGCCCACCGAGCCCGTTGCCCGCGACCTGAGCCAGTTCTGGACGCGAACGCAGGAACTCGAAGCCGACGCCACGGGCGCCATGCTGCTGCAACGCAGCGGCCACTCCAAAGACCACATGGCGCAGATGCTGCTCAAGCTCGACGAGGCTCGCGGCCGAACGGGCAGCTGGATCAACCGCCTTTCGGGCACCCACCCCGACCCCAAGGAGCGGGCCTCCCGCTTCCTCGACGACCCCCGCGTCGTGCGGTCCGTCCTCGAGTTCGACATGGGTCTGGCGTTCATGGAGGCGCGACGCTTCCTGTTCGCCGCCGAGATGTTCAAGAAGGCCGCCCAGCGCGAACCCGCGTTCAAGGAAGCCTGGGTCAACGCTGGCTTGGCCAGCCTGATGGACTACTTCGACAAGCTGCCGGTCGCCATTCATGAGAAGTGGCTCCGCCCCGACTTCGGCCCCGCCATCTTGGAGGTCTCGCTCACGCTCAACCGCGACCCCGAAATCCGCGCCGAAGATCGCGCCCGCTACCAGACGGCCCTCGCTTCGATCGCCGCCGCGCGCACCAACGCCGCCGGCCACGAGCGGTTGGACGACCTCGAAGGACTGGCCTGGGTGCTCGACCCCGAAGCCCAGCGCATCAACGCGGGCGTCGAGATGCTCACGAAATGGCGGCCCTCCGAAGACGAGACCCGGCTCCGCAAGGCCAACAACATCGCGCTCGGACTGCAACGGCTCGGCAAGAACCGCGAGGCCGCCAAGGCGCTGGTGGAGGCCACCAAGGCGACGGACGAGTTCAATGCGTCGGTCGGCGAGAACCTGGGACGGCTCGGCGCTTCGACGGTCGTGGGCTCCGATGCGGGCCACGCCGCCGAGATGCTGAAGACTTGGCTCGAGCTGACGCCCTCGCTCAACCAGTACTACGGTGCGGTGAAGAAGGAGTACGAGGCCGTGTGCAAATCGGCCAACCTGCAAGCCGTCGCCATCCAGCCCGCCCCGGCCTACCTCTGCCGCGTGGTGAGCATGATGGTCGACGGCAAGGAGGTCAGCCGCTTCCTGCCGATCGGCGATTTGGTCGCTGCGATGGGCAAGGCGGACATCCGCCTCAAGTTCGACGACCGCTATCCGAACCTCAACGAGTGGCGTTGGCAGGGCGGGCAGTTCACCTGCTTCTCCGAAGACCCCTCGTTCGTGATGCGGCTCACGTCGTACCTGCCCGGTTCCTATGTGGTGCTTCGCACCGTGGACGAAGGCACGCGCACCGACCTGCGGATCACGGTCGGCATGTCGGAGGACGAGTTCGGCAAGGTCCTCAACCCCAAGGGCGGGCTGGCCAAGCCGCTCGCGAAGGGTGGCCAAACCGAGGACTGGCTGTATTACCCCGGTCTGCAACTCGGCGTCCTGATCAAGGATGGCAAGGTCGCCGGCATCACCACCACCCCCGTCCAAGACGACGAGGATTGACACTCCCCGCCGCCCCGGCGCTCGGCGTCGGGGCGGCACCACCCAACACAGGTAGGCTTCCGACCAGTGGTCGTCTCTGCAACCCTAGCTCTGATCCTCGGCGCCCAGGCCGCTTGGACGGTCAACGATCACCATACGTTGATCTGGAATGGCGAGCCGTACCTGCCCGTGGGCCTGCGTATCCCAGGCTCGCCGGACGAGGTCCGCAGGGCCAAAGAGGCGGGCATCGCGGATGTGATCGTTGACCTGCCCGCCGACGGCACGGGCTGGGCTGAGACNNAGACCATCCTCGCCCTCGAACAGGGCGGCCTGCGCTACCTGATCGCCGTGGACTCGCTCGCCCCGATGGCGACGGGCTTCATCATCGAGCCGCAGAGCTACCGCGTGCCCAAGCTCGCCTCGCGCAAGGAGTTCAGCTTCAGGTTCCCGGGGTGCGATTTCGCCCTCGCCACCACGGTCAACGCCCGCGACGGATCGCTCTCCCGCGCGCAGCGCATTCAAGCCGAAGGTGGACGCCTTACGTTCGAACTCCAGGGCCCGACGCTGGATTCGGACCTCTACCTCTACGGCCGAATCCAGAGCCTGAAGTCGCCGGATTATTGGGAGGGCTTCGACGCGCGCCGCGACGAGATGCTCTCGACGCTCACCCGCGTTCGGCCCGGCGCGGGATTCCGGGGGTTGCTGAACCCCCTGGGGCGCATGCCCGCCATGGGCACGGCCTCGAACGACTTCGTGCCCGACAGCGAACTGCTCCGCATCGAGTTCGCCGACTACCTGCGCCAGCGTTACCGCTCGGTGGAGACGGCTATGCGGGCCTGGTCCATGAGCAGCGCTCCGGTGCGCGACTTCCGCCATCTCGCTCGGCTCGTTCCGCTCTGGAGCAGCACGCGCGGCCCGTCCCGACTTTGGGATCCCAAGGACGACAGCCTCTACCCCTGCGAGCCCCGACAATCGAACTATTGGAACGACCTCAAAGCCGTGGTGGCTCAGGCCGAGACCAAGCGCTTCGCCTCGCTGACGCGGAGCCTTCAGGCTCTGACCGGCGCCCCCGTGGTGCAGGAGTTCGGGGGCTGGGCGTCGGTGTATGAGAAGCGGTCTTCCGGCCTCACGGGCATCGGCGCGCGCGCCACGGGCACGGCGCTCAAAGACTTTGCCCACGACGCTGGCCCCGCCGTCTCGACTGGAATGCGATGGGGCAGTCCGTGTTGGATGCTGGCCACTGCCCTCGCTTGGCCCGCCAAGCCCACCGAGCAAGCCGCCGTCATGGACCTCGTCGCCGAGACGGCCGCGATGGGAATCCGAGGGTGGTACTTCCAGACGCGGGACGCAGATGCGATCCGCGCCATCGCGCAAGAGGCCGCTTCCCGCGCAACGGACTTCAGCTTGCCCCAGTGGAAGCCGAAGCCCCTCTTCTTCCCCGCCAACGCGCTCAACCCCGCGCACACGGCCCGCCTGCCCAACGGCTACTGGTGGCTTCCCTCGCCCGCCGATGGCGACCGCTTGGACTTCGGCTCGCGCGTGTTCGGATACCGCTACCGCGAACAAGGCCAGTCTTTTGTGGCTGTCTGGACCACGCTGGGCGGTGGACGCGTCAAGCTGCGGATGCTCGATCCCAAGGTGGCCAAGTTTGAAACCGTGGACGGATTCGACCCCAACCCCAAGATCGTCAAGGGTGGCGTCGAAGTGACCCTCTCGGACACCCCGCTCCGCATCTACGGGACCGAAGAGGTGCCCGTCCCCGAACCGAGCTTCGAAGAGACCGTCCAAGCGTTCGACGCCCTGCTCAAGCTCAACGAGACGATTCGCGTGGACCTGACCGAGGAGCGGTTCTTCTTCAAGGACGGCTTGAACGCCATGGACCGCAACCCCTTCTCGGGCTACGAGTTGCTCCGCAACCAAGTGGACAAGGCCTCGCGCAAGGTGGGCCGGTTCGTCTGGCTCGAGGCGGAGAACATGAGGACGAACAACTTCAGTGCGGCGCTCACCGATCCCAGCGCCTCGCAACGCGGATGCCTCAGCTTGACGTCGCCCTTGGCCCTGGATTCCGAGCCCTTCGCGGTTGATGTGGCGCTCGGTTCGGTGCTGGCGGGTCAAGAGGTGGAGGTGTGGCTGGCGGCGCGAATCCCAGAGCGGTGCCGTCCGCTCGTCTCCACCGTGGTCAACGATGTGGCGTTGAAGATCGCCGCCCCGCCTGTCGAGGGCTATGGCAACGGCTTCGCTTGGTTCCGGATGGGCGTCACGCGGTTGAAGCCCTCGCAGAACCGGCTTCGGATCCAGGTCGAGCCGACCGAAGGGATCGACCTCGCCATTGATGCCGTGGTGCTTTCGCAGCCTGGGTTCAGGCCCAGTGCCACGCGGAAGCCGTTCTGAGCCTGACTTGGCTGCCGGGGTACGATCTTCCAACATGACCGACTCCGCGGAATCGGGTTCGAGCACGTCGTCGCCTCGCGCGACGGGTCTGGTGCTCGGTGCCCCGGTGGACTTGGTCACCATGGAAGGCGCGATGGCGCGCATCGGCGAGTTGATCGCCCGTGGCGAACCGTCTCAGGTGGTCACCGCCGACGCCAGCGGTCTCGTCGCCGCCCAAACCGATTCCCTCCTCGCATCGATCTATCGGTCGGCCGAGTTGGTCACGGCGGACAGCATCGGCGTGCTCTGGGCCCTCGGGCGCGGCGGGCACAAGTTGGGTGAACGCGTCAGCGGCGTGGACTTGGTGGACCGGATCTGCGCGGCCAGCGCCGACAACGGTTGGCGCATCTTCTTCCTCGGCTCCGCGCCCGGAGTGGCCGAAACGGCCGCCGAGAAGCTGCGCCTCAAGTATCCCGGATGCAACATCGTGGGCACGCGGCACGGTTACTTCCCCGCCGAAAGCGATGCGTTGGTCGCTGAAGAAGTCGCGGCGTTTCAGCCAGACGTGCTGTTCGTGGCCATGGGTATCCCCAGGCAGGAGAAGTTCATCGCCGCCACCAAGGCCATTCATCGCGCCAAGGTCTCCATCGGTGTCGGCGGGTCGTTGGACGTGTTCAGCGGCCGAGCGAAACGCGCGCCGGCGATCATCCAACGCCTGAACCTGGAGTGGCTTTGGCGAACGCTGCTCAACCCCAAGAAGCTGCCCAAAGCGCTCACGCTCCCCCGCTTCGTTTGGATGGTACTGACTCGACGATGAGAATCTACACCAAGACCGGCGACGACGGCACGACGGGCCTCTACGGGGGTACGCGCATCTCCAAGGCTTCCCTACGCACCGAGTGTCTTGGGACGCTCGACGAACTGAACTGCGCCATCGGGTTGGTGCTGGCCAGCGGCCCGACCCCTTCTTTGGTGGCGACCCTCGGCGCCATCCAACATCGGCTGTTCGACCTGGGCGCCGAGGTCGGGTGCGCGCCGGGCAAGCAGGTGCTCGTCTCGGTCGGGCCCGACGACATTCAGGTGTTGGAGAAGGACATCGACCGAATGGAGGCCGACCTGCCCGCTCTGGACGCGTTCATTCTGCCGGGCGGCAAGGAACCCGGCGCAAGGCTCCACATGGCGAGGGCGATTTGCCGCCGCGCCGAGCGGTTGATGGTCGCACTTTCGAACGAAGAGCCGTTGAGACGCGATGCGATGGCGTGGATCAATCGTCTATCGGATTGGTTGTTCGTCGCCGCACGATACGCCAATCGCCAGTCCGGGGTGCCGGACACCAAGTGGAGCAAGACCTAAAGACCATGTTGACTCTCGGAATCGCCGCCATTGCCCTCGCTCAGCCCGCGCCCTCGGCCGCCTCGATCGTCTCGAAGATGATCGCCCGCTACCACGGAGCCGAAAGCATGACGGGCACGATCACCATGCAGCAGGGCCTAGGTACGCAGACGGTCTCCGCGACCACGGTGCTCCAGTTCGAGCGTCCGAACAAGCTTTACATCCGCCAGTCGTTCAAGGGCGAGGAGGCCCGCGAGGTGCTGGTGACCTGCGACGGGCGACACTTCAGCTACAACACCCCCGAGAACCTGCCCGGCAGCGAGAATCTCAAGCGGCTGGTCGAGGCCGTGTCGACGCAGTTCGGTTCGTTGGATCTGGGCGGCGTGTATGCGGCGAGTTCCAAGCCCCTTCTCGATCGGTCCGTGCCGCTGGATCTGGCCATCTCGCGGAAGGAAGACCTGACCTATCGCCGCAACCAATGGGCGACGCTGGCCTACGCCGGCAAGACGGCGCTCCAGAAGGAGAGCGTGCATCGCATCACGGGGCGCTATCGTCCCTATGGCGAAGCCGACGTGACGGGTTCCTACGAGATGTACATCAACGAGGCCGGCGATCTGCGGCGCTACACGCTCACCACCCAACTCCAAGACTCCGGCCGCATCATGACGGTGATGGGCGCGTGGGACGTCAACCTCGTGGTCAACGGCAAGCCCGACCCCGCTCTGTTCCGAGTCGTGCGATGAGGAGCGACGCGCCCCGCGATTGGGTCGGCAGTCCGGTCCTCGTTCGCGGCGCGGTCACGCTTCGGTTGGTCCAGCCGACCGACTTGCATGCCCTGTGGTCGGTCACGCCGCCCGACACGTTTCGGTACTACCCTTCGCTTCGGCCCGAAGACGCTAGCTGGGAGGCGTTCGAGGCCTTCGGCAGCACCCTCTTGAGCTTGAGCGACAACGCGGCGTTTCTCGTCCTCGACGGCGAGCGGGTCGTGGGATGCTCCAGCATGATGGACCTACGCCCCCACGATCGCGGCGTCGAAGTGGGCCGCACGTGGTACTCGGAGGAGGCGCGCGGCACCCACATCAACCCCACGGCCAAGCTCCTGCTCTTCGGTCACGCGTTCGAGACGATGGACGCCGTGCGGGTCCAACTCAAGACCGACGCGCGCAACGAACGCAGCCGCCGGGCGATCCTGAAAGCGGGCGCGAAGTTCGAAGGCATCCTTCGGAGACACCTCCTGACGTGCGACGGCATCTACCGCGACACGGCCATGTACAGCGTGATCCGCGAAGAGTGGCCCGCAGTGCGCGACGCCCTCACGGAACGGCTCCGTTTGGCTGTATGATTACCGGCATGACGCTTCGTCGTCCCCTCGTGTCCCTTGCCCTCGTGGCGCTTGTCTCCCTCGCCGCACTTTCTTCGGCCCAAGGTCGTCGCAACCCGTTCGACCCGGCCAACCTCAAACCCCAGTACGCCCCCGATCGGCAGTTCGACCTGATCCACGTCGAACTCGACCTCGAAGTGGACTACCCCGGCAGGATGCTCCGCGGCAAAGTGGTCAACCACGTGTCGCCGTTCCGGACGACAGGCGAGCCCCTGCTCATCCACGCGGGCGAAAGTCTGGAAGTGCTCGAGACGACGGTCAACGGTCGAGCCGTGCCGTTCAAGCGCGAAGGTCGCAACCTCTACATTCAGGCGGGCGAAGTGGCCGGCGGCAAGACCGTTCAACTCGGCACCACGTACCGCTCCAAGGAACTCAAGGGCGGCACGTTCGGCGAAGAAGGGGGCTGGCACTGGATCGAACCCACCGACGGCGTCGAGACGCGCGTCGGCTTCTGGACCCAAGGCGAGACCGAATACAACAGCGAATGGGTCCCGACTTGGGACTACCCCAACGACTTCGCGACCAGCGAGACGCGCACGACCGTTCCCTCGGGCTGGGAAGTCCTCGGCAATGGCAAGCTCATGGGTCGGCAAACCACCCGGAACACGACCACGTTCCACTGGAAGATGGAGCAGCCCCACGCCACGTACCTGCTGGCCCTCTATGGCGGTCCGCTCGATATCGAGCGAGCCACGTGGGAAGGCGTCGAACTGCTCTACGTCGTCCCCAAGGGCTACCGCAACCTGATCGCGCCCAGCTTCGACGACACCCCCGACATGCTGCGCGTGTTCAGCAAGGTCACGGGCGTGAAGTACCCGTGGAACAAGTACGCGCAGAGCGCCATGTACGACTTCGGCGGCGGCATGGAGAACGTGACGAACACGATCCTCGGGTTCTTCAACCTCACCGACGGCAAGGCGAACTTCCGGGGCATGGCGGGCCTCAACGCCCACGAACTCGCCCACCAGTGGTTCGGCGACCTCGTGACCTGCAATACGTGGGGCGACATCTGGCTCAACGAGAGTTTCGCGACGTTCTTCGAGACCGTCTACATGGAACACGCCCGAGGCAAAGCTGCCTACGAACAGGAGACGGACGGCAATATGAGGGGCTACTTCCAAGAGGCCCGGAGGTACATGCGGCCGCTCTCGACCAACCTGTACCCCAATGGCGACGCCATGTTCGACTCGCACTCGTACCCCAAGGGGGCGGTGGTGTTGCACACCATGCGGCGCTTCGTGGGCGACGAGGCGTTCTTCAAGGGCATCAACCTGTACCTCACGCGACACCGCCACCAACCTGTCGAAACCTACCAACTCGAACGAGCCATGACCGACGCCAGCGGCATCAACATGAAGCCGTTCTTCGACCAGTGGGTCCGCGCGCCGGGGCACCCCGTGATCGGGTTCGAGTGGACTTGGAACGAGGAGACCAAGGAAGTTGTGGCCACGGTCAAGCAGACGCAGAACACGGCCAACGGCACCCCGATCTACCAGATCGCAGCGAAGGTCGGCTTCATCGAGGGCGGTCAGCTTACGGAGTCGAGCGCACCGCTGTCGGCGGATTCGCACGAGTTCAGGTTCAAGCGGGACCGCAAACCTGATGCCGTCCTGTTCGACCCGCACCACGACTTCCTGCGCGAGTACGAGCCCAAGTGGGCGACCGAGGAATTGGCCAGCATCGTCCGATTCGCGCCTAATGCGATTGATCGGGACGAGGCGTTGGGGCAGTTGATGGAGGCCGACATGGCCGCCGCAATCGCACTCCTTCCCGTGATCGAAGCGGATCAAGGCGCGTTTCCCGTGTTCGGCACCACCCGTCGGCTCGCCAACGCGCGGAATCCCGAACTGCGTGCGTTCTTCCGCAACGAACTGAAGCACGAGAACTTCGGGCGACGGACCGACGCCGTTCGGGGCTTGGCCCAACTCGGATTGGAAGACGAAGACGTCCGCACTTTTGTCGGGCTGATCAGCGGACAGCAGCCGACCCCCGTGGTGCTCGCCGCCATGAGCGGGTTGGCCGACAAGGGCGTCGAGACGCACTACCCAACGCTGCTCGCCGCGACACGGATGGAATCCCTGCGCGACGTGATCGCCAACAACGCGTTCCGGCACCTGGCTACGGTGAAACAGGGCCAAGACCTGATCCTGACCACGGCCACGCGAGGTTCGGGTGTGTTGCGCAAGCGCACGATCGCGGCGCTTGGCAACCTGCCAGCTGCGATGAGCAACGAGCGGGACTCCGCTTTGCGGGCCTGTCTGCGCGATGCCGACTGGGAGACCGTGCTCGCCGCCGTCCGCGTGGTCCAACAGAACAAGATCGAGGGGCTTTACGCCGAGGTCGAACTGGCTTCCAAGCGCAACGGCCCCTACGGCGCGAAGTTCTACTTGGATCGCGTGGTGAAGCAGTTGAGCGGTTAGCGCGGTCGGTTGCACGCTGCGCGAACGCGCGAGTCTGAACACGGTCGGGAAAACCCATGCCACCCGGACCGGACGCGTTTGCTCTTGCCCCACGCGTCCCTTTGGAGTCTTCGTCTCTGGAGTCTGGGACGACGGAACTGACCCGACGGTCGAGAGTCGAACCTCAGGGTGACGCGGGGTGGGTCGGAGCCTGAGTCGTGGCTGCGTCCACGAAGCAGGCCATTGGACTGTGTGTCTCATGGAAGGGCGCACCGGACCAGAGTCCCACCCCTCACCCCTAGCCCCTCTCCCACCGACGGCACGCTTCCGCATGCGGAAGGCCTCCACGGTGGACGAGGGGGACCGGAAAGCGCCACCTCGGCCGCCCTACAGAAGGGTGCTGGACAGTCGCGAACCCATGCCACCTGCCGAACCACGAGCCTGAAAGTCACTAGGACGGGACTGTGACGGACGCGCCGTTTGGTGCGCGACGAGCCGTCACGGCCCCGTCACACGCGGGTGTGTACCTTGGTCTCAGATTCGCAAGAAGACTCGGAGTCATCCGAGCGGGCGGGTCTGAACCAGATAGGAACACATCATGCAAACCACGACACGACGTCGGCTCGCCATGTCGGCGGCCCTAATGGGCGTTGCCGCACTCTCGGGTGCCCAGACTATCTTCGACAACATTCAGGGCTACACGGGCTGGAACACGACCACCTGGACCGAGGTGAGGGGCGCGTTGAACACGCCTCGCATCGTCGGCATGCAGTTCGAAGCCTCTTCGACGGCATTTGCCACCTCGATGGATCTCTCGATCCAAGCCCAGCTTGCTGGGTCCGTGGGCGGCACGGTCAATCTGTTCGCCGATTCGGGTTCGAACACGTTGGGCACGTTCATGCACAGCGTGAGCTTCCCCACTCAGCCTGTGCTCGGCTCGACGGGTCATGTGACGGTCGCGCTGCCCAGCCTCCTGATGACCTCGGGCCAGAAGTACTGGGCAGTGACGAACGCTGACGGACTCTTCGGCATGTTGTTCTGGCACATCCCGCCATCCTCGACGATCGGCAACATGTACACGACAGCGAGTGCTGCATCACCGGGAACGTACAGCCAAGAACTGCAGCCCGGCCTGCGGATCACGGGCGATCCCGTGCCAGAACCGGCGACCCTTGTTGCCTTGGGCATGGGCGCCGCCGCTCTGCTCCGCCGCAGGTTGCGCCGGGCCTGAGGGCCGTTCAGGGTTCGAGGCCCATCATCTCGCGCATGGCGCGGCTCGCGTCCTGTACGGGGTGGTCGGCCTCGGCCTCCCGGTAACGCCGCATCTGCGGGCCGCCACCGTCCATCTCGGCGACGATTTTGCGCGCGAAGGACCCATCCTGGATCGCCTGCAGCGCCTCGGCCATCGCTTTCCTGGCTTCTGGGCCGACCACACGCGGCCCGACCTCGTAGCCGCCCCACTCGGCCGTGTCCGAGATCGAGCGCCTCATGTGTTCCAACCCGCCTTCGTAGAGCAGGTCCACGATGAGCTTGGTCTCGTGCATGCACTCGAAGAAGGCCACTTCCGGCTGGTATCCCGCCGCGACCAACGTCTCAAAACCCGCCTTGATCAACTCGGGGATGCCGCCGCACAGCACGGTCTGCTCTCCGAAGAGGTCGGTCTCGGTCTCTTCCCTGAATGTGGTGGCCAGCAGCCCGACGCGGGCGCACCCGATGCCCCAAGCGTAGGCGAGGGCGGTCTCCAACGCCTTGCCGCTCGCGTCCTGATGGACGGCCACCAAGCCGGCCAAGCCCGAGCCCCGCTGGTATTCCTCCCGGAGCCGCTTGCCGGGACCCTTGGGCGAAACCAGGGCGACGTCCACGAACTCGGGCGGTTCGATCAGGCCGTAGACGATGTTGAACCCGTGGGCGAAAAGGATGGTCTGTCCGGGCCTCAAATGCGGGGCGACGCCCTCCGCGCAGATGTGGCGCATGGGCACGTCGGGTGTGCAGAACATCACCACGTCCGCCCACTGCGCGATCTCGGCGACCGAACCCACGACGAACCCGTGGTCAGCGGCACGCATTCGGCTCTTGCTGCCCTCGTGCAGGCCCACGCGCACGTCGCATCCGCTGTCCTTCAAGTTGAGTGCGTGCGCATGGCCCTGACCTCCATATCCCAGAACGCCCACCTTGGCGGACAGGATGGTCTGGGGCACGACGTGTTCGGGTCCGTAGAGGGTCGCCATCGGTCGGGTCCAAGGGTACCTCTGGCTTCTGGAACCATAATCAGTCCGTGACCGCCCTGCTGGCGCTCGCCGCCCTGTTCGTCTCGCAGCCAACGGCTTCGGAGGCGCTGGTTGATCACGCGTTGGCGGCTTGGAAGCGCGAGCCCGAAACTCGCATCGAGGACGCCTACAAGTGGCTGTTCCACGCCACGCAGGGGGGCGAACACGCGGTGGTCGTCGAGGATGGACCCCGCTCCTGGTTCGAAGGCGAGTGGGCCGGCGTCGGTCGTCCAATGGCCAACGAGCCCGCCACGGTTGCGCTCGATCCGGCGGGCCGGGTCTTGCGCGTCAACCTGCGACCCGCCAAAGCCGCAGGCCACGACCCCGAGATGCTTTTTCAGGTGTTTCTGAGGTCGGCCGAGGCGTTCCGACCGAACCCGAATGCCCTTCGCAGGGCTTGGACGACCTTGGGCGAACGGTTGCGAACCAAAGCGTCGTCTCGGGCCCTGACGTTCGGCGAGTGGCGGCGCTTGGATGCCGAGTTGAGCGCGCACGGGTTCCGGGCCCGGCATCATTCCGAGGCGTACTCCCGTGCGCGGCGACCCGCTTACCGCGTGGTCTTGGGGGAGATGTGGGTTCCGTGAGGCTCTCCGACACCGTCGGTCTTCGACGCATGCTGGTGCTCGCGCTGTTGTGCGAGACGGCGTTCGCGATGGTGAACATCTCGTCCATGCCGATCTACCTGACCCAATCCCGAGGGCTTCACGCGGGCACGGTTGGGGCCGTGCTGGCCGTCTTCCTCGCGACCGAGGCGCTCGCCAAGGGGCCGATGGGGCGGTGGAGCGACCGTGTGGGCCGTCGGCCGTTCTTGGTGGCCGGTCCCCTGCTCGCGATGGGAAGCGCACTGGGGACTGTGGCCGTGCCCAGCGGTTTGGGCGAGACGGCCTGGTTCATGATCCTGCGCGTGCTCGACGGGCTTGGCGCGGGCATGATCTGGCCCGCCATGTTCGCCATGATGGGCGACGTCGCCGGCGAAGGTCGCCGCCAGCGCGCCATGTCGCTGCTCAACCTCTGCTACCTCGGCGGTCTCGGATTGGCGCTCCCGCTCGGCGGTTGGGCGAACGAGCACCTGGCCCCGCTCCTCGATTTGCCCGAGAAAACCGGCGGCTTCTGGCTGGCGGGCGCGCTGTTCGCCGTTGCGTTTGCTACGGCCGTCTGGTTGCGCGAGTCGCACACGCAGCGTCCCGTTGCGTCGAGCCACCTCGATGCCAGCGCGTGGCGGCGCATCCCGGGCCCGATGACGATCGCCATGGTCACGTTCGTGGGCATCGGCCTGCCCATGGCGATCGTGAAGCTGTTCGCGTCGGACGTGTTCCGATTGAGCGAGGTGCAATTCGGCCTGCTGGTCGTGCCCGGAGTTGCCGCGATGGCGGGTCTCTCGGTCCCCATGGCCAGACTCGGCGAGCGGCTGGGATCGAATCGGGCCGTGACCGTCGGCCTGTTGGCATGCCTCGTCGGTGTCGCCGGGCTGTGGGGCTCGTCGCTGTTCCTCGATCGGTCGGGCGAATCGTGGTCGGTCACGCCTGCGGCCATCTCCGTTCTCGCTGCGGGTGCTGCGCTGACGGGTTTGGGCTTCCTGCTGGCATTGCCCGCTTGGTACGCGGCCGTGAGCGACCTGGACCCGCAACGGCGAGGTGCGAACACCGGCGCGATCATGGCCGCCCAAGGCGTTGGCGCCATCGTGGGCGCGGCGCTCGGTTCGAGCCTGTACGGAGCGGTCGAGCACCTGGGCCCCTTGGAGGCGCGTTACGCGCCCTTTGCCGGGTGCGCGATCTGCGTCGGCGCGGGGTGGCTGCTCAGCCTGGCGCTCATGCATCCTCGAGGTCGCGGGTCTCGAAGTCCCAACGCTTGACCAGCGTCGCCACCGCACCGACCAAAACGCAACCGCCACCGATGGCCAGCGCCGTGGGCAGCCCGGCATAGGACGCCACAAAGCCGAGCGCCAACGCACCGAACGGGCCGAGCCCGGAAATGGCCCACACGTGCATCGAGATGACGCGGCCGCGAAGGTTCTCCGGGGCGACCAACTGGAAGATCGTGTTGGTCGTGTTGAACTGCATGACCGTCGAGCCACCGAGCACGGCAAAGATGACATAGGCGACCCAAGGCACACGAACCACCGAGAGCAACAGCAGGCAGATCGCGATGTTCACGAGCGCGAGCCGAACCAAGCGTCCCTTGACGTGGCGATCGGTCAGTTTGTAGACGGTGACCAGCCCTGTGATCGCGCCGACCCCGATGGCCGTCATGCACCACCCCAGGCCCTGCTCGCCCAGCCCAAGCAGGTCGCGGGCGATTGCCGGCATTTGCGCCAGGTAGGCCAAGCCGAACGTCGAGGTCATCGCCTCGAGTACGAAGAGGGGCCGAAGCTTGGGGTGGGAGAGCGTGTAGCGGATCCCGTCCACCAACAGCGCCTTGATCCGCCACGTCCTTTTCTGGGAAGCGCCGAGGTTGGCCCGGATCGCCAACACGGCGCTGATCAGGCCGATATAGCTCAGGCCGTTGACGAGGTAGCACATCTTCGGGCCGAACCACGCGAGCATCTGCCCTCCCAAGGCCGGACCCAGGACACGGGCCACGTTGAACGCCATCGCATTGACGGGAACGGCGGCGGCGAGGTCCTCCTTCGGCACCACGCTGCTCACCAGCGATTGGCGGGNNAACTGATGCCGATCAGCAGGGCCGCGCCGAGAATATGCTCGTACCGGACGAACCCCTGCCACGTCGCAAACGCCAGGAACAACGCGCAACTCGCAAACACCAGTTGGGTGCCGATGAGCAGGATGCGGCGGTTCACCATGTCCACCACGACGCCCGCGATCGGCCCGATGAACGAGACGGGCACCATACCCATGAACGAGACCAGGGCCAGCTTCGCCTTGTCGCCCGTGAGGTCGTAGACCAGCCACCCCTGCGCCACGTTTTGAACCCACGAGCCGCAGAACGAGAAGAACGCGCCGAACCACAGGAGGGCGAAGTCTCTGTGGCGGAGGGCGCGCATGCCCTCTAGTATGGCGACCTTTGGGAGACGGACAGTGTCAAGCGCCGGGGCGGTAGAGGATCGGTGGGGGGCGGGGTCTGGAAGCTCACACGGAGCGGGGGTAGCGGCCCGGTTCTTGGACCGCGGGACGGAGCAACCGATGACACGCCACTTCCGGTCGAGCCCTGGGGGCTTGCGATCCTGGTTGGCGTAGGCTCCAACCGAACCACCCAAGCGCGCAGCCCAAACCTATCGGCGGATGGTTCGATCACCTTCGGCAGTTCCACCAGGCGCAATCGGCTCTCGGCCCGGAGCTGGATTTCAGCGACGCCATCCCTGCCCGAGAGTGTGTTCTGTTCAGGAAGGAGAAGCTGAATGCCGTGGTACGTCAGAATACTTTGACCGGCCGATGCCCGAATCACGGGCCTTAGCCCGTCAGCGTCCAAGGTCAAGCCGCTCAGCAGGAACGCGTGGCGAACGGGACCGTCTTCGACGACCTCGACTTCGACCGCTTCGATGTCCTCTGCGTGGGCTACTTGCTTCCGCCAGACCCATTGTCCGGATTCGCTCCATTCTGCAGGCGAGAACAGAGATTCCGAGAACATCGCCCGATCTGTACGGACCAAGCGCACGCTGGGCAAGGCGAACGCGTCGCTACCCGAGATAACGAGTTCGGATCCGTCCACGTATGCGGCGGTCGAGGATCGCTGTGGCCGGAGCGGAGCACGATAAGGCTTGAGGTCGCCCAGGTTCACCGATGCCAGCGTCTCGCCATCTCCCCGAGCTTGAAGCCTGAGGCCCACGAGGGGCTCGACGAACCCATGAGGGACCTCGACAAGCAGTTTGTTGCCTCCTGTCGGCCTGCATCGAGCCGCAACCTGCACCTCGTCTTGGTCCACCACACTCCAGTGATAGTCCTGAACTTCTCGTCCGGGCCATTGGACAACAACCCGCATTCCCAGACCTGGTCCCGGCAATTCGGAACTGACGACCTGAATTTGGGTGCGCGCACGAGAACAGGCCGCCGGGACGAGACTCAACCCGATCACCGTCGCGACGTAGACGATTCGGCAACGAAGCACCCGCACCTTAGCCCGTTAGAGCACGACCATGCTGCAGAACGAAAGCCGAGTTCTTCATCCCAGTCGGCGGCTGCGTGAAGCTGCTTGCTGGGGATCCGGCCGGCCCGAGTTGCCCCTCGACCGTCACTTCTCAAGGGGGTATCGTAGGTTCGAGCCATGTCCAGTCGTTTCAATCGCCGTGAATTCTTGACGACCGCCACCGGAGCCGTTGCGGCACTGGCGGCCACGAAGTCCTTCGCCGCAGAGGGTCCGCAGACGAACACCAAGACGATGATGGGCGTCGCCGCGCCGAAGATGGACCGCGTGCGCGTCGGGTTCATCGGGGTCGGCGCACGAGGCAGCGGACACGTTCAGCAGATGCTGCTCATCGACGGCGTGGACGTCAAGGGCATCGCCGACCTTTACCCCGACTGGGCCGAGCGCGCCGCCAAGTACTGCACGGACAAGGGCCGGCCCAAGCCCACGATCTACGGCCCCGGAAAGGACAGCTACAAGGCGATGCTCCAACGGGACGACCTCGACATCGTCATCATTTCGACCCCGTGGGAAGAGCACGCGCGGATGGCCGTGGACGCGATGAACAACGGCAAACACGCGTTCATCGAGGTGCCTGCGTGCCTGACCATCGAAGAATGCTGGAAGCTGGTGGACACGTCCGAGAAGACGCGCAAGCTGTGCATGATGATGGAGAACGTCAACTACGGGCGCGAGGAACTGGCCGTGCTCAACATGTGCCGCCTGGGCGTGTTCGGCGAACTCCTCCACGGCGAGGCCGCTTACATCCACGACCTGCGCGGCCAGATGCACGAAGTCGAGCGGGGCACGGGTTCGTGGCGCACGCCCCACTACATGAAGCGCAACGGCAACCTGTACCCGACGCATGGCCTGGGCCCCGTCGCGCAGTACATGAACATCAACCGAGGCGACCGGCTGGACTACCTTTCCAGCATGAGCTGCAACGCCCGCGTGCGCGAGATCTACGCCAAGAAGAACTTCCCCGCCGACCACAAGTGGAACAAGGGCAAGTTCGTGTGCGGCGACATCAACACCACGATGATCAAGACCGCGATGGGCAAGACGATCATGGTGCAGTGGGACGAGCAACTGCCGCGCCCCTACACGCGCCACAAC
The DNA here is from genome assembly GCA_002343445.1 of Chthonomonas sp. UBA2387. GTDB lineage: Bacteria > Armatimonadota > Fimbriimonadia > Fimbriimonadales > Fimbriimonadaceae > UBA2387. The sequence goes on from DDSP01000007.1 coordinate 42,433, forward strand.
CTGATCCAAGGCACCAAGGGCGTTTGGGGCGGCTTCCCCAACCGCGTCGTCATCGAAGGCGAGACGCCCAGCACCGAGCGATGGGTGGAGCGTGAGAACCTGCGAGCCGTCATCGAGAAGTACGACCACCCGTTGTGGAAGCGCATCGCCAACGACCCGGCCAACCAAGGCGGCCACGGAGGCATGGATTTCATCATGCTGTGGCGCATCGTGTATTGCCTGCGCAACGGACTTCCGCTCGATCAGGATGTGTACGATGCCGCCGCATGGACGGCCGTCGCTCCCCTTTCCGAGCGGTCGGTCGCCCGACGCGGACAGGTGCAAGACGTGCCCGACTTCACGCGCGGAGCATGGAAGACGGGCACGCCGCTGGGCATCGTGAGCTGAACCGGCTCCGCGTTAACGGAGGACCTGCTTCGCGATCACGAGACGCTGAATCTCGCTGCATCCCTCGCCGATCTCGGTGAGCTTTGCATCGCGCCACAGCTTTTCGACCAAGTGGGCTTGGGTCATGCCCCGCCCGCCGTGGATCTGGATCGCGCGGTTGGTGACGCGGTTCGACGTCTCGCTCGCGAAGAGCTTGGCGTAGGACGCCTCGGTGACCACCGGCTTTCCTTCGTCGAAGAGCCACGCGCCCTTGTGCAGCAACAGCCGAGCCGCTTCGACTTCCATGGCGCTGTCGGCGATCATGTTCTGGACGGACTGCATGTCGGCCAGCCTGCGGTTGAACTGCTGACGCTCCTTGGCGTAGTCCACCATGAGTTCGTAGGCCTTCTCGGCGATGCCGACGGCCATGCCCGCGATGCCGAGACGCCCGCGGAAGAGCAACCCGATCGCCTGCTCGAACTTGCACGGCGTATGCCATGCCACGGCGTCGGTCAGTGTGAAACGAACCGTGTTCGAAGCCGAAACGCCGACCGTGTGGATGCGCTCGACGACCTGGAACCCCGGCTGGTCGGTCTCCATGAGGAAGGCGGACAATTCGGTCTCGCTGGTTCGGGCGACGACGATGATCAGTTTCGCGCGTCCCCCGTTGGTGATGAACATCTTCTCGCCGTTGAGGTGGTACCGCTCGGGCTGCCCTGGAATCGGGGTGGCGACCGTTTTCACGCGTCGCGCGTCGCTGCCCGCATCGGGCTCGGTCAGGCCCCATGCCATCGGGGTCGCTCCCGCCAAGACTCCGGGAAGGTACTTCTCACGTTGTTCTGTCGAGGCGAACGACACGAAATGCGCCGAGCAAAGCGCATTGACGGCGGCCACGTTCATCGAGAGCGCCGGGTCGCCCTTGGCGAGTTCGCGGCAGGCCTCGACGTAGGTCGTGCACGAATACCCTTGGCCCCCCATTTCGGCGGGCACGGTCATCCCTGTGAGTCCGAGTTCGGCGCAACGCAGCCAGATGTCTTCGGGGAATCCACGGTCGGCTTCCCAGGCTCGGGAGTTGGGGAGGACGTAGTCCGCGACCCAGGCGCGGACGTTGGCGAGGAACCGGGTCTCTTCTTCGTTGAATCGAGGGATCATGCGTCACCATGCCGGAGCAACGATGCGGCGGCGACCCGATTGTACTGGCTCGCCGCCTCTCGCCGCTGGCACGGACGCCTCTCTTAACCTGTGTAGAGGAAGTCGGACAGGTCGGACATCGTGATCCCCGTATCGTCGCTCGAGTACCCCACCACGAGGTAGTAGTACACCTTGCCAAACTCCAGGCTCGGCCCCGAATAGGTCAGGCTGTCGTTGTTCGTGCGTGCGCTGGCCCAGAAGGGCGTCACCCCGATCGCCGGATAGTCGGAAAACACGAGCACCTGGTAGCCGTTCGCGTGGGCCGCTCGGTTCCAGCGGAAGGTCAGCGGATCGAGCGGCGTGCGCAGGGTGAGTTCACCGAGCACGCGGGCCGAGACGACGCTCGACGGGCTCGACTCGCCGTTCACGCCGTCCGGGTATTGCGAGTTGATCGAAGTCAGTTGGTAGTAGTACTGGTTCCCGACTCTGAGTTCGTCGCTGAAGTCGGCGTAGAATTCGGCGAGCGGGTCGCGTAGGAAGTCCACGGCCTCGAACGGGCCGAAGCTGGCGTTCGCGCGGTAGACGCCGTAACCCAGCAGGTTCAAGCTGTCCACGAAGTTCCAATAGAGGTCGATTTCGATGAACGTGCCCGGGATCTCACGGCTGACGCCTCCGCGCCTGAGTTGGGTCCGCTCGGGCTTGAGGAGGTTTTTGACCGACTCGAACACGGCGCCCTCGGTGGAACGCGTCGTGGGGGTGGTCCAGGCCACGGCACCCCGCATGGTCGGCGCGGGGAGACGGGGATCGCCCGCCTCGCTGAGCACGAAGTTCAGGGTCCGCGTCTCGCCGGTCGCGAGGTTGAACGAGATGTCGTCGCTGACGAATCCGGGGGCGCTCGCCTGGGCGTAATAGTCCAAACCAGCCTGAAGTCGTGGCAACCGGTACTCGCCTTCGGAGTCGGAGATCGCCACGACGCTCGCCAGCCCAGCGTTGATCGCGAAGATCTTGACGCCCTTCATGCGGTTGCCCGAACGATTGGTCACAACGCCCCGAATCGTGGCCTGCTGACTGGTTCGGACGACCGGGATGTTCACGCTCTTGGTGCGCTCGTTCTCAAACACCAACGCGACCGTTTCGCCGCTGAACGACACGCCGTCTTGGGTCACCTCGGCGCGGACGGGCACGTCTCCCGTTCGGACACCATCGAGGATGTACACGCCCGACGGGTTGGTGAATCCCTGGGCATCCCCTGCAGTGACCAAGGCCCCGCGAACGGGGTTGCCGTTCACGTCGGTGACGTTGCCAGCGACCTGCCCGAGCCCTGCACCCTCGCCTCCCTTGCCACCGCAACCGACGATCGCCAAAGCGAGCAGGGACCAACCAAGCCACACGTGCTTCATACCGTGATTGTACGCTTCAGAGGGGGCGCGGTTTCGTCCGGGGCCCGACAAGGTCCCGAGTGAAAAACTCATCTCGATCCCAGGACTCCTTGAATCTCTTGGGTGTCCGATTCGTCCACAATGGCAGAACCATGTCCGCCTTGATCGCACTATGCAGCCTCTTGATCGCGGGTGGAGCGCAAGACGCTCCCATCCAGAAGTTCACGAGCAAAGAGTTGGCCATCGAGCTCGACTTGCCCAAGGACTGGAAGGTCACGCGTCGCCGAGGCGGCGAGGTCGAGTTCACGGTCCCCTTGGGCCAAGGCATCTCGCCGGGCGAGATCGAGCTCTTCCCCACCGATTACCGCGGCGAAACCGGCACCTGGCAGACGATTCAGAAGGGCGTGGCCGAGAACATGAAGCACAAGGTCGAGCGACAGTGGGAAGAGGAACTGCTCGGCGTGCCGCTCCTGCTCACCAAGACCACCTATTCGCGGCGCGATGTGGCATGGAGCACGCTCACGGGGTTGCTCTACTCGGACCTGCGTTTCAAGATCCACTTCCGCGCCTCAGCCCCTGAAGCGGGGTATGACACGCTGGACATGGCGTGGCGGCGCGCGTTGGAAACGATCCGCACGACCTCGGGGCAACTGCCCCAAGCGGGCAGCCCAGACCGCCCCGTCATCTCGAACACGCCTCCCAAGCCCCCCAAGACCATGGTGATCAAGGCGCCCGAGGAGACCAGCAAGGGCATCGTCAAAGCGCCGGTCGTTGTCGAAGCCAACGATGGCGAAAACCAGGTCTTCCTTCGCATCCCCGAGGGATGGACCTCGCTGCGCGACGAGAGCGGGCGACTGTCGCTGAGCCATCCCGACCTAAGCGGTCCAGTCGTCATCACGATCCAGTCGGTGCAGACCGGCGGCCCCCCTCCGCGCGCGATCATGAAGCTCTCGGGCGACAGCCTGCGCCGATTCGAGAAGGTGGACCGCCGCACCGAACCTGCACCCAAAGTCAACCGCGCGGGAAGCGTGTTGCTCTACATCCTGCGCGAAGGCAGAGGCGAGGGTGGTGCGCTTGCGACGATGGACGCGCTCGGCGCATCCGAGGAGAACGGTCGCTATTGGCTCGCAAGCTACACGTCAAAAGCAACCTTGGACCCCAAAGCGACGGCGCTTTTGGTCGCCCTGTTTGAAGCGATGAGCGTAGAAACAAGCCGGTGACACTGGTCGTCAGCACGTCATCCCCGCTGGCCTCGCTCGCCTTGTTTGATGGAGCGGACTTGGTGGCGGCAGCGGATTGCGGCGAGGGACGCGCTCACCAAACGTTGTTTGGCATGTTGGATCAGGTGCTCGAGGGGCGGCCGAAGTCGGTCGTTCGTACCGTCGTCGCGGATGTCGGGCCGGGCGGGTTCACTGCGGTTCGCATCGGCGTGACGTTCGCCAAGACCTGGGCCAATTTCGAGCGGGCCGAACTGCGAGCGATCTCCGCGTTCGACTTGATCTCGCCCCTCGGCATCGCAGTCATCGGCGTCCGCCGTGGTTCGTATGTCTTGCGAGTTCCCGGCGAGCCGCTGTCGAGCGTTCTCGAAGTCCCCGACGGCGTCCCGGGCCACGGGGTCGGTGTGCTGCAACCCACCTACCCACACGCTTCGCGCTACGTGCCCTCGGCCAGCCGTCCGAGCGACCCCCTCACGCTGGTGCCCGATTACATCCTGGAGCCCAGCATCTCGACCCCGAAGCGCCCGCTCGGCAGGGGGACCGCTTGAGGCTGGAGTGGCGCTTCGACGTGCCCATGCGGGACTTCGCCATGCTGCGGGTCGGCGGGCGGGCGCAAGCCATGGCGGTCTGCAACACGTGCGACGAACTCGCCGAAGCCGCAGCCGGCGCGCAGAGCAGCGGCACCCCCTTGTTCGTGCTGGGCTCGGGCAGCAACATCGTCCCCTCCGATGCCGGAGTGCCCGGAGCGGTGCTGCTCAACCGAGCGAAGGACATCGCCATCGGCCCCAGCATGCGCGGCAGCGCCGAAGTCGTCGCCGAAACCGGGTGCTCCTTCCAAGAGTTGTTTCTCAAGACGGCACAGGCAGGACTTCGCGGCTTGGAGTACGCCGTCGGCATCCCGGGCACTTTGGGCGGGGCGCTGGTGAGCAACGCCGGCGCCTACCGCAGCAACGTGTCCGAGTTCCTGACGGCCCTTGAAGTCGTGGACGACGGGCAGCGGCGCTGGGTCGAGCCCGCTTGGATGGAGTTCTCGTACCGCGACTCGGTTCTGCGGCGGGATACCGGTCGAAACGCGGTCGTCTTGCGCGTCAAGATGCGCCTGGAGCGGGGCGATCGGTGGGCGATCTACCAAGAGGCGCGCGAGTATCAACGCCAACGCATCTCCAAGCAGCCGCCCCAGTCGAGCGTGGGCAGTTTCTTCAAGAACGTCGAGGACCCGGCCCTCGCCAGCCGGTTGCCCAACCTTCCGGTACGGCTCCGGGACGCGGGCGTCGTGCCTGCGGGCTACCTGATCCAAGAAGCCGGACTGGCCGGTTTCGCGGTCGGCGGGGCGATGTTCAGCCACAGGCACGCCAACTTCATCGTGAATGTGCGGCAGGCGACGGCTTCGGACGTGCGGCGTCTGGCCGAAGCCGCCCGCGATGCCGTGGCCTCGCGCTTTGGCGTCCACCTGGTCGAAGAGGCCCTCTACATCGGCGATTGGTCCCGCTGGAACGGCTGACGCGACCCGGCGGGACGCGCGATTGGGCCCGGGAACCGCGTAGAATGGTGCATCGGTATCTAGGTGTCCATCATGCGCAAGCTTCTACTCATTCCCTTCTTCGCCTTGATCGCCGCAGCGTCGTTCGCCGCGGACAAGGACGTCGAAGACCTTTTGACCAAGATGCGGAACACGTACAAGAACGTCAAGTCCGCCAAGTTCGTCATGGAGGGCACGCTGAACACCGAAGGCGGCGCCATCCCGGTCACGGTTTCCGGCAAATACCTCCAGCCCAACCTGCTGAAGGTCGAGATCACCACTCCAGGCGAGTCGGCCTCGCTCGTGTGCGACGGCGCCAACATCGCGATGCGGTCGCCAGGTATGGACCCCGCGAAGCGTCCCTACACGCTCGACAATCTTGGGCAGGCCATGCCCGCCAACCTCGAAGTCCTTTGCTTCTTCGATTGGAAGCGCCAGCTCTCGACGGCCAAGGGCGACAACATGGCCGAGAGCAAGCTCTCCCTGAAGAAGGGCGTGAAGTGGAACGGCCAGAACTGGCTGGTGCTGGAGGAAGAGGCGCCGCAGGTCGGGGTGTATGTCGAGTACTACATCGACGCGGACAGCAACCTCATCCACCGCACGGTGGTGAAGGAGTTGAAGTCTCGCAAGCAACTCGCCGAGCACAAGTTGAAGTCGGTCGAACTCGGCGCGAAGGCCGAGAAATCCGAGTTCAAGATCGGCTAACCAGGAGTTTGTCGTGTTTGAAGCCCTCGCCGAACATCTCATCGACTCGCGGCGAGGGCATTGCTTGCGGTGTGGGATCGACGGTATCGATGCGTCTGGTAAGACGACTTTCGCCGAGACTCTCGCCTCCGTGTTGAGGGCTCGCGGCGTTCCAACAGTCAGGGCGTCTATCGACGGGTTTCATCATCCTGCAGAGATCCGCCAAAAGAGAGGCGCTCTCTCACCCGAGGGATATTTTCTCGATTCATTTAACCACGACGACTTGGTACGGCACCTGTTGAAGCCACTTGGCCCCGGTGGGAGAAGGGTCATCTGTCGAGCTGTCTTCGACCACAGAAGAGATCAAAGGCTCCCTGTCATTTGGGAGGAAGCGCTGGAGGGTTCGGTTCTCGTGTTTGACGGTGTCTTTCTCAACAGGCGAGAATTGCGGTCATACTGGGACGTCGTCATCTACTTGGACGTGCCGTTTGAGGTGGCCCTGAATCGCGCCCTGTTGCGCGACGGCGCCTCTTTCGGCGGCGTTGAACGTGCGCGGGTTCGTTACGAGCAACGCTACTACCCCGGACAGCGCATCTACCTCGCTGAAGTTCAACCGGCTGAGCAAGCCGATTTCGTGGTCGACAATACGGTTCCCCAGCACCCAAAGGTGCTGAAGAGCCCAGTGGGATTCAAGGGCGACTAGTTGACCTTGGACCGCCTTTCATTCCTCCCGTATTGGAGCGCATTTTCGATAAACGCGAGCAACCGCTCGGCCATGTAGGCTTCCGTGATATCCGGGCGTCCCAGCTTTGGGTATGCGGAAGCCCACTCGGCCAGGTTCTCCATCGGCCGCAGGGCGGCCCTGAGATCGTACTGGCTCAAATCTGATTCCGTCTGCACACACTCGAAGTACCGCTGGGTGAACGCCTCGACGGCGACCCAACCGCCAACCCACAGCATGTCCAGCCGGCTGATCCCCACGTCGCATAACGGATCGCCCACGTGAGCCTCCTCCCAATCCACGACACCGACCAACTCGTCGTCGCGCCAGATCAAGTTCCCGGGCCAGAAATCGCCGTGGACCAGAGTCTCCCTGCCCGGGACCAAATCTTGCAAGGCATCCCAAACTTCATCCTCACGAAGGGAGGGATTGCCTGATTCCGGGCGCTTCCTGCCCGCGGATGCGCCTCGCAAGGCGATGGTATCGGGCAAGCGTGTTGTGTGGATGGCGGCTAGTCGTTCGGCCACGGCGCGTCCAAATGCGGGCCAATCGCTCGTCTGGACCCGCGGTGCGCCCTCGAGGTACTCCATGAACAGGAACGGCCGGTCGTGCGTTTCGACCCCGATCGGCTCCGGGCATGGAATCCCGCTCGTGCGGAGCGCACCCAGCAGCGTCGCCATCCTCTGTGACCCGTTCGGATCGTGGGCCACGGACCAATCGCCCGGCAGTCGCCCCACCCAGCGGGTCCGATCGCCCGAAGGCGTCTCCACCTCCAGCCGAACCATCGTGGCGCTGATGCCACCCTCCATGGCTTCTGCCGCGAGAAGACGATGACCCTCGCGAACCTCCGAAACGGCGAGGCTGAGCCGCGCCAGCAACGCTGCGTCAAGCGTGGGCATACCGCTGATCCAACTCGTGCCACGTGCCCTCGACGATGGCGCTGCGGATTTCCTGCATCATCCGAGCATAGAAGGCCAGGTTGTGCAAGGTCGCGAGGCGAGCGCCCAAGGCCTCCTTCGCCTTGAACAAGTGCCGGATGTACGCGGCGCTGTACCGCTCGGTCGCGGGAAACACGGAGCCCTCGTCGAAGGGACCGTCGTGGTCCTCCCACTTCTGGGCCATCCCGTTCACCCGCCCTTGAAGCGTATACAGACAGTGGTGGCGAGCCATGCGCGTGGGAAGCACGCAGTCGAACAGGTCCACGCCGCACGCTACCGCATGCACGATGTCGCGGGGGTGGCCGACGCCCATCAAGTACCGGGCCTTCTCCACAGGCAGCAACGGAGCCGTGTGCGCCACCACCGGGTATTGGAGTTCGGTGGGTTCGCCGACGCTCACCCCGCCGATCGCCAAGCCCGCAAAGGGCAGCGAGCCGATGAACTCGGCGGATTCGGAACGCAGGTCAAGGTGAATTCCTCCCTGCACGATACCGAAGACCGCCTGCCCCTCGGCAGCGGCCTCGAGGTTTCGCCGCGCCCACAGGTGCGTTCGGCGCATGGCTTCCACAGCCTCGTCGCGCGTACAAGGGTAGGGTGGGCACACGTCCAGCGCCATGCTGACGTCCACCCCCAGCGATCGCTGAATCCCTATGGCCCGCTCCGGCGAAAGGTGCATGGCGCTGCCGTCCAGATGAGACTGGAACTGAACGCCTTCGTCGGTCAACTTCCGGCGATGGGACAGCGACATCACCTGATAGCCGCCGCTGTCGGTGAGGATCGAGCCCTTCCAACTCATGAAGCGGTGCAAGCCGCCGAAGCGCTCGATGCGTTCCGCCCCGGGGCGCAACGCGAGGTGGTAGGTGTTCGAAAGGATCAGCTCGTAGCCCAGCGCCTCAAGGTCTTCGCTTCCAACGGTCTTCACCGTGGCTTGAGTACCTACGGGCATGAATGCGGGCGTCTCGACGGTGCCGTGCGGGGTGTGCAGCCGCCCCCTTCGCGCCCCGGTTTTTGGGCAGACCGCCAACAACTCGAACCGCACGCTGGCCATGAAGGAGGCTATTGTGGCATCACGCCTCGAAATCCAACGGGCCTTCTACGGGTTCCGACCCTTCGATGGATTCGAGTTCGATCTCTTCCGCTTCTTCGTCCGAGCCGAGTTCGACGATGTCGTCGGGCTGTTTGCGCGCCTCGTGGCGTTCTTGACGCCGCTGGTCGGGCTGGATGGCGTGCGTCGTCAGGATGTGACTGAGCGGTCGGATGGGATCGTCCACGCTGTCATTGGGCGGTGCGTCACGTTCGAGCGCGCGCGGGCACCCCTGCCCCCTCCGTTCTCATGTGGTTCCGCAGACGGTTGAGCGCCTGCGTGTGAAGTTGGTAGACCCTGGATTCGCTGACGCCCAGCACCAGGCCGATTTCCTTGAAGGTGAGGCCCTCGTAGTAGTACAGGGCGACGACGAGGCGTTCACGTTCGGGCAGGTGGTCCACGCCATGGCCCAGGATGCGCTTGATTTCGCGCCCCTCGAACTCGCGTCCCGGATTGGCGTTCTCGTCCACGATCAACTCGACGAATTGGATGTGATCGTCGCCGTCGGTGCCTGGAATCATGTCGTCCAAACTAAACACGTTGGTGCGCCCCAAGCGGACCATGAGGTCGGAGACCTCCTGCTCGGTGATCCCCATCGTCTCGGCGATCTCCTGATCCGTGGGCGGACGCCCGTACTTGACCTCCAAGGCGTGCATCGTCCGATCAAGGCCCTTGAGTTTCTCGCGGATGGATCGCGGCACCCAGTCCTCATCGCGGAGCATTTCCAGAATGGCGCCTCGGATGAGTGCGATGGCGTACGTCTCGAACTTGACGTCGCGGCTGAAATCGAACTGATCCACGCTCTTGATGAGCCCGATGACTCCCGAGCCGACGAGGTCCTCGCGATCCAACCCACCTGGGAGCGCCGTCATCAACCGGCCCGCCGTGATGCGCACCAGATACGAGTAGTGGTTGATCAACTCGATCCGTGCGTCGGCATCCCCCAATTGCTTGAAGTCTCGCCAGGCGCTTTCCAGTTGGCTTGGTGATAACGGCATTTATCGGACCCTATGATAACACGGTTGCACAGATCTAGGCAGCCTTCTTTGAGTCTCCTGTCTCCGCCGGCGAACTTGTTGCTTGGGACGACGCCTGGGAGGGCGGGGCCGCCGGGTTGAAGATGAGGAACCAAAGCGAGGTCGTCAGGGTCCCCGCGAAGTACGCGGCGACGCCTCGGATCACGGCCTGAACGGGCTCGACCTGCGCCAAGATCGAGGCCGCCAGCGCCAACAAAGCGCAGGTGCTTCCCACCAGTTTGGTGATGGCTTTGGCGCGTTGTTGAGGCGACATCGGAGGTGGCTCCAATGGATGTATCGGCGGCGGGGCCAACATTCCTCAGCAATCTTGCGAGGAGTTTGTTAAGTTTCCAGGTTCGCGAACCTACAGAGGGATGCGAAGTCCGTCGTAGGCCAGACGGATGTTGGGGGGCATCGTGGCTTCCACCGCGTCGTGGTCGTAGTCGTGGCTCAAGTGGGTGAAATACGTCGTTCTTGCCCCGATGCGTCGGGCCACGTCCATCGCCTGCTCGAAGTTGAAGTGGTTGGGGTGGGGCTTGTAGCGGACGGCGTCGAGCACCAACGTCTCCAGTCCGTCGAGGAAGGCCCACGACTCGTCCGGGATGAGGTTCACGTCGGTCAGGTACGCGAAGTCGCGGCAGCGCAGCCCGGTGACCGTCCATCTGCCATGAACCAAAGGAAACGTCTGGATCTCCAAGCCAGCCGCGCGGACGACGTCCGGAACGGGCCGCACGTCGAAGTTGGGCAGCATCACTCCCGGTGGAGGCGGCTCGAACGCGTACGGGAACACGCGGCGGATGTCCTCTTGGGTCTCCTCGTTGGCGTACACCAAGACCGCTCGACCGGACTTGAGCGAGTAGCCGCGCAGATCGTCCATCCCCATGATGTGGTCGGCGTGTCCGTGCGTGACGATCACGCACTCGACCGAGAGGACGCCTTCTTGAGAGAGTTGCAGGCGCATCTCCGGGGCACAGTCCACCAACACGTTGCCGAGTTCTGTGCGAAACAGGATCGAGGGCCGCGAACGGTGGTTCTTGGGGTTGGCGAGGAAGCTCTCGGGGTATTCGAATCCCAGCGTCGGCACTCCGCTGCTGGTGCCCGACCCGAGAACCACGACCTCGGCGTTCACAGTTCGCCGGCCGATTGCAGCACCATGCGCGCGACGATTGTGGAGGGCACGTCGGCGTATTGGGCCACGCGTTCGATGCACCGCGCGAAGTTGCGCTCGTTCAGGTCGTCCCATTCGGTATGGTCGCGCCGACCTTGGGCGACCACCTCGACAGCCTCGTCGAGAAACCGTGCGCGGGATTGGGGCTGGGACTTGTTCTGGATGGCGGCGAATCGACGCCCGAGTTGCTCGTAGATGCCGTCCCAGTTGGTCTTGGCCCCCAGTTGAGCCTTCATCCGCGCCAGCGACGCCTCCTGCAAGCGTCTGGCTTCGAGATCGCGCCGCTTGACGCGCTCGTAATCGTCCGACGTCACGCCGTCGATCACGCGAAGTTTGACGGTCAACCGCAACTCGGACGACATGCGCTTCTCAATCTCTCGCTTGATGTGCGGCAGCTTGAGGTGGCCCGCAAGGTCGGACTCGTGGTGCGGCAGACCGAGCACGAGAATGTCTTCTTCCAGTGCCACCGGAACACATCGGTTGAGTGCCGTCCACACGCCGACGCCGGTCACGCTTTCGCGGATGTCGGGGAGGGCGTCGTTCCAAGCGCGCAAGAGATCGGACATGCCACGGGGATTATGGAACTTCGGGCGGCTCCAAGGCTAGCCGGGGGTGCTCGCCTTGACCAACCGGTCCACCACGGCCTCCCATTCCGGACCGCCATCGGGACGCTCGACATAGATGGTCGTCGGCTCCTGCAGGTCGAGCCGGTGCAGCGCATCGTACAGCGCGCACGCGTAGGCGACGGCATCGCGCGGCATGCGAATCTGCATCGCATTGGCCGCCGGACCGAGCACCAAACCTGCCGCCTCCGGTGGAACGCACTCCACCAACCGAACGGGCACCCGGGGAGCATAGTGGCGCGGGTACATCCCCGGCGATGTCCGCATCTTGGCCGAAGGAATCTGCCCCAAAGGAACCCCGAGCGCCGCCTGGATATCGCCCCGAGAAACACCACCGGGCCGGAGGATGGCCGGCGGGTTCATCGTCAGGTCCACCACCGTGCTTTCCAATCCCACAAAACACGGCCCTCCATCCAAAACGTGGGCGATGCCCTTGGCCAGTTCGGGATCGATGTGTTCGGCCCGCGTCGGCGAAAGTTGGGTGAACGGGTTGGCGCTCGGCGCGGCAAGCGGCCTTCCAGCGGCAAGGATCAGCGAGAGCGCGACCGGGTGCTTCGGCATGCGGATGGCCACCGTGTCCAATCCTGCCGTGACTTCGGGCGGGACGAGATCGCTCTTGGGCAAGACCAGCGTGAGCGGCCCCGGCCAAAACCGGTCGGCGAGCACCCTTGCCATCGGCGGCACCTCGCGAACCAACGGAAGCACCTGCTCGAACGTGGCCACGTGAACGATCAGCGGGTTCTCGGGGGGGCGACCCTTGAGGTCGAACACCTTGCGCACGGCTTCCCTGTTCGTGGCATCGGCGGCCACGCCGTAGACCGTCTCGGTCGGCATCGCGACCAGCAACCCCCGCCTCAAGGCATCGGCTGCAAGTGCAATGTTTTCGTCCGTCGGTTCGAGGATATTCACGTGATCGCCCTTAGCATGACCGCTTTCGGCGCAGGAATGCCGAGCCAGTGCTCGAAGGCCCGAGCCCCTTGGGCGGCGAGCAGGCCCCGCCCATCGGTGTGGCGGCGACCCACCGAAGCCGCCTGACGCTCGAACGCCGTAGGTTCGGATCCATACGCCAGATCGTATGCGAGCGCATCGGGAGGGGTGGATGCAAAGTCGAGATCGAGTTCGATGCCCGAAAGGCCCGTCGAAGTCGCGTTCACCACAAGATCGGCGTCGGTCAGGTCGGGCCGATCGAGGACCTGGGCGCCCGGTGCGAGTTCTTGGACCATCCGCTCGGCGCGATCGCGCGTGCGGTTCCAGACAGCCACCTCGACCCCGGCTTCGTCGCTCAACGCGGCCACCAACGCGCGTGCCGAACCGCCCGCCCCAAGCACCACGGCGCGGTACGGCGAGCGCAGGCCGAGGTCCGCCAATGTGTCCATGAAGCCGGGTGCGTCGGTGTTCCACGCTCGCCCCGTGCGCAGGTCGAGCGTGTTGGCCGCGCCGATTCTCGACGCGAGCGAGTCGGGCTGACTGGCCCATGCCAGAGCCTCGGCTTTGTGGGGCACCGTGACATTGACGCCTCGATAGCCCATCTCGCGCATCCGTTCGAGCGCTTCGGCGACGCGGCCCGGTGCAACGTGGACGGCCACGTAGCGGTATGGCAACCCCAGCGCGTCGTAGGCGGCGTGATGCATTGCCGGAGACTTGGAATGCCGGACGGGGTCGCCGATCACGGCGAAGTCCGCCATCGGCAAGTCGTCCAACGTGTAGACGCGGCTCATCGCTTCCTGAACGCCCAAAGGCGTTGTCCGTTGAAGTTCCAAATGGCGACGAGCGCCGTGGCGATAAGCGTCGCGATGGCCCAACTGCGCTTGGGATGCCCTGGGACGATGTTCGCAAACAACCCGACCGCAGCCACGTTCAGCAACATGCCGATCACGGAGACCACGACGAACCGTGCGAACTGAACCCCGCGCTCTTCCTTGTCGCGAATCTTGAACGTCCAGTAGCGGTTCAGCACGAACGAGTTGACGATGGCCAGCGACGCTGTGGGAATCTTGAGGATGGGCACGGCCAGTTTTTGGGCCTTGTCGGGGTCGATCGCGCCCGTCCCCACCAACTGGCTCCACCATTCGCCCACGGCCACCGAGAGCGATTGCCCCCCGAAGTTCATGAACATGAGCATGTAGTGCAGGCCAACGTCAATGACCGTGGACGTCCCTCCCACCACGCAGAACTTGAGGAACTGCTTGGCGATCGGGCGGGCGTTCAGCCACGCGACGAAGCCGGTCTCGGTCACTGCGATGACGGACCTCCTGGCTTGCGTCGAAGCCGTTTCTTGAAGTGCCGAGCGAGGATGCGCTCGCCCATGCGCGAGACCTTGGTGCCGATGAACTCGCGTCGAGCCATGGGCACCAGCCAAACCGACTCGATGCCCGCACGGTTGGCCCCCAGCACGTCGGTGAACAGTTGGTCGCCGATCATGATCGCCTGCTTCGCCTCAACCCCGAACTGGGCCAACGCCCGCCGATACACGTCCGGGTTCGGCTTGAACTTGCCCCGCAGGTAGGGAATGCCCATCCGCTCGGCAAGGCGCGCCAATCGCGCGGGATGACGCGTGTTGCTCAGGATGCAGAACTCGAGCCCGAGCGAACGGCCCTGAGCGAGCCACTCCAACACCCAATCGGGCAACGCTTCGCTGCCCCACGGCACCAGGGTGTTGTCCACATCGAGAAGGACGAGCCGTTTGCCTCGGGCGACCACGTCCTCCAGGTCCACGTCGCGCAGACTCCCGCCGAACTCGGTAGGCGCGAACGGGCGGGCCCACCTGCCGAAGAGGCTTCGGTCGGGGCGTTCGATCAAGACGATGCTTGCTCCTGTGCCTTCAGGGCGGCGATGGCCTGACGGCGCTTGCGGATGTTGGCCAAGTGGTCTTCGTACCTCGTCGAGAACAGATGGTACCGATCCGGCATGGCCACGTAGTAAAGATAATCGTGGGTTTCGGGCTTCAACGCGCCGCCGATGCTGGCCACGGTGGGCGAGCAGATCGGTCCCGGCGGCAAGCCCGCGATGCGGTACGTGTTGTAGGGCGACTTCACGGACTGGTACTCGCTCACCAGCAACGGCCGCCACACCTGCAGCCCGTAGTTCACCGTGGCGTCGATCTGCAGGCGCATCCCCAAGCGGATGCGGTTCTCGATGACGCCCGCGATGCGCGGACGTTCCTCGTCGAGGGCGGCTTCCAATTGCACCATCGAGCCGATGATCACCGCTCGATGAAGGTCCTGCGGCTTGTCCAGCGCCTCGTACACCTTGCTCTCGAAGGCCTTGAGTTGCCGCGCGATGGCTCCGTGTGCGCCGAGCAGCGGCGGGAAATCGTACGTGTCGGGGTACAGGTAGCCCTCCAGCGAGTCCTCGGGCAGCGGGAACGACACCAGGCTCTGGAACAGCCCCGGGGTCTGCGTGGCCGCGACGTACTCCTCGGCCGTGCAAACGCCCTTCGATTCCAGCAGTTCGGCCGTCCGCGCGATCCAATAGAAGCTGGGGACGCGCACCATCTGGCGAATGGGTTTGCGCAACGCCTGCAGCACGCGGTTGCGGTGCATCCCCGGCGAGAGTTGGTACGTCCCGTTCGACACGGGCAACGAGTCGCGCCGGTAGCGGGCGTAGAGTTCCAGCGCTTGGGCGTTCTTGATGTAGCCCTCGCGTTCGAGCCGGTCGAGCGCGGTCCGCAGGGGCAGATCGTCCTCGAATCGGAGGTACTTCGGCTCGCCCGAGCCAATGGGCTGCGTTTCCTGGTTGACCCAGCCCGCCACACCTCCCAACGCCAGGGCGGCAAGCAGGATCAGTAGGAACAGGAATCGCCTAAGCCGCTTCATCGAAGTACCTCTCCAGAATCCGGACCGCAGCCTCGCCGTCCACACGCTTGCGGCGGGCGCTCGCTTTCAGTCCGGCTTCACGCATGGCTTGGTCCGAGGCCTCGCTGGTCAACGATTCGTCCACCAAAGCCGTGGCCACACCGATCTCGGACAGTCGCTCGGCGAGTTTCTCGATGACTTTGGACATCTTGGTGGGCTGGCCTTCCATCAGGGGCAATCCGAGGACGCAGACGGCAGCTTCCTCTCGGCGCATGATCTGAGCGATGGCTTCGGCATCCTTGGCCAACGACCCGCTGGGGATCAGGTTGGCTCGCGGCGAGGCGATGCCGTGTTCCGATTCACCCAACGCCACACCGATCTTGGTCGTTCCGAAGTCGATGCCCAAGACCCTCATGCTCCGTGCAACTCCCGGAGCAGCCAATCGTGGAGCGCGCCGTTGCTGCTCACCGCACTCGGCCCAACACCGGGACTCCCCTGCGTATCCGTGAACCGGCCCCCGGCTTCTTCGACGATCACCGTGATGGCGGAAATGTCCCAGCGGGCGATCACGGGGTCGATCATGGCCTCGACACGGCCCGACGCCACGAGTGCGTGACCGTAGGCGTCGCACCAAGTGCGCGTCGCCAGCGTCTGCGCGGCGATGCGGCCCAAGCCGGACGCAAACCCGTGCTGGGCCATGCCCTTGAAGCCCGCATGGCAGATGATCGCGCGGGCGGGATCGGTCGTTGGCGAGACTCGGCACGGACGCCCGTTGAACCATGCCCCGCCTCCTTGTTCGGCGAACAACATCTCGTCGAGTGCGGGAAAGTAGCACACACCGAGAACGGGCTGCTGATCGACCTCGTAGCTCAACAGCGTCGCGTACAACGGAACGCCGGCGATGAACGACTTGGTGCCGTCGATCGGGTCGAGCACCCAGCGGTCGGCGGCGTCCTCGGCGCCACCCTCCTCTTCGCCCAACACGGGCTCGGCGGGAAACGCGCGGGCGAGTTCCTCGCGGATCATGCGCTCGGCCTGTCTATCGGCCTCGGTGACTGGAGTCGCGTCGGCCTTGTAGACCACGTGTGGTTGGCTTTGGAACCGAGACAGGGTGGTTCGTCCGGCGCGATAGGCGATGTCGAGGGCTGTTGCCAAGCGCGGACTCATTCAGCCAACAGTTTATCCCGGTCTCACGACAGGAGTTCCTTCGCGGCCATCGCGAGCCCCATCACCAGCACGAACCAGCCGAAGCCCTTCTTGAGGTTGGCCGCAGCGACCCGCTTGCCGATCGCCGCACCGGCCCACGAGCCCGCCAGCATCACGCCGACGACGCCGCCCAAGAACGCCCAAGGCATGTCCTGAGCGTGCGTCAGGTCCACCCCGAACCCGACCAGCGACTGAATGGCGATGACCATGAGCGACGTTCCGACGGCCATCTTCATGTCGAGCCGCCCGAACCAGAGCAGCGCGGGCACGATCAGGAACCCTCCGCCCGCGCCGAGAAAACTCGAAACCGCCCCGACCAGGAAGCCGACGACGGCCATCTTCGCGGGCGACGCCTCGCCTTGGCCCGGCGCAGGCCCCGCGCCTCGGATCATGGAAAGCGCGACCGCAACCATCAACCCCGCAAACGGAACGAGCACCACCTTGGCCCGAGCCACCTCCCAAGGTCCAATCGCCACAACAGGGGGCAACAGTGGAACGAGGAAGTGCCGGATGAGCAACACGCCCACCAGGGCGGGAACGGCAAACGCCAACCCGATGCGCGGCTCGACCAGCCCACGTCGCCCGAAACCGATCGCCGAGACGGCCGCGTTGAGCCCCACGACGCCGAGCGAAAACCCGGTGGCGCGGACGGGGTCAACCTCGAACAAGTACACGAGGATCGGCACGGTGAGGATCGCGCCGCCGCCGCCCGTGAGCCCGAGCGCCAGCCCCGCCAGAGCCAAGAGTGCGTAGCCCGCTATCTCGATGAGAGGCCCCCGTGCAGGCGGATGGCCCCGATCCGCGCGGCGAGCCGTGATCTGGCGGCTTCGCGCAGTGCCATCGCCTCGTCCCAGCCAATCGGCTGGAAGTGGATCGTTGCACCCGGCGCGAGTTGCCCCAAGCGGTCGAGGTCGCCTTCGGCCACCACACCGACCTTCGGGTAGCCGCCTAGCGTGGGGCCATCGGGTCCGACGACCAAAAACGTGCCGCTCGGAGTCCATTGCACGGCCCCGACGCATGCGGGTTCGCTCGGCAGTTCGTGCGCGTGGGTCGGTGCGTCCGCGCGGTTCAGGCGCAATCCGACACGGTCGCTGTGGACGCCGACGGTCCAGGGAGTCTCGATGAGTGTTTCCAACAGAAGGAGAGAGGCTTGCGGCCCCGGACAGAGATTCAACGGTCCCGTCGCGAGGGAAGAAACCGGCTCGGCCAGCCGCAACGGGACGCCCCCAACTTGCGACCAGGCGACGACGACCCGAGCGCCGCGACCGACTTTGCCGCGCACGGTGATCCTGTCTCCGCGACGAACGACGTACCTTCCGTCGCCGGGGCGGCGCGTCTCTTCCACGATCACCTCGCACGGGGCACCGACCGCAGCGACCATGCAATCGTCCTCGGCTACGAACGTCCCACCGAACAAACTCAGCTCCCATACAGGCGCCGTCTCGGGCTTTCCGACCAGGGCGTTCGCCAAGGCTGCGGACTCGCGATCCATCGCGCCGCCTGGGGGAACCCCGTAACGGCGCAGACCTGGCGAAGGACCGACGAGGGCACCGTGGAACGGACCGACAGGGGTCAACACGCCGCGACCTCCCAACCCTTGGCTTCGAGGGCGAAACGAACGGCCGCCATGATCTCGACGCATCCGGGCGAATCGCCGTGGACGCAGAGGCTGCGGCACTTACCCGCCAACGCAAGGGCCAGCGCCGACGCTGTTTCGGGGCTCTTGAGCAAGGCACCTGGCGTGCCTCTGGGCAACAGAAAGCCACGGGCGTCGTAGCCACGGTCCACAAATCCTTCGGGAAGGAACGGCACGCCCGCGAGTTGAGCAATCGCTGCATGGACGGGACCGTCGCGACCTGCCTCGGCCAGGCCCATGAGCGGCACGCCCGTTTCCACGAGCAGCGCCATCATGGCTTCGATCGCCCACACCTCGCCGCGTGCCGCATCGTTGTAGAGCGCTCCATGGGGCTTCAGGTAGGCGGGTTCGAAAGCCTCGACAAACCGAAGCGTCTGCTCCCGAACGCTGGCCAGCCACGCCTTGCGCTGCGCAGCCGCTGGCGACACTCGGCCCAAACCTTTGCGGTCGGGGTAGCCCGGGTGTGCGCCGATCCGCACCCCAAGTTCCTTGCACCGCGCCACAGTCTGTTGGGTGAGTTCCCACGAACCCGCGTGTTCGCCGCAGCCCACGTTGGCCGAGGTCACCCACTCCAAGAGCGCCTCGTCGTGCGGTGCTCCCTCGCCCAAGTCGGCGTTCAAGTCGATGCGCTTCACAGCCGCTCACCCCTTCGGGCTTCGAGTTCGCCTTCGGAGATCGGAGCGAACCGGATGCGGTCGCCTGGTTCGATCGGAAAGTACCGATCCTCGACGTCCACCAGGGTCAATGGCGTGCGGCCGATCAGCCACCAACCACCGGGCCGCTCCAGCGGATAGATGCCCGCTTGGTCGTACGCGAGCGCCACGGACCCCGCAGGCACGCGCACTCGAGGCACCTCCATCCTCGGCAGACCGACGAGCCTCTCGGGGAGACCCGAAAGGTAGGGGAAGCCGGGGCAGAAGCCGATCGCTTCGCACGCGTACTCGGCCCCAGTGTGGAGCTCGATGAACTCGGAGGTCGTCAGACACAGCCGATCGCAAGCAGCGACGAAGTCCTCGCCTAGTTCGTAGCACACGGGAATCGTGTGGCTCTTCGCCTGCGCACCAGACCCATCAGAACCCGTGGCAGCCGCGATGAGAGCATCCGGGTCCAGCAGATCGGGCTCGCCATAGACCCCTACGGATTGCAGCGCGGGAACGGCCTCACTGACCCCATCAAGACCTGCGGCGTCAATGGAGCGCGCGACGTCGTAGGGGCGGCGGTCCCCCAAATCGCGGAGGATCCATGCAGATTCGCCCAGGCGAACGATGCGCATAGCCCTAAGTATGGGCTCAGCGGACCAGGCGAATCGCCGCTGGACGGATCTCGACGTGCAAAGGAGTCGTTCCAGCGAGTTCGCCATCCACCAACACGGGCAACGGCGAGTCGCTTACGATGGAGGCCCGAAGCACGCGCCGAGTGTGGTACTTGGGGTGCGACGTGTGCCGTCCCGAAAACGCCTTCGGCAGCGTCCTCACGAAGTCCAGCTTCCCGATCTCGTGGATCACGGCCAAGTCGAGGCTGCCGTCGTCCAGCACCGCCGAGGGCGCGATCTGCAGACCGCCCCCATAGCTTCGCGAGTTGGCCACCGCGCAGAGCATCGCCCGCGTCTCGATCGTCCCGGAGTCGGTCTCGATGCGAAGGCTCGCGGCACGGTAGGTCGCCAGTTCGGCCAGGATCGCAGCCAGATACGCGGGCGTCCCTTTCAAGAACCTGAGGCCGTGGTTGATCCGATGGGCGACACGCGCATCGAACCCGCACCCTGCCACGTTGAGGAACGGACGCCCGTTCGCGATCCCCACGTCCACCGGCGATGCGCTCCCTGCGGCCAGCGCGGCCAAAGCAGCCGGCAGGTCGTTGCCAAAGGGCAGCATCCGGGCCAGATCGTTGCCCGTGCCCACATGCAGCACGGCTAGGGCCGCCGACGACCCGAGGACTCCCGCCAACGCTTCGTGAACGGTGCCGTCTCCGCCAGCCGCCGCCACGAGTTCCGCTCCTTCGGAGATGGCGCGTTGCGCAAGTTCGGTCGCGTGACCGCGCGCGTCGGTAGTCCAGACCTGCCAATCGCCGGGTTGTTGGGCCGCAAACGCTCGGATGCTCTCCAACGCGCGCTGGCCACGCCCGCGACCCGCTTTGGGATTGACCAGAATGCGCACGACCGACACGCGGCGATGCTACACCAAACTCGGCTCTCGGGATGCCAAACTTGCACCATGCCGTACTTCCCGGAAGTCGCCTCGCCCATCGCTTACGAAGGTCCGTCGTCGAAGAACCCGCTCGCGTTCAAGCGTTACGACGCCGGGAAGTCCATCGGCGGCAAGACGATGGCCGAGCACCTGCGCTTCGCCGTTTGCTACTGGCACACGTTCGTGGGCACGGGGCAAGACCCCTTTGGTGCGCCGACGCTCGTCCGCCCGTGGATGTCCGACCCCGACCCCATGCGACGCGCGTTCGACACCCTGGATGCCGCCTTCGAGTTCTTCACGAAGTTGGGCGTCGGCTTCTGGTGCTTCCACGATCGCGATCTGGCTCCCGAAGGCGCGGACTTCGCCGAATCGTGCCGCAATCTGGAGCGGCTCGTCGCGGCCGCCAAGGTCAAGCAGCAAGAGACCGGAGTCCGACTGCTTTGGGGCACGGCCAATCTGTTCAGCCACCCGCGCTACCAGGCGGGTGCGGCGACCAACCCCGACCCACACGTGTTCGCCTATGCGGCCGCCCAAGTCAAGCATGCCCTGGAAGCCACGCACGAACTCGGTGGACTGGGCTACACGTTCTGGGGTGGCCGGGAGGGCTACGAGACACTCTGGAACACCGACATGAAGCGCGAACGCGAGCATTTCGCCCGGTTGCTGCACATGGCCGTGGACCACGCGCGGCAGATCGGCTTCACCGGCCAGTTCTACATCGAGCCAAAGCCCAAGGAGCCCACCAAACACCAGTACGATTCCGACGTCGCCGCGTGCCTGAACTTCCTGCGCGAGTTCGACCTGATGGACCACCTCAAGCTGAACATCGAAACCAACCACGCCACGCTGGCGGGACACACGATCCAGCACGAACTGCGTGCGGCACGGGAGGCGGGAGCGTTGGGTTCGATCGACGCCAACGCGGGCGACGAGTTGCTGGGCTGGGACACCGACCAGTTCCCCACCAACGTCTACTTGACGGCCACCATCATGCTGGAACTTCTTGCGATGGGCGGGTTCCGCACGGGTGGCCTGAACTTCGACGCCAAGGTGCGCCGCCAATCGCACGAACCCGTGGACCTGTTCCACGCACACATCGGCGGGATGGACGCGTTCGCCAAGGGGCTGGAGATCGCCCAGGCCATCCGCGACGACGGGCGGCTCGACCGGTTCATGGCCGATCGCTACGCGGGTTGGTCGGGCGACCTCGGACGGTCGGTCGCCGAGGGCCGTGCGTCGCTGGACGACTGCGATGCTTACGTCCGCTCGAACGCCGAGCCCGTGCGCCACTCGGGACGCCAAGAGTTCCTTGAGAACCTGATCAACGAGTTCGTGCTTTGAGCCCCGGGGCTTAGTGCATTTCGCGGTCGCCCAGCATCAGTTGGAGGAAGTTGATCTGCCCCAAGTGGTAGACCAGGTTCCAGTACGGCAACATGACGATGTCGGCCATCGTCATGCGCATCCCACCGCCGAAGGGCAGGTCGAGTTCCATCTCGAGCACCGAGTCGGGCACGGTGGCGATTGCGGCGCTGAGCGAAGCCAGATCGGCTCGTGCGGCCTCGGCGCACTCGTCCACCGTGGCGAAGCTTTGGCGCAAGCGCATGGTTTCGCGCATGGCGTGGCCGGTGAAGTCGGGCACGGCCCGGTCGCGGATCAAGGGAAGAAAGAGTTGCGCTTGCGTGGCGATCTCGCGCATTTGGTCAAGGGCCGAACGCGCGTGCCCCTGTGGCGCCCAAGACTGATGTTCGGCGGGCAACGCCATGGCGGCGCGGCACACGTCGTCGAGCGCCTTGTACGTCACTTTGACCACCTGATCTTGGTATCGCATGGCGCAAGCTTACACGCACTTCGCCCCCACTGTTCGGTCACACTTGGGTCCGAGCCATGACTCTTTCCGATCTGCGCCGTTCGTTGCAGGAATGTCCCCTCGTCGCCAGCGTCCAGGGCAGTCCGGGATCGCCCGTCGAGCACCCCGACACGCTGCTGAGTCTGGCGCGAGCCAGCCTGGATCAAGGCGTGCGCATCCTGCGACTGGAGGGCCCCGCCAACGTGCGGCACCTGCGCGATGCGACCGGCGTTCCGTGCATGGGCTTGTTCAAGCGGTGGTACGACGGGTTCGACGTGTACGTCACGCCCACGATGCGGGAAGTCGAGGCCCTGTTGGAGACCGGCTGCGAGATGGTCGCTCTGGACTGCACGGTCCGCCCGAGGCCCGAGGGGGCCAAACTGCCCGACCTGATCGCCGCGATCCGCGCG
Source organism: Chthonomonas sp. UBA2387 (assembly GCA_002343445.1). GTDB lineage: Bacteria > Armatimonadota > Fimbriimonadia > Fimbriimonadales > Fimbriimonadaceae > UBA2387. The sequence goes on from DDSP01000007.1 coordinate 65,354, forward strand.
GCGGGTCGGCTGGTCATGGCCGATTGCGACGACGCCGAATCCGTGCGCTACGCGATGGACTCGGGCGCGGACTTCGTGAGCATGACGCTTGCCGGATACACGGCCAGCCGCCCCATGACCGTCGGCCCCGACCTCGACGTGTTGCGCGAGGCGATCCGCGCGACCGATGCGCCCGTGCTTGCCGAGGGCCGCTATCAGACGCCCGCCCAAGCCCAAGCGGCGCTGCGGATCGGGGCGAGCGGCGTGGTCATCGGCGGCGCGCTGAACGACCCAGTGAAGCAGACACGATGGTTCATGAAGGCGATGTCGCCCGCCAAGGGACCTGTGGGTGCCGTGGACCTCGGGGGCACCTGGCTCCGGTTCGGCGTGTTCGATGCCGACGCGGCTCTGGTTTCCGAGAGCCGGGTGGCCACGCCCGAGACGCGCGCCGAAAGGCTCGATTGGATTCGCGCGGAGATACGGAACTCGGGGGTCGCCCGAGTCGGCGTTTCCTCGGGCGGCGAGGTGGATACGGCCACCGGCGAAGTGGTGGCTTCCAAGCCATGGATCGACGAGCACCTCGGCACGGTGTTCTCGGAGGCCACCCTCGGCGTCCCGGCGGTGGCTGCGAACGATGGCGTTGCCTCGGCCTGGGCGCACGCTTGCCTGCCCGAATTCGCGGGTCGGCGCGTTGCCACGGTTGCCCTGGGAACGGGAGTCGGGTTCGGAATCGTGGACGCACACCGCCCCCTGATCGGCCCGAACGGCAAACAGCCCCGCGTCAACGATCTTCGAACGGCGTCCGGCCAGACGTTCGAGGAGGTTCTGGGCGGGCTTTGGCTGGGAGTCACCCCCGACGAGCGGCAGCGCACCGGCTTCATCGAGGGAGCAGGGGGGCTGGCGGAGACGATCGAACTGGCGTTCCACCCCGACGTCGTGGTCGCATGCGGCGGCCTGCTGAACGCCCCGTGGTTTCAGCCCGAGACCCTGGGCTGGCATCGCTCGCCGTTCGGAAGCCAAGCCGGTTTGCACGGGGCGGCGGCGATGGCGTTGCATCCGTGGGCGTAGGTCCTGCAACCTAGCCGAACCTGAGGACGTATCAATACGAAGGGTGACACCGCGCCAAGGATACGAAGTCGCGCTTTTTCACGCAATACCGGTGAAAAGCTCTTGACAATGTCCCTAACCTGTGTTACCTTGAAGTCAAGGAAAGTTTTCCACCATAATCGGTGGTTTGGGCAGTGCCCGCAATCGTTCCGCCCCGGCGGAACCCGGCTCGGGAGATGGCTGTTGCACGATCTGCCCGTGCTGAAAGTCTAGATCATGAACGAGGTTACCAAACATGTCTGAGAACGGTGTGGCCCCAACGCCCCGGCGAGGCCGAGCGATCACCGTCCGAACGCCCGGTCGAAACCCGGCGTTTGCCGACGCGCGCACCGTGCTCATGGACGACACCGTGGAACCCGATGAAGACGAGCTTCTCGAGGTCGACGACGACACCGCCGAAGAAGAAGAGAAGGTCCACGACGATTCCGAAGAGCTGGAAATGTGGATGCGCCAAACCCGGCGCGCCCAGCTTCTGACGCCCGAGCAGGAAGTGCACTTGGCGCGACGCGTCCAAGAAGGCGACATGGAAGCCAAGCGCATCCTCATCGAGAGCAACCTTCGGCTGGTCGTTTCCATCGCCAAGAAGTACAACGCCCGCGGCATTCCGCTCGCCGACCTGATCCAAGAAGGCAATCTGGGCCTGATCCGCGCCGTCGAGAAGTTCGACTGGCGCAAGGGCTTTCGCTTCTCCACGTACGCCACGTGGTGGATTCGCCGCGCCATTGCCCGCGCCATCATCAACCAGGGACGCACGATCCGCATCCCGGTTTACGTTGCTGAACTCATCAACAAGGTGGTCAAGACGGCGTCTCGGCTGCAGCAGGAGCTTCAGCGCGAAGCCACCGAGGAAGAGATTTCCGCACAAGTGGATCTCACCGTGGACCGCGTTCGGGAAATGATGCGCGTTGCCGTCGAACCGATCTCCTTGGAGACCCCGGTCGGCGAAAAGGACAACAGCTCGATCGGCGACTTCGTGCAGTCGAAGAACATGCCGAACCCGACGGACGTCACGTCGAACCTGATCCGCCGCGAGGAGATCGACGGCATCCTGGGTCGCCTCAC
>DDSP01000029.1:0-130 GCA_002343445.1 Chthonomonas sp. UBA2387
GCGTCCGACTCTCGCCGCGGACGGCGCGTGCACTCTCTCTCCTGCGGGCCATGGTGACCAAGGGGATTCGTGCCTTGCCGCGCCGTTCCCGACTCCGCTGTTTTACTAGGGGCCGGGGGTGAGGATCGGC
>DDSP01000029.1:146-30136 GCA_002343445.1 Chthonomonas sp. UBA2387
GGGCGAACTCCGGAAGAGGAACCCTGAACCCTGATTCCTCCATTTTCCCTCTTCCCAATTCCACATTCCCAAAACCTTCGCTATACTGAACACCATGACAGCGGCGACGGACAGGAGGAACCGACGGGCCAACGCCCGCTCCCGCCGTCGCGCCGGAGTTGGGTCGTCGGCGCGAGCCGATCGGCTGACCACGATGCAGTCCGGGGGGACGACGGGGACGATGAGCTGGTTCTCGCGCGGGGCCATGCGCAACCAATACGAAACCGGCGTCATCAAGGCCACTTACGGCTATACCGACATCAACAACAACCTGCGGGTCGCGCAGGACGCCGCTGGCCTGACGACCAGCACCTACGACGGCGACAACCTGCGGCGCAAGATCGTGTCCGGGTCGGTCACCACCACGTTCGTCTGGGACGGGGCCGACTACCTGCAGATCAAGCCCTCGACCGGCGACGCTACGCTGCTGATCGCTCTGGAAGGCGAAGTGGTGGGGCATGTGAAGGGCTCGGAGAAGCGGGACTACATCGTGGATCCCCTGGGCTCGGTGGTGGCCTACCTGAACTCTTCGCAAACCCTCACGGACCAGTTCGAGTACTGGCCCTACGGGGAAATGGTCGCCGAAGTGGAAGCCGGCACCGAACCCTTCCTGTGGGTGGGAAGCCTCGGCTACTTCCGCGACTCCGACCTGCGGACCTACATCCTAGCGAGAGAGTACCGGCAGGACCTGGGTAGCTGGATGCAACTCGATCCCTTGTGGCCCCATGAAGCTGCTAGTACATACTGTCGCTCAAGGCCCACGACATTCGTTGATCCCATGGGTCTTGCGCCACAATGTGTCCTCTGTGCGCTTTGCGCCGGAGGAATCACCGTGGGCTTGCTCCTAGCATGCATGAATAGCAAGAATAAGGCGGGATGTGCGATACGTCTTCTACAAAGCCAGCCCGCGTTAGCACTTACTTTGGCAGGTTGTCTAGGAGTATGCGCCAGCTGTCTAAGTCCCGCAGTGTCGGCAGCAATCGCACGGTCAATTGGCAGTGGGCGACTGCAACCGCGCCTAGCGCCGGCTGGAGGCTTGCCCACCTTCCCTGAAGAAGAAGAACATCGAGACAGAATGGAGTGCCATTGCAGGGATCTGTGCTATCGATTCTGTGCGCCACTCACCGTAGCTTATGAGTACCTGCAGTGCCAGGACAAGTGTCAGTCAGAGTGTCTCCTTGGCGACTGCACCAGTCCATTTTATACATGGATCGGCACAACTGTATTTTAGGACCATAGTCTACCATGCCTTCGATATCTCGCATCAAGCTCATGCAGCATCCAATGACCGAGCAGATACGGTACGCTGGATCGCGATCAGATAGGAGCAGCCTGCAGCAAATGCAATCCAGTCTGGAGTCATCACTGCAGGACATTTCTATGCGACAGGACGGATTGCTTCTGGAGTTACACTCAAGGTGCTGCCAAGCCATGGGCGAGATCGCCCTTTCCCGTCAATCAGTGAACAGGCTTCTGCTTATTGAAGACGACCCGCGGGTAACTCGTTTGCATCGAACACAACAACGTAGTCCAGAGGCCTTTCCTCCATACAGCGACGCTACTTCTTTGGCCACTCTCAAGTGTGAAGTAGAATTTGTCGAACATGTCTTCATGCTCGCGGATAGCAGTCGTTCAGCATACGTCCGAGGGATGGCTCTAACGGGTCTCGCTTCAGCGGTAAAGTGCTGTTTGCAGGAGTTATCGTTTAAAGACGCTACAAAGTTGGCTAGTCGCGTCCCATCGCAAATCTTTGACACACCACATACATATGGCTGCGGTTATGGCTCGTCACATTTTGTCGCGATGTTCGCTGCCCTGAGTTTGACTGATTGGCATCAATGCCTGAAGTGGAGACAGCTGTTTCACTACACATTTCTCTCCGACGTTCCCTTGTTACTTCAGTAAGTGCGGAAGGCGAAGTCTAACAAAGTGATTCAGACTAACTGTCAAGCGAACGCTGTGTGTGGGGGGGCGCGGCGATGACGTTTTCGGCCTTAACCTGACACTTTTGTCGGCGTGTGATTTGGAACCTGCTTGCCATAGCGTTGTTGAGGAAGCTCGTTGTGCGGTTGGGATAGTGGTAGGTACGTGCCAAGCTTGCCGTCCCAACGCCCTCCGCACCGACTCGATTGGTGCAAGGTCTGGGGGTTGAGGTCCAGGGATCGCTCCATCCAGTCCGCGGCTTTTCCAACCGCCCTGACCGCCTGGTCTGGAACAACGTCTGGAAGAACGCGTACGACGGCAACCGGCGGCTGATCTCCAGCACCGATCCCCTGAACCGAACCTCCACCGTCGTGTACAACACCGACGGCACGGTTCAGGCGCAGATCGACCCGCGCGGATTGCGCACCATGTACCAGTACGACGCCTACGGCGACATGACCACCATGACCGCCTCGGACGGCGGGGTCTGGAAATACGCGTACGACGAACTGGGCCGGATGGTCTCCCGCTCGCTTCCCGTGGGAACGCGCACTTGGACGATGGCCTACGACGCCGCCGACCACCTGATCTCCAGCATGGACCCGGACGGGAACGTCAGCAGCCAGATCTACGACTCCTGCCTCCTCGCGGCGGTCGTCAACCCGCTGAACGAGCGCACCAGCTACACCTACGGGCGCTTCGGCAACCGGCTGACGGAGATGAATCCTCTCGGGTTCGTGACCAGTTACCTGTAGGACCTGATGGGCCGGCTGACCACGGTCACCGACTCGCTCGGCAACTCCAGGCAGATCGTCTACGAGGCCGCCATGAACCGCAAGCTCGCCGATGTGGACGCTCTGGGCAACGGCACCATGCACCTCTACGACGGCTCGAACCGGCTCAGCACGATCACCCTCGCCATCGAATGCCTGTTGGAGAACCACGGTCACGGCCAGAGAGCCGACTCGGGGTTGACAAACCCCTCGCTCGCGGCGAAGAGACACGGACGAACCCCGACGTGAAAGAGCTCTTCGAGGGGGAGAATCGGCGAAAGCAGACTTGCCGACCACATGCTCGACCAACTGTGGGGGGATGTGAATGTGAATCGTGAATCGTGAACCCTGGGGCAACCTGCCGACCACCTGCCGACGCTCGAGGGGGGATGTGAATGTGAATCGTGAATCGTGAACGCGCCAACGACTTGCCGACCACTGCCGACGCCCGTGGGGGGATGTGAAAGTGAATCGTGAATCGTGAGTGCGACCCTCCGTTTTCCGCTTTCCCGTGTTCCGCTTTCCAAACCTGGGGGGATGTGAATGTGAATCGTGAATCGTGAACGCGAAGGCAACCTGCCGACCCAATGGGACCACCCCGGCCTGCGGCCACCCCTCCGGAGGAGGGGAATCTCGGTTCGAGCGGTGACGCCGACGACTAAGAAAGTACCGCGCAGGCTTCTCGGTAGCCCTCGGGCGAGCCGCAGTCCAATACGCGCGCGTCGCCGATCGGGACGGCGGCGAAACGGTGGCCGGAAGCGATCACCCGCTGGATCAGCGGCGTAGGATGGTGTTCGCCGGGACCCTCGAAGAGCGAGGCCTCGTGCGCCAGTGCGTCGAGTGCATCCTTGCCGAACGCATACCGCCCCGCCACCGCCCAGCGGCTCGTCGTCGCCGAAGGAGCGGGCTTCTCCAAGAGGCCGACGACTTCGCCGCCCTCGCCGAACTCGACCATCCCGTACCGCGAGACGTCGGCATCGGCCACTCGGCGAACGGTGGCCCCGGCCCACGCGCCTTCCTCGATGGCTCGAACCAAGGCACGCAGCGCTCCCGGGGGCCAGATCAGGGCATCGGCCATCAGCACCAACGCCGATTCGCCCCGGATGCCTGAACAGGCGATGGCGTGGCCCAAGCCCAAAGGCCGGCACTGCTCGGCATAGCGAACCCCGGGCATGGAATGGACCAGCGCGTGCAGGCCGGGCTTTTCGGGCGAGCCGACCACGACGACCGAATGACAACCCGCTTCGTAGGCTTCGGCCACGACGCGTTCCAGAACCATCTTGGAGCCCAGCGGCAACAGCTCCTTGGGTCCGCCGCCAGTGACGCCGAGCATTCGGGTCCCCTTTCCGGCCGCAGGCACGATGCCTACCACGCGGGCACCTCGACCAGTTCGCGCAACTCCTCGAGCGCCGCAGGCAAGAAGTCGCCCAGAGGGCCGCGATTGCACTCGAGGCTGATCCGTCCATCGAAGCCGAGTTCGGCCAGTCGGGCGAAGAACGCGCGCATCATGGGGTCGTGCCGGTCTGGCGCCTGGCGGAAGAGGTTGGCCAGGTGTACGTGCGCGGGCTTGAACGGCATCTGGTCCATGAGATAGAACCTCGTGGGTTCGAGCCTTTCGGGATCGCGCTCGCGCATGTCGGCGTCCCATTCGTAGAGCACGTGGTAGGAGTCCGCCGTGTACCCGACGCCCACACGGTCCAGCGCCCGCGCCAACCACGGCAGGCTGTTGCCCACGTTGGTCTCGGCCCGGTTGAGGGACTCGGGCGCGACCGAGATCCCGAACGGCTCGGCGATCTCCTGCAGTTCCGACACCACGCCGATGAACTCCAGAGCGGCCCGCGAGGGAGCGACGCCCCCGGGCGCCTTGCGCGCGCTGCCGCTCCCGACCACCATCATCTCGACGCCGATGGACGCCGCGCGTTGGATGGTTCGTTTGGCGTAGCCCCGCCATTCGTCCGCGCCGTAGCCGATCAGGGCCATTCGGCCCGGAAAGAACACATTGGTCGCTTCGACGGCGAGGTCTCGGTACGCGCCAGGGTCGAAGTCCGACTCTTCGAGCACTCCGAACGATGCCGCCGGCAACTCGACGTAGTCCGCGCCCATTTCAAGGGCTTGCGGGGCTTCGTCCAGCGTGCAGCAGACCCCGAACCTCACGAGCCGACCTTCACTCTCCTTCCGCCGAGCTTGGCGCTGCGGTAGATGGCGAGGATGACCTTGAGCGGTTCGAGGGCCATTTCGCCGGTGATGAACGGGTCTCGGTTGTCGAGGACGGCTCGCGTGAAGTCTTCGAGCTGCAACCGGTGCTGCTCGCCCCAGATGGCCGATGGGTCGGAGGCGCCCGTGTTGGTCGTCTCCTCCTCGCCCTGCGTGTGGACGCTCGGGGTGGGTTGGGCCGTCACTCCCTTGCCGTAGGGCGAGGGGTCTTTGGCGGCCTCGGGGTCGATGTCCTGCCGCTTCACTCGGTCGCCTTCGACGATCACGGAGCCGCACGTGCCATGCACTTCGAGCCGTTCCGCAAAGCCGGGGTAGAAGCAGGTGGAGCCTTGCACGACGCCGATCGCGCCGTTCTTGAACTCGAGCACCGCCACTGCGAGGTCTTCGGCTTCCATGTTGTGGCCGACCGTTCGGCAGACGCCGGTGACCGATTCGACGCCGCCCATGATCCACTGGATCATGTCGATGTAGTGGACGCCCTGGTTCATCAGGCATCCGCCGTCGAGCTTGTGGGTGCCGCGCCACGCGCCGCTGTCGTAATAGGCCTGGGTTCGGTACCACTTGACGTAGGCGTCGCCCTGCAAGGGTTGGCCAAGTTCGCCGGACTGCACCATTTGGCGCACGCCTCGGATGGCCTTGCCGAAGCGGTGTTGGGAGATCACCGTGAGTTTGACACCCGTCGAACGCGCGGCTTCGACCATTTGGATCGCTGGCTTGAGCGTCACGTCCACGGGCTTCTCGCACACGACGTGCTTGCCCGCCGCGATGGCTTGCAGGCCCATCTTGGCGTGGAGGCCGCTCGGGACGCACAGGCAGACGGCATCCACATGCGGGAGCATGGCCTTCATGCTCCCGAAGGCTTTGACGCCGAACTTCTCGCCCGCTTCTTTCGCTCGGGGCTTCTCGATATCGCAAACGCCGACGAGTTGTGCGCCCTCAATGTTCTGCAAGGCTCCACAGTGGGTGCCGTGAATGGCCCCGCAACCAACGACTCCGAATCGAACGCTCATGATGCTGTCATCGCCTCCTGCAACACGTTTCTCAGGGCTTCGACGGCGAGCCCGAACCGCTCCGCGCCGCTGAAGCCGCCAAACCGCCCTGCATCCCGCAGGTGCGGCTCCAGGCTGAGCGTACCGCCCCAGCCCTGCCCAACGAGATAGCGGAACGTCTCGACGAACTGGCCGTCGCCCGCTCCGGATTCGACGATCTGTCCCGTTGCCGCGACCACGTCTTTGATGTGGCACGACTCCAGGTAGGGCAGCGCCCACGGGAACCAGTCGTCCATCGGTCGGTAGCCGAGCAGGACGGTGTTGCCGAAATCGAACACGAGGCGCAGACCGCGTGGCGCGAGTTCTTCGAACATGCGCTTGGCGTTGGCGGGGTACGCGCCCCAATACTTCCAGTCGTTCTCGTGCATCACGACGATGCCGTGTTCTGCGGCGTAGGCGAGCATTTCGTCGAGTGCGTCTCGGATCGCCGGCCACGCCTCGTCGTGTTGGGCTTCGGGGGCCTCGGGTGTGAAGATGCGGATGCGCGGCGTGCCGAGTTCGTGGGCCCTGTCCACGGCCACCTTGAACTTGGCCATTTCAGACGACCGTGACGCCTCGCCGAGGGGCACTTTGTTCACCGGCGAGCCGACGGAGTAGATCGCGAGGCCCCGATCTTGGCACGCTTCGCGGATCTCTTGGGTCTGGGCGGGCGTCAGGTCGAGCACGTTCGTTCCGCCAAGACTACGAATATCAACCGCTTGAAGTCCGAACCGTTGGACTGCGTCGAGTTGCGTCTGCAAGTCGGGCGCGATCTCGTCGATGAACCCGGAAAGCGTGAATGGAGACACCGGAGACTTCCTTTCGCCAGTCGGCTGGGCGTTCCTGCTCACGGTGCTCAGAAACTGGAGGCGGCCCAAATGGGAGACAATAGGGGATGACCGGCCGGTAGGCCGCCACAGGAGGATTCATGGTTCGAAAAGTCATCGCCGCTCTCGATACCGCCGATCTGGACCATGCGATCGGGCTGGTCAAGCGACTCTCGCCCCACATCGGGGCTTTCAAGATCGGGCATGCCTTGACGCTCAACCACGGGCTGGACGTGATCGACCGTCTTCAGGATGCGGGGGCGAGCCGCGTTTTCCTCGACCTGAAGTTCCACGACATTCCGAACGTGATCGGTTTGGCTGTACGCGAGGCCGTTCGCCGCAACGTGTGGATGATGACGATGCACATCTCGGGCGGGCCGGCGATGATGAGCGCGGCGGCGATGGAAGCCCGAAGCCGTGGCGAGAACGCGCCGATCCTGCTCGGCGTGAGCGTCCTTACCTCGCTCGACCAGCATATTCTCACGGATCACTTGGGCATCCAGAGGACGCTCGAAGACCACATGGTCTATCTTTCCCAGTTGGCTTGCGATTGCGGTTTGGACGGCGTGGTCTGCTCGCCCCACGAAGTGCAAGCGATTCGCGGCGCGCTCGGTCGTTCGCCGGTCATCGTGACCCCCGGCATTCGGGCGGCGAATTCGGACGTCCACGATCAGGTGCGGGTCGGCGACGCCCAGTCCACGCTTTCGGCGGGGGCCGACTACTTGGTGGTCGGGCGTGCCCTGACCGACCGAGCCGACGACCCGCAGGCGGCGCTCCGTTCGCTGGGGTTCGAGCCCTCGGCCTAGGTGGACGTCGCCTCCCGCGAAGGGTTGCTCGATTGGTATTCGCGCTACGCGCGGGACCTGCCGTGGCGGCGCACCCGCGACCCCTATGCCGTGTGGGTGAGCGAGGTGATGGCGCAGCAGACGCAGATCGCCACCGTGCTGCCCTATTACGAGCGGTGGATGGAGCGCTTCCCAAGCGTGGACGCCTTGGCACAGGCCGACGAGGACACCGTGCTCGCCCTGTGGGCCGGGCTGGGCTACTACCGTCGCGCACGGACGTTTCTGCAGGCGGCTCGGCTGGTGGCCCGCGACGGGTGGCCCGCGAGCGCGGACGCGTGGAGGAAGTTGCCCGGCGTCGGACGCTACACTGCGAACGCCATCGCCTCGATCTGCCTCGGAGAAGCGGTCCCCGTGGTGGATGGCAACGTCAAGCGTGTGTACGCGAGGTTCTGTGCGGATGACGGCACCGGTCCCCGGTTTGAGCGCTCGTGTTGGGAGTGGGCCGAGCGGGTGCTCGACCGGGAGCGGCCCGGCCAGATGAACCAAGCCCTGATGGAACTGGGCGCGCGCGTGTGCACGCCTCGGCAACCCAAGTGCGGCGAGTGCCCGTTGAGCCGACCATGCGCGGCGTACGCTTTGGGATGTCCGACCGACTTCCCCGCCCCGGCTCCCAAGGCCGAGGTTGTGGAGCGCCACGTCGTGTTTTGGGCGCACTTCTGGGGCGGAAAGTGGGGATTGCGTCGGGCCGAACCGGGGGAGTGGTGGGCCGGCATGTGGTGTTTGCCCACCGAAGTGCTCGCCCAACCCTTGGCTGAGGAGTTCAGCCTGGGACGGTTCAACCACACTGTGACCCGCCATCGGCTGCGATGCGTCGTGGCTTGGAAGGCGGCCCATGATGCCGACCTTGCGTGGTTTTCGACGGAAGATCTGAAGACCTTGGGCATCCCCACCGCGCACGGCAAGGCCCTAGCCATCGCCCTGCGGGCCTTGACCGATGCGTCCGAACATGATAGAATGGCCGTCGGGCGGGAATCCACCGCCTGAATCCGCACTGTGCCATGTCTTCTCTGACCGAGACCATCAGTTCGCCGCTCGTTGATCTCGACGAGTCCATGCCCCAGAACGTGGTTTTGCTGCACCACCCCACGACGGGCAAGTACGGTTGCTATCGCTACAACGGCATCCACGGCTTGGCGTGCTTCACCACCGAGAACGCCGCCATCCGGTTCGCCGAGTGGATCGACTTGGTGGGCATGACGTGCGACGAGGTGAGCTTCGACGAGGCTCGCCAGGTGGCCAAGGGGCGACCGTTGCCCGTGTGCTGCCTGATGCTTCTGGACAAGCTGGACGAGCCGGTCATCCACTACGTCCGCTAGGTCGGGCTGGTACCCTCGTGGACCACATGCCGCCCGTGATCCTGCCCCGCGACTCCAATCAGGCCCTTGGTCTCGGTCGCTATGCGATCGCCTTTTTGCATGGGGATGGCCACCCAGGCCCCCACACACGCCTTCGGGCCACCCAGTTCCACGCCGATTCAGTGCTGTGCGGGTTGAGTGCGTTGGCGCTGGGGACCAATGCTCCGACGGTGTTGCGGCGCGAGGCGCTCGAATACCCTTCGCCCACGGGGGCCACGGTGTTCGGATCGGGGGACCGCGTGATGGCCGAGAAGGCCGTGGCCGCCAACAGCGCCGCTGTGCGCGAGTGGGACAGCAACGGGACCAACTTCGGCTATCGGCCGGAACTGGGCCACACGGCGGGCGAGTTCGGCCACAACGACTTCTATCCCGCCGTGGTCGCCGCCTGCCAGCAGCGGGGGCTCGATGGACGCACCGCGCTGCTCGGCATGGTGTTGGTGGACGAGATTCGAGGTCGGCTGGCCGAAGTGTTCAGCCTGAAGTCGTACAAGATCGACCACGTTCTGCACGGAGCGATCGCGAGTGCGGCCACCTATGCGGCCCTCATGGGGGCGACCGAGGAGCAGATCGAGAGCGCCATCGGCATGGTGGTCGCCCACCACACGCCGTGGCGCGCCATCCGCGCCGGCAAACAGCTCAGCGATTCGAAAGGCGCGAGCGCCGCGATCAGCACCGAGGCCGCGATTCTTTGCGCCAAGCGCAGCATGGCCGGGTTCCGAGGGCCGCGCGACATCTTCCGGAACCCGGAGGCGATCTTCCGCTTCTTCGAACCGACGACGCACGGCGCGGAGCGTTGGAAGGAGCATGGCGACTCGCCGTTCGTCCTGCACCTCTCGAGCGAGGGCGAAGACTTTGCCATCAACGGGATGCACTTCAAGCTCGGCCTCTACGAGCACCAATCGGCCGGGGCGCTGCAAGGCGTCTTGGACCTGCTGGCCGCACACCCCGCGTTGTTGGCGGACGGCGGCGCCGGGATCAAGCGCATCACCATCGTCGCCTATGAGCCCGCCTACGGCATCATCGGCAACCCCGCAAAGAAGAACCCCACCACGCGCCAAAGCGCCGACCACAGCATGGCGTACATCGTGGCCACGCTCATCCGCAAGGCGATCGAAGCGGGCGGAGTGCCCCCCGGCGGCGCTTCGAGAGACGACGCCTGGAAGGCGCTGATGCTGACGCCGTTCGATTACGAGGTTTCGGACCGAGCCGTGTTCCACCCCTTGACCCGCTCGCTCATGGAGCGCATCGAGTTCAGCCACGGCGGCCCCGAATACGACGCGAGGTACCCGGACGGGATTCCGACGTCGGTCGTGATCGAGGACGGCGTCGGCGGGAGATTCGATTCGGGGTTGGTCATGTATCCGGCGGGCCACGCGCGGAACGCGACCGCCGACCTCGAGGGCATTCTTCGAGCGAAGTGGCGGACTCTGGGCGAAATCGCCTTGGGGGACGACACCGAGGCCTTCGTCGAGCGGTTGTTGAATCTGGAATCGCTGGATGCCGAAGGCGTGGCGCGGATGTACAGCGTCCCGTTTGCGTCCCATCCGTATCAGGACTAGGGCTTCGCCGTTCGGTGGTGCTTGGTAGAGTCTGGTTGGGTTCGGCATGAGGGCTGAGAGCCCCACTTCCGAGCCCAATCATCGGGTACAATCGTTGATCTGCGCTCGTAGCTCAGTGGATAGAGCACCAGCTTGCGGAGCTGGGGGTCGGAGGTTCGAATCCTCTCGAGCGCGCCACTTCCCTTCGATCCTGCCGGACCTCAGTACCGGTACAGCGTGATCGAACCCTGGTTCTCGTACTGCCCCGGCTCGTGTGCCGCGTGAACAATCGCCTGCCGCTTCACGTGGAGGTAGAGCACGCCACCCGTCACGCCCGGAGTGTACAGGGGCGAACCGGGAGTGAACGACGTGTTCAGGAACGTCGGGACGACCAGGCCACCCGTCGAGCCCGGCAGCACGCCACCGCCGCTGCTGTAGACCTCGACCGCGATGTTCCAATCCATGGTCTGCAACCCCGACGAGGAGCCGGAGGTCTTGAGCATCGGGCCAAAGCCCTCGAAGTCGAGCGCGATCGTCTCGTTGTGTTGGATGGTGATCTGGTTCACCGACACCGCGCTGGAGCCGCTGCCGTAGCCGTCGATCTGCCACCGGCCACCGAATGCGCCTTCTAGATAGAGGAACGGCGACGACATCACCTGCGAATTGGTTGACGGCGGATTGGCCTTCGAAATCACCTGATCGCCCACCGCATAGCCAAACACCGGGGTCGAACCCGCTCGGCGGGTCGGCACGCTCCGGTCTTGCGCACCCACGTGGCTGGCCGAGGCCGCCAGAAAAAGGGCCGTCAGAGCGGCGCATTTGCCCAACCAGGTTCGATCTTTCATCGCGTCACGCAAGGGCGAACACCCCAAAAATGGTCGTCGCCAAGGTATTTGTACCATGGATTGCCTCCAAAGTTCCGAAAGTCCCCCGAAATGAGGACCTTCCGCGAACCGAGCGGCCTACGCAGCGGCCCGCGACGAGCCACGCTGAATGAGCACCGCCAGCAGGATGATCGCACCTTTCACCGCGCCCTGCCAGTAGTTCGAAACGCCTTCCGACACCATAAGGTTCTGGATGACGCCCAGCAACAGCACGCCGACGACGGTGCCCCAGACGCGGCCCCTGCCGCCCGACAGCGGCGTCCCGCCGATGACGACTGCGGCGATGGCGTCCAGTTCGTAGTAGAGGCCCGAAGTACTCGAAGCCACCGAGTTGAACCGCGCCGAGAGCAACGCGCCCGCGACGCCCGAGAGCAGACCCAGGATGGAATACGTCCAGAAGCGCACCCACGCCGTCGAGATGCCCGAGTAGCGCGCGGCCCGCTCGTTCGCGCCGACAGCCACCACATAGCGCCCGAAACGAGTGCGTTCCAGCAGGAACCCGGCGGCCACGGCCACAAGCACCCAAACCAAGATCGACCAGTTGAGCATGAGGGTCTGGCCGCCGCGATCCTGGAACGGCAACGGGATGCCACCGGCACCAATCGCCGGGAACGCGGAGAAGTCCATGCTGCGGATTTCGCCGCCTTCGGCGACCACCAAGGTGAACGACCGAAACGCCACGAGCCCTGCGAGCGTGGCGATGAACGGCGCCAGGCGCCCGAAGCTCACCAGGTAGCCGTTGAGCAAGCCGAGCCCCAAGCCCACTCCTACGCCCGCGGCCAGCGCAAGGGGAATCGCCATCGCGCCCTTGTCCTGCACGTGGTTCAGGCACAACACCGTACATGCGCCCGCGAACGCCACGATGCTGCCCACCGAGAGGTCGATGCCGCCCGCGATGATCACCAGCGTCATGCCGACGGCCACGATGCCGATGAACGACGACTGGTTGACGATGTTGCGGATGTTCTCCGGCTGGAGAAACACATCGGGTCGGCGGATGGCGCTGAACAGCGACAGGATCACCAGAGCGACGACCACGCCGTAATCTTCGAGAATCTTGGTCCAACGGTTCATCAGGCTGCTTCCACCCCTGCCGCCAGGAGCATGATGTTGTGTTCGGTCACGTCGTCTCCCACGAGTTCGCCCACGATCTTGCCTTCTCTCATGACCAGCACACGGTGGCACAAGCCGACGATCTCGGGCATTTCGCTGCTCACCAGCACGCAGGCCAATCCCTCGGCGGCCAGTTCGTGGATGAGTTGGTATATCTCGCGTTTCGCCCCGACGTCCACGCCGCGCGTGGGTTCGTCGAGCAGCAGAATCTTGGGCCGGGCGTCGAGCCACTTGGCGAGCGCCACCTTCTGCTGGTTGCCGCCGCTCAGGCTGCTCACCGCGTCTTCGCACGCGCCGATCCTGGTGCCGAGCCGCTCGATCCACTTGGTCGCGGCCTTCTTCTCGTCGGCGCGATTGGGCACCCAACGGCCATAGGCGCGGAGGTTGGCCAGGGTCGAGTTCGACGTGCAACTCATCGTGAGGTGCAACCCGGCGTCTTTGCGGTCTTCGGTGAGATAGGCGAGTCCCGCGTTCATCATGGTGGCCGGGTCGCGTTTGGTGAGCTTGTCGCCGGCCACGGTCACGCTGCCCGAACATGGGCGCAAGCCGACCACGGCCTCGCACAACTCGGTGCGTCCGCTGCCCACCAAGCCCGCCAAGCCCACGATCTCCCCTGGCCGGACGGAGAACCCCGCGCCCTTCACCCAACGTGGCACCGAGAGGTCCTCGACGATCAGCGCGGGCTCGGCCTGCGGGATCTCGGCCTTCGGTGGGAACACCTCGCCCAGGTCGCGGCCCACCATCAGCTTGGCCAAATCCGCGGGTGTCGCGCCTTCGGGGGTCAGCGTGGCCACGTGCTTGCCGTCGCGCAGTACCGAGATCGTATCGCTCAGCCGCAGCACCTCGTCCAGAAGGTGCGAAATGTAGATCAGGCCGACGCCTTCGGCGCGCAACCGCTCCAGCAGGGCGAATAGGGCTTCGGTTTCGCGTTCGCTCAACACTGCGGTGGGCTCGTCGAGGATCAGGTAGCGCGCCTGCTGCGAGACGGCTTTGGCGATCTCGATGAGCTGCTTGCCTGCGACGCTCAGCCCACCGGTCTTGGCTTCGGGGCCAAACGGGGCGCGCACGGCGTCGAGCCATTGCTTCGCCTCTTGGGCCATCTTGCGGCGATCCACGGCGATGCCCTTGGTCGGCTCGCGGCCGAGGAAGATGTTCTCGGCGGCGGTCAGTTCGTCCACCAGGTTCAGCTCTTGGTGGATCATGGCGATCCCGTGAGCCGACGCCTCGCGGACGTTGCGGAAGGCGACGGGCTTGCCGTCGAGCAACACCTCGCCCGCCGAGGGATGCTCGATCCCGGCGAGGATCTTCATGAGCGTGCTCTTCCCCGCTCCGTTCTCGCCGATCACGGCATGGCACTTGCCCGGCTCGAACGCCAGCGAAACCCCGTCCAACGCCTGAACGGCGGGATAGCGTTTCGCGATGGCCCGAACTTCCAACATCGCGCACGATTGTACGCGCTTGTCGCACTCCCCTGCCGAAGCGACCCTGCTATAACTGAACCGTGGCCCGCAAGCCGACCCTCAGCCCTTCGCGCATCAGCACGTACCTCGCCTGCCCCGTGAAGTACCGCTGGACGTACGTGGATTCGCGGGGGCATTGGTACGCGCGCGCCAAATCCTACTACAGCTTCGGTCTGACGCTCCACCGGGTTCTGGAGGCGTTCCACACCAGCGGCGACCGGGGCGTGCCCACCGCGCACGAGGCCATCGCCGCCATGGAGGAGAACTGGATGGACGCGGGCTACTCCAGCCCCGACGAGATGGCCGACGCCATCGGCGAAGGCAAACAGATTCTGGAGCGCTACGCCGAGCAGCATAAGGTGCCCACCGCCGCCAAGACATTGTGCGTCGAGAAGACGTTCAAGCTGGATTTCGACGACTTCCGCCTGCTGGGGCGTGTGGACCGAGTGGACGAGCATCCGGATGGGAGTTTGGAGATCGTGGACTACAAGTCGGGCCGGCAGACCGTGACCGAAGAAGACGTGGCCAGCGACCTCGCGATGGGCTGCTACCAGTTGCTCGTTCGGCACAAGCACCCCGATCGCCGCGTCTTCGCCACGATCCACGCCCTGCGGACCGGGGACAAGGCCTCCGCCGAACTCGACGGCGCGGCGCTGGCCGAGCTGCGGGGCGACCTGCAGTTCATCGGAACGGAGATCCTGAACCGGGACTACCCCAACGTCGCGCCGATCCCGAAGCGGCTGTGTTCGGGTTGCGACTTCCTGCCGCTCTGCCGCAAGCATCCCGACTTCGACGCCGGTCTGGTGGAGGACGCGTGAAGCCCGAGACGTCGGATCTGCGTCCGTTCGACTTGGGTCGCTGGGAGCGGGCGCTGACCTTTCCGCGTCAGCGGCTGCACATCTGCCCGGCTTGCCACACGACGGAGGAGGAGGTGCTGGAAACCGAGTTCGCCGGTTGCCCGCTGTGTTACGTGGTGTTCGCCGTGGCGATCGCTCGGATTGTAGAGTGAGAACAGTTGTGTCCTCCGATCACCCTAGCCCGCCCGCGCCTGCCGCACCGCCGATGCCCAGGCCGCGCGGGAGGAAGTGCGGAGGTCGGGGGACAGTCGCGGTTCGAACACGCGGTCCACGGGCAACGCCGGGAGGCCTGACGAACGCCCGCTCGCCGCGAGGCCCAGCGCCGCCGCCCCCCAAGCCGTCGTCTCCAGCATCGCNNCTGCATCTGCATGAGCAGGTCGTTCGCCGCCGCACCGCCATCCACGCGCAGTTCCGCCACCGCGCCGCCGTCGGCGGTCATCGCCTCCAACACGTCGCACGTCTGGTGGGCGATGCTCTCGAGCGTCGCAAGGGCCAGGTGCGCCTTGGTCGCCCCCCGCGTGAGCCCGACAATGGTTCCGCGCGCCTCGGGGTCCCAGTAGGGAGCGCCCAGCCCCACGAACGCCGGCACGAACCGCACGCCTGCCGCATCCGGCACCGAGGCCGCCAGCGCCTCGACCTCCGCAGACGTCTCGATCGCGCCCAAGCCGTCGCGCAGCCACTGGACGGCCGCCCCGGCGACGAAGACCGCACCTTCCAGGGCGAACGATTCCGAAGGCCATGCCGCTGCCGTCTCCAGCATCCGGTGGGCCGACCTGGGACGACGCGAGCCCGTGTGGGCCAGTAGGAAGCAGCCTGTGCCGTAGGTGTTCTTGGCCAATCCGGGCCTGTCGGCGCCATGACCGGCCAGGGCCGCCTGCTGGTCCCCCGCCACGGCGAGGATGGGAAGCTCGACGCCGAACCAGTCGGCCCGCGCCGCCCCGAACCCCACGGTGGACCCGCAAATCTCGGGCAACAGGTTCGGGGGGACGCCGAATAGCTCGCACAGCCCGGAGTCCCATCGTCCCTTTTCCAGGTTCATCAGCGAGGTCCGCGAGGCGTTGGTGCGGTCGGTGGCGTGCAGCCCGCCGGTCAGCCGCCAGATCAGCCAGGAATCCACCGTGCCCGCCGCGAGTTCGCCGCGTTTCGCTCGCGCCCGAGCCCCCTCGACGTGGTCGAGGATCCACGCGATCTTGGCCGCCGAGAAGTAGGGGTCGAGTTCCAAGCCGGACACGTGGCGCACACGCTCGGCGGCAGAGGCGAGTTCCACGCATCGGTCTGCGGTGCGCCGGTCTTGCCACACGATCGCGTGGTGGATGGGATGGCCCGTGGCGCGCTCCCAAACGATCACGGTCTCGCGCTGGTTGGCGATGGCGATGCCGAGGATGTCACGCGGGTTCGCTCGGGCCTCGCCGAGTGCGGCGCGGGCCGCTTCAAGCTGGGTGTCCCAAATGACTTCGGGGTCGTGTTCCACCCATCCGGGGCGCGGGTACGACTGCGGGAGCTCGATCTGTCCGACTCCGAGCGGACGGCCCGATGGGTCGAACACGATGGCCCGCGACGAGGTCGTGCCTTGGTCGAGCGCGAGGATCATGGGGCGGGCTCGTCTTTGAGCTTCATGACGATCTCCCACTCGTGCGGCTCGACGCGCATGATGCTGAGCCGCTGGCCCTTGCGCGCCACCTGCATCCCGGACAGGACGGGGTGGGCCTTGATCTCGGCGAGCGTCACGCACCGGGGGAATCGCTCGACGAAGCGCACGTCGCGGACGTACCACTTGGGCCGCTCGGGCTTGCTGGTCGCGTCGTAGTACTTGCTGTTCGGGTCGAACTGGGTGGGGTCGGGGTAGCTTTCGCTGACGATCTCCATGACGCCCACGATGCCCACGGGCGGGATGTTCGAATGGTGGAAGAACGCCAGATCGCCGATCTGCATCTCGTCCTTGAGGTAGTTGCGGACGACGAAGTTGCGGCAGCCCTCCCACATGTTCACGCCTTCGGCCTCCAAGTGGTGGATGCCGTACACGTCGGGTTCGGACTTCATCAGCCAGTACGCCATGGGCTAGGAGTGTACTCACTGGGTCCCGGCCCAGCGGCATCATCCCCGTTGAGCCCAAGGTGAGGGTGATATGGCACACGACGCGACAACGCGCACGGAGCCGTGGACGACCGCGATCAAGCGGATTGCGGCCCTCATGGCCCTCTCCTCCCTCGGCGCGACTTTGAGCATCGCGCAGTCTTACACGTGCTGGTCCTGGGGCTATAACCTCTGGGGACAGCTGGGGGACGGCACCGACCAGCGGCGCAACGTGCCCAACCAGATCCTCGCGGGCCAACACGTCGCCCAAATATCTGCCGGAGTCGGACACTCGATCGTCATGCTGTCCAATGGACGTGTGATGGCGTTTGGCGACAACACATATGGCCAACTCGGCGACGGCACCAACACCGAGTCTTGGGTTCCGGTCTTGGTCTCCGGCCTGAGCGACGCCGTCCAGATTTCGGCAGGTGGCAGTCACAACGTGGCGGCGAGAGCCAACTGGCGAGCAACCGCATGGGGCGTGAACGATGGTCGGTTGGGCAATGGGTCGACGGCCCACAGCAACGTTCCGGTCCAGGTCCTGAACCTGTTTGGCGTGAGGTCCATCTCCGCGAGCGAGACCCACGCGTTGGCCTTGCTCTCGGACGGCACCGTATGGGCTTGGGGCCTCAACGGATTCGGCCAACTCGGCAACGGGACGCCCAGCTTTCTTGAGACGTCCCCCGTGCAAGTCACCGGTTTGACCGGTGTCACGCGGGTGGCAGCGGGCAGCGGCTTCAGCGTCGCCCTCAGGTCGGACCGGACCGTATGGACCTGGGGCCAGAACCACTTTGGGCAACTCGGCGACGGGACCAACACCTCCCGGTCCATCGCAGCACCCATCGGCTTGAACGGGGTGGTCGCCATCGCCTGCGGGCAACACTTCGCGCTCGCAGTCCTTTCACCGGCCCTGAATGGCCAAGTCTGGGCCTGGGGAACCAACGAGAACGGCGAACTCGGCAATGGTTCCGACGTCGCATCCAACGTGCCAGTTCAAGCGGACGGCCTGACCAACGTCGTAGCGGTCGATGCGGGCCACAACCATGCGCTGGCTCTGGACGGCAACGGTAAGGTCTGGAGTTGGGGCAGGAACTTCGATGGCCAACTTGGCCTGGGCACCAACAACTGGAAGGAGTCCCAGCCTCAGGAGATCCCGACGCTGTCCAACGTCACAGCGATCAGTGCCGGCGGGATGCACAGCATGGCCCTTCAGGCGGCCACTCGGCCCGTTTGGGGAACCATCACGTTTGGTCACTTCTCGGGGAACCCTGCTACGATCCCCATCGCCTTCGAGCTCATTGATCCTGCAAGTTCCACCGTGGTGTACGCCGGCATG
This sequence comes from Chthonomonas sp. UBA2387, assembly GCA_002343445.1. Taxonomy (GTDB): domain Bacteria; phylum Armatimonadota; class Fimbriimonadia; order Fimbriimonadales; family Fimbriimonadaceae; genus UBA2387. Next base: position 18,415 of record DDSP01000029.1, read on the forward strand.
GTCTACACCAACGAAGCGGCTTGGTACAACTGGACGACCTACGTTGCACCGGGCACCTACCACCTCAGGGCCAAGGCCCCGCACTGGTTGCGGCACCTCGTCTCGAACGTGGTGTTCACTGTCAACGGAGCCGCAAACGTGAACTTCACGATTGTCAACGGCGACGTGAACGGAGACAACTCGGTGAACGTGGCGGACTTTCTGGCGCTGCGGCAGGCGTTTGGGACTTCGTCGGGGAGCGGCGGATTCAACCCCAACGCAGACTTGAACGGGGACGGCTCGGTCAACGTGACCGACTTCCTGATCCTGCGGGCCAACTTCGGTCAGACCGGCGTCTGACGCTCTGGCTGGGCGTCGTCCAGGGGGACGACGCCCAGCTTCTTGCCCCAAGCCAGTACGACGAGGCACGTCGCCGCGACCCCCAGACACGCCCCACCGAGTACGTCGGTCGGCCAATGCACGCCTCGGTAGATGCGGCTAACGCCGACCAACGACGCCCAGAGCATCGCCACGTAGCCCATCCACGGCTTCTCGACGCGCCGACCGATGAACCAGATCATCGTCGCCAACGCGAACGCGCTCGTCGTGTGGCCGCTTGGGAACGCACTGTAGTAGAACGACTCCTGCGGGACGGCTTCGGCGAGGTTGCTCGGCCTCATGCGGGGGATCAAGGGCTTCACGATGTTCGCCGTGAGGCCGAGGGCAGCGCCGATCCCAAGGGGCAGCACCCACTTTCGGAACGGCTTGCGGATCGCCAACAGGAGGATGAGGGTGCCCTGCACATAGCCGAGTCCCGACGTGCTGATCGTCCAGAACACCGGGTCGAGCCAGTCGCGATGCCAGCCGAGGTGGATGGCGCGGAACCCTTCGAGGTCCCACGCCCAGATCTGTTGCATCAATCGTCCTCGCGCGACTCGGGCTTCATGGTCGGGAAGAAGATGACCTCGCGCAGCACTTCGGCGCCGGTGAGGAACATGGCCATGCGGTCGATGCCAATGCCGCAGCCGCCTGTCGGCGGCATGCCGCACTCGAGGGCGTAGATGAACTCCTCGTCCATCGGGTGGGCTTCGTCGTCGCCCTTGGCCCTCGCGCCCAATTGCTGCTCGAAGCGCTCCCGCTGGTCGATAGGGTCGTTGATCTCGCTGAACGCGTTGCAGATCTCCTTGCCCAGAATGTAGCCCTCGAAGCGACGCGTGATGCCGGGGCGATTGGGGTCCTTCTTGGCCAAAGGCGACGTCTCGATGGGGTAGCCCACGACGAACGTCGGCTGGATCAGGGTCGGCTCTACGAAGACCTCCAGCAACTTCTCGATGAGGCCGCCGAGATTGTGCTCGTCTTCGGGCACGATGCGCTTGCCCGTGGCCGTGTTGACAATGACCTTGTCGCCCAGCGCTTTGTGGGCCGACTCCAACGTGGCGAGGTCGGCCCGAGTGACTCCTGCCAAGCGCTCGATCTCGTCCAGCAGGTCCACCCGACGCCAGGGGCTGCCGAAGTCGAGCACAAGCCCGTCTCGCATGGCCAGTTGGGTCGTGCCGAAGACGGCCTGGGCCACGTGGCGGAACATGCCCTCCACGACCTCCATCATGCCTTCGAGGTCGGTGTACGCCTCGTAGAACTCCAGCAGGGTGAACTCGGGGTTGTGGCGGTTGCTGACGCCTTCGTTGCGGAACACGCGCCCGATTTCGTACACCTTGGGGATGTCGCCGCAGATGAGCCGCTTGAGGTAGAGCTCCAGCGAGATGCGGAGCTTCACGTCCATATCGTAGGCGTTGTAATGGGTGGTGAACGGGCGGGCCGCCGCGCCGCCGGCGATGATCTGCAGGATCGGCGTTTCGACCTCGAGGTAGCCCCGCGCGTCGAGGTAGTTGCGGACCTCGCGCGTGATCTGGGCGCGGCGGATCAGCATGTCGCGCGCCTCGGGGTTGCAGATCAGGTCCAGATTGCGGTGGCGGTAGCGCTGCTCGGTGTCGGTGAGGCCGTACCACTGGTGGCCCTCCTTCTCCTTGCCCAGCGGGATGGTGTGCAGGGCCTTGCTGAGCGGGACGAGCGTGCGGACGTGGATCGAGGGCTCGCCCGTCTTGGTGCGGAACAGCTCGCCCTGGACGCCGACGTGGTCGCCGATGTCGAGGAGTTGGTAGACCTCCCAGGCGGCTTCGCCCAGGTCGTCCTTCTTGAAGTAGCCCTGGATCTTGCCTTCGCCGTCGCTCAGGTGCGCGAATCCGGCCTTGCCCATGAGGCGGTGCGAGACGACGCGCCCTGCGAATGCGACGGCTTGGCCCAGTTTGTCGTCGAAGTCGGCCAGCAGGTCGTTGGCCGACCCGGTGGACTCGAAGCGCTCGACGGCAAAGGGGTCGAAGCCGAGTTCGCGCATGCGCGCCAGCTTCTGCAGGCGCAAGTCGCGCAAGGACAGTTCATCGCTCATGGGAAGGCGAGAGTGTACCGGGGGCGCATGGATGCGGGTTGGCGGGAGGGTTCAACCTCCCGCCACCTCGAGCGGGCATGCGGCTTGCCGAAGGCCAGAGGCCAATGGTACGGATGATGACGAATCGCATCGGTGGATGCAAAACTCGGCAAGTTTCCGCAATGCCGTTTCCGAAACCGAATCCAGAACCTGTGGGCTCGTCATACACATGCCGAGCAAGGCAAAGGCTTCGTCCTCGGTCAACTCGAGTCCCCCGCGTGTGGTGACCATAGGTCCACCTCCATGCTAGAGTCTCGGTTATTCTAGACGATGCCTTAGCGCATTCTGTTCTTGGAATCGTCGGAATCACCACAATTCGCCATGCAAAGTTCAGACGCCGCCCCTACGATGCGCTGGCAGGTCCACCTTGCGGCGCGCGAGCCAGGCAAGGCTTCGGTCGTCGTGGCCTGCGCGTTGGGCGCCGGTGCGGCGGGCCTGCTGTTGATGGGACACCCCGTATTCGCCCTGGTCGGCGTGGCGGTCGTGCTGGGCACCACGCTCGAGTTCCTGCTCCCGCTCCGCTACGAACTGAACGACGACGAGGCGCGGGTGACGTGCGGCGTGAGCGTCACCGCCGTTCGGTGGGAGGCCGTGAAACGCATCGAAGTGGACGCCGACCGTGCCAAACTCTCTCCATTGGCGGAAGACACCCGGCTCAGCCCGTTCCGGGGGGTGACGCTTCGTTTCGATGGCGACCCCGAGGAGGTTTTGGCCGAGGTGCGCCGCCGAGCCCCCAGCGATGCACGATTTGTGGACCGAAGAGTTGACCGAGGAAGAGGTGCAGAGCCTGATCGAGAAGGCGTCTGCGGAGATCAAGCGCCGGAAGATGGAAGTGCCGGCGGTGATGTTCCTTGAGATGCACAAGCCGCTCTCGTTCGTGGGCAGCCAAACGGCCGTCGCCCTCTCGCCGTTTCTGGTGCCGCTCTTCGGATTCCAGGGCGTGAACAACTACTCTCGGCTGTTCTCGAAGCGGGAATATGTGGAGCGCTTGATCCGGGCGATCGAGTCGCCGGATTAGGTTGTTCGCTGGTGGACGCGAGCGGGTGGCATGCAAGCGCGACGAGGAGCCCCTGTCACGAGTTCCAGCACCATGAAGCCATCGGCCGGCATTTGGCATCACGGGCTGGGAACTCGTGGCACCTGAGTACCTTGAGGAGTCTGCTACAAGCCTGTGTCACACCACTCGTACTCGCGGCCCGCGCACTTCGCCCGGAGCTTCGCCAGCGGACGCAACCGTCGCAGCCAAGAATCGCCATCCGGATCGGGACTCGGTAGCCGGTCGGCGTAAGTGAACTCGACCCAGGCATAGCCTTCGCACCATTGCCACTCATCCAACATCATTCCGCTCAAGTCGAGCTCGTACGACCACTCCGAACCCGGGTCCAAACCACCGAGCGGCATTTTAGGCTTGACTACATCCTGATCCGCTTCTGAGAATCCGATGATTCTCGCCCGAGCGAACACCGTGTACTCCGAAATCGGCCGGTTGCAGTCCAGCATGGCCGCACTGTCATTCCTGAGGAGCAGCACCAGCTTGTTCGCGGACCGCTTCCAGGTCATAGTTGCACCGCAAGCAAGTCTTGCCTGTCCACCAACAAACAGCCCTTGGTTCAGGTAAGCGACGTACCCCGCGAGCGCGCCCAAGATGGCCAACAGGCCGACGGCGGCCGCTACCAAAGTGGGCCACCACTTCGTGAGAAGCGAGCGGGCATTCGCGTTTGGCACTTTGATTGCCACAAGATCATGGTAACACGGGCCCAATCGCCGGACCAAGCCACTTTGGCTAGGGAATCCAGAGGAACGCGGCCATGCGGACGGCGTCCCCATCGAACACGACGCCTTCCAACGCCAGGCGCTCCCGCTGTTCGTGCGCCAGATGCGGGCTGCGGGAGGCGACGACCAAGGCGCCATTGGCCGCCACGACGCGCCACCAGGGCAACTCGGGCGGGCAGGAGGCCATCCACTTCCCCACGATCACGCCGCTCACCGGCCCCGTGAGGGAGCGGCCGAGCAACCCGTAGGAACAAACTCGCCCGGCCGGGATGCGGGCCACGAGTTCGTACAGTTCCCGACGCCGCTCGCCGTACGCCACGTCAGCGCTCCCGCGCCAAAAAGGCGTAGGCGTTGTGCGCGTGGATGGACTCGTGGTTCTCCACCTCGACCTCGTAGGATCGGATGCGTGGGTCGGCATCGAACGCCAACGCCACTTCGCGCACCATGTCTTCCACGAAGCGGGGATTGTCGAACGCCCGCTCGGTCACCCACTTCTCGTCGGGACGCTTGAGGAGGGGGTAGAGCGCACACGAGGCCGCGCCCTCGATCCTTTCGATGAGTTCCTCGAGCCACACGTGGCCCTCGGTTTTCACGCGCACCGTCACGTAGCCGCGTTGGTTGTGCGCGCCCCGGTCAGAAATCTCCTTGGAGCACGGGCAGAGCGTCGTCACGGGAACGACGACCTCCATGATCAGGTCGAACTTCCCGTTGGCTTCGGCGATGAAGCGGCAATCGAACGGCATCATGCCCACCTTGCCCGTGACCGGCGCCGGCTTGGCCATGAAGAACGGAAACATGACTTCGATATGCGCGCTCTCAGCGTCGAGCCGTTCTTTGAGCGCATGCAGGATATCGGGGAGACTGTGGACGCTCACCTCGGCCTGGTGCTCGTTGAGCACTTCGAGGAACCGGCTCATGTGGGTGCCTTTGAAGTGGTGCGGCAAGTTCACCGTGAGTGTGAAGTCGCCGATGGTGTGTTGCCGGTCGTTGGCGCGGTCGAGTACTGCGATGGGATACTTGACGCCGCGCACACCCACTTTGTCGATGGGGATGTTTCGCGAGTCCTGCGAATTCTGGATGTCCACGAGGGGAGCTTTCATGGCGTTCGGCCCGGGGGCGCTGGGATAGTCTACGCCGCCCGTGCACCATTCGTCTGCTGGCAGTGAGACTTATGGGGGGTTGGCGCGCGCGCCACGTCCTATAATGCCGTGCATGTCGCTCGTTCGCTATCGCCCGGCCGAAGCTGTCCGGTGGTTGGAGATGGGCTCGGGCACGACCGCCCGAGGCGCCCAACGGAGAGGCGTGGCCGTCTTCCGCTCGGAAGAGACCGACCTCAAACGCAGCGTTCGCGACGCCGCCGGAGCGATCATGGGGGCGGGCAAATCGGCGATCGCCCATGCGTTGCACGCCCATTCGACGACGGTCGAGTACGTTCTCCACGACGACTACATGGAGATTGTGGGGGGTCCCAAGACGCGCACGATTCGCTACAAGGACATCCAGCGCATGGTCTCGAGAGGCGACCGTGTCGACCTCGAGTTGGCCGATGGGACGGTCAAGGTCGCTCCGCCCGCGTACATCTCGGTGGGTCGCGTTCGGGTGCCGATCGGCTGGAACAGGAACGGCATCGACGTCCCGTTCGATCTGTTGCCCGACGAGTTGAGTGCACGGTGTCGGGTAAACATCGAAACCGAGTGACCGCCTGGAAGCCCCCCTTTCCCGAAGATTGGCAACCCATTGTCGCGCGCGCCTTGGCCGAAGACCTCGGTACGGGCGACCTGACGGCGGTCTGCTTGCCCACCGATCCCGCCGAGTGGTTCGTCGAAGCTCAGGCCGAAGGCGTCGTCTGCGGGGTCGAAATCGCCCGCAGCCTGCTTGCGGCGGCCGGTGACTGCGAGGCGTTGGCGACGGACGGAGATGCTGTGGCCCCGGGGACCGTGGTGCTCAGGGGAGCCGGCTCGCCCGCCCAGGTCGTCGCCCGTGAGCGGACGGCCTTGAACTTCCTGATGCACCTCTCGGGCATCGCCACCACCACCCGCAGATACGTCCGCGCCTTGGAGGGCACGGGCGCGACGCTGCTCGACACGCGCAAGACCGTCCCTGGCTTGCGGAGTCTGGCCAAATACGCCGTTCGGTGCGGCGGCGGGATGAACCACCGCATGGGCCTGTACGATGCCGCCATGCTCAAGGACAACCACATACGGGCCGTGGGCGACGTCGCGGTCGCCGTCGCCAAGGTACGGGCCGCCATCTCGCCGATGACCAAGATCGAGGTCGAGTGCGCCACGCTGGAAGAGGCCGTTGCCGCTTGCGACGCCGGGGCCGACGTGTTGCTCCTCGACAACATGACGCCGGAACAACTCCGGGCCGTGGTCGGTCGCTTGGGCGACAGCATCCCGCTCGAAGCCAGCGGTGGCGTGACTTTGGACAACATCGCCGAGATCGGAGCTACCGGCGTTCCTTTCATTTCGACGAGCGCAACCACCATGGGATCGCAACCGTTGGCCCTGCATTTGGAGTTCACATGAGAAGTCCCCTCGAATTTGGTCCCTGGGTGCATCGGGCAGAGGTGGATTCCACCCAAGCCGAGGCGCAACGTCTGCTTGCGAACCGCGACCCGGTGGGCATCGTGCTGGCCGCCAACCAGACGGCGGGGCGGGGACGGTTCACCCGCGAGTGGGTCAGTGCGCCCGGTCGGTCGCTGACGATGTCGCTGGTGTTCGGCAACTACGCCGACCACCCCAAGCCGTGGCTGATCGGCATGGCCGTAGCGGTTGCGGTCGCTGGGGCGACACGGGCCCAATTGCGCTGGCCGAACGACCTTTCTCTGCGGGGCAAGAAGCTAGGCGGCATCCTCACGGAGGTCGTCGAAGACCCCGATCGACGCCGCGTGGCCATCGTGGGCGTAGGGATCAACCTGCGCCCGGTGGAGTTGCCTGCGGAACTGGCGCGCTCGGTCACCGACCTGGAAAGCGAGCGCGGTGCCGCACCCACCGCCGAGGACTTGGCCAGGACGATTCTGGAGCACCTAGAAAGGCTGCCAGAACCGGACTCGTGGGCGGCGCTGGCCCCCGTTTGGGGCCTGTTCGATGCCACGCCCGGCAAGAAGTACCGCGATGGGCAGGGCCGGGTTCTCGTCGCCATCGGCATCGGTTCGGATGCGGAACTCATTGCGTCGCACGAGGGCGAGACCGAAACCGTCCTCGCGGCCGATGCTTTGTTCGGCGTCGAGCGGTGAGGAGCGGGTGCCAGCAAGGCCGCTTCAGGAATCAGCGTCCTCGTCAGGAAAGCTCGATGACGTTTGGCGACCAGCCGAGGCGAGCCAGCTGAGCCCGGTAATCCGCTTCGGTGATCTCGGCCAGGGGCTTGCCGATCAGCGTCACCAGCACCCCTTCCATCACGTTGGTGGCGAACGTTTCGCCCTCGATGACGGGGGTGGTCGTGATCGCGCGCCGCACTCCGGCCGACCGCAGCCAATCCAGATCGGCCTTGCGCAGCGTCTGGGTGAGCACTGTCTTGCCGTCCAGTCGGTCGGGCGCGTAGCGGCGGATGAAGTGCCAGTCGCCGCAAATGAATGTGGCCTCCTGGAAGACCTTGGCGTGCTTGGGCGTGCGCTGCTCCTGCTTCTCGCCCGTGGGATAGAACCACTTGAACGGCAGGCGCGTGATGATCGGCAGCGTGAGCCGACCGATCCACTCGACGGTACGGTAACTGCGGATCGGGATGGGCAGCCCGAGCCCAAACAGCAGATCGCCGTAGACGACGTCGGCGCCCTGCGCGACCAACGCCTGAGCCATGCCGTAGCGGTCCACCGCCGAGACCAGCAGGACCTTCTCGCGCTTGAAGTCCACGATCCCGCGCTCGGCGAGGTCGAGGATGGCTTGCCGTTCGAGCGTGTGCTTGAGCCCCGAACCATCCACCACCGGGGTCCGCTTCGCTCCGGAGACGAGGCTCAGGATTTGGCGGAAGGCGTACTTGCGTTCGCCCACGACCACGTAGATGTCGCATCCGCCGACGCCAAGGGCGTCTACATGGCCATCGAGTTCGATGAACAGCTCGGCAAAGCGTTTGAGGTCGCCATCGGTGCCGCGGCGCTCGATCTGGAACGTCTCGCCGAGGATGGCGGTTTGGCTCGTCTTGTCCCGCTTGCTGGTTCCCAGACTGACGGAGACGACGCGCTTCACGTTAGTAGACCGCGATCATTTCGATCTCGACGTCCACGCCCTTTGGCAACCCGGCCACGGCCACGGTCGAGCGGGCAGGCGGCTCCTTCTCGAACAGGGCACCGTAGATCTCGTTGACGGAGCCGAAGTGATCCATCGAGCTGAGGAAGATGGTGGTCTTGACCACGTTCGCGGGCGTGAGCCCGGCGACCAGAAGCAGCGCCCGCATGTTGGCCACGATCTGGCGCGTTTGCGCGGCCACGTCGCCCGCGACCAGTTCGCCCTGGGGCGTGAGCGCGATTTGGCCGCTGAAGAAGACGAGTCGGCCTTCGGCCCGGATGGCCTGAGAATAGGGGCCGATGGCGGCCGGCGCCTGATCGGTCGAAATCACCTCGCGTCGCATGAACGGATGATACCGGGCACGGCATGCGCCTGCTATGCCAGAGCGGCTTGCTCGGTGGCGCGTTCCAGTCCGTCGGTGAGCAGCCGTTCCACCACGCCGGCCGCTTTCTTCAACACCTCGTCCACGACGGGCCGCTCATCGGGAAGGAACTTGCTGAGCACGTGGTCGAGGACGGCTTCGTCCTTGCCGATGCCGATGCGCAGACGAGGATAGTCCTGCGTGCCGAGGCTGGCGATCAGGCTCTTGTGGCCGTTATGCCCACCGGAGCCTCCGCTACCCCGGAGCCTCAGACGCCCGAGGGCGAGGTCCATGTCGTCCGCCACGACGAGGATGCGCTCGGGAGGGATGCCGTAAGAGCGAGCCAGCGGGGCGACCGACTGGCCCGAGAGGTTCATGAACGTCAGCGGTTTGGCAAGCGCCACCGGGACTCCGGCCACCATTCCGACGCCCATGAGCGCTCGGTGCTTCGCCGTCCGAACCTGGATCCGATGGTCGTTGGCGAGCCGCTCGACGAGGTCGAAGCCGACGTTGTGGCGCGTCCCGGCGTACTGGGGGCCGGGGTTGCCCAGGCCCACGATGAGCCATTCGGGCGGGAGCGTCGGCGGTGTGCGCTTGCGGAACACGGCCCTCTGTACCCGATCCGGGGAGCGCGCAGCGGGATCGGGTTCAATAGGGCGGTCGCCTGGAGAGGTGGCAGAGTGGTCGATTGCGACGGTCTTGAAAACCGTTGTTGGGCAACCAACCGTGGGTTCGAATCCCACCCTCTCCGCCATTGCTTGTTGCTCACAGTGCTCCAGACCGCTGGGTCCCGAACCGCGGCAGCCTCCTCTATCGGAGGAATCACGGTTCACATCTTCACGTTCACTTCCCCCAGATTCTGGGAAGAAGGAAGAACGGGACTTCCTGGGCGCATTCACCGTTGAAGCTGCCCGGAGGCGAGTTGGTCAACTGAGGCGGCGGCTGAGGTTTGGCTGAGGTTCACCTGAGGTTCGGTGGAGTTTGGTGAGGGTTGGCCCGGGGCACGGTATGCGGGGTCGCCGAGCCTCTGAACCCATGAAAACTGAACTCTGACCTCTGAACCCTGAACTCCCTCTTCAACTTTCCCCATTCCTTCGCTATACTGACCCCATGATCGCGGCGACGAACAGGAGGAACCGACGGGCCACCGCCCGCCCCCGCCGCCGCGCCAATCGGGAGACCACGCAGTCCAAAGCACCGGTGATCTCGTTGCGGGGCTCCTATGCCTGTTCCTGTGTTTTGCCTTCCGCATGGCGGAATGAGGGTGCGGTGGGGGTGCTAAACCAATTGAGGGCCGTTGAATCCGAGAAGACGTTTCGTCGAATTCCCGTCTTGATTAGTCTTTTCCATCTTCTGTTCAGTATAGTTTTCTTGGCAGCATCAGCTCTCACCGTTTTTCATGCAATTGAGGATGCAAGTCAGTTGGGATCGGCAACTTCTTCTGTTGTGATTACAATAGTTCTGCTCTGGTACTTCACCGGAGTGAACCTGCGACAAGAAGTTATTGTTGGCGAGGCAGTGATCAAGTGGATTGGCATCTCGGGACGGATGTCGATCATTAGAATCGGCGATGTATCCGAAGTTCGGGTAAGTGTCGTCAATGCAGCCAGCGGCATTACGGTAAAGACCAAAACTGGTCAAACATTCAAAATGGTGCTTTCTGAGGAGGAAGCTTTCGGACTTCGTGATGAGCTGGTAAAGCGATCTGCCTCCGATCGAGTGCAGCAATGAGGCGTTTCCGGGTTCCGATGCATATGCATGTAACCAATTGGAGCATTGTAGCTGTCTCGTTGGTGGCTATTGCTCTGACTCCGTGGAATGCAGACAATCTTAACCAGCTTGCGGTCCTATGCGTCCTTTGCATTATCTTTGTCCTTAACGGATATTGGCTTGTTTGCTTTAGCATATGCATCGACAACCAGGAAATCCGCATCTATTCGTGGTTCAAAAGATGCAAAGTGGTTGATTTGCAGCGCATAAGTCGTTGCGAGCGAAGTCGAAGAGGTTTGCCGTCGATGTCAAATGATGATCTCGCACTCTTTGATGAGATGGGCAATCGCATTCTGATTCGGGGCCAGGTGGAAGGTGGATCGGCTATGGTTGAGTGGATCGAAGAACTGGTCGAGCGGCGGGAGGTCGCTCGGAGGTGAGTGGGTGTTCAAATGCATCGTAGTCCTGCATGGTAGGCGCAGTCGGTACTCCTCGGGACGATGAACCGCGATGGTGGACAACTTGTGCCCCGGGCATTTCGCCGGGTCCAGAGCTCCAGCCTTCACCCCTAGACCCTCTCCCACCGACGATGCGCCCTGGTAAGCGAAAGGTCTTCACGGTGGAAGAGGGGAATCCGGCTCCCCTCGCCTTCGCCGGGCGAACGTCTCTCAGCCCAGACCAATCGCGGCGAAGGAGAGGGGCCGGGGGTGAGGATCTGCCGCAACGGCTACAATGGGCCCGATGCCATTGCCCAGCAACGCAAGAAACAGGGCGAACAAGAACCGAGCACGTTCCCTTCGAAGGGCCGCCAACCTCTCCGAGACCCGATTCCGGCGAGGACTCAGGCGGACTTGTCCGGAGTTCACATTCCGTTTTCAGTATCCGGTGGGACCGTACTTCCTCGACTTCTTCTGCTCGGCTGCCATGCTTTGCGTGGAAGTGGACGGCGAGATCCACGATGCCGAACGCGACCGGGTTCGGGACGACTACCTCGCCGGTCTGGGCGTGCTCACCCATCGGGTGCCGTCTGCAGACCTTGCCGATCCAGACCGGTTGGCGGCGCATCTCGCCGCCGTCAGGAACCTGTGCATCGAGCGTGTCTCGGACGCCGAATAAGCCCTCAACCCTAGCCCCTCTCCCACCGACGATACGACTTGGTAGGCGACAGGTCCCCACGGTGGAAGAGGGGGATTC
>DDSP01000027.1 GCA_002343445.1 Chthonomonas sp. UBA2387
CTTTTCACCTTTCCCTCACGGTACTGGATGCACTATCGGTGACAAGTCGTATTTAGCCTTATCCGGTGGTCCGGACAGATTCACGCGGAGTTCCTCGTGTTCCGCGCTACTCGGGTACGACAGAATTCGAACTAAGCTATTTTGAGTACGGGGCTATCACCCTCTATGGCCGGACTTTCCAATCCGTTCCACTCACTTCTCAGTCGAATTCCTGTGGCCACTCCTGCGAATCCAACTCCGTTTGACCGGAGCTCGATTCGAAAGAGTGGTTAGCCGCCCCACGACCCCATGAAGCAAGCTCCATGGTTTAGGCTCTTCCGCGTTCGCTCGCCGCTACTTACGGAATCTCTTCGATTTCTTTTCCTCTGGTTACTTAGATGTTTCAGTTCACCAGGTTCCCTCCTCGCACCCTATGTATTCAGATGCGGGTCACGTGGCATTACCCACGCGGGGTTTCCCCATTCGGACACCCTCGGATCACAGCTTTCGTGCAGCTCCCCGAGGCGTTTCGCCGCTTGCGCGTCCTTCTTCGGCAACTTGTCCCTAGGCATTCACCGTACACCCTCTTTAGCTTTTTGGAACCAATTCTTCGATTCGCAGCTTCAAAGAAGTTGCTCGATGCGTCAAACCACTAAACCAATATGCTCCTGTCAATGTGCGTGTCGCAGGCCTTCTCACTCCGAAATCCGAAGCGAGCGGCAAGGGGAAATGATACCAAACGGAATCGCCAGAGTCAACCCCCCGGGCCGGTTTTTGCCAAAAGTCCCGTACAAACCGCCCCTTCCAGCCCGCCGCGAACGTCTGTATCCTTTCGGAGCCTCACAAAATGAACCGGCTGAGGTCCACATCCGCGACCAAGCCGCCCAGCCGCTCCCGGACCATCGCCCCGTCCACACGAACCGCCTCCGGCCCCCCGGGCGCCTCGAACAGGGCCTCCTCCAGGAGCTTCTCCATGAGCGTGTGCAGCCGCCGCGCCCCGATGTTCTCCGTCCGCGCGTTCACGTCGGCCGCGAGCCGGGCCAGTTCGTCCAGGGCCGACTCCTCGAACTCGAGTCGCACCCCGTCGGCGGCCAGAAGCTTCACGTACTGTTTGGTCAGGGCGTTCCTGGGCTCCCGCAAGATGCGCCGAAAAACCGCTTCTCCAAGCGACTCGAGCTCGACGCGGATAGGCAAGCGGCCCTGCAGTTCGGGAATCAGATCGCTCGGCTTCGAGATGTGAAACGCGCCCGCCGCCACGAACAACACGTGGTCGGTCCGCACGGGTCCGAACTTTGTTTGGACCGTCGAGCCCTCGATGATGGGTAGAAGGTCCCGCTGGACCCCCTCTCGCGACACGTCGGGCCCGCTGCCGCCCTGCTTGCCCGCCACTTTGTCGATCTCGTCCAGAAACACGATTCCCGTCTGCTCCGCGCGCACCACGGCCTCGCGGTGCAGCGAGGAGCGATCTATCATCTTGTTCGCCTCTTCCTCGATCAACAGTCCTCGGGCCTCGGCCACGGTCACGCGGCGAAACGTGCGCTTGTTCTGGAACAGGTTGCCCGGGTTGGAAAGGTCCAGGCCCATCTCCTCCATCCCCTGCGGCGAGAACACCTGCACGAACGGGTTCGAAGCCTCCTCGGTCTCGATTTCGACGGTCTGAGCGTCGAGCCTGCCCTCCAGAATGCGCTTGCGCAGGCGGTTCCGGCGGGTTCTCCTGGCACGGTCGTCGCGCTCGAGATCGGCGTCGTCGTCCGGGTAGTCGTCCTGCATGGTACGCCCGAAGATCTCGAACGCCTGCCGCACCACAGGATTGTCGGGCGTTTTGCGCCGCTTGGGCTTGGGTTCCTCGTCCAGCAAGTCCACCAGCCGCTCCAGCGCTCTGCGCTCGGCCATGGGCCGCACGGCATCGATCTTCTCGCGCTCGACGAGCCGAACCGCCATCGCCACCAGGTCGCGCACCATCGAATCCACGTCCCGCCCCACATAGCCGACCTCGGTGAACTTGGTCGCCTCGACCTTCACAAACGGTGCGCGCGCAAGTTGCGCCAACCTGCGCGCGATCTCGGTTTTGCCCACGCCGGTCGGGCCGATCATCAAGATGTTCTTGGGCAGGATGTCGTCGCGCTCGGCCTGAGGCAGTTGTTGCCGGCGGTAGCGGTTGCGCAGGGCGACGGCCACCGCGCGCTTGGCGGCGTCTTGGCCGACGATGTATCGGTCGAGTTCGGCGACGATCTGCCGAGGCGTCAACTCCTCGATGGGGAGGTTCATGCGGGTTGAAGGGTACCCATGCCAAGGACTACGATCCGACGGGCACCCACACGTTCTTGATCTGGGTCGCTTGCCTTAGAGCGTCCGCCGCTCGGAATTCGGCATCCGAGGCCGCCCAGGTCCGCTTCAGGTTCGCCGCCGACCGTCGCTCGACCTCGGCCCGCCAATCGGCTTCGAAGCACCAGAAGCCGTCCAAGTCCATGTGGTCGGCCAGCGTCGGCACCATCTCGCCGTGCGGTCCCGTCAGGATGTTCCACACCCCACCCGGAACGTCGGAAGCCTCCAGCACCCTGTAGAGGTTGACGGCGGCGAGCGGTCGGGCCTCGGAAGCCAGAGCCACGACGGCATTCCCCATCGAGAGAGCGGCCGCGCACGGCGCAACCATCCCAAGCAGGGGATGCTCGTCGGAGCAAAGCACCCCCAGCGTGCCGATGGGCTCGCGACGGGAGTAGCACAGCACACGACCCGGCACCTCGTGGACGCGGCCTTCGAACTTGTCCGCCCATGCGGCGAACTCGTACAGCCTCTGGATGGTGAGGTCGAACTCGGTCTCCGGCTCCATCGTGCCCCGAACGGTCTCGAGCACCCCGACGACGTTCGTTCGGTTTCCTAATAGGTTTTCAGCAAGGTAGTAGAGGACCTGCGCGCGCCCATGAGCCGATGCACCCGCCCAACCGGCTTGGGCCTTGCGTGCGGCTTCGACGGCGTTGCGAATGTCCTTGCGGTTCCCGCGGGCAAACTCGTGCGTTCGGCCATACCCGTCCGTAAGCGTGACCGAGTACCCCGAATCGGGCCGAGCCTGCTTGCCGCCGATGTACTGCTTGTGGGTGGTGTCGTCGCCAAGGGACCCTCCCAAGGGTGTAGCACCGGCGTCCCGCCGGTGGGATCGCGGCGCGCTTTGATGCACTGGAGTCAGGTACTCGAACAGCCCGTCGTAGCCGCCCTCCCGACCGAAGCCGCTCTCGCGATAGCCCCCGAACTCGTTGGCCGCATCGAACTGGTTGGTGCAGTTCACCCACACGGTGCCCGCCACCAGCCGGTGAGCGACGTCCAACGCCTGCCCGATCGTCTCGGACCAAACGCTCGCGGCCAAACCATAGACCGTATTGTTCGCCAACCGAACGGCTTCGTCTGGCGTCCGGAACGTCATCGCCACCAGCACCGGGCCGAAGATCTCGATCTGCGCCACCGTCGAACTCGGCGAGACGTTCGAGAGCAGGGTCGGCGGGTAGAACCACCCGTCCCGGGGACAGGACCCGGAAGGCTGGAATAGTTCGGCTCCCTCCTGAACTCCGACACCCACCAACTCCTCGATGCGCTTGAGTTGAACGGGCGCCACGATTGCCCCGATGTCCACAGCCTTGTCGAGCGGGTCGCCCATCCGCAAGGTCTCCATCCGTGCGCGCAGTTTGGCCAGGAATCGTTCGGCTACCGACTCTTGCACGAGCAGCCGCGATCCCGCACAGCAGACTTGCCCCTGGTTGAACCAGATCGCGTCCACCACGCCCTCCACCGCACCATCCAGGTCGGCATCCTCGAACACGACGAACGCCGACTTGCCGCCGAGTTCCAAGCTCAGTTTCTTGCCCGTTCCGGCCGTCCTTTTGCGCAGGATGCGGCCCACCTCGGTCGAGCCTGTGAACGCCACCTTGTTCACATCTGGGTGCTCCACGATGGCCGCCCCCGTCGAACCGTCGCCCGTCACGATGTTCACCACCCCCGGCGGCAAGCCCACGGTCTGGCAAATCTCGGCGAAGAGCAGGGCCGTCAGCGGGGTGTACTCGGCGGGCTTCAGCACCACCGTGTTCCCCATCGCCAGGGCCGGCGCGATCTTCCAAGCCAGCATCAGCAGCGGGAAGTTCCACGGGATGATCTGGCC
>DDSP01000026.1 GCA_002343445.1 Chthonomonas sp. UBA2387
CTCTTTCTGCCTCGCGGCCTCGATCTTGGCCCGTTCCTTGTCGGCTTTGGCCATCTCGGCCTGTCGCATGGCGGCTTCGGCTTCCAGCGAGGCTTGCTCGGCGCGAGCCGAGAGCACCTCGTGGGCCGAGACACGATCAATCGGCGTGTCGTAACGCGGGCCGATCGGGCTGGTCTGCCGGAGGTTGGCGCGCTCGTCGCCGTTTAGCGGCCCCAATCGCGACATCGGCGGACGGATGAGCGTGCGCTGAACCACCGTGGGAACGCCCTTCTCGTCCAGCGCCGAGACCAGCGCCTCGCCGACCCCGAGTTCGGTGATGGCGTCGCTGGTCGAGAAGTTGGGGTTGGCCCGAAAGTTCTCGGCGGTGGCCCTCACGGCTTTCAGGTCTTTGGCGGTGAACGCGCGCAACGCGTGCTGGATGCGCGTGGCCAACTGGGCCAACACGGCGTCCGGCAGGTCGATGGGACTCTGGGTGATGAAGTAGACCCCGATGCCCTTCGAGCGGATCAGGCGCACCACCTGCTCNNAGGTGGGCCTCGTCGAAGAAGAACGCCATCTTCGGCTTGTCCAAATCGCCGACCTCGGGCAGCTCTTCGAAGAGTTCGGCCAGCAGCCACAGCAACACGGTCGAATAGAGGCGCGGATTGAGGAACAGCTTGTCGGCGGCCAGCACGTGGACGACGCCTCGACCTTTGGGGTCGGTTCGGAACAGATCGCCCATTTCCAGGGCGGGCTCGCCGAAGAAGCGGTCGCCGCCCTGCTGTTCGAGCACGAGCAACCGGCTCTGGATCGCGCCGACGCTGGCCGAGTTCACGTTGCCGTACTCCTTGCGAAGCTCGGCGGCGTTCTCGGAGAGGAACATGAGCATCGAGCGCAAGTCGTCCAGATCGAGCAGCAGAAGGCCTTGCTCGTCCGCGATCTTGAACGCGATGTTCAGCACACCTTCTTGGGCTTCGGTGAGCTCAAGCAGTCGCGAGAGCAGGATCGGCCCCATCTCGCTGATCGTGGTGCGCAGAGGGTGGCCCTGCTCGCCGAACACGTCCCAGAACACGACGGGCGCGGCTTCGTAGCGGTAGTCGGTCAGCCCGATCTCTTGGGCGCGGGCTTCGAGTTTGGGCTTGCCTCCGCCCGGTGCGCCGAGTCCGGCGAGGTCGCCCTTCACGTCGGCGAGGAAACACGGGACACCCATCGCGCTGAACGCCTCGGCCATCACCTGCAGGCTGACCGTCTTGCCCGTGCCCGTGGCTCCGGCGATGAGTCCATGGCGGTTGGCGAAGCGGGGAAGCAGGTGAACGGCGCCCTCGGGCGAACGGCCCAGGAAGATGGGGTCGGCCATGGGAGACTTATACCCGCCGCCGCCGTTGCGGTATCATTCCTGCGCGTCGGGGCGGCGTAGCTCAGTTGGTTAGAGCAAACGGTTCATACCCGTTAGGTCGACAGTTCGAGTCTGTCCGCCGCTACCACTCACCCTCGAACCGATCGGTGCGGGTAAGGTGAGGTCACACACAGCACGGCCCGGTCGTCTAGTGGTTAGGATGCCGCCCTTTCAAGGCGGAGGTCGCGGGTTCAAGTCCCGTCCGGGCTACCACTTCTTCTTCAACCTCAAAACGGGCGTCCCGCGAAGCCTGGTCGAGGCTCGAAGACGGTCCACTCGACGCTCGGCACCGCTTCCTTCATGCGTTCCGCGAGCGCGACGACGCCCGGTTGCTCCGTTGCGTAATGCCCAGAACACAGGAGCGCGAACCCCTCTTCGCCGGCTTCGAGCGCCACGTGTTGCGCCACCTCGCCCGTGACGAGGCAATCCGCGCCCGACGCGCGCGCATGACGCCACTGGGAATCCGCTGCGCCGCCGACCACCGCAACCCGCTGGACCGCGCGCTCGGGGTCGCCCCAAGTCAGCGACCTCGTCCCCAGCACGTCGTCCACCTTGGCAGCGAAAGTGCGCAGGGAGGTTGGTTCGCGGAGGGTTCCGATGCGCCCGGTGGGCATAGTCGGTTCGTCGGGTAGCACGAGGAAGTCGATGGCTGGCGTCTCGTAGGGGTGGGCAGAGCAGATCGCCGCTTCGACCAAGCCCCGCATTCGGCCCGGACAGTCCATCTCGATCCGGTCTTCGTCAACCGTCTCGGGCGCGCCGCGACGACCGATCGTTGGGTTCGCATCCTCGCCCGGGACGAACGTGCCAACGCCCTGCACGACGAACGCGCATCGGTGATACGCCCCGATCACTCCCGCCCCCGCGCGAGATGCGGCGTCGATGATCTTCTGCGTCGCATCTCGCGGAGCGTTGACGACCACCTTGTAGTGGTTCTCCGATCGAGCGTCGCCCACGGGCGAAACGTCCGTGAGACGAAGGAGACTAGCGAGAGCATCGTTCACCCCGCCGCACGCGGCATCCCAGTTCGTGTGCGCCGCGATGAACGCGATGTCGTGCCGTGCCAACGCCAAGGCCGTGCGCGAGGCGTGGTCGTGGGGCGTCAGCCGCTCTAGCGGGTGATAGAGGAGGGGATGGTGACTGAGCAGGAGTTGCGCACCCACCTGCCGCGCGTGTTCAACGGCGGCCAGCGAACGATCCAAGGACACGACAGCTCGATCTACCTTGGCCTGCGGGTCGCCGACCTGCAAGCCGATCTTGTCGCGGGCGAACGCGAATCGTGCCGGCGCAACGTCCTCGATCGCATCCAGGACATCCTGTATCAGCACGCTCACCGTGCGACCACCGGAATGCCGCCGATAGCTTGAACGGCGAACAGGTGATCGTCGATGTTCACGTTCTGGATGGTGGCTGTGGCAACGGCGCCCACCTCCTGGCGGCCCTGCCAAACGGGGCTGGCCGTATCGCGCCACAGAACGGCATAACGGACCCCATCGGTGGCTTGCCATCTCAATGTGGTGTGGTAACCCTGTCTCGCCACGAGCCGAACGTTTTGGGGTGGCTCGGCCGCAGTCGCCAAGGCGTTGAGCGAGGCCAGATTGGCCCGGGTGTTCTTGGCCAGGTAGGCGAAATCCATATGCTCGACCAAGTCGTTGGCGTTGTGCTGGGCCTGGGTCTCCTCGAACACTTCGCAGAAGCGGACGGCGGAGAAGCCTTCAAGGACGAAAGGTGTGTGGTCGCCTCCACGTCCGAACCGATCGCGACGATAGACGAGTTTGACGCCGAAATCGGGTCCCATCGCTTCGCGAATGGCGAATTCCAGCCAGCGGGCGAGTTCGCGACTCTGATGGCCCTCGCCATCTTCGCTGAAGATGCGGACGCGGTTGGGTTCGCTTTGGCCGTTGAAGTTCTTGCTCACGCCGATCATGTCGCTGTTGAGCATGGCGTCGAGCTTCCAGCCTTCGGCTTTCGCGCGCTTGGCCAAAGCGGTGGAGCCGAGCAGACCCTGCTCCTCCCCGGTGAAGGCGGCGAACTTGATTGTTTGGCTCCACGGTTTGCCCGCGACGAGCCGGCAAACCTCGAGCAGCATGGCGACGCCGCTGGCGTCGTCGTTCGCCCCCGGTGCTCGTCCGGTCTTGGCGTCGACCTGAAGGTTGAGCGAGTCCAGATGCGCGCCGAGCAGGATCGTGCGGTCGCTGGTTCCCTTGACCGTCGCGACCACCTGGACGGCGTCGAACGGTTCGGGAATGCGCCGACCCTCGGCGCGGTAGGTCATCAGTTCGACTTCCACGCCCGGAATCTCGCGGAACTTCTCCGAAACCCAGGCGGCGGCTTCGCGATGCCCTTCCGACAGCGTGTTCCGCGTGTGGAACGAAGCCAACTTCTCGACCGTGGCCCTCAGGTTGGCCTCGCTGACTTGAGCGAGATCCGCGGCCCCCGAGGCCATCAGCAACGCGCATGCCCAGATCGTCATGCTGGGATGGTTCGCACTCGTGCCGCGCGAATCCTGCTCAGGGCTTCCAATCGAACTCGACCATGCGCCCGGACGCCTGACCCGCGAGTTCGCCATCGCGGACCGCGAAACGCCCGCCGACCATGGTGTGGACGACTCGTCCGGTAAGCGTCATTCCCTCGAAGGGCGACCAGCCAGACTTCGACCGAATCCAAGATCGCTCGACGGTCCGCCGGGCAAGCGGGTCCACGACGGCGAGATCGGCGTCGTAACCGGGCGCGATGCGGCCCTTGTTCGCGATGCCGTACAGCGACGTAGGCCGCTCGCAGAGCATTCGGACGATGGTCTCCAAAGTCAAGCGACCCTGGGCGGCGTGGTCGAGCAGCAGCGGAAGCATCGTCTGCACGCCCGTCAGGCCGCTGGGCGACTGGGGATATGGCTTGGCTTTCTCGGGCAAAGTGTGGGGTGCGTGGTCGCTGCCGAACACGTCGAACAGCCCTTCGCTCACGGCTTGCCAGAGCGCCAGCCGGTGTTCCTCGGTGCGGATCGGCGGGTTCATCTGGGCGAGCGTGCCCAGCCTGTCATAGGCATCCGGGGCGGAAAGCGTCAGGTGCTGGGGCGTGACTTCGCAGGTGACGGGCAAACCGCTTGCCTTGGCGTTGCGAAGCATGGGAAGTTCTTGGAGGGTCGAGACGTGGAGCACGTGGACCGGCCGACCCGTCTCGGCGCAGAGGGCGATGAGTCGCTCGGTCGCCAGTCGGGCGGCCTCCTCGTCGCGGAGGAAGGGGTGTTGTCCCGCGCCCCGAGCGGGGTCGAGCAGCGACTTTCGGGCTTCCAGCCGGAAATGGTCCTCGGCGTGGACGGGGCAGGGGCGTCTGCCGTGGCGCAGGACTTCGCGCAGGGTTTCGTCGTCGGGGACCAGCAACGTCCCTGTGGAACTGCCCATGAAGATCTTGATGCCGGGGGTGCCTGGTGCGTTTTCGAGTTCGGCGAGTTCGCCCACGTTTTCGGCGGATGCCCCAACGAAGAACGCGTAGTTCGTCCAACTGCGGCCCTCGGCGCGCGCCAGCTTGTCTTCGAGCGCTTCGCGGGTGGTCGTCGTGGGGTTGGTGTTGGGCATCTCGAACGTGGTCGTGATGCCGCCGAACACTGCTCCAAGGCTGCCCGTCGCAAGGTCCTCTTTGTGTTCGGCCCCGGGTTCGCGGAAGTGGACCTGCGTGTCGATCCCACCGGGCATGACGACCAGGCCCGAAACGTCCACGACTTCGTCGGCGGAGCCCGCTAGCCTCGGCTCGACGCGGACGATGCGACCGTCCTCGATCAGCACGTCGGCTTCGACTTGGCCCAGCGAGGACGCGACCTTTCCGCCCGAGAGCAACAGCGAACTCATGCCGCTGATTCTGGCTCAGGAGCCCGTCGGATGGGGAAGCGACGCTTCTCCGAGAGGCTCCGCCACGCCCATTCCACGGGGCCAAGCTCGAACCGGGCGAGCCAGAAGTTGGTGAACAGCACGTTGATCGCCCACACCAACGGCACCACCGCCAGCGCCTGCAGTTCGGTGAGACGCTCGAACAAGCCGAAGCCCCACGAGTAGAAGATCGTGGTGCAGACCAAGGTCTGCAGCAGATAGTTGCTCAGCGCCATCCTGCCGACCTTGGCCACCTGCCGCGCCAGTCCGTCGGCTTTCCCGGAGGCGACCCAACTCAGGATCAAGGCAAGGTAGCCGATCGAGAGCACCGGTCCAGCGAGCATTTCGACGTACCCCGTCGCGCCCAGAACGTTTCCGCTTTGCCAAAACATGAGTACGGCCAGATTCAGCGGCAAGCCCAAGCCGAGCCCGATCACGGCCATCTTCTTGATGGTTTGCGGATGATCTTGCGGATGGGTGAGGACGCCGTGCCTCGCCAGCAGAAAACCAATCAGAAAGAGGGCCAAGGCGCCCGGTGCCCAGAACACGTAGAACATGCTCATCATGAGCCAGACCGTGAGCCGGAAGCCAACCTGCTCGAGATAGGTTCCCTCCGAGAAGATCTTCACTTCGTCGCCGAGGAATGGCATGGGACCCGCTTCCTGACTTGGAAGGAACGCGCTTGCGAACGAGAACAGCCCGATGATCACCGCGATGCTGCATCCGATGGTGATCAGGATGCGTTGTTTGCGCTCGCCGATCCGGGCAAGCAGGACCGTGAACAGGGCCAACCAGGCGTAGGGCCACAGGATGTCGCCGTACCAGAACAGCACCGAGTGGATCGCGCCGAGCAACCCCAGAAAGAGCACGCGTCGCAGGTACGTCCCCGGCCAGGGGCTGCCCGCCTCCCAGCGCTTCACGAACTGGAGGCAGATGCCCGCCCCGAAGAGGATGGCGAGCATCGTTCGAAACTTGCCCGAAACGAGCACGACTCCCAGGATGTCGGTCGCCCGGTCGGTGCCGGTCAGGGTGTAGGGTTGGCCGAGCATCGCTCCAAGCTCGGAGCCCGCGAACGCCGCCATGTTGGCGAGCAGGATGCCGAAGATTGCGATGCCGCGGACCACGTCCAGCGACTCGAACCTTTCGCGTACGGACAACTCGACAAGGGGCGCGGCCATTCGGCCATTGTAGTGGGTCTGTTCAGCCGCAGGGGGCCTTAAGCCGCAATCGCGACCTCGGCGTTCGGAAGCGACAGCAGGAACTCGGTTGAGTCGCCATTCGCCACAAACCAGAAGGCCCCGTCGTGGAGGCTGGCCGCTTTCTTGACCATCAGGAAGCGTACACCGGCCACATCGTCCTGAAACCGATGGTTGGGCGACTCCAGCGTGCTGTTCAGGATGCGAGCGGCCTGGGCGGGGTCGGACTCCACGTGGACGCGAAGGGTCGCCGAATAACCCGTGTCCGAGGTCGCAAGGGTGATGCGGCCGTTGGGCGTTCGGCATTCGTAGGCCAGAGAGAGCATGGCCGTGATCGCTCCCCGGAGGGCGTTCGGGTCGCACATAACCTTTGACGAGCCCAGGCCATCCAAGTCGAGGGCGACGTCGCGCCCAACAAGGAAGTCCTTGGACGCATTGGTGCAGAGCAGGGCCAAGGAGACGCTGCGCCGCTGATCGTCGCGTTGGGGCATCATCGCGAGATCGTGGGTTGTGGACGAGAAGTCGCGCAGGTCGCGAACGATCTCTTGAACCCTGCGCAGGCTCAGTTGGGCCTCGGGCGTCTCGGCGACAAACTCGCGAAGGATGTTGAGATGGCCGTCCACCTGTGTCAGAGGGACGCGCAGGTCGTTCGCGATGGCGATGGCAAGCGTCTTGGCGTCACCGAGTGCTCGCTGGAGTTCGGCGGTCCGCGTATCGAGTTCGATTTCGAGCTGCCGCTTGAGCGCCAGAGCTTCCGCGTGACGCAGCCGGTCGTTGGTCACGTCGGAGAGGAGCATCATGGTCTTCAGTTCGCCATCGTCGTCGAACGAATGGACCACCAACCGGAGCCAGCGAACCAACGCGCCCCCACGGCGGAGTCCGACGATGGATTCGTTCTCCCGGCCCAGT
The DNA here is from genome assembly GCA_002343445.1 of Chthonomonas sp. UBA2387. Taxonomy (GTDB): domain Bacteria; phylum Armatimonadota; class Fimbriimonadia; order Fimbriimonadales; family Fimbriimonadaceae; genus UBA2387. The sequence continues at coordinate 7,338 of DDSP01000026.1, forward strand.
TCGACAGTGTTTCCCGCCAAGCAAGGGGTTGGCCGCAGGACCTGCGCTCCGTCTTCGTAAAGCCACTCGATCCCAAGATCGGTCAGTCGGTTTCCGATGAGTTGATCCTCGGTCCTCTCGACAAGGGTCTGGGCTGCGGGGTTCGCGTAGACGACTCGGCCCGACCCGTCTCGCACGATCAGGCCCTCTTGAGTTCGCTGCAACAGAGCCGCGAAGGTGGCTTCGCTAACGGGCGTTTTTGCCGCTCCATCGGAATGCGGTCGGCCTTGTGATCGAGTCATCTCCAGAGACGATTATCGGTGAAGGATCAGGCCGATTGTTGCCGGGTTGCCCCAAATTGCCGCCACTCTCGCAACAACGGCCGGATGAACACCCGATACCAGAACTTTGGGACCACGTCGCTGTAGGCTACGACGATTCGGGGCAGACCGAGGGCGGGATCGCCATTTCGCGCCAAGCGCTTGCCCAAGGCAAGGCCGACGTCGTAGCCAACCTCGCTTGCCGCCCGTTCGACGTTCGGGCTTGTCGAGCCATACGGGTAGCAGACGGTCAGGGAATGGATGCCCTCTTGGGACAGACGCTCGTGGGCCAGACGAATCTGGCCCGTGATTTCGGGCTGGTCCAGCGTCGCCAGCGCAAAGTGGTCCACCGTGTGATTGCCGATCTCGAATCCCTGTTCTTGCAGTGCGCGCAAGGCGTCCCAAGCCATCAGGGGCCGCGCTCGCTCGCCGTCCCAGTCGGAAGTCTGCCCGACACGGCCCGAGACGGCATAGATGGAAGCTCGGACGCCGCACGAGGCGAGCACGGGGACGCCATACTCCAACAGCGACGTGTAGGCGTCGTCGAATGTGAGGCACACCCCTCGCTTGGGCCACTCCCTGACGAGATCGCGCGCCAGCACGAATCCGAGCCCACGACGCTTGAGGAATCCGATCTGCGCACGGAGGGTCGTGGGCTCCACGTTGAGAAACCTGCCTTCGACCTCTGCGGGCCCGACTTTGTGGTAACAGAGGATCGGCAAGCGGTTCATAGCGGCGCGAAAGGCTTGGATCGGACGTTTGTCGTGACAACCGGGCCCTCTCGTGCGTCTCTTCAATGAGCCGCGAACGTGGACACGGTGGCCTGTGCCCCGTTATACTTGGAGCGGAGCGTTTCGGAGTATTGATGACGATGCGAAATCTCGTTGCCTTGGCCTTTCTCTCGCTTGTTGGAGCGGCGCATGCCGACTTCGACGGGCCCGCCCCGTTGGCATGGCGATGGGTGGAGCCGACCGCTGTTTCTCCCTCGGGTTCGCCGGTGGTGGATGGCGAGAGGACGTTCGTAGCCGTCGGACGCCGGGTGTTCTCGATCGACAAGAACTCCGGCAACATGCTGTGGCGCTACCCGCTGGAGGCGCCGCTGGACGGCTACTTCCGCAGTGGGTGCATTCTCGCCGAGGGCGTGATCGTCGCACCGGCGGACAACAACACGATCTACGGCATCGACGCGAACTCGGGCCAGGCACGCTGGCAGTTCATCTCGCAGTTCCCGATCGTCGGATCGCCAATCCTGGTCAACAAGTTCGTGGTGGTTCGCCTGAACAACCAGACGCTGATCGCCTTGGACCCAACAACCGGCCAAGCCGTCTGGCGCGACGAACAGAATCAGGCGCGCCCGCTTCGTGTGATGGGTGGCATCTCCTCGCCTCTGGGAACGCACGGAAGCAACGTGCTCCTGTTCACGGGGACGAACATCCTTCGCGCCATTGATGTTTCCACCCAAAAGATCACGTGGGATCGCGACTTTTCGACGGTCTCGGCAGGCACGGTTCCGACGGTGTGGAACGACCTGATCGTCGTCAACAGCGGAACGTACGTGGTTGCCGTGGACGTCGCCTCGGGTCGGCTCCGCTGGCAGACCAACACAGGCGAGTTCCTGTCCTTCAGCCCGACGGTTTCAAGCGCCGGTCTCCTTGTGGTGAGCGTTTCCGGCAAGGCCTATCTGCTGGATCGCAACGGCCGAATGCTGGGAACGCCAACGACGCTGGACTCTCGGCCCCGCGCCCAACCGGCCGGAGTCGGTGGCTTGTTCGTCATCCCTTCGGCCAATGGCTCGCTGAACCTGCTTGACCCCAAGACGGGCCAAACCACCTGGACGTACTTCATCCAGCCCTTGGCGGCCCAGACGTCGAACGCTCCCGCCGCCGGTGGCTTCCCGCCCCGGGGTGGTCAGCCGGGAGGCGCCAGCAGCACCACGACTTCGAGCCAGCCCCTCTCGATCCCTGCAGCAGGCGCGCCAGTGATCGTAGGCGACACGTTGCTGGTCCTCGCGATGGATGGCAGCCTGCTCGCGTTCGACAAGAACCTCGGCGTGGACCTTGAGGGCCCCGAAATCGGGATGGCTTGGCCCGAGGGTGGCGCACAGGTGAGCGGTCGCCAACTCGAGCTCTTCTTTACCGTTGCTGACCCGGCGGGCGGCGTGAAGCCGGACACGGTTTCCGTCGAGATCAATGGTCAGAAGCTCGACACCGAGTTCGGCCGCGACGGCTTCGCCATCGTGCGATTCAGCCTGCTCGGCAAGAACAAGCCGCTGGCCGACGGTCGCAAGACCATCGTCGTGAAGGCAAAGGACTGGATGGGCAACGAGAGCAGCAAGCAGTTCGTGTTGTTCATCGACAACTCGCTTGCGCCTTTGGCTCGGCCCGGTGCCGGCACGAATCCCGCTGGAGGCCCTCCGGGTGCTGGAGGCGGTGCTCGGGGTGGACTCGGCGGCGGATAGTCGCTCGTTGCACGAAGCGATGGTGCGGGCCTTCGGTGGTCCCGCACCATCGGTCGTTTGGGAGCCCCCGCTCGACGTTTCGTTGTACGGTCCAGACGAGTTTCCCAGGCCGCTGGATACCTTGGCCGCCGTCTCCGTCCGCGGCGATGTGAACGTGTTGCGCCAACCAACCGTGGCGATCGTCGGCACCCGAAGCGCGACGCCCTATGGGCGAGCGGTGGCTTGGAAGTACGCCGAGTTCTTCGCTCAGCGAGGCGTGTGCGTGGTCAGCGGTGGAGCGGTCGGCATCGACTCCGAGGCCCACAAGGCGGCACTGGCCGCCGGAGGCACCTCGGTGGCCGTCTTGCCCAGCCCTCTCGACAAGCTGATGCCCCGTGTGAACGCATCGCTGTTCGAGCGCATCGCGGGGCAAGGGTGCCTGGTCAGCCAGTTCGCCCTGGGGTCGAAGGCGATGCCGACTTGGCCCCTCTTTCGCAACAAGCTCATCGTGCAGTTGGCCGATGCCGTCGTGGTGGTGGAAGCGCCGGGCCAATCGGGTGCGCTCAACTCCGCCTTGCATGCCTCCGAACTGCGTCGCCCCCTGTTTGCCGTGCCGGCCAGCATCGAACTGCGGACGTTCGACGGCTCGCACGCCCTGATTCGCGAAGGCAAGGCGACTCTGGCCGAGCGGCCCGAGGTGATCGCCGATGCCATGGGGTGGGACGGTCACGCGCATATGGGCACGGCGACCCACCCGGAATATGCCCCGATACTCGAAGCGCTCCGCGGCGAACGGTTGACCGCCGACGACCTGGCCGAGAGGCTGAGCATGGAACCCGACGAAGTAGCCTCGTCGCTCACGATGCTGGAACTCGAAGGACTCGTCTTCTTCGAGGGACCGTACGTTTTCGCCCGACTCTAGACGTTTAACTCCGTCCGATCGGTTTCGCCGCCTCGAAGAACGCGGCATTGGCCTCTGGCTCGAGTGACGCGCGGAAGGCCTCCACCAGAGCACGAGCCTCCGATTCGAACCCGTGCGAGCCATGCACCTCTCCCTGCCAGACGTTTTCGACGACCCAAGCGGGGACGGGAAGAGCGACGATGCGTTCCGGCGGCGTCACGCAGACCACGAAGACCATCGTTCCTCCCTGGGGGTCGGAGTAGATGAACTCGAGGCGGATCTGGTCGGGGCGGTACACCGTCGAGCCCATCTGAGGCGCGCCCTTGGTCCGGGCCTCCTGAAAGGCGGCGGGATCGAACTCGCCAACCTCGGGCGCGAGGCCCGCCTTGAGGCGGTCGAAGATGGCGAGGCGTTGCGCGGCGACAAAGGTTCGTAGGTTCGACATCATGCCGGTGTGCTTTCCTGCAGGGCCCATTCCTGTTTGGGAGACTCGGTCTCTTCGTGGGACTCCTGCCCGAACGAGTCGTCCCAGAACTCGACGCGACACGCGGGAATCAGCGCCTTCAGCTCGTCGAGGAATTCTGGGTTGTGGTCCACATAGTAGCCCGTACTGAGGATCGGGTAGCGGTCGTTCGGCATGACTTGGAGAACCAGTTCCGTCGTGCCTCGGTACCGCGACGCAAGGTCTTTGAGCCCGATCAGTTGTCGCGCCTTGGCCCGGTCGATCTGGATCACCAACTTCGCATCGTCGGCACCGTTTGGCCCGATGTCGGGCTCCTCACCGAGGGGCTCGACATCGTCCAAACGCACGTCCACCGTCTTGTTGCCCGCGCGCTCCTGATGCCGCACCGCACCGCGCAGCTTGACCACCGAGTCTTTCTCCAGCCGGTCCTTCACCCGCGCGTAGGTGCGAGGGAACACGCACACCTCGACCTGCCCGCTAAAGTCCTCCAGCACCAGAGTGGCCATCCGTTCGCCACTCTTCTTGACCGTGGTGATGCGCAGGCTAGCGATGACGCCCGCCAAGCGCACCTGTTCGCCATCGGGTGCTTCGGGGATCACTGCGCATTCGTGGGTGGCCACGCGCCGGAGGGCCATGCGGAAGCCGCGCAACGGGTGGTCCGAAACGTAGATGCCCAAGGCGTCCTTCTCCCAAGCCAGGTTGACCGAGCGCGTTGGCGGGTCGGCGGGCGGGATCGGCGGGTAGTGGCGTTGCGTCGTGGACTCGGTTGCGGCGCCTTGGTCGAACAGCGAGTCCTGGCCCACGGCTCGGTCGCGGGTGACCGATTCGGCGTAAGCCATGGCCCCTTCGGCGACGTGGAGCAAGGCGTTGCGGTTGGGTTCGATGCTGTCGAACGCGCCGACGCGGATCATCGCCTCAAGAGCCGTCTTGTTCATCCCGTGGTGGCGCGTGCGTTCGCAGAACTCGTACAGGTGGGTGAACGGCTTGTACTCGGGGTCGCCCGGATAGCCACCCCGTTCGGCAAGGATGCCTTCGACCAGGCCCGCTCCCACGCCCTTGATTGCAGCCAAACCCACGCGGATCGAGTCGTTCGTGATGGTGAAGTCGAGGCCCGACTCGTTCACGTCGGGCTGGATGACCGGGATCTTCATCCGGCGGCATTCCTCGATCAGCGTGGTCACCTTGCCCGCGTTCTCGCGGAACGACGACAGCATGGCCGCCATGTACTCGACGGGGTAGTTGGCCTTCAGATAAGCCGTCTGATAGGCCAGGATGGCGTAACAAACCGCGTGTGCCTTGTTGAACGCGTAGCCCGCGAAGGGAAGCAGCAACTCCCAAACAGCCTTGACCGTCTCTTCGGGGATGCCCCGCTCTTGGGCCCCCTGGGCGAACTCGACACGCATCGAGTCCATGGCCTTGGCATCTTTCTTGCCCATGGCTCGGCGGAGGATGTCGGCTTTGCCGAGGGAGAACCCGGCCATCGCCTGCACCAGCTTGAGCACCTGGTCCTGGTACACGATGACGCCGTACGTCTCGCGGAGCACTGGCTCCATCGAAGGGTGCAGGTAGGTAATTGGTTTTCGCCCGAACTTGCTGTCGATGAACGTGGGGATGTGGTCCATCGGGCCCGGCCGGAACAAGGCGACCATGGCGGCCAGTTCCCGGATGTTCTGGGGCTTGAGTTCCTTGATGTACCGCTTCATGCCGGGCGATTCCAATTGGAACACGCCGGTGGTTTCGGCGCGGCTCAGCATGTCGTAGGTCTTCGCGTCGTCCTGCGGGATTTGGCCGACGTTCACCTTGACTCCCTTGGTGCGTTCGATCTGCTCGACCGCGCGCGAAAGGACCGTCAGGTTCGAGAGGCCCAGGAAGTCCATCTTGAGCAGGCCGATCTTCTCCAAGACGCCCATTTCGAAGGCCGTCACGGGCATGCCCTCGTTGGTCCGGTAGAGGGGGATGTGTTCGACCAAAGGCTCTTTGCTGATGACGATGCCCGCCGCATGCACCGCCGAGTGGCGCGAGATGCCTTCGACCGACTTGGCCGTGTCCACCAGCACGCGCACCCGAGGATCCCGCTCGACCATCTCGCGGAAGTCGTGGCTTTCTTCCAGCGCCTTCGCCAGCGTGATCTTGGGATTGGTGGGAATGACTTTGCAGATCTTGTCGGTCTCTTGCGGGGTGTAGCCCATCACGCGCCCGCAGTCCTTGATCGCAGCCTTCGCGCCGAGCGTACCAAACGTCACGATCTGCGCCACGTGGTCCGTGCCGTACTTCTCGGAGACCCATTGGATCATCTCATCGCGCCGGGCGTCCTCGAAGTCCATGTCGATGTCGGGCATCGAGAATCGCTCGGGGTTGAGGAACCGCTCGAACGTGAGGTCGTAGTCCAGCGGGTTGACGTCCGAAATCCCCAGACAGTAGGACACCAGCGAGCCCGCCGCCGAGCCGCGCAAGCCGAAGTTGATGCCCCGGTCGCGGGCGAAGTCGGTGAACTGCTTGACCAAAAGGAAGTACGACTCGAAACCCGTGGTGCCGATGACACCGAGTTCGTACTCGAGGCGGGCGGCGGCTTGGTCGTCCGCGTGGGCCATGCGCTTGGGCAAGCGATCGAAGCACAGTTGCCGTAGGTACGACGCGGGGGTCTCGCCTTCTGGGAGGTCCGGGTCGGGCATGGTGGCCTCTTGCTTGCCAAGATCGACCTCGCACATTTCGGCGATCAGGTTGGTGTTCTCCAGTGCCTCGGGAACGTCCTTGAACAGCTCCAGCATCTCCTCCGGCGACTTGATGTAGAACTCCTCGGTCTCGAAGCGCATGCGCTTGGGCTCGGCGAGTTGCTTCCCGAGCTGGATGCAGAGCAGCACGTCGTGTGGGTTGTGGTCCTGCTTGCAGAGGTAGTGGGCGTCGTTCGTGGCGATGAGCTTGAGGTCCAGCTCGCGGGCGATGCGGATGAGCGGTTCGCGGATCGTGGCCTGCTCGGGAAGGCGATGGTCCTGCAACTCGATGAAGTAGCGGTCCGGGCCGAAGATCTCCTTGTAGCGGCCAGCAATTCGCTGCGCCTCCTCGTAATCGCCGGCGAGCAGGGTCTGGTTGATCTCGCTGCCCAAGCAGGTGCTGGTGGCGATGACACCCTCGCTGAACTTCTCGAGGATGTCGTAGTCGATCCGGGGCTTGCCGTAGAAGCCGTCGAGTGCCGCGATCGAGGAGAGCTTGCACAGGTTGCGGTAGCCCTGCAGGTTCTGAGCAAGGAGCAACAGGTGGTAGAGCGGGTCCTCCTGCTGTCGTCGGGCGATGCCGCGCGGCGCGATGTAAGCCTCGACGCCGATGATGGGTTTGACGCCCTTCTTTTGGCACTCCCAATAGAATTCCATCACCCCGAACATCACGCCGTGGTCCGAAATCGCTAGCGCGTCCATGCCGAGTTCCTTCGTGCGAGCGACCATGTCCGGGATGCGGTTGGCGCCGTCGAGGAGGCTGTACTCGGTGTGGTTGTGCAGGTGAACGAACTTCATGAAAACGAGAGACGGGGGTGGGCGAAGAGGGCGAAGTGGAACCTCCGCGGCGGTCGCCCGCATGTATTGTGACGAACCAGGGCCATTGTTTGGAGCGCCATCCTCGTCCCGGTGCGCTGCGCCGCGATGGGGGATACTAGCGCCCTATCAACGCCGCATGTCGCGCCCTCAGAGCCCCTGGTCGTTTCGGCTGGCCACCGTGTCAGGCATTCCCATCCGCGTGCACTTCACGTTCCTGTTGTTGCTCGTGTGGATCGGCTTGCCGGCAGGGAAGGATGCGCCCCGCGCCATCGGCATCGTCGTGGCCGTGTTCGCGTGCGTGTTGCTGCACGAACTCGGGCACGCCCTGACCGCCCTCAAGTGCGGCATCGGCATCCGCGACATCACGCTCTATCCCATCGGGGGTGTCGCCATGCTCACAGGACGCCCGAATCCCAAACAAGAGTTCTGGATCACGATCGCGGGGCCGGCCGTCAACTTGGCCATCGTTGCCGTCCTGGCCCCGATCGTGTGGTCCACGGGCCAAACGCTCGACTTCACCGCTCGTCTGGGAGAGCAGTCGTTGGTGGTGGCCCTGCTCGAAGCGAACCTGTTTCTGTTTGGCTTCAACATGCTTCCCGCGTTTCCGATGGACGGCGGACGGATTCTGCGAGCCGTTCTCGCCATGCGGATCGGCGAGACGAAGGCGACCAGCATCGCGGCGGGCATCGGCCAGTTTCTGGCCGTCGTGCTGTTCTTCTTGGGCGTCTTCGGTCAGCAGATCGTCCTCATGATCATCGCCGCGTTCGTGTTCCTCGGCGCGGGGCAGGAGGTCGCCAGCGCGGTGGGGCACTCGCTGACCGCGAACAAGCTGGCCCTCGACGCGATGATGACCCGGTTCCGGACGCTCTCGCCCAACGCGACGCTGTCGGAAGCGGCCACGATGGTCGTTCAGGGGTGGCAGCAGGCGTTTCCCGTGATGCTGGAAGGGAGGGTGTTGGGTCTGCTGGGTCGAGACGAGCTCGCCGGAGCGATGACCGCGAGCGGCCCGGACTCCTACGTGGGAGGCGCGATGCGCCGGGATTACCGCGCCGTTCTTCCCAATACGCCGCTGGATTCGGTGCTCGAGATGTTCGCCGAGGACCGAACGCCGATCCTGGTCATGGTGGAAGAGCGGCTCCTTGGGATCATCACGGTCGAGAACTTGGGCGAGTTCATGATGCTGGAGCGGGCAAAGCGCGGCTCGGCCTAGCCGCCCGCGGTCTGCCATACTTGGACCCCGGCGGACGACGACGACGTCTCCTGCGCCCCTTGCCATGAGACATCCCAAGTACACGCGATCCTTTGAAGTTGTGGCCGAACTGCCCGATAGCCTCCGGCCCTTGGAGCGAATCGCCACCAATTTCCGATGGACGTGGTCGCACACCACCCGCGACCTGTTCAGAAGCATCGACAAACGGCTGTGGGAAGAAGTGGGGCACAACCCGGTCCAGATGATCCGTCGCCTCACCCCGGCGGATTTGGAGCGGCTCGCCGCCGACGAGGTGCTCCTGGCCAAGATGCGTGTGGTTGCGGAGGACCTTGAGCGGTATCTGAAGCAACCCACTTGGTTCGACGCCCATCTTCGGAGTTCCGACCCCGACCTTTGCATCGCCTACTTCTGCGCCGAGTTCGGAGTGAGCGAAGCGATGCCGATCTACTCGGGAGGTCTCGGCGTACTGGCCGGCGACCACCTCAAAGCCGCGAGCGACCTGGGCATCCCCTTGGTCGGCGTCGGACTGCTGTACTCGCGGGGCTACTTTCGCCAGCGGCTCAACCCGAGCGGCTGGCAGGAGGAGCACTATCCGAACATCGACTTCTACCAGTTGCCGCTCACGCTCCAGCGGGGCGACGATGGACAGCCCATTCGCGTCCGCGTGGACCTACCCGATCGCGTGATCACGTGTCAGGTTTGGCGGGCAGACGTGGGGCGTGTGCCGCTTTACCTGCTCGACAGCAACGTGATGGACAACGCACCCGACGACAAGACCATCACGGACACGCTCTACGGCGGCGATGAGGAACTTCGTCTGCGGCAGGAACTCATCTTGGGAATCGGGGGCATGAAAGCTCTCCAAGCGTTGGGCGTCCAGCCGACCGTGTGCCACATGAACGAGGGTCATGCGGCATTTCTTTCGGTCGAGCGCATCCGCCAGTACATGGAGCGCAACGGGTGCAGCTATGCGGTCGCCCGCCAGGCCACGCGACAGGGCAACGTGTTCACGACGCACACGCCTGTTCCCGCTGGGTTCGACCTGTTCAACCAAGACTTGGTCCACCGGTACTTCTCCGGCGTGGCCGAGTCGCTCGGCATTCCGTTCGACGAGTTCGCCGACCTGGGACGGCTGGGCCCTGCCGGCGACCCACGGTTCAACATGGCCGTCTTGGCCATGAACAACGCCAATCGAATCAACGGGGTCAGCGAACTCCATGCCAAAGTCTCCCGCGCGCTGTTCAAGGGCCGTTGGCCCGAAATACCCGAGGACGAGGTGCCCATTGACCCGGTCACCAACGGCATCCATACGCCCACTTGGGTGGGGCGTCGCATGGCCGAACTGTTGGAGCGTCACTTGGGTTCCGAGTGGGCTCAGGCCACGAGTCCGGACGTTTGGAAGCGGGTGTCCACGATCCCCGATGAGGAGCTGTGGGCGGTGCGCGAGCGGCAACGGGCCGATCTGGTGCGTTTCGTGCGCAATCGGCACGAGCAGGACGTCGTCCGCCGAGGGGGCCAGGTACCCACCGATCAGATTCTCGATCCGCGCCTGTTGACGATCGGCTTTGCCCGACGGTTCGCCACGTACAAACGGGCAACGCTGCTGTTGGCCGACCGTGCTCGGCTCAAGCGGCTGCTGTTCCATGCCGAGCGAGGCGTGCAGATCGTGATCGCGGGGAAGAGCCACCCTCGCGACGATGGCGGCAAGTCGTTTATCCAGCAGTTGTTCCAGTTCATCGAGAGCGAGGGCGCGCAGTCGCGCGTCGTCTTCGTCGAAGACTACGACATGGCCGTGGCGAGGCAGTTGGTCCAGGGCGTGGACGTGTGGCTGAACAACCCGCGACGGCCGATGGAGGCCAGCGGCACGAGCGGCATGAAGGTCGTGCCCAACGGCGGCTTGAACCTCAGCATCCTCGATGGCTGGTGGGACGAGGGCTACAGCCCTTCGGTGGGCTGGGCCATCGGCGACCGGACGCAGGTCGGCGACGAGGCGCACCAGGATTGGCTCGACTCGGTCCGTCTGTATCAGATTCTCGAGGAGCAGATCGTGCCGCGATTCTATCAGCGGCTCAACGGAGATCCGCCCCGAGCATGGGTCGAGATGATCCGCTCGTCCATGACCGAACTCTCGCACCGGTTCAGCACGGTGCGCATGGTCGAGGACTACGTCGCGAAGGCGTACCTGCCCGCGCACCGAGCCTTCAAGGGGCTGAGTGGCGACCTCCATCGCGCCGAGGCCGCTTGGCTCTGGAAGGAACGGGTCGAATCGGCTTGGGGCGGCGTCAAGGTCCTGAGCGTAGAGGACGATCTCAAAGGCGTCAACCCCCTGGGTGGGTCGTTCCAGGTTCGGGCGACCGTCGACCTCGGCTCGCTGCGACCAGAGGACGTCGTTGTCGAGGCATTGGTGGGCCGGGTCGGTCCGAATCAGGAACTTGGCTCGAGCCAGGTGCAGGATTTGGGTGCGCCCACGGGTTCGGGGCCGTTCCACTATTCGGCGACGGTCGGATTGAACGTGGCAGGCCACTGGGGGTATGCGCTGCGCGTGCGCCCTCGGCACGCCGATGTGCGGGTCGAAACGGAACTGCCGGTCGCGGTCTGGAGCTAGCGTTCCAGGACGGTCGTCAGAGCGTCCGCCACATCCCGCCAAGGGATGGCCCGCGTGCATCGCCCATCGCAGTCGTCGTTGCTGTCCTGCGCGAGGAACGGGCAATCGCAGCGTCTGAGCGTGACGGATCGCTGGCCAGGCGGGCTATAGCGGGCAGGGTTTGTGGGCCCGAACAGCCCCACCGTCGGCAATCCTAGCGCTCCGGCGATGTGCATTGGGCCGCTATCGTTGCCGACGAAGCCCTCTGCACACGCCAGAAAGGCGGTCATTTCGCGCACCGACATCGTTCCAGCCCAAGCCGCGCATGGTGCGTCCGGGATCAGAGTCGTGTCGCCGGGCCCACCGATCAGGACGCTCTGTTTTCCAAGCGACTCCAAATGCCAAATCAAGTCCGCCGCCTGCCCGAGGTCCCACTGCTTGCGCATGTTCGAGGCTCCCAAATGCATGGCGATCACGGGTCGCTCGTCGAGTTGCGACCGACGCTCCTGGCCCGCGCGCACCTCGGCAGCCGTCAGCCGAAGGTCGGGCTCGTGTGCGGGCAAGCCGAGCAGGTCGAGGATTCGCGGGATGGGCCCCCGCACCTCGTGCTCGTCCGGACTCGGCTGGGTGGCGGCATGAAGCCCGTGGCCGTCGTCCGTCTTGGCGACGCCGATCCGCCTTGGGATGCCCGCCAGCCGCACCCAGCGGGTCAGGGATCGGGAGACCTCGAGGTGAACGGCCAGGTCGAATCCCCTCGACCGAATGCGGCCAAAGTGGGCGGCCTGCTCCCTGAGCCCTAACTTCTTGGGCCGCTCCCACACTTCGATTCCCGGCCAGCCGTGGAACACGCCGGCCCCCGGTGCGCCGACGGAGACGACGATCTCCGCGCCGGGGTGGGCGTCTTGGATCGCGGCTACGGCGCCCGTAGTGTTGACGGCGTCGCCCAGCCACTTCGCCGAGAGCAGAAGAATCCGCACGTCACCGGCCCGGCTCGATGCGCGAGGCCACGGCCTTGACCCACGGGTTCGAATCCTGCCGCAGGGCCAGCAGGTCGGCCCGGAACTCGGCGGGGCACCGCTTGTCGAGCGCCAAGGCTGCCTGGATACGCAAGCCGGCGCGCGTGTCCTTCAGGTACTTGCCTGCGGCAGCCAGCGCGGCGGGGTCACCCACTGCGGCCAAGACTTCGATGCCGATCCGCGCGGTTCGCTCGTCGGGGCTGGAAGCCAATCGCGATCCGGTCATCCTCGCCTGCTCGCCGAACTTGGCGACGTAAGCCAGCGCGGCTCGGCGGATCGGTAGGTCCTCGCGAAGCAGGGCGGCCTCTGCCGTAGAGAACGACACCGGGTCGGCGATGTCGGCCAACGAAACCATCGCGGCTAGAGCAAGGGAACGGTCGCCCATGCCGGCCATCTCGCTCAAACGGGCTACGATTCCCGAGCGAACAGCGGCTGGCACTTCGTTCATCCTCCCGCCGAGGACCGCACCTGCGGCCGACGCGGCCGATCGCTGGTGTACGGCATTGCCAAGCACTTGTGCCAGGTACGGTGCTGCTTCGATGGCGCGAGAGGTGGTGACCAACGATAGCGCCGCTCGGGCCTCCTCGACGTTGGGACTGGCGATCTTGGGGGCGACCAAGGCACGGGCCGGTGCGCCGAGATGCTCGATCATGAATGCAAACGCACGCAACTCGAGCCGGTCCGCTCCGGCGAGCCTTTGGTTGACCATCCACTCGAATGCGGGCTGGCCGATGCCCAGCAGGTTGTTGAGCGCGGACTCGACTTGCGCGGCGGCCGTTCCGACCGCCCACTGGGTCGCCTGATCGTAGAGAACTCCCAAAGCGTCTTGCGAGGGGACCGGCTGGCTCCCAGGAGTCGGCCGAGGTCCACCTCCGGTCGCCGTACCCGTTGGAGCGGCCCGAGCCGTCGAAGGCGCATCGAGGGCGACTCCCCACATCGTGGCCACCGAAGCGGCGGCGTCGGCCAAACCTGCGCGATAGAGATCTGGACCGTCCAAGTCGGCAAACACGCCCAGAGAACCCGAGCCGCGGGCCGCGCTGCCCGTACCCGCAGGACCCATGTACCGATCCTCTCCCGAGGCGTCCAGGAAGATGCCCAGTCCGTTGGCCACTCCGATGCCGGGCCGACTATCGCGCCCGGCGTAGACGTCGTTGCCCGCTCGGTCAAGGAGGAAGGCGACGCCGAAGTCGTGTCCAATGGCATGGGACGCGCCGAACTTCACGGCGTAGGCGTCGTCGCCGGCCAAGTCGAAGAGGTACGCCGCCGTCGCGTGCATGGCGCTGGCTTGGGCGTAGTGGTGGGCGGTGTAGGTGTCGTGGCCAGACCCATCGTAAAGGCTGCCCAAGCTGTACCAATAGCTCGCGGCCTGGCAGTAGGTTTCGCCGATGTACGTGTCGTCGCCCGATGCGTCGGTAAGCAGACCGATGCCGCCATGAACGCCGCCCGTGTCCTCGCGGTAGCCGCTGGCATAGCCTTGCGCGAACGAATAGTGAACGTCGGCGAACAGCGGCGAGTTGAGGATCATGCCTCCAGCCCGGTACTGGTCGGAGCCGTCGCCGTCGAGAAGCCAACCGATGCCCGAAGTGCGCGCGGCACCTTGGCCGTAGAGCCGCAGCCCGTATCGGTCGTCGCCGGAGCCGTCGCGCAGCATGCCGATGCCGAACTGGCCGAAGCCTTGGGCGAGCGTCATCGAATCGTACACGTCGTCGCCGGAGGCGTCGTCGAGCAACCCGACACCAGCGATCCCGCAACCCAACGCGAGCGATTGCGTGAAGTACCGATCGTTGCCTTTGAGGTCGTAGGCGAGGCCGATCCCGAGCAGGCCCGCGCCGATGCTCAGATCCATCGGCTTGTAGAGGTCGTCTCCGTCGAGGTCGATCAGGACCGAGGCGTACCCCGCACCCGCACCGTGGCGCCCAACATACACGTCGTCACCGCCGAAGTCGAGGGTCAGCACGGCGTTCGTGTCTTCGTGACGGTCGGAGCCTTTGCCGCCTATGGCGAGCACCATGCCCTGCACGGTGACCTTGCGAGCGGCCAGATCTTCCTTCTCTGCGGCTGCCTTGAGCCCGGGCATCTCGCGCTCGATGGCGGCGGCCAGCGACGCTCCCGCCGCCCCGATCGCGTCGAGGTCCACGCGTTCCAGCAAAGCGAAGACGGCGCGTCGGTCGCGGTTGGGGTCACGCGCGAACGCGAACCGAATCATCGGTTCTTCCACAGCCAGTGCGGGCAGACTCTCGATGAGCGTCCTCCGCTCGGCGGGTTCCAGACGCGAGGTGGCGGCGCGCACTTCTTCGTTGGCTTGCCGGATCGCGTAGAGCAGGTTGCCGATAGGCGTCTTGAGGGCGCCGAAATCGTTGGGCACACCACGCAGGAAGTCGGCGGGCGCTTGGGCGAAAATGCGCGCCGGTCTTGTGCGGGAAAGGAAGCGCTCGCGGCCCATCTCCAATGCGCGGGACGCCGGGAGACCGAGGGCATCGGCATGCGCGCCAAGCAGCAAGTCGGCTGCGGTCAAGGGATCGTCCAGCGACATGTCCACGACGGCCGAGCGACCCGCGTGTCGGAAGAGCTTCTTCTCGAACTTGAGGTCGGAGACCGTCAGATTGCCGATGTAGAGCGCCTGCTCCAGTCCTTGCTTCTCGCGTGCCTCCAACGCGACTCGTGCCGCATCTTGGGCGACCGCGGTCGAGCCAAAGAGAACAAGCGAGAGCGACAGGCTGAGGGTTTTCAAGATGTCCATGAACGCATGACTCGCGCGACGACGTCCCAGGTGGTTCGCCCTGCCCGCCCGGCATCTTCGAGCGCCCGTTCATCGAAAGGCGTGGTTCCGCCTCGCGAGTCGGCCGAGCGTTCGAGCATGAGACCGGGGCCGGTGTCGCTGGGACTTAGTATGACAAGGTGCGAACCTGCTGAGGGCGGCAAGGGGCGAAACAAGTCGAACAAGTGCGTGTCGAGGCGCTTGCCGAGCCATCCGAGTTCCTCGGCCCGACCCGCTCGCCGAAGCGTGGCGAACGCCTCGATCACGACCAACGAGGTCGGACCCAGGTCCTTGACAAACGCCCAATCGTCGCCGAAGCCCCGCGAGAGAGCGCGTTTGGACGTCAACCCCGTCAGTCTGCAAAGACCCCGGACCCTGAGCGAATCGGTGTGGACCGTCGCAGGTGGATAGCGCAGGGCTAGATTGGGCATCCGGGGCATCCACCCCTGCCCCCAGGGCCAAACCACATCCACGGGCGGCGCGCCGCCATCCAGCCTTCGTTGATTGAACTCAAGGGCCGACAGGACTTCGTGGGAGTCCTCGATGAACTGCCGGAGGACTTGGTCGCCGTCTCCCGCGGGCCATTGCGTCTGGTACTCGTGTCCGACGGCTTGGTCGAACGGGGTCGTCGAAAACTCGATCGGACCGTCCAACCAGACGAGCGCGTTATGGGGTTGCTCACCCGTCAGCCAGAACAGGCGGGGCGTTTGAAGGCGTCGCATCGCGGCCGATGCCTCCGCTTCCTCGTGAGGTTCCATGCGGGGCGCTTCGGCAAGCGTCGCGCCAAGCGTGCCCCAGGTGGCGACCAGACACACGGCCCGTTCGGGAGGCTTCTCGCCCAACCCAGCGACCAGCAAGGGACCGTCCGCCACGGGGTGCTCGGCTGGGTTCAGGCCCAGCCAAGCCGCTTCGCGCAGGCCTTCGGGAGTCTCTGGAGCGAGGGGGACGACGTCGCTCTCGGCAGCCAACGGGGCGAGGTTCGGCAGCGCAATTGTGGCGGACGACTCGCCTGGTTGGCCGACCAAGCCGGGGATCACGAGGACGGAACGCACCATCTCCCCAGATTGTGAACCTTAACGATCCTTCTGGCCGCAGGGGTTGACACGGGAGGGACATGGGGCTATACTGATGACATTGGCAGGGGCCCGTTAGAGGCGCCGCCGAGTTGGAACAGTCCTTGGACGTTCCGCATGGAGTAGTGTTATGACGATTCGCAAGACCGTATTCTGCCTCGCGTTCTCCGCTATCGCCGTTCAGGCGTCGGCCCAGATCAACTTCACCGGGTCCTACACCGAGGACTTCGACACCCTGCTCAACACGGGTTCCGCCAACGCTTGGACCGACAATTCGACCCTCAGCGGCTGGTACCTGCGCCGAGTGAACGACGTGAACACCGTGCTCACCCAGCAGTACAACGCGAACGACGGCGGATCGAATGCCGGTGCCTTGAACTCCTACGGCACCTCCGGTTCGACAGAGCGGGCCATCGGCTCGGTCGCATCGGGTTCGGTAGAGCATCTGGCCTACGGCGTCCGGCTCACGAACAACACGGGTGGCGTGATCAACGAGTTCACGCTGAGCTACACCGGCGAGCAGTGGCGAGACGGCAACAACCTGACCCAGCACTCCCTTCTCTTTTCGTACAAGATCGGCGGTACGAACATCGGTGAGGACCAGCAGACGGCGGGCGGCACCGTCGGCTACTCGGCCGACCCGACTTACACCCGCTTTGCAGGCCTGGACTTCACCGGTCCCATTGCCACGAGCGTCGCCGGACCCTTGGACGGCAACCTGTCTGCGAATCAGGCGGCGATCAGCAACACCGTCACCGGTCTCACGTGGAACCCGGGCGAAGACCTGTGGATCCGCTGGGTGGACCTGAACGACGTCGGCAACGACCACGGCTTGGCCGTCGACAATCTCGAGTTCACGGCGAACCCCGTCCCCGAGCCCGGCTCGATGATCGCGCTCGCCATGGGCGGTCTGGGTCTGCTCGCCCGACGCCGCCGCAAAGCCTAACGCTTCCCACTAGCGAATCGCGCCAACCGTCGCCTCGATGAGTTCCAAGACTCGTCGGGCGGCGGTTGGCTCTGTTCTGAGGGGCAGGCGCACGCTGTCGCTGGCCAAGCGACCCCACGATCGCAGGACTCCCTTGTGCGTCGCGGGCTGGGGCGAGGACCGAATGGCTTCGAGGAGCGGCTGGATGAGGGCCTGTCGCTCTTCGACGCTCTCGCGGTCGCCTGCCAAGTGATCGCGCACGATCTGAACCAGATGTGGGGCGAGCACGTTGGCGGCGCCGCTGATGGAGCCCGTCCAACCGTGGCGTAGTGCGTCGGCGAGCAGGGTCTCGTCGCCGACCAGAATCGCTTTCCCCGCGGGCACAGCCTCTCGATACATGGGCAGGTTCTCGGGAAAGCCGCTCGAGTCCTTGATCCCCGCAAACCGCTCGTGGGCCGAGATCGCTTGCACGATGGCGCGCGTGAGCGGGAGGCCCGTCATCGCGGGGTGGTTGTAAGCGATCACCGGAAGCGGGGAAGCGTCCATCAGCGCCAAAAACCAAGCAGAAACAGCCTCCTCGCCCACGTTGCGCCAATAGGCGGGCGGCATCACCAGAACCGCAATGCACCCCTCCTTGGCCGCTTGCTTGGCGAGCCAAACGGCTTCGGAAAGGCTGGGCGTCGCAATGCCGAGGATCAACGCCATGCTTCCGGCAAGAGGTTTGGCGNNCGACCAGGTCGCGCTTCTCAGGGGCGGAGAGGCTGGGGCCTTCGCCATTCGTGCCGGCGAGCACGACGCCCTCGGATCCGGCGGCTTCGAATCCGGCGAGCAAGCGGGCCAGGGACTCGGCATCCAAGCGGCCGGATGAGTCGAAGGGCGTGACCGATGCGGGATAGATTCCGGGTGCAAGCATCGCTGGCGGTACAATACCGGGATTATCTCCCCGCACCCATGACCCTCCGCGCGCACTTTGATGAACGAATCGCCCAACTCCGCCGCCAAGTGGCGGAAATGGGTGCGCGCACGTTGGACATGTTGCGGGATGCTGTCGAGGTGGTGGCTCGCAACGAAGGGTCGCAACTCGACCGCTTGAAGCAGGAAGAGACCGACATCGACCGTCGCGAGAACGAGATCGTGCGCGAAACGGTCGTGCTGATCATGCAGGAATCGCCCGTCGCCAGCGATTTGCGGTTTCTGACTGCGACGCTGGGTGTCGTCGGTGAAATCGAAAGCACGGCCGACATCGCGCTCAAGTTGGCGCGTTGCTCCCGCGAGATTGGCGGCAACTTTCCCATCGAACTTCGCTTGAACCTTCAGCGCATGGGCGAATTGGCCCGCCGTGCGTTCTCGGAAGCGCTCCGGCTCTATGGAGATTACGAGAGCGGCTTGGTGGAAGACATCGAAGAACTGGAGCGCGAGATTGACAGCGCGTACGCCGAAGCGCGTTCGGTCCTTCTGGAAATGCTTCGAGAGAATCCCTCGAACGCCGCCATCCTGCTGCGCTGCCTCGACGCGTTCCACAAGCTGGAGCACGTCGGCGACCGAGCCCACGAGATCTGTGGTCGGTTGCGCTCGGCGCACGAGCCAGCGGGCGGCCCCCAAACACTATGAGCTTCGTACAAGTGATCCCCCTCGGGGGCGCCGACGAGATCGGCAAGAACTGCAACGTGGTGCGGCAGGGCGACGACATCGTCGTGGTGGACTGCGGCCTTTCGTTTCCGAGCGAGGAAATGCTGGGGGTGGACATCGTCATCCCCGACTTCCGCTACCTGCTCGCCAACCGCGACAAAGTGCGGGGCGTGTTCATCACGCACGCGCACGAGGATCACGTGGGGGGGCTCCCCTACCTGCTGCGGGAGTTGCAGGTGCCGGTCTATTGCAGTCCGCTCGCCGCAGCCCTGTTGCGACCCAAACTGGAAGAGCGGGTGGGCGCGAAGGCGTTCGACCTTCGGATCTTCAATCCTGGCGACATCATCGAAGCCGGTTCGCTGAGCGTCGAACCCATCCGCATCACGCACAGCATTCCCGAAACGTGCGCGATGGCCGTCCGGACGGCGCAGGGCATCGTGCTGTTCACCGCCGACTTCAAGTTCGACTTCACGCCGGTGGACGGCAAGATGGCGAACATCACGCGGCTGGGCGAACTCGGGCGCGAGGGTGTCATCGCACTGGTCAGCGACTGCACCAACGCCGAGGAAACCGGCTGGAGCCTGAGCGAAAGCGTGGTGAAGAACGGTCTCCGAAACGCGTTCGCCAATGCGCAAGGCCGCGTGTTGTTGACCACGTTCGCCAGCAACATCCACCGCATGCAGCAGACCATCGACGTGGCGGCGGAGATGGGACGCAAGGTGGCCATCGCCGGTCGGCGCATGGAGCAGACCATCGAGATCTGCGCGAAGATGGGCTACTTGAAGCTGCCGCCGGGGGTGATGATCGCGTTGCGCGATTCGACCCAGTATCCGGCGCACCAGTTGGCCATTCTCACCACGGGCACGCAGGGCGAGCCGCTCTCGGCGTTGGTGCAGATGAGCAAGGGTGAATACTCGCGGCTGCAGATCCAGAAGGGCGACACCGTGCTGTACTCGGCACGCCCGATCCCCGGCAACGAGGCGTCCATTTGGCGCACGGTGAATCGCCTCTTCCGGCAAGGGGCCACGGTGCTCTACCAAACACCGCAGCCCATCCATGTGAGTGGACACGCGCACCAAGAGGAACTCAAGATGATGATCAACCTCACGCGCCCGTTCTATCTCATGCCGGTGCATGGCGAACCCCGGCACCAACATCAGTACCGACGCATGGCGTTGGAGATGGGGCATGCCGAACATCGCATCTTCGAAATGCGCGACGGCGTGCCGGTGTGCATGGACGAGCGTTCGGCGTGGCTGGGCGAACCCGTCGAATTCGGCCGAGTACTGGTGGACCGGGGCGGCGAGCCGGGGATCAGCGACGACGTGTTGCGCGACCGCTCGAACCTGAGCAACGATGGGTTTGTGGCCGTCACCGTGGTGGTGGACGTGGATACGGGCGAGTTGGTCGGTCCGCCCACGTTCCAGCATCGCGGCATCCATGCCAAGCCCGAGGCCATCGCGGGCCTCTCGGAGTTCATCGCCGACGGACTCTCGACGTTCTCGCGCGACGACCTGAAGGACGTGGACCGAGTGCGTTTCGACGTGGCGGACTTGGCCAAGCGGCACCTGCACAAGAAGGCGGGCATCCGTCCGGTCATCGTGCCGATTGTGGTCGAGGTCTGACCTTGGAATCGCTGGAGGCCGTCGTGTTGGCGGGCGGTGCGAGCCGCCGTATGGGCCAAGACAAGTCGCGCCTGCCCGTGGGGGGCGAACCGATCCTCGAGCGCTTGGTGCGGCTGCTTCTCGAAGGGGACGTGCCGGTGACCGTGTTGGGTGGACGCCCGATCGTCGGGGCGGCGTTTCTGCCCGATGGGGATGCGTTCTCCGGCCCGTTGGCGGCGCTCGCGGATTGGAGTCCCTCAAGACCCCTTGTACTCGTCGTTTCGTGCGACGCGGTGCGGTTTCACACAGGGGTGGTGCGGGGGTTGCTCGAGTTGATGGGCCAACATGAGGCGGCGATCCCGGTTGTCGAAGGGCGGACCCAGCCGTTGTGCGCCCTTTATCGCGCATCGGCATGGGAGCACGCCCGAGCGGCGAAAGCGGAGGGATCTTCGCGAGTCCGCGACTGGACGGACCGCTTGGACGCATTCTACGCTGACGAAGATGCCCTGCGGTCGGCAGGGATCGACCCCCGTGACGTGGTCGGCGTGAACGACCCAGATGCCTTTCGCCGGGCTTTGGAAGACGCCGTTCAGGAATGAACGGGTAGAACCGGGCTTGTGAAGCACTTCGTGCGGAGCCTTACGTTGCTGGTGCTCGCCATGGTCGGCGGGTGTTCCACCATCACGGGCGACGGACGCACCGTGGTGAGGGTCGCCACGTGGGGCGGAGCGGGCGACGACAGCGAGTTCGCCAAGGTGGAGCGCGAGATTTTCGCCGAATTCGAGCGCCAGAACCCGGACATCGACATCCGACTGGAGTTGATCCCTGGCTCGCAGGAGTACGTCCGCAAGATGCTCCTGAACTTCATCGCACGGTCGGAGCCCGAGGTCATGCTGCTCGATGCGTCCAGCGCAGCGGTGTTCGTGGACAACGGCGTGCTCAAGGACCTGACGCCGATCATCGCCAAGGACCAGTCGTTCGACCTCGACGCGTACTTTCCGAACGTGGTGGACATCGCGCGGCGAGGCGATCAGGTTTACGCCATCCCCAAGGACTTCACGCCGATGGTCCTCTACTACAACCGCAGGCTCTTCGATGCGGCGGGCGTGGGCTATCCGAAGGACCATTGGACGTACGAGGAGTTTCTCGATGCGGCCAAGCGGCTGACCGACCGTTCAAGAGGTGTCTACGGGTTCAAGTTCGCGAATTGGATGCCCGGATGGATCACATGGATCTGGAATGCTGGCGGCGACGTGCTGAACGCCGAGGGCACGATGTCTTCCGGAGCGTTCGACTCGCCCGAGACGCAGCGGGGCGTCGAGTTCCTCGCCACCCTGATGAAGGAAGGCGTCTCGCCGTCGCTGTCCGAGTCTGCCGCAATGGGTGTGGACCTGTTCACCCAGGGGCAGGCCGCGATGGAAATCAGCGGGCACTGGGCGCTCATCGGCTACGCTGCCGCACCCAAGGGTTCCGATGGAAAGCCGCTGTTGGCAATGGACGACGTGGGCGTGGCCCCCGTTCCGACGCAACTCTCTTCGTCGCAGACGGTCATGTACGAGTCCGGCTGGGCGATCGGCAAGCACTGCAAGCGCGTGGACGAGGCGTGGCGGTTCGTCAAGTACATGACCTCCGAGGAGGTCCAGCGCAAGTACGCCCGCCTGGGCTTGGCGGTGTCGGCTCGCCGGGACGTGGCCGAGGAGATCGCTGCCAAGGACCCTCGTGAGGCCAAGTTCTTCGAGATCGTGCCCTCTGCCCGACCGCCTTGGGGCGCGAAGGTCGAGAAGTACAACCCTGTTGAAACGATCGGTCAGAACATGATGGACAGTGTGCTGAAGAGCGGCAAGCCGATCCCCGAAGCGTTGCGCCACGCCGCGAACCAGGTGGACAAGGAGTTCGCGAAGTGAAGCAACGACCCATCGGCTACCTGTTCATTGCTCCCGCCACGATCCACTTGCTGCTCTTCGCGTGGATTCCGATCGCTTATGCCGCCTATCTGAGCCTCTTCAAGTGGGATTTGCTCAAGGACTCCAAGCCGTTCATCGGCCTGAAGAATTACGCTGACACGCTCCAGGATCAAGCGTTCTGGAACGCGATGTGGAACTCGACTCGCTACACCTTGGTGAGCGTTCCCGTTGGGATGGTCGTCGCGCTGTTCGTCGCGTTGATGATCAATCAGAAGCTTCGCGGCATCACTTTGTTCCGCACCCTCTATTACATTCCGGCGATCAGCAGCGGAGTCGCGGTTTCGATGCTCTGGATCTACGTGTACCTTCCCGAGCACGGATTGATCAACACGATCCTGATGCGATTCGGGCAGAACATCGACTTCTTGAGTCATCCGGCTTGGGCCATGTGGGCGCTGGTGTTCATGTCCATCTGGACGGGCTTGGGTCCCCGCATGATCCTCTTTCTGGCCGGTTTGATCGCCATTCCCACGTCGCTGTACGAGGCAGCCGATCTGGACGGGTCTACGCCCTGGAAGACGTTTTGGCACGTGACCCTTCCCATGTTGGTGCCGACGACGTTCTTCGTGCTGGTCACGTCGACGATTTCGGCGTTTCAGATCTTCACACCGGTATACATGATGACGAGAGGCGGGCCTGAAGGAACGACCGACGTGGTGGGCTACCACATCTACTCGGAGGCGTGGGAGAAGTTTCACGTCGGCTTGGCGAGCGCCAAGTCGTTCATCTTGCTGCTCGCGATTCTGGCGGTAGCCTACTGGCAATTCCGCGCGATGAAATCCCAGCTGGAAGGGTACAGCACGACGGTGAGCTGATGAAGCGAAAGCGGCAACTACCTCTTCGGCTTCGCTCCTGGTTCGTCAGGGCGCTTAGGGTTGTGGTCGTCTATGCCGCCCTTATCCTCCTGGCCGTGTTCCTGCTGGCGCCCTTCGCTTGGATGGTGCTGGTCTCGTTGCATCCCAGCAAGGCGCCGATCCCCACGATGCAGACCCTTTGGCCCCAGCAATGCGAGTTGATTGGGTTCAATCCTACGAGGTGTTGGGAGCAGTTTCATTGGGAGAACTACGCGTTCGTGCTCAGCATGCCCGACATCCCGGTTGCGCGGTTCTTCTTCAACTCGATCGTCGTCACCACGGTGGTCGTGGCTGGACAGTTGCTGGTGGCCTCATTGGCGGCCTATGGATTTGCGCGGCTGACCTTCAAAGGCCGGGACTTCATCTTCTTGATGTTCCTGTTGAGCATGATGTTCGCGGGCCCGGTGACGCAGATTCCCGTCTACCTGATGGTTCGATGGTTCGGGTGGCTGAACACTTACGCCGCCTTGATCGTTCCGGGCCTTGGCAGCGCGTTCAGCGTCTTCCTGTTTCGACAGTTCTTCGCCGCCATCCCGAAGGAGCTCGAAGAGGCCGCGCGGATGGATGGCGCGGGCGATTTGCGGATTTATGCGCAGGTCATCATGCCCCTGAGCAAAGCGGCTTTGGCGACTGCCGGCGCGTTCTCGTTCTTTGCCGTGTGGACCGACTTCTTCTGGCCGTTGCTCGCAACGAACTCGATGGAGATGCGGACGCTGGAAGTCGGTCTATCGGTCTTCAAGAACAGCTACGGGGCAACCAACTGGCCCTTGCAGATGACCGCCGCCGTAGTCGTGATGCTGCCTCTGCTCGTCGCGTTCCTATTCACCCAGCGCTATTTCACGAAGGGCATCATGTTGGGCGGACTGAAGTAGTAGGGAGGGGAAGAAGGAAGAAGGAAGAAGGAAGAAGGATGGGGGAAGAGGGAAAGCTCATCCATCTTCCATATTCCAATCCCCCTCACGAATCGGACCTGTGCGAGGAAGCCAGCTGCTCGAAGCGGCCGGTGACCATAAAGGCAACACGCTCGGCGATGTTCACGGCATGGTCGGCGATGCGCTCGAAGTGGTGGATCGCGAGGAGCAGATAGCTGGCGCTGACCACCGTATGCGGCTTGGATTTCATCGCTTCGTGCAGTTGCTCGCGAAACGCGCGGTAGAGGTCGTCCACCTCGTCGTCCATGCCGCACACGCGGTGGGCGATGTCGATGTCGCGCTTCACGAAAGCTTCGATGGCATCGCGCAACATCCGCGCGGCCAAGCCTGCAATGCGCCGAATGTCGATCATCTCCGAGGAGCCGTGGTCGAGGTCGATTTTGCGCGCGATCTTGGCAATATCTACCGCCAAATCGCCCACACGCTCGAGATCGGTGACCATCTTGAGCACGGTCCCGACGGTTCTGAAGTCGCTGGCCAGGGGTTGGTGCAACACGAGCAACCGAAGGCAACGCACCTCGATATCCAAGTCGGCATGGTCGATGACGTCGTCGCGCTGAATGACCTCGGTGGCCAGCGGAGTGTCGAGCGTCGAAAGCGCGCGAACCGCGTCGGCGATCATGGCGTCCGCGACGCTCGCCATCGAGAGCACCTCGTGCTCGATGGCGCGAATCTCCTGATCCACCAGAGCGCGGCTCGGGGTGACAGGGTGGATGGAATCCGGCTCGGGGTGACTCATGGCAGACGCCTTAGCCGGGATTGTGACAGAAGTAAGTGTGCTGGCCCTCTTCCGAAGGCCCAGGGTCTTGGGTCCGGCAGACGTCCAGGGCGCGCACGCATCGGCCCGCGAACCGGCAACCTTTGAATCGCGTCGTGGGGTCGGGCAGTTCGCCCTCCAGCGGCTCGGGCAAGTGCCCAAGCTTGTCCAAGGTCGGTGCCGACTCCAGCAAGGCGCGGGTGTAGGGATGCCGAGGGTTTTCGAAGACCTGCTCGGTCGGGCCGGTCTCGACGATCCGGCCAAGGTACATCACGGCGATGCGGTCCGCCAGGTACCGGACCGTGGTCAGGTCGTGGGAGATGTACAGGAAGGCGCAACCGAGGTCACGCTGGATGTCCTTCAGCAGGTTGAGGATCTGCGCTTGAATGCTCAGGTCGAGGGCGGCCGTCGGCTCGTCGAAGATGACCAAGGGGGGCCGCAGGGCGAGGGCGCGCGCGATGGCCACGCGTTGCCGCTGCCCGCCGCTCAACTGGTGCGGGTAGCGCGACATCACGGTCGGGTCGAGCCCGACTTCGCGGAGCAGGGAAGCCACGTCGCCGGACTTGCCTGTGATCCGCCAGGGTTCCGAGACGCTGCGTTCGACTTTCCACTTGGGGTTGAGGCTGGCGTAGGGGTCTTGCCAAACGATGCCCACTCGCTCGGCAAGCCCACGGCTCGTGCCACGAACAATCGTTCCATCCACCTCGATGGTGCCCTCGACGATGGGCTGGAGGCCCAGAATAGCTCGGGCTAACGTGGTCTTGCCGCAACCCGATTCGCCGACCACCGCAACCGTTTCGCCGGGGTTCACCGAAAGGCTGACCCCGTCCACGGCACGCACTTTGCCCGATGGAACGCCGAACTCGACGACCACGTTCTTGACGTCCACGACGATGCGGGGCGGAGCGGCGGTCGCCGTCAAGACTCGGTTTGACCTCCGCTGGGGCGGTGGCTCCAAAGCAGCTTTGCGCTGAGCTTCATGAGGAAGTCATTGTAGCCCGCCCGAACCAGCCGCGTCGTTCGATCCGACACGCTCACCTCGACCAAATCGTCGGTCAGCAGGTGCAACTGGTGCTGGCCATCGGCTGAGAGCACGGCGTCGCCCTGCGGTTCGATGCGGAACTGGATGCGGCTGGCCTCGCTCACGATGAGGGGACGCGCACTGAGCGTGTGCGGTGCGATAGCCGTGAGCAGGATGCCGCGCAGACTCGGGTCCACCAACGGGCCTCCCGCGGAGAGGTTGTAAGCCGTAGAGCCGGTGGCCGTCGCCGCCAGCACGCCGTCGGCCGGGTAACTCGTGAGCCCGACGCCGTCCACGGCCACGTTCACCACCACCATGCCGCTTGTGGGCGTACGGTGGATGACGCTCTCGTTGAGCGCGTGCAGCGTGGCCACACCTTGCCCGTTGCGGACCAGGTCGGTGCGGATCATCATCCGCTCCTCGATGACGCCGGTCCCGTCGAGGAAGCCCTGGATCATGCACTTGGCTGCCTTCGGTGGGCATTGGGTCACGAAGCCGAAGCGCCCGAAATTGACGCCGAGGATGGGCGTTCCGAGCCGGGAACACCAACCCGCCGCCTTGATCAGCGTGCCATCGCCTCCCATGGTCACCACGAGTTCGGCGTTGGCGAAGTCGTCGGGCTCGGTGCGATGGGCGCCCACCAGGGCGAACGACTCGCGGTCGGCACCGACGGTCACGCCGAGTTCATGGAGCCAGGCCACCAGTTCGCGCGCGGCACTGGTCGCCTCGCTGCGGTGGACATTGACGATGAAATTGACGCGCACTACAGGGTCCCAGCGGTTCGCATCCGACGAAGGTTCGTCTTGGCCTCTTCATTGTTCGGCGCGATCTTGAGGGCCTCCTCCAGCAGCTTGATGGCCTCTGGTCGGCGGTTCGTCTGTTCGAGCGCCACGGCAAGGTTGTTCATGGCGGCGACGAACTTCGGATTGGCGGCGAGAGCGTCCCGAAGGGGCTTCTCGGCCGCAGTCGCGTTGTTGGCCGCAAGGTAGAACAACCCGAGGCCGTTGAGCGCCTCCGCGTTTCGGGGCTGGTCTCGCAGGATCGTCTCGTACTCGGTCTTGGCCGCCTCGCGTTCTCCCGAAGCCCAAAGGGCGTTCGCGAGGCTGAGGCGGGCACCGTGCAGTTTCGGGTTCAAAGCCAGAGCATCGCGCCACGCGGCGATGGCGTTGGGCATGTCGTTGACCGCCAACGCGCATGCGGCCATGTTCAGTCGCGCCGATTCGCTTTGGGGGTTCAGCCCAGCAAGCCGCTGAAACATCACGAAGGCGTCGGAGTATTGCTTGCGGCGCATCAAGAGCACGCCCAAGTTGTTGATCGAATCAAGGTCCGAAGAATTGACCTGAAGCGCCTGACGGTAAGCCGTCTCGGCGGCGGCGTCCTGCTTGAGTTGCTGGCGCGCGACCCCCAAGTTGAACCAGACTTCGGCCCGTTCGGGGTGACTCTGGCTCAGCGATCCGTACACGTTGGCCGCCAGGTCGTGTTTGCCCGTGCGGGCGTAGACCTCGCCCAAAGAAAGGCCGATGTTCAGGTCGCGCGGATCGAGCCGGTAGGCGCGCTCGAGATACTTCAGGGCTCGTCCCGGCTCGCGCTTCTTGAGCAGTACGAACGCGCAGTTCTTGGCGAAGACAACGTTCGTCGGTTCGAGGTTGCTGGCGACACCGAAGCTGGCTGCGGCACGCTCGAGTTGGTCCGCGTGCTCGTAGGCGATGCCCAGATTGTTCAGGACGTACGGGTCGTTGGGCTTGAGCTTGTTGGCGGTCTCGAAGGCCTTCACCGCCTCCTTCCAAGTCTCTTGCGCCAGATGGATATTGCCCATGTTGTACCAAGGCTCGAACAGCCCCGGATCGCCTTGGACGACCTTCAGGAACTGGGCCAGCGCCTTTTCGTACTGCTTGGTGCCCAAGTAGGCGTTGCCGAGGTTGTTCTGCGCCTCCAAGTCGAGCGGGCGGGCGGTGGCGACGGGCTCCAGCATGGCGACCGCCTGATCTTCCTTTCGGGCCTGCAGGTACAGGAAACCCAACCAGGCGCGAACGTCGAGTTCGTCGGGGTGGGCTTTGTGAAGCGCCTCGAAGGCGGCGACCGCATCGTCGAGCGGCTTGCTCCGATAGACCTCGATGGCGGCCTGGAGTTGTTGGGCCAGCGTGACGTCCTGGGTGGTGGGCTGCGCCTGACCGAGCGTCGCCAGAACGAGCCCCATTGCGGCAAAGAGCTTTGTCAGATTCATGGGTACGACGTTGCCTTCGGCATCGCCTCCGGGGGCTCAGTTTACACGTCGCCCGCCCCAGCGGTGGGACTGCGAGCTCTCCGGTCAAGTTCGGACCAAGTTTGCCGACAATTCAAGCAAGCACCATGCGCACGCAAGTCCAGCCCCGGAGAAGCAGCCTGTCCATTCTCGACGCGAGGTTCGCGTCAAGGGCAGACGCTCTGGCGAACCTGTATCGGATGTTGCGCAAGCAAGCGCCCACCATGGACCGGGCCGAACTGGAGAGCCGCCAGCGTGTCTGGATCGCCACCCTCGGCCATTTGGGTGTTTCCCAAGCCCTCGCCGAGGAAGGGTGGAGCGAGCTCTTGGGCCTTGCCCGAAGCGAGCCCGCCGTCGCCGAAGACGTCGCCTAGCCCATAATCAGGGGCATGTTGCTCGCACTCGCCGCTGCAGCGGTGCTCAACGTTGGGTTCAAGTACACGGCAGCGGAGGGCCTGAACCTCTCGTTGCAGGGCATCCCGATCGTTCAAGGGTCTTGGTTCCAGTACTACGCCCCGGGTTGGACCAAGGGCTACTACAGCTCGATCTACAACCCGCAGACGGTGACCCGCGAAGCCGACGGCTCGACCGTGGTCGTGTTCCGATCGGGCGACGGCAAGGTGAGCGGGCGTCACGTCTACCGCCCCGACGAGACCGGGGTGACCGTGGACTACGAATTCGCGTGGCACTCGGACGAGCCCGCGATGGTCGAGTTGGCCGCCGGCATGCTGTGGGCTCCGGCCCTCACCCACGGCTCGATCCGCATCGACGGCGGGGAAGGCCGCTCGCTCGACAAACGCGAGTTCCAGGGCAGCGGATTCGAGCGGCGCACGTTCGGCCCAACCGGCTCCGAATTCCGATTCTTTGCGCCCGTGGGCGAGGTGGTGGCGAGTTCGCCTCAGAACGGTTGGGTGTGCTTCGACGGTCGGGGCTACAACCAG
The DNA here is from genome assembly GCA_002343445.1 of Chthonomonas sp. UBA2387. GTDB lineage: Bacteria > Armatimonadota > Fimbriimonadia > Fimbriimonadales > Fimbriimonadaceae > UBA2387. Next base: position 36,478 of record DDSP01000026.1, read on the forward strand.
AGCTGGGCCCAGAACAAGGACCTGTTTTGGTTCGGTTCGACCGGTGTGCCCGTCGCCAAGGACAGCCCCGCTAGGCTGTCCCTGCGGTGGTCGCTGACGCCAGGGCAGTCCGCAGGCGCAGCCATTGATCGCGTCGAGATCGCGACCGCGCCACGACAGATCGAGGGGGCGCGCGAGGTCGGCAAGCCCCTCCCGTTGGTGCCCCGACCCAAGTTCTACGAACCCCGCGAAGGAGTGCTGGACCTCGGCCAGTACCCGCTCATCCGCGTGCCACAGGGCGACTTGCAGTTGGGGACGGAGTTCACCCAGACCCTCTATTCGCGTTGGGAGCCGGAGCGACCGTCGCGGCGCGGTCAGCAGACCGTCATCGAAGTGGTCCGCGAAGACCTCAAGCTGCCGGCCGGGGCGTATTCGATCGAAGTCGGGCCGACGGGAGCGAAGGTGCGCGGACAGGACGACGCCGGGCTGATCCAAGGCATGCGCACGCTAGCCAAGATCGCCGTTCCGTACGAGGGGCGTCTCGGCTTGCCGTACTGCCGCATCGACGACTGGCCGCGCCTCGACTGGCGGGGCGTCCACTTGTTCGTGGGGCCGCAAGCGCTCGACTTCCATCAGATGTTGATCACGCGCGCCCTTGCGCCTCTGGGCTTCAACAAGATCGTCCTGCAATGCGAACGGTCCGATTGGCTGTCCACCCCGGGCATCCAGACGTCCATGACGATGCCGCGGCGAATGCTCAAGGCGGAATTCGACTACCTTCGCTCGAGGGGCATCGAGCCCATCCCGCTGATTCAGAGCTTCGGGCATATGGAGTGGCTGTTCGCCAACGGACAGAACAGGGAATTGGCGTTCAACCCGGATGTGCTGTATTCGGTGGACCCGCGCAAGCCTGCCACGCGCCATCTGCTGTCGGCGCTGTGGGACGAAGCCATCGAACTGCTCGAGCCCAAGACCATCCACTTCGGGCTGGACGAGGTGGACATGCGAGGGTGGCCCGAGGACCCGGCGCTGGTCACCGAATTGTGGGGCATCCAGCTGCCGTTCTTGGCCGAGATCGCCAACCGGCACGGGGTCTACATGATGCTGTGGGGCGATAAGGGACTTGCACCCGGTGAGGCCATTGACGCCGCGCTCGGCGATACGCCGCAAGACGCGGCGGCGAGGCGCAGGGCGATTCCCTCCAACGCCATGATCGCCGACTGGCACTACAAGGACGATCCCAACTCCGAGGGCTTCTTGGCTTCGCTCAAGTTGTGGAAGAAGGAGCGGAAGAACCCCATCGCCAGCACGTGGTTCCGACCCAACAACATCCGGGGTTTCGTGCGCGCCGCAGCCGAAGAAGGCGTGGGCATGTTGCAGACGACGTGGGCGGGATACGAGAGCAACGAACGCAATATGCTGCGCGCGTTCCACCAGTTCTCGGCGATGGTGCTGGCCGCCGACTATGCGTGGACAGGGCGCATGGATCTGCCGAGCGAACTCGACTACGACCCCGTGGACCTGATGGGCCGCATGCTGTACGGGCCGGTGGGCACGCTTCGCCCGCAGCCGGGCTTCTTGATCACCGAGGGCGAGCCCAGGCCGCTGGGGGACTACCAGATTCCCATCTCGGTGGCCAAGGCGTTCCGCCACTCGCTGACGCAAGAGGGGGCGGCGGGGCCGCTGGAGATGGAGTTCAAGGTGGATCGCGACGGCACGGCCGTGGTGATGGCTTTGGATTGCCTCTCGCGTTTGAACGATGGCGATCTCGTCGGGACGGTCGAGATGGCGTTCGCCGATGGCGGTTCGCGAAAGGTCGAGTTGCGCTATGGCGAATGGCTGCGCGCCTACCAGGACGAGCAGGCGGCGATCTTCGCACCCCGTGTGGACGGATTGGCCCTGGCGCACCTACCCGTGTTCGACTCGGCCGAACGCGAAAACCGCGTGCGCCGTTTGGAGAAGGTCAGCGTGACCGTCCCCTCGGGCCTTGGCGGACTGCGGATTCACGGGATGACATTGCTGGGCCTCTCGCGTTGACGAAGGACCCACCACCAGAAGCTAGGCGTCGAGCAGGGCGGCGATGCCGGGCCTTCCAGAACTCGAGGCTGGCTTTGAGAGACATCTTATGATATGATGAGATTGGTTTCGGTGAGGAAAGCTTATGGACCCAGAAGAAGAGGAACCCGTAGAGGAAGATCCGGTAGCCATCGAGGTTGCGGCGTTCGGCGAGTTTCTCGATGAGTCGGAAGACGACGAGGAGATACCAGAGAAGGTCCTTGAACCCTGCTCGGCCCGCCCTTGGCCCAACTGCGTCTTGTACCTCGCCGGCGAACCGTGGGTGAACCCCGCTGCCGAGGGATCCGGTCTTTGGCCGAGCACCGGGCTTTCGATGCCGACCAATCCTCCTTTCTTTGGGCTGCTCTGCGACACGGTCTATACGATGCCGGACGGACTCCGCGAATTGGTGCGCCCCTTAGGCGTCCCAAGCGGTCAAACCGGGCCAATCGGAGGCGTCGTTCATGTGGAACGAGTTGCCGTCGGAACACGTTGGCGGCACATCTACCGAGTTGAATTTTACCGCAAACGGTTCCACCATGCGAAGTCGAGCGGAAACTCTCGCCACCTGGTTACACCCATCGAGGTTGCTTGACGGAATTCGCATCATGCTCAAACGCGACGAGGCCGACTGGAACGAAAGCGGGGAATCCCATTGGTTCAGCGTTTCTTACGATACGAACAAGATTGCGACTGCGGACGAACTCCACCACGCGAACCAGATGAAACGGTGGGACAACGACTTCTTGGTCTTGCCTTACGCCATCATTTACGATGTGTTCTTGGATGACAGCGTCCTGGTGAGCGAGGGATTGGTGGCAGGTGCTCTGGACCTGTACATGTCCAAGGTCGTGAACCACCATTGGTCGCGCAACTACTCGATGTTCGCAGAGGCTCAATGGGCAGCTGCATTGGCCAAGAAAGGTAACGCCGAACAGGCGCAACAATGCATAGATTACGTTCTCTCCCACCAGATGCGCGAAGGCAAAGCCACCAACCGCGATCTAATGTGGCTGGCGCTTGCCGAAAAGTGGATCGGCGATTCGGAATACGTGTTTCGATGACCATTATGGGTTTGCACAAGTCTCTGTCTTTGTTTGTGTTGGTCATCTGCATCGTTTCTTGTGGTGGCTCCAGCAGGCTCGGGTCTAGTACTGCTGGTGGAGATTCTGGTGGCTCTGAAGTCTTCGCAGCTACAGAGGTTCTTGTTCCCGAACGGAACCTGTATGCGGTGTCCGACGATGCGCAAGTACTGGTCGGAGGCAACGTCTACATTCGGAATGGAACGACAACCGTCGTGGCAGCACCCGCCGGGGCGGGCGTTGCCTTTGACCACCTCACTCCCGACGGTACAGTGGCCATCGGGAAGTACGGGCGGCCGTATCCGCACGGCAACATGCTGCTGGCATACTCTCCCGAGTTCGGCGTCGTGGACTTCTACAAGCCGCAGCGCTCCGACCTCCAGTTTCGCGGTCTAGACCCCGACGGCACAGTGTGGATCACGCACGGGGGCGTCGCCGGCGGCCAAGCAGGCGCCTTCAAGTGGAAGTATCCCGGCCCAGAAGTCCCCGTCACGGGCGAGGAGGTGCCGCCTTGGCTCGCGTTCGACGGCGCGGACACGACGCCGGAGGGCTACTACGAGCATAGGCTCTTTCGAGCCAGCCCCAATCGGCAGTGGGCAATCGGCTGGGCGCGGACCCGCCTGGAGGACGGCTCAGTGCGAATGGACTGGCTTCTCTGGAGCGTGACCGCTCCGCCGGAACGACTGCCACTGGAGCTTGGCGCCGCGGAACGAGTGGACGATACGGGAAAAGTGATCACCGGTGCCGAATGGGTGACGCCCTCCGAACTCGAGTACCGCGTTTGGGTTCGAGGCCACCCAGTGGTCACCTTGGCCGAAGCGTTGCGTCTAGGGGGTGCAGACGTATCAGCGTCGCCCCTCCTGAAGATCGCTGGCTATTCTCCGAACAGGCGTCTGCTGATCTGTACGGATCCGCTCGAGACGGGCTATCGCCACTTCCTGCTGCGTGTGGACCCCGAGGGCAAGTGAGACGATGGCGGCGCGGGCTCAATGGGCAGCTGCATTGGCCAAGAATGGAAACGCCGAGCAGGCGCAACAATGCATAGATTACGTTCTCTCCCACCAGATGCGCGAAGGCAAAGCCACCAACCGCGATCTCATGTGGCTGGCGCTTGCCGAAAAGTGGATCGGCGATTCGGAGTACGTGTTTCGATAGGAGCGGCGATGGACCTCCGACGATCTCTCGTTATGTGTGCTCTCGCGGCATGCATCGTCTCATGCGGGGGGAGTCGTCTAGGTTCCGGCATCGGTGGAGACACCGGCGGACAAGTTCCCGCTTTCACCGCAACAGAACTGGACTACCCGAACTACCTGCTTCAGTCTGTTTCCGACGATGGGCGGACTTTTGCCGGGGTAAACCGATACATTCGCGACGGAGCGGTAACGGAGGTGGTACCGCCCGAGGGCAACGGCACCGACTTACTATATCTGACTCCCGACGGTACAGTGGCCATCGGGAAGTACGGGCGGCCGTATCCACACGGCAACATGCTGATGGCGTACTCCCCCGAGTTCGGGGTGGTGGACTTCTACAAGCCTGAGCGTCGGATGATGCAGTTCCGTGGTTTGGACCCCGACGGGACGGTCTGGATCTCCTACGGAGGCGTAGACCCCTACCCGCCCGGAGGCTTCAAGTGGAAGCACCCTGGCCCAGAAATCCCCGTGACGGGAGACGAGATGCCCCCCTACGTCGCCTTCGACGGTGAGGCTCAGCTTCCGGAGGGCTACGATGAGCGCAGACTCTTCAGGGCCAGTTCGAACCGGCAATGGGCCATCGGTTGGGCGCGCATTCGGCTGGAGGGTGGGCAAACTCAAGAGGATTGGTTCTTGTGGTCCACGTCCAAACCTCCCGAGCGGCTCCCCGAGGAACTGGGTGCCGCCGAGCAGATCGACGACACGGGCAAGGTCGTCACCGGTGCCGAATGGGTCACCCCGACCGAACTCGAGTATCGGGTCTGGGTGCGGGGCCACAACGTGGTGACGATCGCCCAGGCCCTCCAATTGGCCGGAGTGACCGTTCAGACGTCGAACCAACTGAAAGTCGCGGGCTACTCGCCAAATGGGAGGCTGCTCATCTGTACGGATCCCCGCTTTGACCACAACCTCCACTTCCTGCTCCGGGTAGACCCACCAGGCGAGCCTTGAGCCCTCCCCAACTTGGGAGCCCCGGGGATGCCTTAGGCGTCAAGCAGGGCGGCGATGCCGGGGAGCGTCTTACCTTCCAGAAACTCGAGGCTGGCGCCGCCACCGGTGCTGACGTGACTGACGCGGTCCGCAAACCCGAACTGCTCGATCGCCGCCGCCGAGTCGCCGCCGCCCACGATGGTCGTGCCGCCGCATTCGGCCAACGCCTGAGCCACCCCCACGGTGCCAGCCGCAAACGGCGTCATCTCGAACACGCCCATCGGCCCGTTCCACACGACGGTCTGCGCGGAACGGATGGCGCGGGCGAACTCGGCCGTGGTCTCCGGGCCGATGTCGGCTCCGATCTGATCCTCGCCGATCGCCGCAACCGATGCGACGGCCGTGGTTGCTTCGGGGGAGAGTTCGGTGGCAACGACGACGTCGGTGGGCAAGAGGATCTTGTCGCCATGCTTGGCCAGCATCTCCTTGGCGAACTCCAGGTTCGTGGCGTCCAGCAGCGATTTGCCGATGGGGTGACCCTGGGCATGGAGGAACGTGAACGCCATGCCGCCGCCGAGGATGAGCGTGTCCACCTTGCCGATGAGCTGCTCGATGACCGCGATCTTGTCCTTGACCTTGGAGCCGCCAAGCACGGCCACGAACGGGTGTTTTGGTTCGGCAACGGCCTTCCCGAGGTACTCGATCTCCTTCTCCACGAGGAAACCGGCATAGGCGGGAAGGTGATGGGCGACGCCTTCTGTGGAAGCATGTGCACGGTGCGCTGTGCCGAACGCGTCGTTGACATAGACGTCGGCGAGCCCGGCCAGCGCTGCCGCGAAGGCCGGATCGTTGGCCTCCTCTTCGCTTTGGAACCTGACGTTTTCCAGAAGAACGATCTCACCTGGCTTGAGGGCGGCGCAGGCACCCTCGACAATGGGACCGACGCAATCCGAGAGCAACGTGACGGGCTTGCCGAGCAATTCGGTCAGTCGGGCGGCGACGGGCGCGAGCGAGTACTTGGGGTCGGGCCCGCCCTTGGGGCGGCCGAGGTGGCTGGCGACCACGAGCGAACCACCTTGCTCCAGCACGTGGCGAAGCGTCGGCAACGCCTCGACGATGCGGCGGTCGTCGGTGATTCGGGTGCCGTCCAAAGGGACGTTGAAGTCGCAGCGCACGAACACGCGCTTTCCGTTCAAATCGGCGTCGCGGACGGTCTTCTTCTGGAGTGCCATGGTCGTCTGGAAGTGTACCGACGGGGGCATCCGGCGGCTGGGGGCGTTTGGGTCCAATCGTTGCCGCGTTTGGGGACCGAAAAGGTGTTATCATCGGACAGACCGACGCGTTGGCGCGTCCGGTCGCAAGGTGTGTCTATGATGAAGCGATTGTTGGCGGCGTCCCTGCTTGGCGCCATGGGTCTCATCGTTGCGGGCGGCTGCCAGAGCGGCGGCGGCTCCTCCAGTACGGCCTCGGGCGGCGACAGCGGCAAGAAGATCAAGATCGGCGTCTCGGTTCCCGCCGCCGACCACGGCTGGACGGCCGGCGTCATCTGGTGGGCCAAGGAAGCCATGGCGCTCCACCCGGACATCGAGTGGCAGTTCCAGACGGCCGATACGCCCCAGACCCAAATCTCCCAGATCGAGACGATGATGGCGGGCGGATTGGACGGCTTGGTCGTCCTCGCTACCGAGAGCGCCCCGCTCACGCCGATCGCTGAAAAGGTCCACGAGCGTGGCATCTACCTGGTGAACGTGGATCGAGGCTTCCTCAAGCCCGTCGCCGACGTGTTTATCGAGGGCGACAACAAGGCCTTCGGCCGCAAGTCCGCCGAGTTCATGGTCAGCAAGCTGGGCGGCCAGGGCAAGATCATCGTGCTGGAAGGCATTCCGAGCACGGTGAACACCGACCGCGTCAACGCCGCGAACGCGGTGTTCAAGGCGAACCCCGGCATCCAGGTGCTGGACAGCCAATCGGGCATGTGGAATCGCCAGAAGGCGTTCGAAGTCACCCAGGCCTTGCTTGTGAAGCACCCACAGGTGGACGCCATCTGGGCCTCCGACGACGACATGGCGCTCGGCGCTGAGCAAGCGCTCAAAGAAGCCGGCCGCTCGAACGTTTGGATTCTCGGCGGCGCAGGCATGAAGGACATTGTCAAGCGCGTGATGGATCGCGACCCGCTCTATCCCGCCGACATCACGTATCCGCCTTCGATGATCGCAACCGGCATCCAAATCGCGGCTTCCACCCTTCGCGGCGGCAACCGCGAGAAGGCCGCACCGTTCATGCCGAAGCACATGATGATCGACGTCGAACTCATCACGCCCGAGAACGCGAAGGACTACTACTTCGAGAAGTCCATCTTCTGACGAGGAGCGTTCCTCAAGAACAAAGAGAGGGGCGGGCCATTGGCCCGCCCCTCTCTTGCTTGGCGAGTGGGTTACTTCGTGGCGGTGAACTTGAACTTGGCGATCTCGTCGTGGCCGCTGCCCGCGCCGAGAATGGCCTCCAGATGGTAGTCGCCTTCTTCGGGGATTTCGAACGTGGCCTCGAACGTGCCGACGCCCGACTCCGTGGCATCCACGATCGGCAACTGCTCGCCGTCGATCTTGGTGATGCGGACCTGGACGGGAAGGCCGGTGGCCGGTTGCCCATGGTGGTCGGCGGCGACGGTGAACTTCACCGTGCCGACCTTGGGTTCCGTGGGATCTGCCGTCACTTTGACGCCAAAGTGGGCGCCGCCGACGATCGCGCCGAGTCCAGGGGTTTCGGGTTGTGTCGGGGGCTTCTCGACCGTCGGCTCGGTGGCCGCAGGCGGTTCCTTCGCTGCTTCTTCCTTGGGCTCGGAACAGCCGATGGCGAAAACAGCGACGAGGAGCATGAGTAGGGAGAGTCGTTTCATCTTTTGCTTAGAACTCCGGTCTGGAATGCTCAACGGTTGCCCGTCGAGCAGGGTTCCCGGGCGACCGGCTAGCCGGGCAACCCCAATGCCTTGCGGTCGCGAGCCGAAAGCGGCACGCCATCCACCAGCGACACATCGGGACGACGCAACCGGCACCGCTCGCACTTGAGGTACGTGCTGGTGCGGAACGCCACCGAGCGGTCGCCTTTGGTCACGTTGACTTCCGACATCTTGAACAGGTTGGCCAGATCGTCTCCGAACGAGCGAATCGCATCGGCCAACTCGGCGGGCAGTGTCAGGTCGGCGATGGCATCCTGCGAATCCTTGATGCCGCCCACGGTCTTCCACTCCTCGAACGCTGCAAACACCCAGGCGCGCAGCTCGATGAGTTCGGCGAATCGCACCTGCAGATTGGACTCGGCGATGCTCGCCAAACGCTCCTCAGAGGGCAAGTCGAATGTCTCCAAGTGGACCGACTTGAACTCGCTGGAGCCAGGGATGCGGCGGTAGACCTCTTCGGCCGTGTGGACCAGAATCGGCGCGACCAGCTTGGTCAGCCGCTCCAGGATCGCGTGGCAAGCCACCTGGGCGCTGCGCCGCGAGGGCCAATCCTTGCCGTCGCAGTACATCCGGTCCTTGATCGCGTCCAGATAGAACGACGACAACTCGTTCACGCAGAAGTTGTGGATCGAGGTCAGCACCTTGCCGAAGTCGTACCGCGTGTACGCGTCCACACAGTCGGCGGCCAGCAACTCCACCTGTTCGATGGCCCACTCGTCGATGTCGACCAACTCGGGTTTGCCTGCCGGCTCGAAATCGTAAAGGTTGGAGAGCAGGAAGCGAAGCGTGTTGCGGATGCGGCGGTACTGCTCGCCGAACTGCTTGAGCAGAGCGTCCGAGATCGGCACGTCGTTGACGTAATCCACTCCCGCCATCCACGTGCGCAGGATGTCCGCACCGTATTGGTCCGCGGCTTGCACGGGGTCCACGGCGTTGCCGGACCGCTTGGACATCTTGAAGCCCTGCTCGTCGATGACGAAGCCGTGGGTGAGCACGGCTCGGTACGGGGCGTGCTCCAAGATGGCCGTCCCGATGATGAGCGAACTGTTGAACCACCCTCGGTGCTGGTCCGAGCCTTCCAGATAGAGGTCGGCGGGCAGGTTTTCGCGCCACGAGGGCTCGACGTGGCCCTCGAGCACGGCCAGGTGCGTCGAACCCGAGTCGAACCACACGTCGAGGACGTCGGTCTCCTTGACGAACTCGGTCTCGCCCGTCATGCCGTCCCGATAACCAGGGGGCAGGATTTCCTCGGGCGCCTTGGTGAACCAAGCGTCGGAGCCTTCGCGTTCGACGAGCTGGGCGACAGCCTCGATAGCGTCGGGGTCGAGGACGGGCTTACCGGTCTCTTTGCCGTAGAACACGGGGATGCCGACGCCCCAAGGGCGCTGGCGGGAGATGCACCAGTCCGGGCGCGTCGCGATCATCGAGCCGATGCGGCTCTTGCCCGTGCCGGGGATCCAGTCCACCTTCTCGATCTCGGCCAGCATCCGGTGGCGCAGGTTGCGGTGGTCGATGTTCACGAACCACTGCTCGGTGGCTCGGAAGATGATGGGTTGCCCGTCGCGCTCGCCGTAGGGGTACGTGTGGACGTGCTCGTAGGAGCGCATGAGGTGGCCGAGTTGGCGAAGCCGATTGACCACTACGGTGTCGCAGTCCTTATAGTACGTCCCCGCAAACTCGCCCGCCTCTTTGGTGAGCACGCCGCGCTCGTCCACAGGGCAGAGGATCGGCAAGCCGTACTTCTGGCCCGTCTCGAAGTCGTCGCGACCGTGGCCGGGGGCTGTGTGGACAATGCCCGTGCCGTCCTCCATCGTGACGTATTCGGCCAAGACGACCACCGACTCACGGTCGAAGACCGGATGTTTGAACCGGACGCCCGACCGCAACACCTCGTCGCCGGTCATCCGCGCGACGATTTCGTATCGCGAGAAGCCCACCTTTGCGGCCACGTCTTCAACCAACGACTCCGCGATCAGGTAGTGGTTGCCGCCGTTTTCCAGAATCACGTAGGCTGCTTCGGGATGCAGGGCGACGGCCACGTTCGCGGGGATCGTCCAAGGAGTCGTGGTCCAGATGATCGTGTGGAGATTGGGGAATCGCTCCAGGTCGCCTTCCGCCCCTGGATAGGTGGGGAAGCGGACGTAGATGGCCGTCGAGACGTGGTCTTTGTAGACGATCTCGGTATCTGCCAAAGCGGTCTTGCTGGTGGGGCTCCACTGGACCGAGCGCAAGCCCCGATAGATGTAGTGGCGCTCGGCGAGCCGCTTGAACACGCGCACGATCTCGGCCTCGAACCTGAAATCCATGGTGGCGTACGGCCGCTCCCACAGGCCGAACACGCCCAGCCGCCGAAACTGCGAGGTCTGGACGTCGAGATAGCGCTTGGCGTGCTCGCGGCAGGCTTGGCGAAGGGTTGGGACGTCCGGCTTCACGCCCTTCTTCTCGAACTCCTTCATCACGGCCTGTTCGATCGGCAACCCGTGGTTGTCGTAGCCGGGGACGTACGGCGCGCGGTAGCCCATCATGGTGCGCGACTTGACGACCATGTCCTTGAGCATCTTGTTCATGGCCGTCCCGATGTGGATCGGGCTGTTGGTGTAGGGCGGACCGTCGTGGAGCACGAAGGTCGGGGCGTCGCGCCGGGCCTGCTGGATGAGGTGGTACAGCCCCATGGAATCCCACTCGGCCTGAATCGCGGGCTCCATCGAGGGCAGGTTGGCCTTCATCGGGATGGTGAAGTCCGCGTCGGGCAGGTTCAGCGTTTGGCGCAGGTCCATGGGTCCCTCGGATTGTACCGGAGGGGGTGTGGGCTCACTTGGACGCATTGGACGGTCAGCCGCTCCGTCTCAAGGGGGGCTCCGTCGCGTCACGCTGAGCATTGGGCGACGGAAGCATCCCGTCACGCTGACACCTTGGGCGACGCAGTCGCCCAAGGTGTCGAAGCGGACAAACTGGTTCGCTTCAGCTTTCATGGGTTCTCCGCGTCACGCTGAGCCTTTGGGCGACGCAGTCGCCCAAGGTGTCGAAGCGGACAAACTGGTTCGCTTCGGAACTCATTGGTTCTCCGCGTCACGCTGAGCCTTTGGGCGACGCAGTCGCCCAGAGTGTCGAAGCGGACAAAGTGGTTCGCTTCGGAACTCATTGGTTCTCCGCGTCACGCTGAGCCTTTGGGCGACGCAGTCGCCCAAAGTGTCGAAGCGGACAAAGTGGTTCGCTTCGGCTTTCGTGGGTTCTCCGCGTCACGCTGAGCCTTTGGGCGACGCAGTCGCCCAAAGGTGTCGAAGCGGACAAACTGGTTCGCTTCGGCTCTCACCAGTTCTCCGCGTAACGCTGAGCCCTTGGGCGACGCAGTCGCCCAAGGTGTCGAAGCGGACAAACTGGTTCGCTTCGGCTCTCACTAGTTCTCCGCGTCACGCTGAGCCTTTGGGCGACGCAGTCGCCCAAAGTGTCGAAGCGGACAAACTGGTTCGCGTGCCTAAGGTCAGGGTCTTTCCCACGTTCGAGACGCGTTCGAGCGCTCGCACGCGTCCAGCACCAACTGGTTGGCCAAGCCATCGTGGAAGTTCGGGCTGGGGCACTCCCCCGCGCCGATCGCCTTGAACGCATCAGCCAAAAGGTTCACAAACGTGTGCTCGTAACCGATGATGTGCCCCACCGGCCAATACGCCCCTGCGTACGGGTGCGAGCCCTCGGTGGCTTGGATCACGCGGAAGCCGTGCGTGCCCTCGGGGTCCGCGTTGTTGTAGTACTCCAGCTCGTTCATCCGCTCCAGGTTGAACACCACCGAGCCCTTCGAACCGTTGATCTCCCACTTGTGGTGGTTCTTGCGCCCGACGGCGAAGCGGCTGGCTTCGAACGTTCCCAGCGCCCCGTTCTTGAACCGCGCCAGCATGATGACGGCGTCGTCTACGGTCACGTCGCCCATCTCGGTGGATGCCGCCGCGCCGAGCTTGTCGTCGATCGCTCCCGCCAACGGCCGACGCTTCACAAACGTCTCCAAGTGGCCGCAAACATCCTCGAACTCGCCGACCAGGTGGCGCGCCATGTCGATGATGTGCGCGTTGATGTCTCCGTGGGTGCCGCTGCCGGCCTTGTCCTTCTGCAGTCGCCAAACGAGAGGGAAGTTGGGGTCGGCGATCCAGTCTTGCAGGTAGACGGCGCGGAAGTGGTAGATCTTGCCGAGTGCGCCCTCGGCGATCATCCGCTTGGCCAAGCCCACCGCCGGGGCCTTTCGGTAGTTGTGAAAGATGGCATGAGGCTTGCCAGACTTCTCGACGGCGGCCACCATGCTGCGTGCTTCCTCCACCGTGTTGGCGAGCGGCTTCTCGCAGAACACGATCTTGCCCGCTTCGGCGGCGGCGATGGCGATTTCGGCATGGCTGTCGCCGGGCGTCGAGACGTCCACGACGTGGATGTTCGGGTCTTCGACGACCTTGCGCCAATCGGTGGAGTAGCCTTGCCAACCCATCGCCTCGGCAGCCTTGGAAACGGCGGCTTCCGTGCGCCCGCAGATGGTGTGCATCACAGGCTCCACGGGCAGATCGAAGAAGCGCGACACCTGCCGATAGGCGTTGCTGTGGGCTTTGCCCATGAATTGGTAACCGATGAGACCGACGTTGAACTTGGGCTTCGACATCGCATGTTCGGTTCGCCGCGCGGGCCGCGACTCCTTCAGGCTTTCGCGCGTCTCGCCGCACGTTTGATCTGGTTGATCTGGCCCAGGTGGTACGCCCCGTGGACGGCGATGCGCGTGAGGATGCCGACGGCTTCGGCGTCCGAACCCATTTGGTGATCCATCGGGTCGGAGGCGGCGATGCGCCTGGCCTCGCGGAGCCCCTCGATGAAGCGAACGCGGAGTTCGGGCCACTCGTGCGGCTCGGGCTTGCGCCAATCCTTCTTCCATTCGGTCATGCCGCTCTTCGAGCGGCCCCCGCGGAGCGCGCCGAGCCAGAAGGTCTGCCACATGACGGCGTGCGCCAGATTCTCGGCGACCGTGGTGGGCAGGGGTTCTACCGAGGCGCTGGCTGCCGCCGCCGAGACCTTCAGACACGACTCGGGGTCCGGGATGTCGAAGCCGCCGAGGATGTGGTCGAAGACGGTGGCGAGGTCGCTGGGCACACCATATAGTATGGGAGACGCGAAAAAGCCCTCCCCGCACCCGAGGGGCGAGGAGGGTCCAGAGTAGGTTTCTGCGCTTGAAATGCGTTAGGCTTTGGCTGTGCGGCGGCGTCGCAGCAGGGCGAGCACACCGGCGCCGAGGCCGATCATCGTGGCGGGTTCGGGAACGGGGTCGCCTTCGATGAGGAACGGGTAATCGTGGCTGAAACCGAGATTGGCGTCGACATTGTCGGTCCATGTGGACGAGCTGACGGTAAAGAGGCGGGAGGCACCGTTCGTCGTCATGTTCGCGATGGGACCCGCCCAAGGACCGCTTGCGGTTGAGCCTGTCAGTCCCCACTCGATGTAGTAGTCGCCGTCCGGCAATGTCCCGGTAAGCCAACTGGAGACGTCGGCAGTGACGGACATGATGGCCCTTGCGGAGTTCGTGAGGGTCGTTGAGGTCACACGGTAGGTACCGGTGAACGACGTGCTCGACATCAGGTTGCCCGACATGGCTTGGATGACTGAGCCGCCAGCCATTGGATCGCCGTTCCACAGTTGAAGGAAGATGCCTGTGAACGTACTCGTCGAGTTGGCTGCGCCGTCCGTTTGAGTCTGATAGCCGTAGAACGTGAACGAGTTGATGTCCCATCCGCCACCGCTGACCGTAAAGTTGTCGGCGCGGCGAAAGGCAGTCTGGTTGACATTGCCACCGAACGTGGTGCTGGGCGACTGGATGGCGCTGGTGTTCGCGCCGCCGAAGCCGTTCCCGGTCCCGGTGACGAACCCACCGTTGTTCCAGAGTTCCACAGCAAACGACGAGGATGCGACCACGGCCAACGCCGAGGCGAAAATGACTTTCTTCATGATTTCCGTACTCCAAGGGCGTCTGCGTGGACTGTCGCCAGTCCCGGTCCTCTTCGGGACGGGACGCCTCGCAGGAATCATAGCACGGATGATCTGATCTGTCAAGGTCGAGACCGACTTTTTCTTGAATCTGTCCCGCGAATGCTCCCGCGGGTCCAATTGCAGGGTCTGGTCGTAGGCAGAGTCTGACTAAGTTGGTCTCTGGAGTGGACGTCTGTGGCCACTTGAGATCACGAATCTTCGTCCTTGCGACGTTCACGGGACCACGCTTCGTCAGATCACGTCACTCCGAGGGAGGGGAGTCCGTCCATAGCACTTTCGTCCCTCGAGTGCCAATCCATCCTTGACTTCCGACCCCGTCGCGACTCAGAATAGCAGTCACTGTGCGAGAGTGCCAATCTCGCGATCAGGAGGACAAGCAACCCCACATGCCAGCACTCAAACCGCTCGGAGACAAAGTGGTCGTGAAGGTGATGGAGTCGGAAGCCAAGACGGCGTCCGGCATCTACCTGCCCGACACGGCCAAGAAGAAGCCCCAGGAAGGCGAGGTCGTCGCAGTCGGCAACGGCCGCATTCTCGACAACGGCGGGCGCAACGCCCTGACCGTCAAGGTCGGCGACCGCGTTCTGTTCAGCAAGTACGGCGGCAACGAAGTCACCGTCGACGGCCAGGATTTCACGATCTTGGACGAAGACCAGGTGTACGCGGTGATCGCCTGAACCAGCGGAAGGTGGAAACAGGAAGAGGGAAAGAGGAAGTGATCGAACGTGGCCAGCGTGTGAGATCAGTGGATGAACTTCGGGTTCATCAGGCTGCCGTAGCATTGGCTGTCGACGTTTACACGGTCACGGCTCACTTTCCACCGGACGAACGCTATGGGCTGATCAGCCAGATGAGGAGGGCTGCCGTTTCCATCGGCAGCAATCTCGCCGAGGGCTGGGGCCGTGGGAGTCGAGCTAACCTCGCCAACTTTACGCGAATCGCGCGCGGCTCGGTCTTTGAACTCAGGACTCTTGGCACCATCGCTTCCCGGCTCGGGTACCTCGAAACGCCAGAAGGGCTGACCTTGGACACACAGATCGCCGACGTGACAGCCCTGTTGACAGCGTTTCTCGAGTCAGTCGAGGCCTCAGGAGTCCGCGAGACCGTGAGCAGCTACGACCAGAGCTTCGACTCACAACTCCATCTTCCTTCTTCCATCTTCCTCGAGCCCAACTCCACCGAACAAGGAGCAATCTAATCCATGCCAGCCAAGCAACTACTCTACGATGAACTCGCCCGCAGGGCGCTCGAACGAGGCGTCAACAAAGTCGCCGACGCCGTGAAAGTCACCCTCGGTCCCAAGGGCCGCAACGTCGTCCTCGACAAAAAGTGGGGCTCTCCCACCATCACCAAGGACGGCGTG
>DDSP01000005.1:0-217 GCA_002343445.1 Chthonomonas sp. UBA2387
GATCGAACTCGACGGCACCCCCAATAAGGCCAAGCTCGGCGCGAACGCGATGCTCGGCGTCTCGCTGGCGTGCGCCAAGGCCGCCGCCCGCGAGGCAGGTCTGCCGCTGTACCGCTACGTCGGCGGCACGTCGGCCCGAGTGCTCCCCGTGCCGATGTTGAACATCCTCAACGGTGGCAAGCACGCCGATTCGAACGTGGACTTCCAGGAGTTCATG
>DDSP01000005.1:264-7011 GCA_002343445.1 Chthonomonas sp. UBA2387
CGGCGACGAAGGCGGCTTCGCCCCGAACCTCGAGTCGCAGGATCACGCGTTCGACTACTTGATTCAAGCGATCGAGAAAGCCGGGTACTCGGCCGGCAAGGACATCTGGCTCGGCATTGATGCGGCGGCGACCGAGTTCTTCGAGAACGGCAAATACCACTACAAGAGCGGCGACAAGCGCGAACGCACAGGTGCCGAGCAGGTCGAGTACCTGGCCGCACTCTCCGCCAAGTACCCCATCCTGAGCATCGAAGACGGCTGCTCCGAGGACGACTGGGACACGTGGATGGCCCTGACCGACGCCATCGGCGACCGAGTTCAATTGGTCGGCGACGACTTGTTCGTCACGAACGTCGACCGCCTGAGCCGAGGCATCGCCACCGGCACCACCAACTCGATTCTCATCAAGGTCAACCAGATCGGCACGCTGACCGAGACTTTGGCGGCGGTGGACATGGCGAACCGAGCCGGGTTCACGTCCGTGATGAGCCACCGCTCGGGCGAGACCGAGGACACCACGATCGCCGACCTCGCCGTGGCCACAAACTGTGGCCAGATCAAGACGGGCGCCCCCAACCGCACCGACCGGGTGGCGAAGTACAACCAACTGCTCCGCATCGAAGAGATGCTGGAAGGCGCAGCGGTCTATGGCGGCGCGAAGGCGTTCGGCAAGCTGGCCGGTCGGCTGAGCTAGGGCGCGGATTCGAAGGAAACGTCCTAGCTTTCATCACCGGTAGGAGTGGTGCTGGCTTCGTTGCGCGCGTTGGCAACTTCCTCGTTCTGTTGTCCGTGGGCAATTCGGTCGGCGAGGTCATCAAGCTTCGCTCTCTCGGCGGAGCTGAGCCACTGCCTAAGTCCGGGCAGACTCCGTTCCGAGATTTCTTGAACGTCGATCAGCCATTCCAAAAAGAGGCGCTCGTTTCTGGGCGCGACATCAAGTGCCTTTTTCCAGTTCCCATCCTTCCGCAAGCAACGGTAGGCGTCGCTGTCCCGACCGAGCGCACAAAACAGACTGCTGGCTTCATCGAATCTCCCCTCAGACTCCAGCAACATCGCCTCGGCCTCGGTGTTACCGGGTGGCAGCATCTCAAAGATTCTGCGCGCGTGGACTCGCATGGCTGGGTCCGTTGAGGCGAGCAAGGTTCTGAAGGCGGTCTCACGCAAGACCGGCGCGATCGTTACGGCCCGCTCGTCGCCGACTGCCTCTAGCCAACGATCTACAGGTCCGACAAAGCGGGAAGCCAAAGCTTCGGATCGCGCAGCCATCGGAATGGCCCGCCGAAGTGAGGAGAACGACAGGCTGATCAGCGGCCTGAACCATCCCTCCTCCTTGGGAAGCCTGGCAAGCTGTTCCACCAGCGCGAGGGCCTTGGACACCTCGTTCGGCTCCCGGCGCCACGAGATGAGCCTGCTGAATGCATCGAATGTGGTTGGTGCTCTAAGTTCCTCCAATGCTGCGCCGACTACTTCAGTGATCTCCTTGATCTGGGCTGCCCGACGTTCGGGCTGACCCTCCAGTGCATTGGCCTCAACGATCTGGGTGGCGATGGTCGTCAGGGTCTGGCAGACACTGTTTCGAGTCGTTCGGTTCGATACGCCGTTCGGCAGGTCACTGTCACCGAGCATCCGGAATGCCTGCGTCACGCAGAGCCACGCCCGGTTTGGATTGTCGTGAACCACCCGCTTCGCCTCTTCGCAACGGCGCAACGCCAGTTCTTCCGGACTCTGGCTTGTGTCCTTGAACTGGTCGATCAGGTCGGACACGTCGGCCGGTTGCGCTGTGGGCGCAAACTGACGAGTCATCGCATAGCACTTGACAGCCATCTCATCGGCCAGTCCTTCGTCGACGTCAATCAGCACAAGCGCTTCGCTTGTTCGGGATATGGCCACGCATAGCGAGTCGATCTTCCTTCGGTTGCCCATTTCGTGCACTTTGGACAGTTCCGACTTCGAGTCCTCAAGTTCAAGGAGCGCTTTCCCGGGCAGGAGAACGAACACGGTTTGAAATCGAGACCCTTGACTTGAGCGGGAAGCATCACTCGGCCCTGCACTTCCTCTGGCATGCGCGCATGGTCGTCGGCAGTGATCGCGACAAACCTGGTCCCAGGCGAATCCTCCAGGGCTGTGACCAATTTTTGTACTTGGAGCCAGGTTCTTGCCCTAGCGTGCATGATGACTCCCTGGAGGTGCCTCTCGGTGGTGACTCCCACCGCCTTGCCAGGCCTTTCTTCACGAGGAAGAGCACCCCACAAGTCGCACAGATTCTCAAGGACTTGCGATACATTCTCAGGGCACCTGAGCACGCGGTGCAGGTCGAACTTCTCAGGTTTGGAGACGGCGGCACCAAGAGGGCGCGTGAGATCGGCCCAACGAAACAGAGTAGGCCGAACGGTCTGCCTTTCGTCCCCTGCAAAGAGCATCTCCGGCCACTTTCCGTTGGCCAGAGCAATCGCCCGCGCGGCAAATAGCAGCGTCAGAATCTCAACCCGGGTGAGGTCCTGAACCTCGTCGACAACCACGTGCTCGAAACGCCGCAGCCCATCTGGCATGCCATACATCTCCAGCACATGACGGCACTTCAGCGAGAGGAGCAGCTCTGGAAAGATATGACGAAGATCATCGGATCGCTCTAACAATCCGAACACGGTCTCGACCGCCTTTGCCTCTGCCCTCCCAATTTCACTTGAGCGAGTCGCGAGGTAGTCCTTCCTTTCTCGTGTCCCCACGTGGATTGAATCACGCGTTGCCTCGTAGCTGCCATAGGTCCCGATGTAGCGCGCCCGAAGTTCACCGAACAGCAACTCGAGATTCCCTCTCCAAGGAGCGATCTCCTTGTTGAGCTGCTCGGTCGCTCCTCGGAATCGCTGAAGTGCCTCTTGGTAGGAAATGCGGGTCGGAGCCTCTTCGGTGATGGTGGTCCAAAGCCCCTCGAAACTCATGGCTTGGATATCGGAGTCCGCACTACTGAACGCAAGGAAGCGGTTTCTGGCGGCGTTTGCAAGGTCTTCGGACCACGTGAGATACAGCGTCGGTCCCAAGCACCTTCGTTCGACAGCGAGCCAGAGCGACGTGGTCTTCCCTGATCCGGGCCAGCCATTGACCAGTCGGACCCTGGCCGGGGACTCGACGAACTCCCGTTGCTCGTCGGTGGTGGGCTCTTCGACTGCTTCCAGAACATGGTACGGATCGTCCGCGTAGTCAGCGTGCTCACCAATGCTTAATGGCGTGTGGTCGTCGTGATGGCGGATACACCGCAGGTAGACGGCAGTTGGATCCCCACCGAAGCTCAACTGATTCCCACGAGTCCACCAAAGATAGTAATGGAAGCCACCTTGTCCACCCATGGGCGAACGCATCCACACTCGGTTGTCGTTGCCAGCCACGGGCTTGACCTCGTTGGGGCGACCGTTCGCGAGAATCTGTGTGACCACAAGGTGCAACCTTTTCTGGAGCGGTCTGGTTGTGGCTCCGTCAAGCAGCTCCCGATGTGCGAACACCCGATACCCACCTGCTGGCCCGCGCTTCTCGCGTGTCGTGCTCGCTGGCATCGATCCATTTCCCTCAACCTGAGTTGATTGGCTCGGTGGGCGCAAATTCAGTGCATCGATGGGAATCCAGACAGGCACATCGGCTGAAATGTCTGACTCACCATCCGCAGGTTTGGCAACCGGCACAAGTGAGGGTTCTTCGACGGGGCTCTTCTGTGAGCGGCCCTTTGTCAGGTTCAACTTCCTTCGCATCGTCATTAGCCAACGGGACAGTTCGAGCCATGGCTCCTCTGGCACTTAGGATAGCTGATATGGCTGCGGCAATGTGACGAGTGTGAAACCTACCGAGGTACGAGATCGCAGGCCTCGGGCGGCATCCAGCCCGCGTCCTTGCCTTCCCACTTCACGTTGCAGCCGATCGGGTTCGTCAAGGGTACGGCCACAGGTCGGCCGGCGAGCACATCCTCCAGGGCGTCCACCAGTTCGTGCGTGCTCGCTTGCGTGTGGTCGCGGGGGAAGTCAATGGCCCGCCCGGTGTATACCAGCTTGCGCGATCGGTCGAACACGTAGAAGTGCGGCGTTCGCATGGCGCCATACGCGCGAGCCACGACCTGAGTCGCGTCGTGCAGATAAGGCCACGGGAACGCGTGCTCCTTCATGCGCTCGACCATGTGGTCGTACGAGTCGTGCGCGTAGGTGTTCGGGCTGTTGGCATTGATCGCCACAAACGCCACCGAGCGGTCGGCGTACGCCAACGCGATGCGCCTCGTGTCCTCGTCGCTGCCCAACACATAGGGGCAGTGGTTGCACGTGAAGAACACCACGAGCACTTCGCTGTCGGCAAACTCGGCAAGGTTGTGACGCCGGCCATCCGTGCCCATCAGGTCGAAATCGGGTGCACTGGCTCCGAGAGGCAGAGTGAACGTGTTGGTCATGGATTCAGCATGGCACAAGTGCCAGACCTGCTTGTACGCGGGGCGGCTGGTTTGCCGATAGGAGCGTGGCCGACCGGGCCGAGGAGATCAAGGGGGTCGTGGGGCAAGTATTGTCCGAAGGGTTACGAGAGCTTTTGGCCTAAAAGACCCGCCAGGCGACGAGTGGCTCTAGAACGCTTTCGCAGGCGGTTGCGAGTGACGTTGGCCAGGGCACTAAGACACATCGGTGTTAAAATGAAGTCCAGATGAGTCGCGATGCGCTCGATGATCGGATCACCGAAGTTTCCGAGGCGCTCTTTCTGCTGAAGGTGCCAATTCGGAGTGTTCCTCAGGACGTCAAGCATGAGATCGCGGATTCTCTTGTTGACAACCGCGATTACTTGGAGCAGGTGCGGTGGGCGCTCATCGAACGCGGATACCTGCCGAAGCCGTAGAAGATGAACCGCTAGAAACGACCACCGATTTCGAACCACAGGCCGCCCGATGGGCGGCTTTCTTGTTGCCCGACGGGGCTGGAAGTGAACCATGGACAAGTTCATAAAATCGTTCATCCTTCGCGGGGTCGGCGGAGCCGCGCCCGAAGGCAACACCATCGCCGGCGTGGCCAACGTGATGGGCGTGGCCGACCGGGGACGCGACGTCGTGTTTCCCTACGCGTTCCGCGGGGCGATTCCGGCGTTTCTGGCGTCGGGGTTCGTGCCCGTTGGCCACAACTGGGGCGGGCTGCCGGTGGCCATGCCGACCAAGGCCGCGACCCGCACAAGCCCCGGAACACGCACCAGCCCACGGGTAGACTCGGCTGTGCCCTCCACCTCCCACCCGACGCTCGACGAGCTGTGCGTCAACGTCATCCGTGGCCTGGCGATGGACGCCGTCCAGAAGGCCAATTCCGGACACCCCGGAATGCCGATGGGCGCGGCGCCCATGGCCTACGCCGTGTGGTCGCGACACCTGCGCCACAACCCCGCCAACCCCTCGTGGTTCGATCGCGACCGCTTCATCCTCAGCGCCGGACACGGCTCGATGCTCCTCTACGCCCTGCTACACCTCACGGGCTACGACCTCCCGATGCAGGAATTGCGCGACTTCCGCCAGTGGGGAAGCCGAACGCCGGGACACCCCGAGAACCACCTGACTCCGGGCGTCGAAATGGCGACGGGCCCACTGGGGCAGGGCATCTCGACCGCCGTCGGCATGGCGCTCGCCGAGCGGTTCCTCGCCGCCAAGTTCAACACCCCGACCCACAGGGTCGTGGACCACTTCACCTACGTGCTCGCCTCCGACGGCGACCTGATGGAGGGGGTGGCCAACGAAGCCGCGTCCTTGGCCGGACACCAGGGGCTTGGCAAGCTGATCGTGCTCTACGACGACAACCAGATCACCATCGACGGCGCAACCGACCTCGCGTTCACCGAGGATGTCCTGGCCAAGTTCCAAGCGCTGGGTTGGCACACCGAGCGAGTGGAACAAGGCATGGACGTGGATGCCGTGGATGCCGCCATCGTCCGCGCCAAGCGGGAAATCGAACGCCCGTCGCTCATCGCGTGCCGCACCGTGATCGGCTACGGCAGCCCCGCCAAAGCGGGCTCCTCGAAGAGCCACGGCTCGCCGCTGGGTCCTGACGAAGTCTTGCGCGCCAAAGAAGCCCTGGGCCTGCCGCCTGAGGCGTTCTGGGTCCCCGAAGATGCGCGAACGGCCATGGACGCGCGAACCAAAGGCGCAGAACTCGAAGGTGCTTGGCAAGCCAAGTGGCAAGCCTATGCCGACGAGCATCCCACCGAAGCCGCGAACCTGGAGAAGGCCCTACGGGGCGATTGGAGCGTGGTTGCCGACGCGTTGCCCCGGTTCGAGAAGCCCATCGCGACCCGCGCGGCCAGCGGCGACGTGATCAACGCTCTGGCGAACCAACTGCCCACCCTGATCGGTGGCAGCGCAGACCTCGCGGGCAGCAACAACACGACGATCAAGGACGAGGCCAACTGCCAGAAGGCGACCCCGGCGGGCCGGGTGCTTTGTTTCGGCGTCCGAGAGCACGCCATGGCCGCTGCCCTGAACGGCATGAACCTGCACGGGGGCGTCAAAGCGTTCGGGGGCACGTTTCTGATCTTCAGCGACTACTGCCGCCCCTCGCTGCGGTTGGCCGCGCTCATGGAGTGTCCCTCGGTGTTCGTGTTCACGCACGATTCGATCGGCCTCGGCGAGGACGGCCCCACCCACCAACCGGTGGAACAGACCGCCACGCTGCGCCTGATCCCCAACATGGACGTATGGCGTCCCTGCGACACCACCGAGTCGGCCGTGGCGTGGGCGAACGCGATCGAGCG
>DDSP01000028.1:0-19111 GCA_002343445.1 Chthonomonas sp. UBA2387
TTCATTTTTGGGGAGCAGACCAGTCCTTTTCCTCGTAGACCACGGTGTTGAACTGACCCTCGGAGCGGACGGTCATCAGGATCAACTCGCTGTCCCCGAGCACGGGCACGGGCGGGAGGGGATGCGGCCTCAGCCGAGCGCGCCCCGACGGCGTGTTGAAGTGTGGTTCGCGCAGCACGCGACCCGGGATCTGGAACTCGCGCTTGGTCTGCCCGACCTCGGCCACGTCGCGAATCTTGGGCAACAGCCGGGCGAGCAGCGCCCGAATCGCGTCGTGGTCCTTGAGCGCGATCCAATCGAGCGGTTCGCCGCCGAGTGCGCGGTGCGCCACCTCCGCGATGACGTCCGATTCGGCCCTGGGGCCTTCGAAACGCGCCGGCCCGCCGTCGCTCACGCGGACGTAGCTGAACATGCTCTCTTGGGTCGTCGCTTGCGGCTCCTCGTCCCGAGCCAGCACGGGCAGCACCAGCGTGGAACAACCGAGTCCGTGGGCGTGGCCGGTGTTCAGGGTGGTCGTGAGGTAAGCCACCGTGCGGATGCGGGCCAACGCCTCGCGCACGGATCCCGCGTCGGGGCTGGCGCCATACAGGTTGCCGCCGAGACAGAACGCGAAGTCCACCTCGCCCCGATGGGCCGCCTCCAGACCCGACATCGTGTCGTATCCCGCGAAGTCGGGCACGCGGACTCCGAGCGCGGTCAACCCTTCCACCGCAGACTTGGCGAGCACGGGCGAGACGCCGACCGTTCCGAGGCCCTGCACGTTGCTGTGCCCCCGGATGGGCAAGAGCCCCGCGCCCGGCTTGCCGACCATCCCGCGCATCAAGGCGAGATTGGCGATCCATTGGACGTTGTCGGTGCCGTGCAGGTGGTGCGTGATGCCCATCGTCCAGGCGAAGATGGCCTTGGACGATGCGGCGTACACGTCGGCGGCCCGCCGGATGAGCGCTTCAGGAACCCCCGACCCCTGAACGCACTCGTCCCAGGACGAGCCCGCGACGAACGCCTTCAGCGCGTCCCAGCCCTCGGTATGGTCGTTGAGAAACGCGTCCTCCACCGAACCCCGCTCGACGAGGTGCTTGGCGACGCCCACGAGGAACGCGATGTCGCCGCCGATGCGGGGCTGCACATAGAGCGACGCGATCTCCGAGCCCACCAACATGCTCTTGACGTTGGAAGGCACGCGGAACCGCTCCAAACCCAGTTCGCGAACGGGGTTCACCACCACGATTTGGCCCCCGCGCTCGCGCAGCCGAGCCAGAGCGGCCATGAGACGCGGGTGGTTCGAGGCTGGATTCCCGCCGATCAGGAACAGCAGGTCACACGACTCGACGTCTTCGAGCGAAACCGTGGCCGTGCCCGACCCGATCGAATCGGCCAGCCCTGCTCCGCTCGCCTGATGGCAGTAGTACGAGCAGTTGTTGACGTGGTTGGTCCCATAGACGCGGGCCATCAACTGCATCAGGAACCCGGCCTCGTTGCTGGAGCGTCCGCTGGAGTAGAAGAACGCCCGCCGCGGATCGGTCGCGCGCAAGTCGGCGGCGATGCGGTCGAACGCTTCGTCCCACGAACAGGGCCGGTAGTGGTCGTCGCCGGGTTCGAGCACCAACGGCGTCGTCAGCCGTCCCAGGTGTTCAAGCTCGCGCGGGCTGAGCGTTTGCAGTTGGGCGACGGTGTAGCGGCTGAAGAACTCGGGCTCGATGCGGCCCCGCATGTCCGCCACCATAGCCTGCAGCGACTTCTTGCAGACCTCGGGGAAGTGGCCGGCCTCGTTGCGCATCCCGCCCATCTGGCCACCCATGCCGAGCGCACACGTCTTGCACGCGTTCTTGGCCGTCATGGCCCGCCACAGGCGCAAAGGCCCCACTTCCCGGGCTTTCACCAGAGAGTAGCGAATCGCTTGCCAGCCACCACCGCTGTCGGGACGCCTCATTGCGAAGACCCATTGTAGCGCGAAGGGTAAAACGGAGCCGATGAAGCGTCGCGCGATCCTCGTCGGGGCCGGAGGCATGGGCCGAGCCTGGGCCCGCAACCTGCTCAAGCATCCTTCGGTCGAAATCGCCGCTTGGGTGGATACGTCCCTCGAAACCGCGCAAAAGGCTGCGGAAGAAGAAGGCGTCTCGGCGCTGTTGACCGACGACTTGGGCCGCGCCATCGCCGAAGCGGGGGCGCACTTCGTGGTGGACGTGACGCCCCCCGAGGCCCACTGCGCGACCACCGTCCAAGCGCTGGAAGCCGGTCTGCCGGTGCTGGGCGAGAAGCCCATGGCCTCGAGCATGGACGAGGCGCGGCGGATGGTGGCGGCGTCTCGGAAAGCAGGCAAGCTGTACATGGTCAGCCAAAGCCGCCGCTACCATGGCCAACTGCAAGCCTACAAGCGCTTGATCGCCGACTCCGCCGGGGCGCCCGAGATACTGAACTCCGACTTCTACATCGGCGCGCACTTCGGGGGCTTCCGCGACGAGATGGACAGTCCGCTGCTGCTCGACATGGCCATCCACACGTTCGATGCGGCCCGCTATCTCACCGATCGAGACGCCGTGGCCGTCTACTGCGAGGAGTTCAACCCGTCGTGGAGTTGGTATGCGGGCAAGGCCTGCACCGTGGCCCTGTTCGAGATGGGTGGCGGTCTGCGCTACACCTACCGGGGCAGTTGGTGCGCCGAGGGCTGCCACACGTCGTGGGAGAGCGATTGGCGCGCGGTCGGCCCCAAGGGTACGGCGGTGTGGGACGGGTCGCGCCCGCCGCGCGCCGAGCACGTGGTCGCGCCGGGCGGCTTCCACAGCATCACGGAGAACGTCCAGGCCGACGTGGAGGACGTGGCGTTCGGCATCGAAGGGTCCCTGGCCGAATTCCTGCACGCGTTGGACGCCGGCTCCACCCCGAACGGGGAATGCGGCGACAACATCAAGAGCCTGGCGATGGTGTTCGGGGCGCAGGAAAGCGCGGCCACAGGCAGGCGCGTGCGCATTGAAATCGGGGTGTGAGCGGCGCTCAGTACTTGGCTTTCTTGCGCCAAGCCTTGGGCATGGGCTTCAGGCCGCAGACCACTTCGGCGTACTTGGTGCTCTTCATCACCGACGTGGCGACCACGAGCTTGACCTTGCCGCTCTCGGTCTGAACATGGACGGTCTGCAGGTTCGGGTGCTGCATGCGGTTCTTCTTGGGCGCGCGGAACTTCCAGGCGCCGGAGTGCCGGTGCCGGATGTGCTTCGCGTTGTTGCCTTTCTTTCCGCTGACTTGACAGACCTTTGCCATGACTGAACCTCCGCCCGCAAGGGCGGCGAACACAGACTATACCCCACCGGGCTGCGGAAGGCAAGGGGGCCCTTGGGCACGACGAGCCGCGTGGTCGTCACGGCCAGCGGATGTCGAGCCGCGCGAGCCGCTGGTCTCGGTACTGGATGACGAGGTGTCGTCCGTTTCCGGTGAGCCGCTGCGGCTCGGGTTCTTGTTCGGCGGCCTCGGTGAGCCCGAGTTCGACGAGCAGTTCGGCGAGGACCCTGGGTTTGTCGCCCTCGATCCAAAGGTGCCACGGTCCCCAATCGTCCGTGCCTCGGGTTTCGCGGAAGACGGCGACCCGACCCATATCGTCCACGTACGAGACGGTTCCCACGCCGTCGAGCAGCTTCTGCTTGCCCGCCGCGTTTACGATGACGGGAGAGACGGGCCGCGCCGCGTCCTTCCAGACCACGTGTCCGCCGGACCACTTGTGGTTGCGGCTGCGGTAGGGGGCGAAAATGTTGGCCTGCTCTTCGGTGAGTTGGGGCGGGACGAACTCGGGCACTTGCGGCAGTTGTTCAATCGGCTCGAGCGGCGCTGGGGACTTCCACCGGAAGGGACGCCACTCGCCGCCCGGTGCGCGCCGATAACGGCCGTAGATGGTGCCGTCGTCTTCGAAGGACCACATCAACGACGCGTAGACGTCGGGAGCCTCGGGCGTGGTTAGGCCGGAATCTGGCGAGTAATGCGCGACCATAGACGGATAGTCGGTGCCCGTCCATCTAGATATGCCGCCAACCCAATGCATCCCATCCGACGATAATCCGGTTGCACTCAATGATGTCCATGGAGGTGGCGCAAGAAGGACAGTTACGTCGGTGCCTCGAACAAAAAGCGCACCCCCTCCCCCGGTGACGGACGTTATCACCTGGCCGTCCTCAGAAACGCCCTGAACCGAACCGCGGACCGGGTCGGCCCACCGGTGGACCGCAAGACCCGGATGGGGACCACCCGAGCTGAGCTTTCCGCTGCCGCCGCACCCAAATGCCACCAGTGGTACCAGCAGTCCTGCAAACGCGAAAGTCGAGCCCCGAATCATCTTGGAAACGGCTCCTTGAGGGACTTCTCGGCCAACGTCAACCAAACAAGTTCGAAGTTCTTGGGTTTGTCGGTTTCCATCACCCAGTGCTGTTTGATAAACCGCACGCACTCCGTTCCTCGGGGGTCTTGCATGCGCATCAAGGCTGCGGCATAGGCGGCGGGCGGCTTCGTGGAAAAGTTCCTCGACCCTGCCCTACCTGGTGGCCTATGATGTCCCGCTCGCCGACTCGCTGGGCGAGCACAACTCTTTGATCGCTCAAGCCTTCGACTTGGCGACGCAACGGGCGCCTCAGCTCTGGTGGACTCCTCAGTCCCGCCCAGGGCAATCGCCAGCGCGACACCAGCTTCGTTGTCCATGTTTCTCCGTATCGTCTGCTGTGCCAGACAATCCCATCCTAGCACAGGCCGTCTACCCGGCGAAGGCAGATCTCTCGCTAGCCCGGCCAGTGGCGATGCTGGGCCCCACGCCGAGCCAGCCGAGAAGGTACCTTTTGACCCGTGCCCAACCTCGACGCCGACGCCGTCCTCGAAGCCCTTCGCGCCGTGCAAGACCCTGACCTGCACCGCGACATCGTCACATTGGGGTTCGTCAAGGACATCCGCATCGCGGGCGGCGAGGTCTCGTTCCAGGTCGAGCTGACCACGCCCGTCTGCCCCGTGAAGGACCTGCTGAAGCCCCAATGCGAGGTCGTCGTGGGCGCACTGCCCGGTGTCGAACGGGCCGAGGTCGAGATGTCGGCACGCGTGCGCGAACTCGAGCCCACCAGAAAGCGTTGGTGGCGGTCATGCGCCGCTTGCTGATCCGGCTCGCCGCAGTCCTCAAACGAGGCTGGCCTTGACAAAACGAGCCCGCTGGGACTTGACAAAAGCTCCACACCATCTCAGCCGATGCCCTTGGGCCTCGCCGCTTGCTCCGCGAACCCGACTTCCCAATCGGCGAGCAGTGACCGTTCGCGGGCCGCATAGCTCATGACCAGGAATGTCGCCCCGGCAAGGCCCGCAACAAGGTTTCCAGCGGCAATACCAAGTACCGAGGCCAGGAGCGCGGCCCCTCGGGCTCTTCCCGATGCGAAAGCCCCAGCGAAGGCGATCAAGGCCGTGAATACGATCAGTGTTTCGACCCAGAGCCAGGGCATGGGCCGTAGTCCGATGGAATACGCCAAAAAACCAAACTCGACGGGCGCCGCGATGCGGCAGACTGTCCAAAGTGCCGTGCCTATGACCGATGCGGCCATCGCCCACCCCGAGATACGTCCGGGTAGGGAGGCGAACCCGACCATCGCGGCCAGAATCGCGTAGGCTCCGAAGCCCTCGACGGCGGCCTGCAGAATCTGCCACTCCCCGAGTTCAACAACACCTCGCAAGGCAGCTTCGGTCGCTGCGGCACCACCCCAAATGGCCAGCCCCGCAATCGCGTTCTGTTCGCGCAGGGGCATCTGACGCCAAAAGGGAATCACGCATCCGACACTCACAAACGCTGTTCCAACGACCCCCAGAACCCAAGGCGACCATGCAAGCGGTGGCACCAGCAAGCCGACGAGAACGGCGAAGGCCCCGAAACCTGCCGACCATCGCAGGGGCACGGAGGCTCCGTAAGCCCCCAAGGCAACCCATGCCAGCAACGCGACACCGACTATCTGGGCCAAGAAGGTGAGCCATCCGGCGACAGGGCTCGGAACCGGCAGACACGCTCCAATCCTCGAGGCGACCAAGGCGAATAGAAGCAACAGCAGAGCAAAGCGACGGTTCATGGAGTGGTTGGGGCCTCCTGGACTGTGGGCAAAGCGAGGACGATTGGCAGGGATCGCGCCGGATGTTGCTCGGTTTCGGCAAGTCCACCATCGGCGATGGCGACTCTTGCAGTCACGGCCTTCGCACCCTGAAACTTGTCGAGCGGCAGTCGCATCTGGACTCGCCAGCGATCTCCTTTCCAGCGTCCGCCTCCATCAAGAGGCTCGAAGACGCCGGTGTCATAGACCGATTCGGCACGCTGAATGGTCCACCGGCAAGCCGATGTTTCCTCGCCGATCGCGTTGGTGTTCCTGAAGTATCGCGCACCGTACGCTCCATCGCCACTAAGTTCGTAGTAGTCCGCGACGGGTGTCCCAAACTCCTCTCGGGCTTTGGCAATCGGTTTTCGATCCACGTCGAATTGCCACTTCGAGCGCCACTCAACGGTACCGATCCTCGCCGTTCCAAGCGACAGTTGGAGCGACAGACTGTCGCGAAGCAGCTTCGTCTCCTGAACCACGGCCTCGTTGCCGAACACAGCTGAGGAGTAGTAGGCACCTTCGAAGCTTAGGTCTTCGCTGGGATCAGGCCACTCGAACATCAGTACCAATTGGTCCGAATCGACTGCTGCTCGAACGTCGACCGCTCTGGGTAGTCCTGTTGCAGACCCAGAGATGGCGATTCGTGTCGGCGCGACCTTATCCCACTGCTCCGACCAAGGGCCCTGTGGCGCGGTTGCCACGGGGGCGACAAGCGGTCGGTCGGCCATTGCGCTGGGTGCCTCAGGCCGAAAAGCGGCCAGTACTGCGGCAGCGCATACGAGGGCCGTCGCGGTCCAATGGGTTCGTTCAAGCATGGAATACCGTCCTTTGGGGGCGAGCGACTTGGGCGAGGGGGCTCGCCTTTTTAGGGTCGACGTGCTTGGGCGCCTGAGCCTTCGCAGGCATGATCGGCACCTTAAGACGTCTCCCTTCGCATATGAGCAGGGCATCAAGCAGGTCTGCGATCGCCACAAACCACGCATCTCTTGTTCGGCGGCGAATCATGGCGGCGAACGACCGACACCATGCGCCGGGATGATCCCTCAGGAACATGGCTTGCGCGCGGCGCATCGATTCAGCGCCTTCGATCTGGCCATGGGCCAATTCAGCGGCCTCACGGTAGGCCAAGAACGCCATGAACTCCCATTCGACCGCGATGTGGTCTGGACGCTCGTGCCCAATGTCGAGTCCATAGGTCTGATAGCAACCCTGAATATCGGCAAGCTGTTGCGCGGCTTGGAAAATGTGCTTTGAGCGGTAGGCCACCTCACACGGGTTGCAGTCCGCCCGACTGACGTGCCCGACTACTGAAACATACCGCAGTTCCATCGCCTCGTTGGACAACGTTTGTCGAACAACGCTCATCCTGCCGACCGCTTCCCGCAATCTCACGGGCAGCGCGTCGTGCCGGTCGAGCGCCCGAAGACACGCGTCCAGCGCCTCGATCCGCTTAGCATCCGGGTAGCCCAGAGCACACGACACCAGCCGCATGGCGCATGCTCGGAGGGCAACCCTTCCGGCGGATGCCCAGCGTGGTCTGCTCATATCGAATTCGACCTCGTTGCGTCGCGCACGAGAAGCGCTTCGTGGACTCGCAAACGTGCGATTTCCCGGTCCTTCTCATCGTATCCGACCACTTCGTCGTCGAAAATGGCTCGCTTCTCTCCATTGACGACAATGTCTCGAATCTTGGGTCCTTCGATGACTTCGTACCGGAAGAACATCTTCTCAGCGGACCGGAACAACTGAAGAATCGCCAGCAAGTTGCGGCTGGGGTTAGTGTACCTTTCGATCGCCTGATCCACACCCGGGCCAAACATTTGACGCAGATATGGACGCGGGACCCAACGAGGTGGAATGTAGTAGATATTGGGCTGGGTGCCGAACTGAGGATAAAGAGGCAAAGCCACTTGCTCCACCTTTACGAGTTGGTAGAGAGGGTGTTTCGGATTGTTCTCCCAGTCCCCATTGTCAGCAATATCCACGAGACCCTGCATGCGGATCTTTCCGATACAGACCGCCATACAACGCGACTCCATGGGGACACCTTCCGAATGCGGATCCTTTCCCTCGACGCGAGGGAAGCATGCGATGCACTTCTCAGACGTTCGCGTATCTGGCCGGTACATGGCCTTCTTGTAGGGACAAGCCTGGACACACATCCGGTAGCCCCAACAACGCTCCTGATCGATGAGAACGATCCCGTCCTCCTCCCGCTTGTAGGGTGCTTGACGTGGGCAAGCCGCCACACATGCTGGATACGTGCAGTGGTTACAGATTCGCGCGAGATAGAAGAACCACGATTGGTGCTCCAAGAGATTGCCACCATCGAATCCGCGCCCCTGTACACCCTTTTCAGCGTTCGGCGTGTCTTCGTAGATGTTGGGCACCTGCCACTCTTCTGGCGTAGGTTCGTATCCGAGAGCGTATCGTCCCCACGGAGCCAACTCAAAGATCGTCTTTCCGTCGAAGACGCCATACGGGGCTTCCTCGCTAGTCTTGGAACCATCCCACTTTTGATCTACATCGGTGGCTTCGTCCATCATTTTCAATGTCTTAACGTCCCAGTTATGCGGATATCCGCCATAAGGTTTCGTCTCAACGTTGTTCCACCACATGTGCTCCTGGCCCTGATTGAACGTCCAAGTGGACTTGCAGGCCATCGTGCAGGTCTGGCAAGCGATACACCGATTGGTATTGAACACGGCGACAAGTTGACGCTTGGGATGGGCCTCCTTGTAGCGATACTCCATATCGCGACCGATTTGCCAGTTGTAGACTTTAGGCATTAGAATCTTGCTCCTCTGGTCCAAAGAACTCCTCGATCAGTCCGAGGACGTATGCCTCTCCCCGCAGTTGGTATACGCCGTGGGGTCCCTGATAAACCGGGCTACGGAACAGTCGCAGAATGCGGTTTCGACTGAAACCCATCATGGCGTACTCCTCGACGAAGCAACGAGCCATCTCGCCAGCACCGTCATAGCCCTCGGGCATGGGAAACCCATGCCCCATAAGCGAGTAGGGATCGTCTTGTTCGAACTGTTTGAGTAACATCAGGTGTTGTCTCCTTTGACCGTGGTGGATTCGCCAAGGAGGTACCGTTTCATGAAGTCGGACTCGCTTCGCGGAGAGAAGCCCTTTTCGCCGAGTGACCAAGCCGTTCCGGGCTTGATGCCACCATCTTCGGCCTTCACAATTCGAACAAGCGTTTCCTTGGGTACGGTGTTCAGCGCGTGATTGTCCGCTTCGCCGCCGAACATGAAGTGCATTTCGGACTTTGCCTTATGGAAGAGAGTGTCCGTCTGGTGCATGGGCATCGACCAGTCTCGTGTGAGGCTCTGGTGTGACCCGTAGCGGAAGTTGGATTGGTAACCGGTGTCGGCGGACTGTGCCCTGCCGTCAGGGTTCGTTTCGTGGGCGAGCACCGATTTCTCCGTGCTCATGAATGCTCCGTGTTTGATCATTACGACATCGTAAGGATATGCAGGATTGTACTTAACACGGAGCATTAGTCGGGCGATCTTGTAGAAGGGGTCGTCCGGCTTGTGGCCCCGGTAAGGACGGTCGGCAGGGTTCGCATCGACGTAGACGTAGTCACCGTCTTTGAGCCCCATGTCCTTTGCGGCTTCAGGGTTGATGTTGACTTGATGCTCGGCAACACCCGGGTTGCGCTTGTCAATGCGCCGGCTGTCGGAGAAGTTGCTGTCCCACAGCAAGTTCCAATCCGTCACACTCCATTGCGAGTGAACTCGGTGTCGCGTCTTCGGAGTCAGGCAGAAGAACTTGTAACCTGCTGCCCAAAGTGGGTTGCGGGTTTGCTTGACTTGGCTCCAGGGCATGCGGTTATTGGCGATCGTTCTCAGGTCGGCGTCCTGGATGCCGCTTTGAAGCAACTCTGGAGTCACACCGTAGTTTTCCGGCCTCACCCATGGGTTCGAGGAAACGATCACGTTAGGCAGGTACGGGGTTGCCTCGGGACCTTCTCGGTGAACGATGAAGTTTTCACCACATGCGATGGCCTCGGGAATGTCTGCATACGCGTTGAGTCTACCAGTATCGGTGAAGAACGGTTTGTTCTCGTGGATCTGCTCGTAGAACGGGATGCGCGGATAGGTGCGGTACATGAGCATTGCCGCGCCCGGTTCACCATACTTTCCGTCCATCAGATCCTTGATGTTCATTCCTTGAGTCGTCAGTGAGCCTTTGAGAAGCCGATCGATGTAGACTCCAGTGTTGCCTTCGAGCGCGAACTTCCAATAGTTCGGGAAACGCTCGTCGCTCCACTGTTCGCCTAGGGCCTTGGCAACTCCACCGATGATGGCCGCGTCGTCCTTGGTGTTGAATACGGGCGGGATACCCCCCTTCCAGACCTGCAAAAACGGGTTTTGACAAGACGAGGTGACTTCGAGAGTCTCGAATTCCAGCCACGAGTTCGCCGCAAACACGATGTCGGCATACTCGCACGATGCCGTCATTTCGATGTCTTGGGCGATGATCATGTCGATCTTCGGGTTGGTGTTCTTGATCGAGTCATACACCCACTTGGCGTTGTTGAAGAGGTTCACGTTGGTGAAGTAGAGCGCCTTGGTGGGGGTGGGCATATGGGTGTTGCCTGTGAAGTTGATTTCGCCTTTCGAGGGCGTATCCACAATCAACGGTCGGTCGCCACGATTCCAATAGGCGGGTTCCTCATCCTTGGCGCACTTGTTTATCATCAGATCCTTAGGATCGGCGTTGGGATCGAGGTTGGCGTGGAACGGATCTTCGGCGATCCAGCCGTAGAAGCCGGGGCCGCACGAGGGATGCGCTTGGAACACCGCTGCTTTGTAGTTGCCAGACCACGCGTAAACGCCCGCACCTGGCTTGCCCACATTGCCTGTAAGGAGCATTGGGAGATAGATAGCCCGGTTTGCTTCGGTGGCGTGGAACCAGTGGTTGATTCCTTCGCCCACATGGATGCCGACCGGCCAGTTGTCCGGGTTACCGATATCTCGTGCCAGTCTGAGGATGGATTCCTTCGGCGCGCCGCAGATCTCGTGAACGGTATCGAGATCGTAGTCCGTTAAATGAACCTTGTACTGATGGAACAGGGTCCGGACTTCTACCTGTTTGCCGTCAACGAGCGTCACCGTGCCTCTCCAGTCGAGCGCCGGGTTCAAACCTTGTTGCTCGACCCGGTCGCCGATGTCGTCGCGTGTAATCGGGGCAAGGCTGTTCGCCTTGGTGTTGAACACGACGAAGTCGCCCAAACGCTCGTACTGGTCCGGTTCCAAGTGCTGCTCCGAGATGCTTGGTCCATCGGGTTGCAGGCCTGGCTTGTAGTTTGGAAACACGTCGGCGGCGCGTAGGCGTCTCAGGTTGTCCTCTCGGATCAACAGCGGGAAGTCGGTATGCCGGAGCAGAAACGCTTCGTCGTACTTCTGCTCGTCGATAAGTATCTTGGAGATTCCCAGGAACAACGCGGTATCGGTGGCTCCGGGCCGAACGGGTAGCCAATATGTTGCCTTCGTGGCCACAGGGCCATATTCAGGCGTGATGGCAACGATGGTTCCTCCGCGCTCGATCAGTTCGATGAAGAAGTGCGACTCCGTCATCTTGTTCTCGACCAGATTCTTGCCGACCTGAATGTGCAACTTGCTGTTGCGCAGGTCGTTCATGTCGCAGTCTGAAGACTGGAGTCCGTGAACGAACGGGAAGCCTGGTGACTGGTCGCCGTGCCAGGTGTAGTTGGACCATTTGCGGCCTCCCAAAGCCTCCTTCTCGTCAACGCCTCGAACGTGGTGGTCTAGGAGGGCCATCATATTGCTGAAGCGGTACAGTCCGTACTTGCCGATGAAGCCAAGCACCCCCATGCCTCCACGGCATTTGATCGTTCTGGTGCCAGCTCGGTGCATGGCCTTCAACATGGGCTCGGGATATCCCTCCGAGGCGAGTTTGGCGTACCCTTCGTCACCGCTGTAGTGTGCTGCTATGGCGCTGAAGCCAGCGGCCGCCAGACGGAACGCCTCTTCCCACTCGAGCTTGATGAAGGTGTCTTTGCCTCGAGACGTGAATCCGTACTTATCGCGAAGTTCGGCGGTCAGGTAAGGGAACCCATCGTCTGCCCAATTCTTCCAGCCTCGGCGGACCATCGGGTACTTCAGCCGGTAGGGACCGTAGACGCGCCTGTGGATAGTGTAGCCCTTATTGCACCCTCGCGGATGCCAGTGAGCCGAAGCAGTATTGCCATCGAGGTCGGCATAACGTGAGACGTCGTAGGCTGGCTCGATGCGCGTTACCACTCCGTTCCGCTCGACCCCGATCATGCGGCATGCGTGCGTGCAGTTCGGAGAACACACCCAACTAAACCGTCGGTCGTAGGCGTATTGGTCCCGATAGTAATCCTCCCACCCGCGGTGGGGATAGAACGCGATCGGGTTCTCGATGCGTTTGTTGGCCCGAAGCCAGGAAAAGGCGAATTCGCCAACCAGACCAGTTCCTGCGGCTGCTCCAGCGGCGATCAAGAAATCTCGGCGGGTGACTTTGCTCATCGTACAGCCCCCTTTGCGGCCAAGCGGGCGTCGCGCGCGTGGCTCGCCTTGAGGCTCCTTAACGTCGCAGACGTCATACAAGAGCGAAACGCCCGCTCGGCGTCCCGCAGCGCTCGGTGCATCGGACACAGCTTGACTCGGTGGCACGGATTGCCGAGCGGACAGCCCTCGGTCATACGGATTGTTTCGACAGCGCTGGCGATCTCCCAGAGCGAGCGGTCGAGCGCGACGGGATTGAGGGCATAGCCGCCCGTGCGTCCGGGCTTGGATGCGACAATCCCGGCGCGGGTGAGGTCGCGCATCACCTTGGCGAGGTAGTCCGCTGGCACCTGAGTGGCCTCGGCGATTTGCTTCACGGACTGTGCCTCGCCTGGTCGCTCTGCCAGATGCGCAGCCGCCCGAAGGGCATACTCCATGGTCAACGAGAGCATGCTCGAATGATACACAAACTCGGATAAACATATCCAGATATCCGTGAAAATTTTCGCGAAGTTTCTGAGCCACCGAGGGCCTTGACTGGCCCGTCAGACCCGGCATGCGACTCAGCTTCTGGTACCTTCGGACTCGTGGCCATCCTCGACGCCGACGCCGTCCTCGACGCCCTTCGCGCCGTGCAAGACCCCGACCTGCACCGCGACATCGTCACCCTGGGATTCGTCAAAGACATCCGCATCGCGGGCGGCGAGGTCTCGTTCCAGGTCGAGCTGACCACGCCCGCCTGCCCCGTGAAGGACCTGCTGAAGACCCAATGCGAGGTCGTCGTGGGCGCGCTGCCCGGGGTCGAACGGGTCGAGGTCGAGATGACGGCACGCGTGCGCGGAGGCGAATCCAAGCCGGACGTTTCGCTGGCAGGGGTCCAACACGTCATCGCCATCGCTTCGGGCAAGGGAGGCGTGGGCAAGAGCACGGTCAGCTGCAACCTGGCCATCGCCTTGGCACAGGCCGGGGCCAAGGTCGGCCTTCTGGATGCCGACGTCTACGGCCCGAGCATCCCGCTGATGATGGGTGCGCAGAACGAGCGCCCGATGACGCGCGGCGAGAAGATCGTGCCCATCTACCGCTACGGCATCCACCTGATGTCGCTGGGTTTCCTGTTGGAAGAAGGCCAGGCCGTGCTGTGGCGGGGCCCCATGGTGGCGGGCACGGTGAAGCAGTTGCTGACCGACGTGGATTGGGGCGAACTGGACTACCTGATCGTGGACCTGCCCCCCGGAACGGGCGACGCGCCGATGTCGCTGGCGCAGTTGGTCCCCCTGACCGGGGTCGTCATCGTCGCCACGCCCCACCATGTGGCCGCGAACATCGCAGGGAAGTCGGTGCAGTTGTTCCGCCGCCTGAACGCGCCGATCATCGGCGTGATCGAGAACATGGCCGAATTCGTATGCCCCTCGTGCCAGACCGTCTCGCGCATCTTCGCGGGACTTTCGGGCGAGGATTTGGCCGCGCGGTTCGACGTGCCCTTCCTGGGTTCGATTCCGCTGGACCCGGGTATCAGTCAAGCCTCGGACGACGGTGTGCCGCCGCTGGTGGCCGACCCCTTCCGCGCGCCTTCCCAGTGCTTCCGCGACTTGGCTGGCAAGTTGGCGCAGCAGGCGAGCATCCGCGCGCTCGCGCAAGAAGCATCCTGATCCGACAACGATTCCAATTCGGTGTGAGGTCGCGAGCTTGGACCGTTCGATGACTTGATCGGCAAGTGCCAAAGGCGGAACCCATACGTCCCTGCCGTACAATGGTCGTATGTCGAATGCCATCCGCGTCGGGACGTTCGTCGTCGTGTTCTTGGCGTTGCTCATGGGCGCGTTCGTGGCGCTGGGCCGAAACCCGCTCGGGCCCAAGCCGCTCGCTTACTACGCCGTGTTCGCCGATGCCGGCGGCGTGGTCGCGGGAACGGCCGTTCAGATGGCCGGCGTCAAGATCGGGCAAGTCGAGCGAGTGGAACTGGTCGGACCCAATCAGGCGCGGCTGCACCTCGCCATCGAGCCAGGGATTCGGATTCCGGCGGGTAGCGAAGCCCTGATCGCGACGTCCCTCATCGGCTTTGGCGAGAACCCGGTTCAGATCGTCGCGCCCCAAGGCGCCACCGCCTTCCTTGCCGCCGGCGATACGATCCAAGGCAAGAAGGGCAAGGCCCTCGACAACCTCCTGCCCGGTGCCGACGAAACCCTGAAAGAGCTGAACATGACGCTTGCAGCGGCTCGGGGGCTGATGGAAGACAAGGCGCTGAAGGGGCAGATCGAGGAGCTGCTGGCGACATCCACGGCCACGCTCGCGCGTTTCGAGAAGCTTGCGGCCAACTTCGACGGGCTTGTGACCGAGAATCGAGGCTCCATCAAGACCGCTATGGCCTCGGCGAACAGTGCAATGGCCGAGATCAACCGAGGCACGCAGATGCTCACGCAGCTCCTCGCCGACCCCAAGTGGCAGGATCAGGCCAGCGCCATGCTCGCCCAACTCAACGCCACGGGCAAGAAGGCCGAGGACCTCATTTTGAGCTTGGACGCGTTCGTGAACGACCCCGAACTGCGCGAGCCGCTCCGCCGCACCATGGCGAACGTCGAGACGATCACCCAGACTGGAACGCGCGCCGCGGCCAACGCCGAGGAGATGACGGCGAACGGCGTCGTGCTCAGCCAGAAGGCCATCGAACTCGCCGACAACGCCAACGCCATCGCCGAGGAGGCCAAACTCGTCGTCAAGAAGATTCAAGACTTCTTCGAGAAGGTGCCCTCGGGGGTCAAGATCGAGCCGCAGTACCAGATGGACCTCGCCCGCGAGACTCACCCCAACTACTGGCGGACCGACTTCAGCGTGAAGGTGCCGGTCCGCGATGTGAACATCCATGCGGGCATCTTCGACGCGTTCGAGTCCAACAAACTCAACCTGCAGATCGGAAAAGACGCGACGTGGGGCGAATGGCGGTATGGAATCTTTGCCAGCAAACCGGGAATCGGGGTAGACTATCGGCTCNNTCGTTGCGCGGGGATTTGTTCGACATCAACAACCCGCGCCTCGATCTGCGTCTGCGTCACGAGTTTGGACGCGAATACGTGGGCTGGCTCGGCGTCAACCGGATCTTCAACGACAATGCGGTGACGCTGGGCATCGGCGTGCGTCGCTAGGAAGCACGAACAATGAAAGTGATTTTGAATCAGACGGTGCCGAAGGTCGGCAAAGAGGGTCAGGTGGTCACCGTGGCCGATGGCTTCGCGCGCAACTACCTCTTCCCGCGCCGACTGGCCATCGTGGCGACCAAGGCGCAGGTTCAAGCGCTCGAGCGCCGACAGGCCCGAGTCCAAGCCAAGGTCGCCGAGCAGAAGTCCTCTGCAGACGCGCTCAAGGCCGAACTGGAAGGCAAGTCCGTGCGCATCGCCGCCAAGGTCGGCGCCGACGGCGGCCGCCTCTTCGGCGCCGTGACGGCGAGCGACGTTGCCGAGGCCATCAAGGCCCAACTCGGTCACGACGTGGATCGCCGCAAGGTGGCACTCGTCGAGCCGATCAAGCGGCTGGGCGACCACCAGG
Source organism: Chthonomonas sp. UBA2387 (assembly GCA_002343445.1). Classification (GTDB taxonomy): domain Bacteria; phylum Armatimonadota; class Fimbriimonadia; order Fimbriimonadales; family Fimbriimonadaceae; genus UBA2387. The sequence continues at coordinate 16,142 of DDSP01000028.1, forward strand.
TCTTGGTTGACCTGCACCGCGACGTGGACGTTCACCTTACGGTGACGGTCTTCGTCAGCGAAGCGCCGGCCACCGAATAGGTCCTAGTCACCTTCGACATCGGGCGTTGGCGGCGGCGATTGGCTCAGCCCCCGCGCCCGATCTTTCAGCGTCTGTCCCACTGCCGAACCTCCACCCTGCAGGTTCTCGGTGCCCGTGACCGGAGCGACGCCACCCAAGCCGGGCGAATGAACCTGAACGCCCGAGCCAGAACCGCCCGCAGGTGAACCGCTCTGAGCGGCCGGTTCGCTGACCGGTTTCTCAGCAGCCGGAGGCTCGCTGGCAGGACGGCATCCCAAACCCAAGGCAAGCAACGCGAGGATCGTCCATCGGTGCATGTCGGGTTTTTACCCGTCACAGGTCGCGCCACAGTCGCCGCACGCCATCCTTCGAGAAGTAGGCGAGTGGGTGCCGCTGCCGCAAGAGCCCCGCAACGGCCAAGTGAATGGCCGGTCCGGCGACGGCCGCTACCCCCAGGGCCGCTCCGAGAGGGATGGGCAGGAGCGAGCAAGCCCCCATGACCGCACCGCTTGCCAAGGTGGCGCACACCGCGCCGATCAGTTTCCCGCGTTCGCTGGAACCGGGTGGGATGAGGAACAGCGCGGCGGCGACCATCGGGCCGTAGATCGCCAAGCCGCCCCAGGCGAGCCAGCTTACGACGGTCAACAGGTCCAGCGACGACCAGTTCGCGTAGAGGCCGACACCGGCGACCCCATAGGCGGCCACCCAACCATAGACGGTAAGGGACGCGCGCCCGATTGCGGTCAAGGCCGACGCCGCGAGCATCCCCACGGCCCGCGTGGCATAGAACCCACACACGATTTGAAGCGCCGGGATCGCCCCTGCGAACGCCCCCCCATAGAGGAACAGGATGATCGGCTGGGCGAAGAGCGCCATGCCCACATACAGCGGCAGGGCAAACAAAACGGCCACGGAGACGCTGCTCCACAGGTATTTCGCGGCCCGCGAACGGTCGCCGGGTTCTCCGCTCACGGCCACATACATCGTGCGGTTGAGCGGGATGGTCACAAACTCGACAGGACGGAGCGCCAAGTTCCTCGCCACGCCGTTGAATCCGGCGGCGGCTTGCGTCAGGAACCGTCCGATCAGGATCTGGTCGGCCAGGTTGTACAGCGTCCACAGGATGTTCGAGAACAACAGGGCGTTCGACTTGCGGAACACGTCCCCGACCAGGTGCCAATCCCAGCCGGGCTTGGGCATCGGTGCGTAGCGGTTGGTCATCGCCACAAACAGCACGGTCCGCAGGGCCAACTGCACCAACAGCGCCTCGAACCCCCACCCGGCCCAAACCAGCGCAAACGCAACAACATAGGAGATGGCCGAAGGCACGATCTCGCTAAGGCTCGTCTCGCGGAATCGGCCCGCCTTCAAGAGTGCGGCCGTAGGCACCGAAGTGAAGGCGTTCGCCAAGAGGACGGCAGCCGCCACGGGAATCGCCCACGGTTCGGCCTGGAACTTGAACCAGACTCTCAGCCAAGGTTCGGCCAGAGCCATGGCGCCAGCCATCGCCCCGCCGGTGAGGATCGCCACGGTCGCATAGGCGCCGCGCCGTGCATCGTCCAACTTCTCGTCGGCGACGTAAGTCAAGGCGAGCCCCGCGTCGCGAAACACATCGAACACCGCGATGAGCGTGAGCAGGACGGAATAGAGGCCGAACGTCTCCGGGCCCAGCACCCGCGCGATGAGGATGCCGAACACGGGCAAAAGCGCCCGCGACACCACGGTCGAAAGCAAAGTCCAGAGGAATCCCGAGGCGAAGGCGCTGCGGTCCAAGGGCTCGTCCAATGTACCAGCGAATCAGAGCGCCGAAGCGGTAGCATGGCCCCGATGTTTCGCACACGGACGGGTGGTTTTCCCATCGGCTTTCGCCGAGGATGGTCGGATTGGCAGAAGGATTTGAGCGGTCTGGCGGCTTGGGCGTCTTCGAACGGTTTCGCCCTGATCGATTTGGGCGGCGATGCGGACACGTCCGCTCCGACCGTCGCTTCGGCTGGCTTGGGCATCGGGTCGGCCGATCTGCTCGATTGGAACGCCCTGTTCTCGCACGACGCCGGCGAACGAGCCGAAGCCGTGGCCAAGAACGCCGAGTACTGCCAACGGTGCGCCGCGCAAGGCATCAAGAACTTCTTCGTGGTCGTCTTGCCCAAGGACCCCTCGCGCAGCCGAGCCGAGAACTTTGGCTATGCCGTCGAGGGTTTCGCCGCCCTGTGTCCGAGCCTGGAGCAATGCGGTGGACGGGTGGCGATCGAAGGTTGGCCCGGACCGGGCGCGCTCGCTTGCACGCCGGAAGGCGTCCGTGCTTTGTTCCGCGAGGTGCCGTCTCCCGCGATGGGCCTCAACTACGACCCGTCGCACCTGCTTCGGATGGGCATCGACCCTGTGCGCTTCCTCAAGGAGTTCGCCGGCCGCGTGGCGCACGTGCACGGCAAGGACACCGAATTGCTGATGGATGGGCTGTACGAGTACGGGTCGGAACAGCCGCCGACGTTCGGCAAGCCGGTCGGCTTCGGGGGCATGCACTGGCGGTACTGCATTCCGGGCCACGGCCATGTGCACTGGCCCGCAGTGATGGCGGCCTTGGTCGAGAGCGGCTACGCGGGCGGCATCGGCATCGAACTCGAGGACGCGTTCTTCAACGGCACGACCGAGGGCGAACAGACGGCGCTGTTGGCTTCGGCGGCGTTCCTCGCCTCGGTGTAGTCCCCGTCAAGGATCGGTAAAGTCGGGTAGCTTAGGAGCTTCAGCGTGAACTCGTTGCTCGAACCCGAAACGGAGCTCGCGGGCCTGCCGCCGAAAATCTCGGCACGCGGGCTGTCGTTCTTTTACGGCAAGTCGCAGGCGCTCAGGGACGTCAACCTGAACATCCCGGCCAACCGGATCACGGCGCTGATCGGTCCCTCGGGGTGCGGC
>DDSP01000028.1:19192-19344 GCA_002343445.1 Chthonomonas sp. UBA2387
TCCAGAAGCCGAACCCGTTCCCGATGACCATCTACGAAAACGTCGCGTACGGGCCAAAGCACGTGCTCGGCGTCCGCAGGAAGGACGAGATGGACGCCATCGTTCAGAAGTGCCTGGAGAAGGCGTACCTGTGGAACGAGGTCAAGGACAAG
>DDSP01000004.1 GCA_002343445.1 Chthonomonas sp. UBA2387
TTCATTTTTGGGGAGCAGACCAGCCCACCAACCGCCGACTGCCATCCGCCAACTCTTCGACCCGGGGTGTGCCACGGTCTGACCGGGCCCGATCTCCTCGCGCGCCAAAACAACGCCCCTGTCCGGCAGACCGTGCCCGTTCCGCCGCCGGGACGAAGTCTCGAAAGAAACGCGGCGGATGAAACCTATAGCTCGAAGGGTCGCGCTCGTCGCGCCCTCCCGGTGCGAGACGAGTCGGCGGTCATCCGCGCGGGAGTCCCCCTCGTCCACCGTCTGAGCAGTTCCGTGGGCCGAAGCGCCTCGCCGGTGGGAGAGGGGCTAGGGGTGAGGGCCGGCATGAACGCCAGTAACCACACACAACCTTGCACCACTTGCTCTATTCCGGAAGCGAACCTGATAACAATTCCAGAACATCTGGAGAGGAATCATACCGGCTCTTCGCAATCTTGAGAATCCTAGACCTCTCACGTTTGTCCACGTGCAATCCTGGCGCGCTCACCAAGAGCTTCAACGTGCTGACGCTGGCGCCCTCGACAACAGCTTCTTCCAGTATTGATCGTCCCGCGACGTCTCTGGCAGTGAAATCAGCACCGTGAAGCAAGAACACTCCCAAAGCGGCCTCGTCGACGGCGAAAGAATAGAAGACAGGTCTATCCAAGCTGTCGAGCACGTTCGGATCTGCTCCCCGCTCCAGAAAGCACATGGCGACAGCAAGCTTTTCTTCCCTTGGGGCAAAGAGGATTGCGGCATGGAACAATGTCGTCTGCATATCTTCAACTGATCCAACCATATCAACATTCATGTCCAGCAGCATAGCCACAATTCCTAACTGTCACCTGTTGGAAGCGTACATCACAAGCTCCTGCTTCTGCCGGTCGTCTATCTTCTTGCCATGCATCAACTTGTAAAGTCGATCTGCGTCTCCGTTGTCAATATGTGGCAACAACGCTGCCATGTCGACTTCGTCTGAGATCCCGGCCTCCCTCCGCTCCAAGGATTTGCAGCCCCACAAAGCCGCACCGAACAATATGATGCAGCCGCATTGCAGCAGTAGACGCAACGACACTCGGTTCATAGTCACCAATCAGCGAATCCTCGGCCCTCTACCAGGCAGAGCACCAATGGTCGGCACGACAGGAGGCAGAACAATCTTGAGAGGCTACTGTTCGTCGCTGCATTCATGGAGACCAGTATAGCGAGCACTCGGGGGAAAACGGACGAGGGTTCTCAAGTGTTCAGTGTTCGGTATTCGGTTTTCAGGGTTCAGAGGCTCGATGGCCAGCCAGCTGCCAGCCGCCGACCCAGCGCAGCGGCCGGAGCTCAGCCCAACACGAACCGAACCACAGTCAAACGTTAGCCGAACCCCACCGAACACCATCCGAACCCCAGACGAGCAACCGGTTGACAAACCCGCCCCGTGCAGCTTCAACGGTGAAGGCGACCCAGAGGTCCCGACTTCCGACTTCCTTCTTCCTTCCTCCAAATCCGGGGGGATGTGAATGTGAATCGTGAATCGTGAGTGCGGAACCGCGATGGAGGGTCCGGATCCCGCTGCGGGCAAGCCCGGATCGGACGGACTCGGCCTAGGTAACCTTGCGCCATGCCGAAGCGACCCATCCGAGCCGACGACCTGCTCGCCTTTGAATCCGTCAGCGACCCGCAGGCCAGTCCGGATGGGACGCTCATCCTGTTCAGCAAGAAGGGACCGGTCAAGAAGAACAAGGCCGTCCCGCACCTGTTCACCACCGACCGCGACGGGCGCATCCGGCAATGGACGCAGGGAGAGACGGGGTGCTCGCATGGGCGTTGGAGGCCCGACGGCTCCGGCATCGCGTTCATCAGCGGACGCGACGAGAAGAAGCCTCAGATCTTCCTGCTGCCCACCGAGGGCGGCGAGGCCACACGCATCACGGAACTGCCGGAGGGTTCGATCGGCGGGTTCAAGTGGTCGCCGGACGGCACCAAGATCGCCTACCTCTTCCGCGAGCAGCACGCCGAATGGACGGCCGAAGCCAAGAAGACGCGCGAAGCGGCAGGACTCAGCGAACCGCCCAAAGTGCTCGACGACGTCTGGTGCCGACTGGATGGCGATGGCTGGTTCATGGGCCAGCGCTACGCGATCTATGTGCTCGATGTCGCCAAGAAAGAGCATCGTAAGCTGTACGCAGCGTGTCCGCTTGGGCAGTACGATTTCGACTGGTCGCCCAACTCGGCCGAGCTCGTGGTCACCCACACCGCCTGCAAGCGCCCCTTCGTCGAGCCGACGAACGAGCAGTTGTACCGAGTGGACATGAGTGGCCAAGCGTGGAAGCTGGAAGGGTTGCCGAAGGGCACCAAGACCAGTCCGCGTTGGTCGCCCGATGGCACGACGATCGCCTACCTGGGCGACGTGGACGAGAACGACCCGTGGGGCGTGCGCAACCAGCGCGTGTATGTCGTTTCCGCCGAAGGCGGCGAACCCGTTTGCCTCACGAACGACCTGGACGCCACGTTCACCGGCGGCGTGATCTCGGACACCAAGGACTCGGGCGGCAGCGGCTTTCTGGTCTGGACGCCGGATTCCAAAGCGTTGCTCGTGAACGTCGCGCAGCAGGGCGAAATGCACGCCGGTCGGTTGGACGCCGAGACGGGCGAGGTCGCCTGGCTGACCGAGGGAAGGCAGGTCGTCGAGTGCGGCGCGCCATGCGCCAAGGGCATGATCTTGCCCGTTACCGTCAGCGACGCGGTGCGGCTCGCCGAGATCGCCCTGCTCGACCTCTCGGAAGAGACGCCGCGCATCGAAATGCTGACCGGGTTCAACAAACCGCTGTTCGACAGTTTGGACCTTAGCGAGCCGGAGGAGTTCTGGCTCGATTCGACCGACGGCGTCCAGGTGCATTGCTGGGTGATCAAGCCGGTGGGCTACCTGCCGCCCAAGCGTTACCCGGCGGTGCTGGAGATCCACGGTGGGCCGCACACGCAGTACGGTTGGACGTTCTTCCACGAGTTCCAACTGCTGGCCGCCGAGGGATTCGTCGTGGTCTACAGCAACCCGCGCGGCTCGGAAGGCTACGGCGAAGCGCACACCGCCGCGATTCGGGGCGACTGGGGCAACAAGGATTGGGAGGACATCCAAACGGTCACCCGCTGGATGCAGCACCAGCCATACATCCACCCCGGCCAGATGGGCGTGATGGGCGGCAGCTATGGCGGCTACATGACCAACTGGGTGATCGGCCACTGCCACGACTTCAAAGCCGCGATCACGGACCGATGCGTCAGCAACATGGTCTCGATGGGCGGCAACTCAGACTTCCCGTTCAACAAGGACGGCTACTTCAAGGGCGTGTGCTGGGGCGACCACCACGCGATCAAGGAACTGTGGCGTCAATCGCCGATCGCCTACTTCGAAGGCGTCAAAACGCCGACGCTGATCATCCACTCGGAAGGCGACTTCCGCTGCAACGTGGAGCAATCGGAGCAAGTGTTCACGGCCTTGCAGATGCAGGGGGTCGAGTCCAAGTTCGTGAGGTATCCGCTGTCCACATCGCACGGCATGAGTCGCTCCGGTCCTCCCGACCTGAGACTGCACCGCTTGGGCGAGATTGTTGCCTGGTGGGGCCGCCACCTCAAGTAGAGCCTATCGTTCGCCGCCTCCAGCGGTGGCGGTTGCCGAGAGGGTCATGATGTCGTCCGAGGGGTTGGCGTCGGTCAGAAGGCGGGTCATCCCGTGCTTCGGGCAGCCGACCCTGACCGTGAACTCGCCCCTCGACCAGTCAATCTCGCCACGCGACGTGGTTGTGGTGTCGAGCCAGAACTCGCCATCGTGGGAGTCGTGTGAACTGCCGCCCATAATCGCCGGACTGTTCGAGTTCTTCCTCATGATCCTGCAATTAACCTGCACGGGACCACCGACGGGTGGGCCCTCGCAGACGAACTTCATGACGCCGCGCCAGTTGGTGGCTTGCTCCAGGGGTTTGCCGTCCACGCCCTTGAACACGCCTTGCCCAGCGACCGCGTGGTAATTCGGTGCGTTTACGGCAACGGTTGCGGGGAAGGGCGTGCGGTGGCCAACAAACAAGACGTCGCCGAGTAGGTTGACGCCGAGCCGGGCCTCGACCTTCATTGGGTTCCACGGGCCCTGAGGAATCGCAGGAGAGTGTGTGAAGACCTTGGATTCGCCTGGCTTGAGCGTGATGCGCTCGTTCCCGCGCAGATGGATGTTGCCGCCCGTCGCGACTCGCTCGGACAGGGGGAGGTCTAAAACCGTGTCCGTCGTCATCCAAGGCTTCTTCATGTTGATCTCGTACAGCACGAAGTCGGGCATCCGGACCGGCGTTTTGCCCGAGTTCCTTACCGTGATCCGGATGGTGATGCGCGATCCTGGACACAGGTCGGGCTTGGCGTCTTCGTGATAAAACGGCACGTATTCGCCCTCGATCTTGGTGATTTCGAGCGTTGTGAAGCCGTTGTTGGGGTCATAGTCGCCCCTCGGTCGGTAGACCGGCTCGGGTTGGGTCTGGGCGATCAGCGCGAGTCCAATGAGGGCGAGCATCATCCCTCCATCATACGACAGAATTCGTCAGAAGCCCAAACGGTGGAAACAAACGAGTCCGTCCAGGGTCAAGTGAGGCACCGATTGGACCGTCACTGCATAGGCGCGGAGCACGTCGCTTTCGTCCAAAGCCGACTCGATCAGGCGCGCATAGCCGCCCGTGATCGCCAAGAGTGTCGTTTGGCGAGTCTCGCCTTGCTGCAACTCGTCGGACAATTCGGCCGCGACGCGCTCGAGGGCTCCCAGCAGGCCGAAGTAGAGGCCGGATTGCAGACCGCCGATCGTGGTCGTGCCGAGGGCTGCCGCCGGTTGGTCCATCGCACCTTCGGGAAGCTGCGCAGTCCCTTGGGCGAGCGACTTCAGCCAAAGCGCTGGGCCGGGGAGAATCGCACCTCCAGCGAACGCGCCCTCGCGATCCACGACGTCGAACGTGGTCGCCGAGCCGATGTCCAACGCGATCGCCGGGCGAGCCAGTTCTCGAAGAGCCAACGCGTTGGCGAGACGATCGGCCCCGACCGACCATGGCGGGCCGTAGCGAATGGGAATGCCTACGTTCTGAGCGGTCAGCCACCGAACCGGGACTCGAGCTTCAAGGGCGCGAGTCGCCTCGGGCACGACCGAGCAGCCGACCACCACTTGTGCCTGGCCGGCAAGGCCCGAAAGGGGCGAACGAGAGACGTCTTCGATGACTTGGGGGGTGGTGCATCGCTCGACCAACGTCCAGCCTTCGCCGTCGTGAAGCCCAAACTTTGTCAGCGTGTTGCCGACGTCAATCGCCAAGATCATCGGTGAGGTCCACCTTGCTGTAGACGCGCCCACCCACTTCGTCAAGCATCGCACCCACGACTTCTTCGGCGATGGTGTCGCGCAACGGATAGGAGTCGGCTTCGACCATGATGCGGACCAAGGGTTGCGTGCCACTCGCTCGCGCCGAAAGCCTGCCATGCCCGGCCAGAGCTTCTTCCGCGTGGGCCAGCGCCGCCTTCACGCGTGGGCCCTGATCCCAGCCGCTTGTCGAGGTGACTTCGACGTTGACCAGCAGTTGGGGCCAAGCGTCGTAGAGTTTGGAAATCGCCGAACCCTTGCCGCCCATCCGGGCCACCACCCGGAGCATTTCCATCGCTGTGGCGAGACCGTCGCCGGTGGGTCCGTGTTCGGGGAAGATGGTGTGGCCGCTCTGCTCGCCGCCGATGTGGGCGCCCGTGCGTTCGATCTCGTCCGAAACGTACTTGTCGCCGACCTTGGTCAGGGCAACTTGGAAGCCCTGATCCTCCATGAATCGGACGAATCCGGTGTTGCTCATCACGGTGCCGACGACGACTTTGGGGTCGCGGCGCCAGTGGGATGCCCAGCCTGCGATGACTCGGTCGCCGTTGATCAGGTGGCCGAGTTCGTCGCTGAAGATCGCGCGATCGGCGTCGCCATCGAACGAGACGCCGACGTCCGAGCCCGACTCGAGGGTGAGCCGCTTGATGGTGGCGGGATGCGTTGCGCCGACGCCTTGGTTGATGTTGTCGCCATCGGGCTCGGTGCCCACCAGCGTGACCGTCGCGCCCAGCCGTTCGAGGACGATCGGCGCGAGCTCGTACGCCGCGCCGTGCGCAGCGTCTACAGCGACCTTTATGCCGTCCAACCGCTCGGGGACCAGACCGACCAGGAAGTCCACATACTCGCCGACCCAGGGGCGCGAGGCCGAGTTCAGGAAGCCGATCTCAGCGCCGGTGGGCCGGTCCAAAGGCTCCTGATCCATCAGGGCCTCGATGTGGGACTCGTCCTCGTCGCTCAGCTTCTTGCCCGTGCGCGAGATGAGCTTGATGCCGTTGTCGGGCGCGGGGTTGTGGCTGGCCGAGATCATCACGCCGAGACCGAACCCGCCCTTCTTCGCGCCGAACGAGACTGCTGGCGTCGGCACCACGCCCACGGCCACCACGTCCACGCCGACGGTGCAGAAGCCGGCGGCCAGGGCCGCGCCCAGCATGGGACCGCTCCGCCGAGTGTCGCGGCCGACGTAGACCTTCGGCGGAAGGCCCCGCTCGATGAGGTAGCGACCGGCGGAGTGGCCGATTCGGTAGGCGATTTCGGGCGACAGCTTGACGTTGGCGACGCCTCGGACGCCATCCGTTCCAAAGTACTTGCGGCTCATGGCAGTTTGCTGACCTGGACCTTGGCCGGGCGGATGACCTTGTCGGCCAACCGGTAGCCGGTCTCGAGAATCTTGACGACGGTGTCTTCGGGGTGTTCGTCGCTCGGGATGGTCAGCACCGCGTCGTGCTGGTCGGGGTCGAATGGTACGCCGGTCTCGGCGATCGCGACGACCTTCGCTTCGTCCAACGCGCCGCGCATCTGCTTCTCGACCGCCCGCAACCCATCGAGCATCGTCTCGACGCTGGCACCACTCTCACCGGAGACGACGGCTCGCTCGAAGCTGTCCAACACCGGCAGCAGTTGGAGGACCAAGCGCTCGTTGGCCAAGACACGGAAGCGATCCATCTCCTGCAAGTGCCGCTTGCGCATGTTCTGCGTGTCGGCGCGCAGACGGAGGTTCTCGTTCTTCAGGGCCTCGCAGAGTTCTTGGATCTGGGCGCATTCTGACTCCAGTTCCTCAAGTCGCGCGGCGGCGAAGTCCACGTCTTCGGACGTGGGCACGGGCTCCGTTTCGAGGCCTTCGGCCTCGGGCTGGGTCGCTGGGATTTCGATCTCCTCGTTCATAGTGTGGGGATTGGGCTTGCCGATTGTACCGGAGGGACCCTTTGGGACGGATGGCGGGTCCCGTGCGTCAAACACCAGTAGGAACCCACATGACGAAACGCTGGACGCTGCCCCTGGCCACCTGCATCATCGCCTCGACCGCCATGGCCCAAACCGATTCGCCGAAACTCGCCGACCCTGTGACCGAGGCCGAAGCGATGGGCGTGATTCTCAAGGTCGAAGATGTGATGGGCAAGGTGCTCGGCGTCAAAGCGCCCCCTCGTTCGCTGCGCCCTTGGAGCAAGACCAAGGCGATGAGCCGGGCCGCCATCATTGACGAGTTCGATCGGTTGTTCGCTCTCGCCAAGCCCCAGTTCAAGTACACGCAAGACCCCCAGCCGTTCGACAAAACCAAGCTCAAGGCGCCTGCGCCGCAACTCGCCAAGCTTGAGAAACTCATCGCGTTCGGCTTGGTCGCGCCCGTGGGGCCGCTTGCGACCGGACCCGGCGACACGCTGAAGCTGCGCGAGTTCGGCGACGCCATCGGCTACCTGATCTCGTCGGTCGCCAGCCTGACGCACACCCCGAGTTCGCGTTGGTCGCCGTATCTGGTCGCGATGGATCAACAAATCGCCCCGAGCCGCCGAGAATTGGAGAGCAAGCGCAAGGGCGGCGGTGGTGGAAACCGGCAGAATTAGCGTCCCTATCTCTCCAGACTCACGCCGATACCACCGATAGGCGAGGTGGGAACGAAACCTCGTCGAAGGACGAAAAGACGATGAGTCTCAGCAGCAGTCTATCTGGCATCACGTTCAGCGGTATCGGCAGTGGCATCGATACGGCTTCGATCGTGTCGCGTCTGCTGCAGGTCGAAGCGATTCCCATCCAACGCCTGCAGCAACAGCAGCAGACGATCCAGACCCGCATGAGCGTGATGGGAGAACTGCGCTCGCGGCTCAGCTCCCTGAGCACCGCAGCAGGTTCGCTGAACAGCTCCAACACGTTCAACCCCATCAAGGCGTCGTCCAGCGACTCGGCGGCCGTCGGCGTTTCAAGCACGGTGGGCAGCGTCGCGGGAACCTATCAGATCGAGGTCACTCAACTCGCGAAGGCGCACAAGGTGTCGTCGGCAGGTCAAACGGATTCCACGTCCGCCCTCAACATGACCGGCACGTTCTCGGTGAACGGCAAAGGCGTGACGGTCGAGGCCTCGGACTCCTTGACCAAGGTGGCGCAGAAGATCAACTCGGCGAACGCCGGGGTGACGGCTTCCATCATCAACGGTGGCGCGGGCAACGCGTTCATCACCCTGACCGCCAAGGACACGGGCGAGTCGAACGCCATCGCATTGGCCGACCTGGGCACCAGCAGCGTGCTTTCGTCGTTGGGCCTGACCAGCGGGGCGACTTCTGTGCGAAGCCCGATCACGGATGGGGCGAAGGGCAACGCATTCGCGAGCCAGACGCAGATCGTCTCCGAGATGCTCAAGGTCGAGATCCTGCCGCCCAACACGGTGCAGATTTCCGTCAACGGCCAGAACATCGATATCAACCTGAGCTCCGACAGCTTGGACGCGATCGCGAGCAAGATCAACGCCGCCAACGCCGGAGCAACGGCCAGCGTGGTGCAAGAGACCGTCAACGGCAGCCCTGCCTATCGCCTGCAAATCGTCGGCGATTCGGGAACGCCCACGTTCGTGGACAGCGAGAACGTGCTGACGGCTCTGGGCATTCTGCAACAAGGCTACGCCAGCGAACTCGTGGCGGCACAAGACGCCGAATACTCGATCGACGGTGTCGACCTCACTTCGGCCTCCAACTCGGTGAAGGACGTCCTGCCGGGCGTCACACTCAGCCTGAACAAGACCACCGACTCCGCCGTGACGGTGACGATGAGCCGCGACGACTCAGCGGTGGCTAGCCGCGTGAAGGACTTCGTGGCCGCCTACAACAACATGGTGGACTTCATCCGCCAGGCGAGCCAGTTCGATGGCGAGACGTTCCAATCGGGCCCTCTGTTCGGCGACCCCGTGGCCAGCCAGGTGGAGAACACGGTGGCGACGCTTCTGTTCAACAACGTCGGCGGCCTCACTGGAGACTACAAGAACCTGACGACCATCGGGTTCGACGTGGATTCGAGCGGCAAACTGCAGTTGGACGAATCGAAGTTGGCCGCGGCCCTTCAGGCCGACCCGACGGCCGTCTCGAAGCTGTTCAAGGCGACGGGAACCACATCCAACGATTCGCTCGTCTTCATCTCGAACTCGGACAAGACGATCGCCAGCGGCGCCGGCGCTTACGATGTCGTGATCACACAGGCGGCGACCAAAGGCTCCTATCGCTCCGCGACCTCACAGAGCCAGACCAGCATCGTCGCCGAAACGCTGACGTTCAGTGGGGCGCTGTTCGGCAACTCGCCGACCACGTTCATGATCCCGTTCGGCTCGACTCTTCAAGACACGGTTGACAAGATCAATTCGGACTCGAAGCTGAAGGACTTGGTTGTGGCGACGATTGACGGTGGTGCCCTGAAGATCGAAAGCAAGAAGTTTGGAACCAACGGCAACTTCACAGTCGAGAGCGACCTCGCTGCCGATACCGACAACTCTGGCATCGGCCAAGGCGCACCGGGCACCAGCGTGACCGGACTCGACGTCGCGGGAACGATCAACGGCGAAGCCGCCACGGGCGCGGGCCAGTTCCTCACTGGAAACGCCGGCAACGCCAAGACGGCGGGGTTGCAGGTGCAATACACCGGAACTGGATCGGGCCTCGTCGGCACAGTCGGCCTCGTCAAGGGCGTTTCAAGCCAGATGACCGACACGATGTCCATGTTCTTGGACTCGGTCAACGGCCTTCTGACCTCGGGCGAGAAGGCGATGCAGGCGCAGATCGATCAGATCGACGAGAGCATCACGCGCCTGAGCGAGCGCATCAAGACCCGCGAGGCCGAGTTGCGCTACAAGTTCGCCAAGATGGACGAGGCGATCGCCAGTCTTCAATCCCAAAGTTCGCGCCTGACGCAGATCACGTCTCAGTTGGCTTCGTCGAAGGCCGCCTGACGCGCCAGCGGCTACAATGGGCGGACATGGCCCGCTCGGTTTCTGATCCGCTCACGCGCATCCGGCAACTGGGCCTGACTTCGGCCAGCGCCTCCGATTTGTTGGCCGTGGCCATCAGCCGTCGCGCCGAAGACGTTGCGGACTGTGAGGAGCCCGCCCACCGTTTGTTGCGCTCGGTGAAACGGGTGCGAGACGTGGTCCATCTCAGCTCGATTCAGTTGCAAGAAGCGTCGGGTCTCGATTCGTTCGAAGTGTTGCGTGTTCTGGCGGCCATCGAGCTTGGGCGCAAGGCGGGCATCGCTGGGCGGGGCGATATGGTCGAAGTCGAAACGCCCGAAGACGTGGTGGACGAACTCGGCATCCTGGTCGGCTTGAGCCAAGAGCGGTTCATGGTGGTCCTGCTTGACGCCAAGAACCGGGTCATCCGCTCAGACACGGTCCACATCGGCACGCTGACGCAGTCCATCGTGGGCCCGCGCGAGGTGTTTCGGCCAGCGGTGCGCGATGGCGCGTCGCAGATCATCGTCGCCCACAACCACCCCAGCGGCGACCCGACACCCAGCCCCGAGGACATCCAGGTCACGAAGCGGTTGGTCGAAGTGGGCAATGCACTCGACATTCCGGTCTTGGACCACTTGATCATCGGCGAGCCGAATTGGGTGAGTTTGAGGCGTCTAGGCTATTTCTAACCATTATGATGAACGACTCCTGGGAAGCCATCGTCTCCGACCTGAAGCAGCGCGCGGCCGCGATGCACGAGGCGCGCGAAGCGGGTCTTGCTCTGTGCCGCAAGCTCACGCAAACGTCGGCCAAGTGCATCCGCCACATCCACCGACACCAGTTCGAGGAGGCGGAAGCGCTGTTGGGGGAGGCGCAGGCGATCGCTCAGCAGGCCCGGGATTTCCTTCAACCCCATCCGGCGCTCTTCCACGCGGGGTACTTCCACGATGCCGAAAAGGAGATGGTTGAAGCTGCGGCTGTGCTGGCGATCGTGCAGAGTCGCCCCTGCCCAAGCCCGACGGCGCTGGGCGCGGAGACGATGAGCTACCTGAACGGCATGGGCGAGGCCGCCAGCGAATGCCGCCGTTTCGCCCTCGACGAGATGCGCGCCGGACGCGTCAGGGAAGCCGAGCGCATCCTCCTGCGCATGGAGGAGATCTACGACGAACTGATCACGTTCGACTTTCCAGACAGTATGACGGGCGGACTCCGCAGAACCTGCGATGCCCTCAGGGCCGTCATCGAACGCACACGCAGCGACCTCACGACCACGCAGAGCCAGCAAGAACTTGTCGCGGAGCTCCGGCGCGTGCGCGAAGACCTGGACCGTAACCGGCCGTGACGTACACGATTTCGCTGGAACCCGGAGAACTCGATCTGCGGCAGTGTGTCTCGTGTGGGCAGGTGTTCTTGTGGCGCGAGACAGCCCCTTATCTGTGGCTCGGGGTAGATGGAGAAGCATGGTTCCGGGTGCAGGTGACGCCCGATGGGCTGAACGTCGAGAGCAACGTGCCCTCTGAGCGCTTCCGAAGGCTCTTCAATCTGGACGTTGACCAAGCGGAGCAAGAGGCTGCGATCCGAGCGGCGGCACCCGAACTCGAACCTTACATCGCGCGCTTTCCGGGGCTGCGGCTCATGCGGCCATCGTGCCCGGTCGAGACGCTCTGCTGCTTTCTTTGCACGCCGAACAACCACTTGCGGCGCATCATGCCGATGGCCCGCGCCCTCCAAGCCTACGGCGATCCGATCGGCGAGGTCGAGGGAGTTGTTCTGCGAAGATTCCCCGAAATCGAAGCGGTCGCTTCGATTCCGGAACACGAACTGCGAGCCAAGGGCTTCGGGTACCGAGCGCGTTCGATCCCCCTCACCGCTGCAAGAGTGGCCGAACGCGGCGGTCGCCAGTGGCTGACGAGCCTTCGGGCCAAACCCTATGCCGAGGCGTTCGAGGCTCTGATCGCGTTACCGGGCGTCGGCCCGAAACTGGCCGACTGCATCGCACTGTTCGCCCTGCACAAGACCGAGGCCGTCCCGGTGGACACCCACCTCTGGCAGGCCGCCACGCGCCTCTACTTTCCCGAGTGGCGTGGCGCGGCGATCACCGAGTCCCGCTATCGCGCCGTTGGAGACCTGTTTCGGGCCAAGTTCGGGCCGCTCGCGGGCATCGCCCACCACTATCTGTTCTACGACAATATGAGAAACGCGGGTCGCTCCCAGACGTCTGGAACGATGGGACGCAAGGAACGGATCGATTCGAGCGGTTCTTGACGCTCATTCAGGTCTGGCGTCCGTCTTGAATGGAAGGAACCATGTTGAACAGCATCGCCGCCCTCGCCATCGTCTCGGCCGCCTCTGCTCCGGCCGTCCAAGTCAAGCCCATCGCCACGATGCAGGGGCAACGCGCCTCGATCTTCGTCCCTGCGCCGACGGGCTCCCAGTTCGCCGCCGGTATGGAGAACCTGACCGTGAAGGTGATCGACGCAGCCAACCGAAAGACGATCGCCGAGTTCAAAGAACACAAGCAGCAGGCGATGGCCGTGGCGTGGTCGAAGGACGGCAAGTGGGTGGCCTCGGGCGACGAGGGCGCACGCATCTATGTCTGGGACGCCAAGACGGGCAAACGCAAGGTCGCCATGGACGTCCGGCACGAGCGCGGCATCCAGTACCTCAGCTTCAACGACCAAGGCACGCGTCTGATTTCCACAGGCAAAGAAGACACGATCCGTATGTGGGACACCACCACGGGCAAGCAAACGGGCGTGATCCTGGGCAAGGGCGTCAACTTCTACAGCGCCCAGTGGATTCCGGGCACGACCAACATCATCGTGGCCACGCTGGGCAAGGGAGCGCAGATCTACAAGTCGGACGGCACGCTGGTCGCCTCATTTGGCGGGCATTACGATCGTGGCGGTTACGACGTGGACTTCAACCGCGTGACCAACCGAGCTGTGACCGCAGGAGCGGACAATCGCGGCAACGTGTGGGATGTGGCCAAGCGGACCCGACTCGCCATCCTGGGTGGCCACACCGACTGGCTGATCTGGTCGAAGTTCTCGCCCAATGGAAAGGTCATCGCCACGAGCAGCGTGGATGGCACGGTCAAGCTATGGGACGCCGCCAAGTTCACGGAGATCGGCACGATCGCCGATCAGAGCTACGTCGGCTCGCCGCTGGCGTTCACCGCTGACGGGAAGTACCTGGTGACTTGCTCGATGTACGACTCGATCCAGATCAACCAGGTGACGCCTCCGCAGCCCGCGCCGGCTGTCAAAGCCGTGAAGAGAAAGAAGAAGTAGCTCGACTTTACGGGACTCCGATGGGTGGTCCATGGAAGGCCCAGACGACCCACCGGGGCCCCCGTATGATCGGGCCATGAGGCACCGACACGCATCCGTCGGAAGCCGACTCTTGAGCCTAGTCGCTCTGGCCGTGGCTTCCGCCTCGTCCTTCGGCATCACGTGGTGCCACGACTACTCGTATTACCGTGCCACGGAGTTTGTCCGAGGCAAGGGCAAAGACCTCAACAATCTGAGCACCGTTTCGCTGAAGAGCCGGCTCTTGGTGCTCGGGTACCGCCGTGTGGCGGCCCTGAAACCCGGGGATGGCTTCCGGTTCGCCAAGGGAGACGTCGTGATCATCGGCGACTGGGCCGATGGGCAGGAGGAGGACCACTCCGCCTTCGTCACCGACAACGCGGGGCACATGGACCACCTGCTCCAGAAGTACAACGCGACGGGCGTCGCCTACAAGTACGACGATCTGGACAAGGTCTACGACCCCGTAATGCAGAGCCTCTTGGTCCGTCGCGACTGGACGATCCACGACTTCCGCACCAAGAAGCGCGTCATCAATGGTCAGGAGTTCGACAGCCCGTACACGGCCAAGACGTTCCAGGTGTTTCGTCGCGACCTCGACCCCAACACGGTGGTAGGTGTCTGGGTGCTGGGTCAGCCGCGCCGCGCGCCGAAGCCATTTGCGCCGCGAACCGACTCCAACAACGTGCCGATTTGCACCCTGAAAGAGTCCGATCTGGTCAAGGGCATCTTCACCTACGAGCGCATCGTTTCGCCCCCGGGTGGGACGTTCACGTTCAAGGTCGAGTTCACACCTCCGCCGAGCGTCATCATCGAGGGCGAGCAGGTCGCTTTGGGAGCAAAACTCACCGTGACCCCCACGACCCAAGAATTGCTGGGAGACGAGATGCAGATCTTCGTCGGAGGAAACGGCAAGAAGCCCGAGACGAAGACCCACACCGTGTACGTGGACACGCGGGACCTGCGGTTGACCGTGGGCCTGTGGAACTCGCCGAAGTCCACCAGCAAGGTGACCAACGAGAAGGGCGAATGGGTGCCCTACAACCCGCCCCCGCAGGCGACGTTGTTCTTCAACTGGATGGAGTTCGACCCGGATGGGTTTGTCGCCACACGGGACATCATGGTCTCGCACAGCTACTTCGAGCGCATCCAATACCACTACGTGCGCAAGGAGATGACCCTTCAGGAGGCGGCGGCCTTGAAGTACCCCGACTGACGCACGTCGTCAGCGCGTCACTGACCAGACGATGAACCCGATCGCGAGCAGCGCGACGAGTGCCGTGCTGAGCTTCTCGTCCTTGCTTAGGTCGAACTCGCGCAGGTTCACCAACATGACGCACCCTCCGATGGGGACCAGTGCGGGCAGCGCAGCCAGCGACACACCGCCGATGCGCAGATGTCCGAACACCACGACCGTGAGCAGGTACGCGATCAGCGTCGGCACCATCCAGTAGAACGTGGGCTTCACGCGCATCTGGTACCGGTACAACGCGATGAAGAACATGCCCAGGAAGAGAAAATCGGCGGGCCCGATGTAGGCCATCGCCGCCACCGGAGCGTGGGTCGCTTCGACCTGCACTTGCGGAACGTTGTAGGCCACCGACTCAAAAACCTGGGGCGCCTGCTCCATGATCTGCCGCGTCGGGCCCTGCGGCGTGAGCACCAAGAAGATGTCGAACGCCGCCAGGAAGATGGCGACGGGCAACATCATGTTCTTCTCTTTGATGAGCGTGGCCAGCAGTCCACCAAGACCGAGGCACCAGATGAGCAAGCCCGTTTGGGCGAACGCATGGGACACTGCCGCACCCAGGCCCCGATCCATCAACACAAACCGGGCGATCAGATAGAAGCCGACGTGCGCGGCGACGCCCCCCGCCAAGAGCCACGCAGCGCTCTTGGCCGTCCAGTGGTTTCCGGCGACGCGGAAGAGGGCCACGATGGGCACAAAGACGAAGAACGCCGTGGTGAGCACACTGGCGATGGGCAGGACGCTAAGTGGAACGGGCACCAACGAGAGCGCCACGCGCAACGTGGCCAACATGGCCAGGACGATGACGAACATCGCCAGCCTCTTGGCGTCTCGGGATTGAGCGGTCTCGAGGTTCATCGTCTCAAGAGACCGCGAGAGGCCCGTCGGGAACAGGGGTTCCCTTCCGCTCCAAAACCAAACGATAGACGTCCACAACAGCATGGGTCATACCCGCGATACTGCTGGACCTTACGCTCTTGAGGGCCCCCTCAGACATACCAGTATATAGGGACTCGTCGTTGATCAGGCTCAAAACGCGCGCCGCCATCTCCTTCGAATCGTTCTTGCAGACCCATCCGTTCACCCCGTTTTCTACGGCGGCGCTCGCGCCGCCGCCCCCGACGACCACGGCGGGGAGGCCGTAAGTCATGGCTTCCTGCACCACCAAGCCTTGGGTTTCTGTCACCGAGGCGAACACGAACACGTCGGCGGCAGCATAGTACAGATCAACCTCGTGCCGAGGGACGAAGCCAACGAAGCGGACTCGGTCGCCGATGCCCATCGAACGCGCCAAGAGTCGGCAGTCCTCCAGATGGGGTCCGTCGCCGACCAGGTGCAATCGCGCCTTCGGGCAGGCCCTGAAGACCGCCGCTGCGGCCTCCAAGACGACTTCAAGGTTCTTTTCCTTGGCGATTCGACCCACGTACAGCAGATTGCGTTGATCTGGCCCCATGCCGAGCTGCCGCCGCGCTTCCGACCGGTCGAGGAAGAGCCTGGGCGGCACACCGGTCGGGATGACCTGAATCGGCGTGGACACCGAGTGGCGCACCAGCCATCGCTTCGAGGCCTCGCTGGGCGTCACCACGTGATCCACCCGGTTGTAGTAGAAGTTGGTGTGTTTGGCGATCTTGTACCGAACGTAGCGACGGGGGAAGTACGGGATGTAATGCGCGTACCGGTCGTAGAGCGTGTGGTACGTGGAGACGATGGGCAGCTCGTGCGACTGCGCCCACCGAAGTCCGACCAACCCGAGCGTGAATGGCGTGTGGGTGTGCACGACGTCGTACCGATGTTGACGGAACCGGTGAAGCATGCCGACGAATGGCGGAACGGCCAGGGGGTAGCCCCGCGTCCAAGGCGTGGGAATGGCGGGAAACCGGAACACGTTCGGATCCGGGTCCTTATGACCGGGATAGGCCGAGGTGAACAGGTGGACGCTGTGTCCCTGGTTGCGCAGTTCGGTGGTCAGCGCATCGATGCTGACGCTGACCCCATTGAGGATGGGGAACGCGCTGTCTGAGAACATGGCGATCCGCAGACGGTCGGCCAAGCGCTATGCCTCGGGGGTGCGTCCGTGTTCTTCGACAAACCGAATGACGTCGCTGAGCCGGAAACGCCGCTGACCGCCTCGGGTGCGGTGGTGCGCAAGCCAGCCCCGGTTGGTGTACCGCCGGATGGTGGCCGGGCACACGCCGAGAAGCCGTGCCGCTTCCTCGAGCGAAAGCTCAGGGTCGAGCAACCGCTTGATCAAGTCGTTGCGGGACTCGCCGAACCCGCCGTAGTAGTTGGAGGTCACCCCGTCGTCGTAGTAGGACACAAGGAACTCGATGTGCTTGGGCAACGCCTCCCAGACGGCCTTGAGCTCGGGTTCGACTGCGTTGTGCACCAATGAGTCTCGTGTTCGGCGCGGCCGCGGAGCGCTCATTTCGGTCTTGCGGAACCGAGGTTTCTTGCCGCGCTCCACTCTCGGGCGAGGCGACGGCTCCGTGGTCTCGACAGGCTTGTCGCCGGACTTCTTCGGTCGGTCGATGAATGCGCTCTCGATGTAAGCGATGGGATCAATGGCCTTCGTTTGCTTCACAGTTCTACCTTGCGTGCTTCGCCTAGACCACCCCTGACCCGGCGGACGCCGACCGCCTCGGCGTGCGAGAAACGGTGAGCCCCCAGTGAGGGGACCATTTCATTCTACTGCCAATCTTCCGACTTCTTGGCAGGTTTGTTGCTCAAATAATAACCATTCCGTCTCCAAACGAGAGGAACCGGTAGCGGTGACGGACGGCCTCCTCATAGGCGGCCATGAGCCTGTCCCGACCCACCATAGCGGCCAACATGGCGAGCATCGTGGTCCGCGGCATGTGGAAGTTGGTGAACATGCCGTCCACGACCTGGAACGCGTAGCCGGGCGAGATGAACAATCTGGAGACCTGTTCGCCCGCCGTCACGCGCCGATGGCCGGAAGCAAAACTCTCCAGCGTTCGGACAGAAGTGGTGCCCACGGCGATGATGCGGCCCTTGGCTTGTTCGATCGCCTGGACGGTTTCGGGCCCGATGCGGCACCGCTCGCCGTGCATGGGGTGGTCGGTCAGTCGCTCCGCCGAGATGGGGCGGAACGTGTCCAAGCCGACGTCGAGCGTGACGCGTGCGACAGCGACCCCTTTGGCCTTCAGGTTCGCGAGAAGGTCCTGGGTGAAATGCAGCCCCGCAGTCGGGGCGGCAGCCGATCCCCCGTGTCTAGCGTACACCGTTTGGTACCGCGCGTCGTCCCGAGTGTCCCGAGTGATGTAGGGTGGCAGCGGCACGAAGCCATGCTGTTCCACGGCGGCGAGGACGTTTGGACCCTCAAGACGTAACGTCCGGAATCCTCCCTCTTCGGCGTCCACGACGCTCGCTAGCAGGTGGTCGCTGAACAGGATCAGTTCGCCGGGGCGAAGGCGCTTGGCAGGCTTGACGATCGCCCGCGTCACCCAGGCATCGCCATCACGCGCGGGGGCATCCAGCAGCAGGACCTCGCACTTGGCCCCGGTGGGGCGGTGTCCGAAGAGCCGGCGTGCCGTCACTCGGGTGTCGTTGACGACCAACAAGTCGCCGGGATGAAGCAAATCGCCGACGTCGAAGAACCGCCTGTGCTCGATCTGGCCCGAGTCTTTGCGTAGGACCAGCAGCCTCGAGTCGCCGCGATTGGGCAGCGGCTGCTGGGCGATCAGTTCCTCGGGAAGGTCGTAGTCGAACGCCGAGGTTGGCAGGTCGGTCATCGCCATGCGTGCGCCAACTCCGCCACACGCTCAACATCGCGGGCCATCTGACGCGCCAGCGCACCCAAGTCGTCGAACCGTTCCTGCCCGCGAAGTCGGCTCTGGAATTCGAGACGCAGCGCCGTTCCGTATAAGCTCATGCCAGGATAACCAAGCAAAAACGCTTCGATGGTCGGCTCGCCGCCTACCGTAGGTCTTGCGCCGACGGAAATCGCCGCCGGGAAACTGCCGTGGACGGTCTGACCCGTTCCAGCGTACACGCCGCCCAGAGGCAGGGCTTGGCGCACGGAAAGGGCGAGGTTGGCGGTAGGGAAGCCGAGCGTGCGACCCAATTGCTGGCCACGGACCACGACTCCGGCCATCGAGTACGGGCGGCCCAGAAGGGCAGCCGCCGCTTCGACGTCGCCCAAGGTGACCAACTCGCGAATGCCTCGACTGCTGACGCGGGTGCCGCGCAGTTCGAGGGGTGGGACGACGACGGTGGCGATCCGGGCGGCCAACCAAGCGGCATCGCCTTCGCGGCCCTGACCAATAGCGGCATCGTGACCGACCACCAAAGTCTGGGCTCTCAACCCGGCGATCAGCACGCGATCGAGGAACTCCGTGGCCGAGGTCTGGCTCATGGCTTGGTCGAAGCGGAGCACCAAGGCTCCGGCAAGGCCCAAACGTTCGAACACCTGCAGGTTCTCGCCGAGGGTCGCTAGACTCGGGGGGCACCGATCCGGTGCAAGAACAGCGGCAGGGTGTTGGTCGAACGTAGCCACCCATGCGGGAAGACCCTGCTCGGCGGCCAACGCGACGGCCTGCGAGAGAACCGCCTGGTGGCCCAGGTGGACCCCATCGAACGTGCCGATCGCGACGACCGAAGCCGGCCATTCCGACGCCAGCGCACCCAAATCGAAGTGGACCAACATACGCCGCCTCACACGCCCTTGGGCTTCCGCGCCACCAGCGCCAAAAGCGACATGACGACGAATTGGCCCGCCGCAACCTGAAGCAGGATCTGCGGGTTCTGCCACCCAAGGACTGGCGCGAGGATCGGCGGGACCTGCTCGAGGGCAGTCGGCATGTGGGTCATCAGCGACGACGAGACGACGAGAAGAAACCCGTACACCACGGGCAGCGTGACGTTGAGCGGGAAGGCGAGACGGTACGGAGCGAACAGATTGGGCACGAGCAGGGCCGATCCCACCATCAGCATGGCGGCCAGAACGGGCACCAACAAGAAGTAGACGGTCGGACCCTGCAACCCCCGGTGCTCGGCTGGAATGGCCGTGTACGCGACGGGAATCGAAACCGCCAGCATCGCGAACGCGACGCCCACGGCAAACGCCAATGCCTTCATGGGATGTGCGCGTCCGGAATGTCGGAGGGATCCACGTTCGCCGAACTGCGGTTTTCCTCCTGAATCTGCTGGTAGATCTCCTTTCGGTGGACCGCGACGTCCCTCGGCGCGCGGATGCCCAAACGCACCTGTTCGCCGCGCACTTCCAGTATCACGACTTCCACATCGTCTCCAATCACGATGCTCTGATGAACCTTTCGAGTCAGGACAAGCATTCGCTCACCGCCATCCGTGGCCTGCGTGGGCGTTTCGAGGGCACGGAACCGCTAGGCGGCGACCGCTTCCGACCGAGACCGTTGAAACACCCGGTGCCGTATAGTATACGTCCCACCGTCGAGTGCGATCTGCTTCCCGATTCGCTTGGAGAGGTTGATCACCAAGGGACCGAGCAAGTTGAGGGTCATGCCTTCGGGCTTGCCAGGCGGAATGCTGGCCGTGGCCAGGATCATCCGGGCCTCCGAATCGGTCAAGGCCAAGTCGGTTTCGTCGGTTTCGCGCAGTTGCGGGGCGTAGTCGGCGACGTACGCCCAAGGATCGCAGACCAGCAGGCTCATGGAGGGCTCGTCGAGCGACTGGAGCCACCGAAACGGGCTGCCGGGCTTGTGCTCTAGGATCAGGAACCGCTTCATCGCGGGTAGCCCCATCAGGCCCTGCGGGAACGTCAGGATGTCCTCTTCGTTATATTCCACCATACCAAACCGGGTGCTCAACGTCATGGCTCTCTCTACGATCGAATGAAGTCCATGAGGCTCGATCCGAACGAGCGGCTCATGACCTGGAGGGCGGCGGTGTAAGCCACCTCGGCCGCCTGGAACTCGGTGATCGCGACGCTCAGGTCGACGTCCTCGGAGTCCGAAATCGTCTTGGCGAACTGGTCGATCCGCCGCTGATGGTGCGCGGCCGTCGCGTCCAACCCCCTCATGCTGGCGCCGACGTCGCCGCGAAGCGAGACCACTCCTTGAATCGCCGCTTGGACTTGTTGCAGGCCGGTTTCGCCGAGCCGCTTGGCGTCGCCGCTCTCCAGAGCCTGACGAATCTCGGTAAGGGCCTCGAACGCCTGGGTCAACTGAGTTCGCGCCGCAACGTTGGCCGCTTCTGTCTCGCCCGGGGCGACTTCCACCAGAATGCGCCCGTCGTCGCCGTGGTACACGACCCCCGTCTCGGTGGCCTCGAAGGGCTTGGTGCCCGAGTTCCGTCCCGCGAACAGGTACTGGTCTTTGCTGCCCTTGCTGTTGGCCAGGTTCAGCAGTCGGTCCTCGATGCCTTTGAGCTCGGCCAGAAGTCCATCACGGGTGGCTTGGTCGTTGAGCCCGTTGGAGCCCTTGACCGCGAGTTCGTTGGCTCGACGGAGCACCGTGGTGACCTCGCCCAGGGTCTGCTCGCTCAAGCCGAGTTCGGCGTTGGCGGAGGCGATGTTGGCGCGGTACTGCTCGGCGCGCGCGCTGGCGCGGCGCAGCTCGATCCCTTGGGCGGCGATCGCGGGGTCGTCGCTCATGGTTTCGACACGCTTGCCCGTGGTCACCCGGCGCTGGGCTTCGAACAAGGCCCGCTGGGCGCTGCCGATGCGCTCGTTGCCCACGTGAAACTGGTACTGGGACGAGATTCTCATACGAGGTCCGTCCCGTATTCTCGGTTCAGGAGCCTCGAACTGGAGGATCGGGCCCCGCGAATTTGCCAGGGCCCGGCAACCCCGCGAAGATGCGGGGCGCCGGGTTGTCGAGGGGGTGTTGTCTGAGGGCTCGAAAGTCGCCGTTCCGCGACG
Source organism: Chthonomonas sp. UBA2387 (assembly GCA_002343445.1). Lineage (GTDB taxonomy): Bacteria > Armatimonadota > Fimbriimonadia > Fimbriimonadales > Fimbriimonadaceae > UBA2387. The sequence continues at coordinate 21,703 of DDSP01000004.1, forward strand.
CCATCCTCGACTCGACAGCCGATGGGTGTTAGGCGAGACTGAGTGCCGGTCGGTTCCGTGCAAACTCGTCCCGATTCTGTGGAACTTGCGGCGCACGCTTCCTGTCCAAGGTAGATGTGCGGGCACACCGCACGCCTCCATCGTTGAAACGCACCGTCGGCATGGAACCCGCGAGGGTTGAAAGAATGTCTGACGCGAGCCCGTCGCCGGTTGCCCCGGGGAGTCTGGTCGCGTCGTGACTGCGTTTCGGATGCTCGATTTCATCGCTGCCCGACGCGACCGGCGCGAGCATGGCGCCCAAGCGATCCACGCGTTCGTCGGCCAGTTGGTGGGCGGTGCGATCCCCGACTATCAGACAGCGGCGTGGCTGATGGCCGCCGTCCTGAACCCGCTCAACGAGAACGACACGGCCATCCTCACGCAGGCGATGGCCTCGAGCGGCGTTACCCTCGACCTCTCCGAACTGCCCAAGCCTTGGCTCGACAAGCACAGCACGGGCGGCGTTGGCGACAAGACGACCATCGCTCTCGTCCCGGCGCTCGCCGCATGCGGCGCGACCATGGTCAAGATGAGCGGTCGCGGGCTGGGGATCACGGGCGGCACGATCGACAAACTCGCCTCGATTCCAGGCATGCGCCTCGACTTCGATCCCGACGACCTTGTCGAGCTGGCCGCAGACACTCACTTGGCCGTTGCAGGGGCAAACAGGTCCATCGCCGCCGCCGACAAAATCCTCTACGAGTTGCGCGACGCGACGGGCACCGTGTCATGCATCCCACTCATCGTTTCCAGCATCCTCAGTAAGAAGATCGCGGGCGGCGCGAAGCACGTGATGCTCGACGTGAAGGTGGGTTCCGGGGCGTTCATGACCAATCTGGTCGAAGCGCGCGAGCTTGCGGGGTGGCTGGTGAGAACTGGACGAAAGGCGGGCCTGAACATCCGCGCCGCCGTCACCGACATGTCGTGTCCGCTCGGTCGCACGGTCGGCAACGCGCTCGAAGTCTATGAGGCGTTCGACTTTCTTTCCGGAAAGCCGACCGGCCGCTTCGGAGAACTCTGCATCGAACTCGGGGGGCAAGCCCTGGATTTGGCCGGTCTGGCGCATTCGCCCCGGCACGGGCGTGAACGCCTGCGCGAGGCGGTCTCCTCCGGGCAAGCGCTGAGGAAGGCCGGCGAGTGGCTCGACACCCAGGGCGGCTCGTTCGAGGCCGTCCTGAACCGAGAGCTCCCTGCCGCTCCCGTCCAGATCGAGTGGCGTCACAAAGGCGGGCGGAAGTTCGTGGAGTCCATCGACGCGGGAGAAGTCGGCGCCTTGGTGGTGGCCCTTGGCGGCGGTCGCCGGAAGAAGGAGGACGAGATCGACCCCTCGGTGGGCGTCGAGTTCATGGTCGAGCAGGGCTCTCCCTTGAGCGATGGCGACCCGGTGGCTCGCGTCCACGCGCGCAGCGAGGAAGAAGCAGCCGAAGCTCTGGAAAGGCTCCAAGCGGCAGTCGGTCTGGCCGATAAGCCCGTCCGCATCTCGCCGCTCGTGTTCGACGTACTGTAACAAGAGCCCCGAGCGGAAACTTTCCGAGTCCGAAACGGGGTCTACTCTTGAGTAGCTACCCACCATGAGCGATACACAGAAGAGCATCCAAGCGTCGCTAGCCGTCGTGATCGCCGCCACCGCGTTTCTGGTCGGCCTGGAAATGCGTGACAATGCCGACCTTGGCGGCGCAAAACTGGTCTCGAATGAGACCGTCGCCATGGCGGGCGGCGGAGGCTCGGGGCGCGGCGTCGTGGCAAACGTCGAGGACCGGCAGTATGTGGCCGCCATCGTCGAGATGCTGGATCGCGCCTATGTCGAACCGATTGAAGATCGGAGCAAGTTGGGTTCGGGTGCGGTTCGCGGCATGATTGCGCGCTTGGCCGACGCCGAATCGTTGTTCTACGATGCCGAAGCCTTCAAGCGGTTGGAGGCCGCCCGGGCGGGCCGATTCGAGGGGATCGGGGTGGTCACGAGGTTCGACTTGACCCGAGTCGAGCCCAACGAAGACGGCAACGAGGACGATTCGACCAAGCGGGAAGCCGCGATGCTCCCGCGCATTCTGATCGCCAGCGTCGCGCCAGGCAGCTCGGCTGAAGCCGCGGGGCTGAAGGCGGGCGACGTGGTCACAGGAGTGGATGGAAAATGGGTGGTCAACGCGGACGACATTCTGGCCTTGCGCAAACTGCAACAGGAAACCGAAGACCCCGCCAAGACCGACGCACAAAGGGCCGAAGCCGACAAGCGCTTCATCGCCGCCCGAAAGACGATGGTCGAACGGATGCGCAACAGCATGATGCCGATGCGGGCGCAGGAACTGCTGACGGCCGGCACCGAAGGATCGCTCAAGGTCGCGGTCCGGCGCGGCCAGCAAGTCATCGAGAACGTCGTGCCGAAGCGTGCGACGAACGTCCCCCTTGTGGCCGATGGCCCCGGTGGGATTCGATTCTGCTTCAAACCGGAAGCCGTGTCGGAGCTCCAGAGCAAGATCGCGGGCGATGGCGACGTTCGACTGGACTTGACCCAGAACGCCACCGGCGACGAGTCTACGTTGACCGCCTTTCTCGGGCTCTTCGGCGGAGCGGGCGACTATGGCACCATCCTCTCTGAACGACCGGATGCGCCGGCCAAACCGCTCACCGTGGCCGAGGGCCGTCAGGGCTCCGTCCAGGTGGTGATCAAGGTGGACGGTTCGACGCGCGGACCCGCCGCGATCTTTGCCAAGGCGCTCGAAGCCAAGGGGATCGCACGGTTGGAAGGCAGCTTGGACGAAGGAGCCCTGATCATGGCTAAGACCGTCCGGCTGGCCGATGGAAGCGGGTACACGCTCAACACAGGGCGATTCGAAGGAGCAACGCGATGAAAAAACTGCTGACGTTGGCCCTCGCCGCCGGTGCGTTCTTCCTCGTGGGGTTCACCATGCGCGACCTTCAGGCCGCGCGCATGCCTTCTACCGAGGCGCTCGGCAACCTGTTGGGTAAGCCTTCGGCGGAACCTCTGACGCTATCGGCCAGCGGTGTGTTCGGCGAAGCGTTGGCCGACATCGAGCGCAACTACGCGAAGCCGGTGGACGTGTCCGAACTACGCTACGCGGGAATCGGCGGCATGGTCGCGTCGCTGGGCGATCCCCACACGATGTTCCTGGAGCCCCAAATGGCGCAGGAGTTCGCTCTGGAAACCATGGGCAACTTCGTCGGCGTCGGCGCGCGCCTGACCAGCGACCCGATGGGGGCCAAAGCCGTCTCCGTCTTTGAGGATGGACCGGCCATGCGGGCCGGGCTGAAGCCAGGCGATGTGATCACCGGAGTCGATGGGAAGTCGGTGGTGGGTTGGCCGACCGACGACATCGTCAAGCTGATCCGCGGCGAGGAGGGCACGTCGGTGGTCCTTACGGTTCTGCGCACGAAAGAGGCCGAGTCCCTCGACCTTTCGATGATCCGCCGCCCGATCGTGGTGCCAAGCGTCGAATCAAAGGTGCTCGAGGGTTCGGGAGTGGGTTACATTTCGGTCACGTCGTTCTCCGAACCGACGATTGACCAGTTCTCCAAAGCGCTCGACAAGATGACCGCTGCGAGCGTGAAAGGTCTGGTCATCGACTTGCGCAGCAATCCGGGAGGCTTGCTGAACACGGCCTCCGAGATGCTCTCGCACTTCCTCGATGGTCAGACGGTCGTGACGATGCGGATGCGCGAAGGTTCCGAGCAAGTGGAAAAGACGCCGCGTGGTCGCGTCCGAGCCAACATGCCGCCCGTCGCGGTCATGCTCGATGAGAATTCCGCCAGCGCAAGCGAGATCTTCGCCGGAGTGCTTCGCGAGGCGAACTTGGCGACCCTCGTCGGAGACCATTCCTATGGCAAGGCTTCGGTGCAGAACGTGTTGCCGCTCCGCGACAAGTCGAGCCTCAAGATCACCATTGCGAAGTACTACCTGCCCAGCGGCGCCGACATCTCGCGCAAGGTGGACGCAGACGGGCAGTACATCAGCGGGGGATTGAAACCCGATGTCGAAGTGAAGCTGAACCTCGACCAATCGCCCATCATCGGCGATCCAAACTCCGACAACCAATTGGCCGAAGCCGTCAAAGTGGTCCTCGGCCAAGCGAAGGCCTGAACCATGCCCACGCTGTTCACCCGGATCATCAACCGCGAGTTGCCCGCCACCATCGTCTACGAGGACGAACACGTGGTGGCGTTCAAGGACATCGCACCCGTCGCCCCGGTCCATATCGTCATCGTTCCGCGAACGGAGATCAAGGGTCTTTCGGCGTTGCCGGACGACGGCGATCACCGGCACATCTTGAATGCCGCGAAGACGATTGCCGAGCAACTAGGGTTGACGGGCGGCTATCGCCTGGTGATCAACGAGGGGCGAGATGGTGGGCAATCGGTGGACCACTTGCACGCCCATCTCTTAGGCGGCCGCAAGATGACCTGGCCCCCTGGGTAATGGGATTCTGGTGAGCGAAGCTCGCCGACCTTCGCCACCCATAAAGTCGGACGCCCCGGCCCGAGGGCCGGGGCGTTGATTCGGCCGATTGCGGATCGGCGAATCTCCGAGGGAAGGAGGATATGCGTCACTTGGTTCAACGTCCCACCACCCCCGCCCGTTCCACCCCTCTTCGTGGGCTGAGTACAAGGTCCCTAGGTGAACCTAGGGTTGGCTCCGCGCCATGTCCACCAACATCAAACCGGGTCGCAGGTCGAAGGAGACCACCCGAATCGGGGGCTCAACCGCCACCGGGTGTTGGCGACCAGATAGTCGTTGCCCACGTGATGCTCGAAGCAGGTCTCAGGGAGCTGAGGGCGTGCGAGTGTCGGGGTCTAGTGGCGTCCCGCGTGCCTTGTTAGGCGTCAGTCGTGGAGGGCAACAGGGACTCCAGTACCTCAATCAGCTTTGGCAGGTCGACATCGTCGTCTCATAGACAACCTCCCAGTCAATGGCGTCATACCCGTGAACGGCACGGTTGCGCATTCCAATAGCTAGTGATGTGTCTCAATAATA
>DDSP01000011.1 GCA_002343445.1 Chthonomonas sp. UBA2387
GCTGGCCCAGTACTCGTCCCAGTAACCGGAGCCTTCCTCCTGCTCTTCCTCCTGCTCTTCCTCCTCGCTTTCCGCTTCCTCCACCCAGACCAGCGACAGACCTTCCACCTTGAGCACCCGCATCCCGTCCGCGCGGTACTCGTACCGCGCCCCGCCCGTCGAAATGTTCGCCGTCGCCGACATGCGGTTCAGCAGGTCCCAGTTGTATTTGACCGCGAGCGTCTGCGAGGTGCGGTTCGTCCACGTCCGGTTCCCGAGAATGTCGTTCTCGTAGACCCGCAGCGGCGAGGCCGTCATGCGGTTCAGGTTGTCGTAGGTCCAGTCTGAGTGACGGGCGACCCGCGTTCGGATTGCGAGCATAGGAATCGGGACTCGGACCAGGCGACCAACGGGGCAAGAATGAGACTGTGATCAGTTTGAGTCTGCTCTGCGCGACGGCGATGGTCCAGCCGGTTCCAGTCTGGGAAACCCGGCCCGCTCTCGTCTCCAACCTGCACGCCGTCTCGGCGATGCGGACCAACGTGGGCGACGTCAAGATGACCTTCGACATCGCCAAAACGACGGAGAGTGTCGCGGTCCGCAACCTCGACCTCAAGCTGACGTGCCACCCCTTGCACGCACCGGACGCCGCACCCGTCTCCGTGCCCCGCGACGAGAACGGCAAGCCCACCGAACTCGCCTTCCCGAACAACCCGGTTACCATCGCATCGGCCTACTTGGCTTGGATCGGCTGGTGGGGCGTGGACAAGCTGGAACTCAACGAGACCACCTGGTTCAGTTGGGAAGCCGAAGGCGTCTCCGGCCAGGGCTACCACCGTTTGCTCAAGCTCGACCGAAACCAGGTGGAGATCCGAACCAGCCTCGACCTGACGTATGGGAGGTCGAAGCCCATGACGATGGTGTGGACCGGAACCTACGACGCCAAGACGGGCGCCATTCGCGGCGTGGTGGGCGAGGTGGCCTCCGTGCCTCAGGCCGAGGGTTACCCGATGCGCGTGTCGCGTCTCAAGTTCTCGCTGCTGCCGGGCCACGTCGGCCGGGTCATGGCCGCCGACTGCGATCACCCGCACTAGGTATACTGCCGATTCCCTGCTTCGCGCCCCATGGGCCGAGGCCGCCACGACCATAGGGATATCCATGAGAAAGTACGAAGTCTTTTACATTGTCCGACCGGAACTCGCCGACGCGGACGTTCAGAAAATCGCCGACCATTTCAAGGCTGCCGCAGAGGAAAAGGGCGCGACCGTGTCGAATGCGGCCAAGTGGGACAAGCGCAAGCTGGCGTACGAAATCAACGGCCACAAGGAAGGCAACTACATCCTGATGGAGATGCAGGCCGACCCGACGGTCCCGGCGCACCTGAACCGGTTGCTCCGCATCAACGACGACGTCATCCGGCACCGCATCTTCCACATCGAGGACTGATATGAGCAGTTTGAACCGGGTCATCCTGATCGGTCGGCTGGTGGCGAACCCGGAATCCCGCCAGACCACCACAGGCAAGAACCTCACCGAATTCCGCATCGCCGTCGACAAGCGCTTCAAGCAGGACGACGGCGCGACGGCCGACTTCTTCAGAGTCAAGGCCTGGGGGAACACCGCCGACTTTGTCAACAACTATCTGTCCAAGGGCCGCCTGGTGGCGATTGACGGGCGCATCGAGCACCGCCAGTGGACCGACAAAGACGGCAACAAGCGCGAGGGTTACGACATCGTGGCCGAGAGCGTTCAGGGCTTGGACAAGCCGCGCGACGGTGAAGGCGGTGGAGGAGGGGGCGGCTACCGCTCCACACCCCAACGCGACGAGCCGCCCGTGGGCAACTTCCCCAACGATCCGCCTTCGTCTTCCGGCGCGGACGAGTACGACCCGTTCGCGGACGAGTGATGCACTCTCTCGACGATCGCGCATGGGTCGAGCGACTCGACCCCAAGGGCATGCTTCGCCACACCGAAGCGTTTGCCGACCAGTGTGCCGAGGCCGTACGCATTGCGAAAGCAGCCGCCTTGGCTCCTCTCGCGGATCGGCCCACGTCGGTCGTGTTGGCTGGCTTGGGCGGTTCGGCGGCGGGGGGGGACTTCGTCAAAGCCCTCTTCGACCATCAAGGCGACGTGCCGTTCTCGGTGAGCCGCGACTACTCCTTGCCCAACCACGTCGGATCAGACACGTTGGTCATCTGCAGCAGCTACTCGGGCAACACCGAAGAGACGCTCGCCTCGTTCGATGACGCGCGCGAGCGAGGCGCGTCCATCGTGGCCATCACCAGCGGCGGCGAATTGGCCAAGCGAGCCCAAGCCGCGGGTGTTCCCGTCGTCCAGATTCCGGGCGGACAGCCGCCACGAACGGCCCTGGGCTACCTGATGTTGCCCGCCGCCGTGGTCGCCGAGCGACTGGGATTGCTGCCCGCACAGGACTATGACGGCGCGGTCGAGTACCTGCGCATCGTGGCCAGCCTGCACGCCGTGGACCGTCCATTCGAAGAGAACGACGCCAAGCAACTCGCCGCCGAACTGCAGGGAGCGGTGTCCGTCCTCTACGGCTTGGGTGGCTGGCAAGCCGCCGTCGCCAACCGCTGGAAGGGTCAGATCAACGAGAACGCCAAGAACATGACGTTCGCCAACGCCTTTCCCGAGCTCAACCACAACGAGATTCTGGGTTGGGTGAAAGCCGACGAGCAGGGCGTCGCCAAGTGGGTGGCCGTCATCCTCACCGATGGCGAGGAGTCGCCGAAAATGCAGGCCCGCGCCCGCGTTACCGAGGGCCTGATCGCCGACAAGTGCACGGTGTGCTACGTCGAAGCCACGGGCCGCAACCTCTTGGAAAAGATGCTCAACCTCGTGTACTACGGGGACTTTGTGAGCCTCTACCTCGCCGCCCTGAACGGCGTGGACCCCGAGAACATCGACTCGATCAACATCCTCAAGGCGGAACTCGGCAAAGTCGAGTAACGGCGCGATCGAATGTCGGAACTCCGTTACCACCCGTTTCTCGACACGTGGGTCATCACGGCCACCCACCGTCAGGACCGCACGTTCCATCCGCCCGACGACTATTGCCCTCTCTGCCCCACGGCCCCGGGCGGCTTCCCCACCGAAATCCCCAACCCTGAGTACGACATCGCCGTCTTCGAGAACCGGTTCCCTTCGCTGGCTCCCGTACCGCCCGCACCGGCCGTTCTCGCCGGCCCGATGAGCGCCGTGAGGCCGAGCGCAGGCGTGTGCGAGGTGGTCTGCTACTCCTCCGACCATACGGCCACGTTCGCCACGTTGCCCCTAGCGCAAATCCGCAAGCTCGCGCGCGTCTGGAAGCACCGGTACGTCGAACTCGCCGCGCGGCCCGAAGTCGAGTACGTGTTCATCTTCGAGAACAAGGGCAAGGAGATCGGCGTAACACTCTCGCACCCGCACGGCCAAATCTATGCCTACCCCTTCATCCCGCCGGTACCGCGCCAAGAACTCGACCGCGAACGTGCGCACCACGTGGCCACCGGAGGCGTACTGGTCCAGGATTGGCTCCACGCGGAACTCCTGGACGGCGTGCGGGTGGTCTGGCGCAACGCCTCCTTTGCTGCCGTGGTGCCGTTCTTCGCGCGATATCCGTACGAGGTCTGCGTCGCGCCCTTGAAGCATCTTCGGTCGCTGGCGGAGATGAGTCCCGGCGAATTGGACGACTTGGCCGAAGCGCTTCACGTCGTGGCCCGCAAGCTGGACGGTCTCTTCGGTTTCTCCATGCCGTACATCATGGTGCTGCATCAAGCCCCTGCCGTGGATGGGTACGACTTTGCATGTTTCCACGCCGAGTTCTATCCGCCCTACCGTACAGCCACCAAGCTCAAGTATCTGGCTGGTTCGGAGGCGGGTGCTGGGGCGTTCATCAACGACACCCTCGCGGAATCCTCCGCAGAGGCGCTGCGACAAGTACCCGTTTAGCCCTCCAATTTCAAGACGGGCGTTCGTTGCCCCACAGCGGGCCACCGCCCATCGCCTTGCGCCAAGCGTCGCGCCAACGGTGGACGTCTACCGTCGTGATCTTCGCGCGGGGTTGGCGCGCCTCCAACGGAGCCAGCGCCGGGAAGGGCTTGTGCGGCATGGTCTGATACCAATACGCCACGCTCGCCATCTCCAGAGTCAACACGTTCGCGTGGCCCGCCTCGATGCTGGCCCGCAGGGACTTGGTAAAGCGTATCGGGTCCTCCAGATGGAAACGGTAGCAGTGCACTCGCCCCAACCAGCCGAACAAGGGGTCGTCGTTCAGGCGCCCCGGCGCGCGGGCCGTGCCAAAGTACGGATGCAAGAAGTGCTCATCCGGACTCCACGATTGGTTGAAGTAGTCCTCCGATCCCGTGCCATGGGCGCTGCCCGGCCAAGGCTCGCCGTCCACCAGAAACATGTCGTCGCCTTCGCCGTACCAGATCGGTGTCGGGCAGTGGCAATAGTAGTTCACACCCACGAACTGCCCCGCGCCTTCCACGTCGCAAAACAGATAGTTGTTGGCATCCGTCGGGTTCTTGGGCGAGGGTTGGAAGATGCCCCACTCGTTCTCGATGTCGCCTTGTTCCGATTCTGGCTGCGTCAGTTCTTGGTTGTACCAAGCGTGGAATCGGCCCATGTCGTCGGGGATGGACGGGTGCTCTTCGTAGTCCACATAGTAGTAGAACGCGTCCACTTTCTCGGTCCCTTGGTTCTCCACGGTGATGCGTGCGCCTTTGCCGAACGGCATGGGGAAATAGCACACCAACGCGTTGCCCGTGCGCGGCGCGGCGGCCAGCGGCAGCGAGACAAAGTTGTACTTCTCGCCCCAACCCTGACCAAAGAAGTCGCCGATGGGCGACTCGACGCTCGGGTGCTCGCAGCCGTCCCAATACATGCGAAGCACGAGGTTGCGCCGAATCATCTCGTCGCGCGCGCTGATCGTGATCCAGATGTGCTTGACGATCCCCGCGCCCGCGATCTCGGCCATCGTGAACGTCGCGCCCGGCTCGATGGGCACGCAGTCGCCATTGCCGCCGGAGCGGTCGTAACTGGAAACGCGCTTGCTGCGGACCTGCGTCTGGATGCGGGCGATGTCGGAAAGGGGACCGTGACTCACGAACCCTCGAATTCGACGCGGGGCCGCTGCCTCCTGCCGAAGTCAGAGCGGCCGAAGTTCGATGCGCCGGAACTCGACTTCGGAGCCTTCGGCCTGCAACGCGATCTTGCCCCGCTGCGCCGTGGCCCCAAAACCATCGTTCACCAAAGTGCCGTTCACCCAAACTTTTACCGTATCGGCGCGGCACTCGATCGCCATGGAGTTCCACTCGCCCACGGGCTTCTCGCTGCCGTCGGTCAGGTTGCGAATGCGCCGCGCCTTGTCGCCATCCACGCCCCAGTTGGCTTTCGGCCCGCGCCGCGCCTCCATGTCGGGCACTTGGATGTCTTCGCCGATGCACCAGAAGTCGCCCGCATCGCCGCTCTGCATCTGGACCTCGATGCTCTGCGGAAACATCCCATAAAGCCGTCGGGGTCTGGACGCGTGGACCAGAACGCCGCAGTTGCCGGGCGTCTTGCTGAACCGGTAGTCGATCTCCAGGCGGTAGTTCTCGAACGCGCGCTCCGTGATCAGGTGGCCGCCGGGGCTGCCCAGACTGACCAAAACGCCGTCGCGCACGATGAACGGCTTAGGGCCGTCGGGCTTGGCGTCGAGCTCGGGCACGTCCATCGTCCACCCGGCCAAGTCGCGCCCATTGAACAGGGAGACGGGCTGGCGCTGTTCGATCGCTGGGGAAACCAGAAGGGCTGCGGCGACAAGCAACGTGGTCATGACCCGAGTGTAACACGGGAGCGGTCAAAATGGACGCCATGCGTGTGGTGTGCTTCGACGTCGGCGGTGTGTTGGCCGAAATCCGGCCCGTGTTTGCCGACTGCGCCCGATCCGTCGGTCTCGACCCCGTCCCCACCTCGCTGGAGGGCAAGAGAATCGGCGACTTGGCGTTCTTCGACGACTACCAAGCGGGCCGCTACACCGACGACGAGTTCTTGCAGGTCTTCGGCGACTTCATGGGCGTCTCGGCCGAGACGGCCTTCCGGGTGCATCAAGCGATCCTGGTCGGCCCGAATCCCGGCACGGTCGAACTTGTCGAATCGCTCCGCGAGCGAGGGGTGAAGACGGGTTGCCTGAGCAACACGAACGAGTTGCACTGGCGCGTGTTCATGGAGGGCGTCGTGTTGCCGCACCTGCCCAGGTTGGACTTTCAGGTGGGCTCGCACCGGTTGAAGCTCGACAAGCCCAATGCGGCCATCTACCGGGCGTTCGAGGAGATTTGCGGGGCGAAGCCCGAGGACATCGTGTTCTTCGAGGATGGCTCGAAGAACGTGGAGGGTGCCCGGGCGTGCGGCTGGGATGCTGTGTTGATCGACCCGGACAACGATCCGTGCGGGCAGATGGTGGCTGCGTTGCGGTCGCGGGGAATCGTGTGAAGGCCGTGGAGAGTCCGAGACCTCGGCTCCCACATCTCGCATTGTACGTAGTTGCGGTGCTTGGTTGGATGCTCTTTGGACTGGGTCTCCTCCTCTTGATCAACCATGCCATTACCAGCCCGGTCATCTTTGGCAAGTTCGGCGACCTCCTCTCGGGCCTCGGTCTAATCCTAGCCGGATTAGGGTTGTTGGTGTGGCGTCGCTCACTAGAGCGCACATCCTAGCCCAACCCATGAAGGAGCACGAGGGTGGGGCTCCTTAGCGTGACCTTTGGGGGGTTGAGTTGAAAGTTACCCTGAGCCCGCGCCCGCCGACCTCTCGAACGCAAAGCCAAGGGTGGCGCGGTGTCGAAGGGGACGGACCGCATCCGCTTCGAGACGCCCGGACCAGACCGCTTTCCGAGACCTTTGGGACGCGAGAAACTCAGTGGTCCCGCAGTTGCTCGGCGATCGAAAGGAGGTCGGCTTGCGAGCGGTCGCCCACCAGCATCATCTCGTACCCCGGCTCGAGCCACGCCACCGCGTTCATATTCCGCATCTGGTTCACGCAGAAGTACCGCATCTGGCTGCACTCAGTCCGTCCGGCAACCGATGGGTTGTGGACGAGCACGAACGACACCGTGCCCCGCTGATCCTGCAACACGATGCGCGCCACCCGCGCCCCGTGGAACGTACCCGCCACGCCGGCCACCGGAACCAACGGTCCCGTCGGAATCTTCGGCGCGCCGACTTCCTTCTCGAACCACTGACCGAATCGGTTGGGATCGGCCACATGCGATGAACCCGACGGAAACATCCCGGAAGCGAGCATCGCGACTTCTTGTGCGCGCACTGAAGTAGGCCCCGATCTCTGGAACCAGGCCGCAGAAACCAAGACAAGGAAAACACAGGCCGACAAGGCCCAAGCGTTGCGCCAAACGAACCGCTCGGTGCGCTGGGTGGATTCAATGGCCCGAAGCCGCGCACGGCACGTCTGCCAGAGCTCGTCCGACGTGTGGGCATTGCGCTGGCTTTGAAGCGCTTGCTTCATCGCGACGATGCTCTCGTACTCGCGTTGCGCCTCGGGGTCGTCCCGCATCGCGGCCATCAGCCGATCCCGCTCGGCTTTGGAAAGTTCGTTGTCCGCCAACGCGTGCAGGTCTTCGATCGGAATAGGCTCGGTCATCGTTCGTCCTCGCGGATGTAGCCGCTCCGCACCGCGTAGTCGGCCAGATGCTTTCGGAGTTGGGCGCGTCCTCGCGCCAGCCGGGACCGAACCGTGCCGATGGGCACACCGGTCGCGTCGGCGATTTCCTGATAGGTCAATCCTTCGATGTCGCTCAGCATCACGGCCATCCTGAAGTCCTCGGGCACCCTGCTCAGCGCTTCCTCGATCTCGGCGCCGACGAGTTCGTCGAACACCAGCCTCTCGGGCGTTTCGGCCTCGTCTCCGCTAGGTTCGGCGACATGGTCGTCGTCCAGCGAACCGAGTTGCGGCGCCCGTTGACGCTGCCTGTACCGATTGATGTACAGGTTCGTCACGATGCGCAGCAGCCACGCTTTGAAGTTGGCCCCGTCGAAACGTTCGTACGCTTCGAACGCTCGGACCATGGCTTCCTGGGCAAGGTCTTCGGCCTCCTCTCGGGAGCGTGTGAGCCGCAGCGCCGTCCCCAACACGGAGGGGAATACCTTCTCAGCCTGCTGCTCGAACTGTTCCCGAAGGCTTCGCCGCTGGAAGAGCATGGACCCGGCAGTGTACCTTCGCTCAGGTTCAACGCCCTTCCCTTGCGGATCGTTCCCGCTGGACCGCAGGACTCACACGACAATGCCTCGGTAGGTTGCCGTGTAGTTCGGAAACACCGAACCGACGTTGGGATTGCCGAGCCGCTTGTCCACGATTTCCGCCAAGATGTCCCTGTAATCAAGCGTGATCGCAAGGTCTCGTTGGGCGAAGAGTTGCTCGGTCGCCAGGCCGGGCCAGGTCCGCATGACCTGTCCACCCACCACGCCACCACCCATGACGATCATCGCGCCACCGTGGCCATGGTCGGTCCCCAGGCTTCCGTTTTCTGCGACGACTCGGCCGAACTCCGTGAGGACGACGACGATGAGTCGTCCCAAATGGCCGGAGGCTTCCATGTCCGCGTGGAGGGCGAGGAGGCCCAGTGCAAGGTCGTCCATGAGTCCGGCCATCGTTCCAGTGACCACGCCTTGCGAGGCGTGTGTGTCCCACCCGTTCTTGTTGACGTGCACGGCTTCGACACCCACGTTGGCCCGGATAAGCGCCGCAGTGGCCCTGAGGGCATCGCCGAACTGGGACGGCGGATAGCTCGCACCTCCGGCAGGCGTGTAGCCGGCGAAGTCGATCGTCTCCAAGAGCGCGATGGTCGCCATCGTGTTGTCGGCGACGACATTGAGGACGTCGTCATGGTCGTACATCTGACCGATGCGGCCCGCGCGGTCGTCCCGAGTCGAGGAGGTCCCCAGAATGCCGAACGACTCGGGATCGTTGACTGGAAGCGACAAGGGCGCGCCCACCATGGTCAGGGCCATGGCCGTATCGAACGTCACACCCCGCAACACCGAGGCGCCGTCCAAGGGGCTCACCGTCGCCAAATGGCGACCCAGCCAACCGTCGGACGCGCCGGCACCGACTTGCCCCACTTCCATGAACCGCTGCGCGTCGAAGTGGGATCTGGTCGTGCTCGTCAGCCCGCAGGCATGGACGAACGCCAGATGCCCCGCCTGGTAGACGGGCAACAAAGGCGCCATCGCCGGGGGAAGGCCAAAGAACCCGTCCAAGTCGGTCAACCGGTTGGGATCGGAACTGTCGGGCGGAGGGATGGCCAATTGCGGCCGGTGCGCATAGTAGTCGTCATCGCCGTGCGGCGCACAGAGCGTCAGACCATCGGCGCCTCCACGAAGATAGATGGAAACGACGATGTCGCGGTCGGAACCTCCGGAGTCGGCGTAGGCCACGCGAGGCAACCAACTGGGAGACGTCACGATGAGCGCCGCCGCTGCCGACGATTTGAGGAAGGAGCGACGAGAAAGGGCTCGGTACTCCGAGCACCCGTAAGCTTGAATCGGATCGAGAGACATTGGATCGAATCTCCTTTAGAACCACTGAAACTGAGGCGAGGCGAGCGCCAAGCCATAGGCGTCGAGGCAACGTTGCGCGGTCAGCCGACCGCCCCGGGCGAACTGGGACAGAATCGCGGACGTCTGGGCATCCATCGTTCCATGGAACAGTTCGGCATTGATCCGGGACACCAACTGCCGTGGGTCGCGCATCGTTGTGGAAAGGGCCACCGACAGACCGGCGACCGAACCCGCCACGACGGCGGCTGGGAAGTTCCATCGGGGCAGAAGGAGGTCCTTCCAATGGTCCGAATCGTCCGGGTAGCCATCCGGAGCGGGCCAAGCGTAAGGTTGGTTGCCCGCCGCTCCCAACCACGCAGGGACCGAGTTGACCGATTGCACGTTGGCCCGAAGCGCACGGACCGTCGCCACCATGACGTGGAACGGTCGCTTGAGCTTGAAAGGAGCGTTGGCGATGTTCTCGGGCGAAAGAATGGCCCGGACCACCGCCTTGATGTCCCCCTGCGTCGCGGTCCATGTTGTGGCCACCGCATTGACCAAACCTGTGGACGGTTCTTCATCGAGCAGCCATCGAATCAGCTTCTTGCCCACGTATTTGGCCGTATTGGGGTGGGAGGCGAGCAAGTCCAGAACGTCTAGTCCGTCCTGAATGCCGCCCGAGGCGATGGCTTGCCCCATCACCGTCTTGACACCCGTTTCGTGACGCGCCTCCATGAATCGGAACGTTCCTTGCAGCACACCGTCGGAGGGACGGTTGTAGTACGTCCATCCTGTGAAGCACTTCGCGACTTCCGAGACGTCGCTCTGCGAATAGCCGCCGTTGACGCCGAGCGTATGGAGTTCGAGCAATTCACGGGCGTAGTTCTCGTTTGGACGACCTGCGACGTTGGTGTTGTTGTCCAGATAGGCGATCATCGCCGGACTCTGGGCACTCGCATGGAGCAGGTCGCTGAAGTTGCCGAGCGCATGAGCCCGGATCACATTCCGGTCGTCGATGGGTTTGAGGTGGCCGACGTCGCGTGCCGTCACGTTGAAGTGATCCGTCCAGAACTCGACCATTCGCTCGTACAGCTGCCGGCGGCTAAGGATCCCTCGCGCGACACAAGCCCGCATCAGCTCGGTGCGCACCACGTTGGGATCGTAGGCGTAGAGTTCGTGCGGCAAGAGGTTCAGGGTCGGGAACTGGGCAAGGAACGCGTCACAAACGCTATCGTCGATCGAACTCGGGTCCAACTGCCATTCGATGAACGCGGAATGCCCTTGCGTTCTCAGCAAGGCCATATCTTCGCGGCTCGGCCAGTAACATGTGCGCCAGGCCAGCCGATCTTCAGGTGGAATAGAAGCGGGCGCGGGTCCGTCTTGCTTGTTTTTCTGTCGTTCTTGG
Source organism: Chthonomonas sp. UBA2387 (assembly GCA_002343445.1). Taxonomy (GTDB): domain Bacteria; phylum Armatimonadota; class Fimbriimonadia; order Fimbriimonadales; family Fimbriimonadaceae; genus UBA2387. The sequence continues at coordinate 10,918 of DDSP01000011.1, forward strand.
CCCACGGACCAAGCCGAGACACCCAGCAAGCCCACCAGGAGGGATCGCCGACTGCACGGGCTTGGCCCCACTTCGGGGCAAAGTCGTTCTTCTTTCGCTGTCATCAGGTCACTTCCGTTCCGAACACGACCCTGACGCGAGTCTGAACGCGCGCGTTGCGAGATTGTTCAGCGATAGGTGACCGTGTCGCTCAAGGAGCTTGCACGAGGAAGGGCGCATTGGCCGTCGCCGCATGGCCAGTGCCGTCCGTCGCATACAGGTAGATGCGGTAAGGACCCGGTTTGGCAGGAGCTTCGAACTCCAACAAGGCCCGGCCCCCCGTATCCCACTGCCCCACGGCCATCGGCCTCTGCTCGCCTTCGCCTGCGAACCGCGTGTCGGTCACCTCGGGCCGGAGCACCCATCTGAACGACAAAGCATCGCCATTGGGGTCGACCACCGTTGCCTCGGCCCGAACCTTGACGCCAGGCTTCACCTCCTTTTGGCCCGAATCGAAGAGGAAGCGCTCGACGCGCGGAGCGCGGGCGACCGTCTTGCCCGTCCAGAACGACGTCATCACGTCGACCGACTCGAGACCCTCGCCCGAATCCAAGAACATCCCGAACCACGTCGGGGTGGTCTCCTGCTTCTCCCCCCAAAGGAACGCATAGGTTCCAAGGCAAGCGGGGTCCGCCGCATTGGGGGCATAACTGTTGGCAAAGAACTGGGCCTTCTCGCTGCTGGTCTGTTCCACCGCCGCGCCCCACGGGGTCTTGGGCCGCTCCCAGGGACCGAGCGGCCCGAACTCGGTGACGATGTAAGGCTTCTCCCAGCCGAGTTCCTTCAGCCGCTTGGGCAACGAAGGAGCGCCGCCATAGGAGTTGACTCCCAGGATGTCGATATCCGGCGCGTAGCGCTTGACGTGCGCGATCTTCTGGGCATCGACCTCCGCGACCACGGTCATCGTCGGGTGGTTCGGGTCGAGCGACTTGGTCATCTTGGCCAGCTCGTTCACGGCGCGCCACAGGTCGGGCGTGTCGTTGTCGTGCTCCATCTCGTTGCCGAGCGACCAGATCAGGAGTGCGGGATGGTCGCGGTGCGCCTCGACGACCTGCCGCGTGCGGTCGAGTTGGGCCTTCACTTGGTCGGCGTTCGAGTAGTCGAGCCCCGACTTGTGCAGCAGCCAGATACCGGCGCAAACGGTCATGCCTTGGCGGCTGGCGAGGTCCAGATCGAGGCCCAGCCGCTCCGCGCCCCACGTGCGGAACGAGTTCGCCCCGCTGCGCGCGGCGTATTCGGCTCGGAACGTTCCGCCGACACCCTTGACGCGATAGGGCGAGCCCGCGCGCATCAGCGTCCAACCCTCCCCGACTCGTTCGATCGTCACTCTATTGGCCGTCGTCGGTTGACTCATCAGGGACACTCCGGAGGCCAGCAGCAGCAAGGCAGACCACATGGCTTGATTATATGCGAAACGTTTCGCAAGAGTTGGATCGCCCCAAGGCGCGGCCTATACTGGAGGAAATCGCGCGACGGTCGCGGAGCGCCATGGCACTTTCGAATACAAACCCACAGACCGATACGTCGAGGACTTCGACGGGGCCAAGCGCCTCGCCCGAGAACGCGCCGAAGAAGCAGCCCTGGGGCGAGGGGGCACCTCCCTGGGAAAACCCGAACCACAACGGGCAGAGCCCGGAGCGCCACGAGGATTGGAAGGAGATGGTCAAGCTGCACGGGCTGGAGAAAACGATTCGGAGCTACCACCTGATCGAGGGTCAGATGGACCTGATGGGAACCTAGCCTCCCTGCGCTCCGCAGACGCGCCTACGCCATTCAACCAGCCAACAGGCCGAACCATCCAACGGCATGATGGCGACTCCGGCCGATGAGAGCACGTAGAATCCGGTCGTGCCCTTCCGACCCTTCGATCTCCCGAGCGGACACCGTTTGAACAACCGGCTCGTCGTCGCCCCAATGACGACCTACTCTTCCCTGCCGAACGGCGACATCGCTCCCGACGAGTTGGACTACCTCCGACGGCGCGCCGAGGGTGGGTTCGGCATGGTGATGACCGCCGCGTGCTACGTCCACCCCTCGGGCCACGCGTTCGACGGACAGTGGGCGTGCGACAGCGACGAACGGCTCCCTTCGCTGCGGTCCGCGGCGGATGCGATCCAGGAGTCAGGCGCGATGGGCGTCCTCCAAATCCATCACGGCGGGCGACAGTGCCCACCGGCGCTCTGCGGCGGACAGTCCGTCTCCGCCAGCGCCATCCCCGCCGAACGGCCCAACGCCGCGACACCGCGCGCCCTGAAGGAATCCGAAGTCGAGGACCTGATCCGCGCGTTTGCCGATGCCGCCCTTCGAGCCAAACGCGCAGGAATCCAGGGCATCGAGATCCATGGAGCCAACACCTACCTCCTGCAACAGTTCGTCAGTCCGCACAGCAATCGCCGCGACGACCGCTGGGGCCGGGATCGTCTCGCGTTCCCGCTGGCCGTCACCGATGCTGTCCTGGATGCGGTCGGCCCCGGCTACCCCGTGGGCTACCGGTTCTCGCCGGAAGAAACCGAGACTCCCGGCATTCGCTGGCCGCATACCGAAGCCCTGATCGAAGCGCTCTGCCAGAGGCCCCTGGATTGGCTGCACATCTCGCTCAACGACTACCGCCGCACCAGCCTCGTGGGCGACTTCGACGAACCCGTGTTGCACAAGGCGAGCGCAACCATCAAGGGACGCCTGCCACTCATAGGTGTCGGCCGTGTGCAAACGCTCCAAGAAGCCCAAGCCGTTCTCGCGATGGGTTGCGATCTGGTCGCCCTCGGCCGAATGGCGATCACCGAGCCCGAATGGCCGCAACGGGCAAGCGCCGGCGAGCCGCTCCGAACCTCGGTCCCCGAGGAGGACGCGGCATCCCTATTGACCCTGCCTGCTGGCTTGACCCGCAAGATCTACTCTGTTCACGGCTGGTTCGAAGTGGAGGGCAAGTGGACGATGCAACGCTGAGATTTACTTCGGCACGTCGGAATCGCATCACATAGGGCGAGCAGCCGTTCCATTCGGCTATGATGGGTCTATGACACAGTTGCTCCGTTGTGGCCTGTTCGTCACAGGGGTCGTATGCAGCCTCGCTGGGTGCGCTCCAAAGACCTTGGATGCGAAGAAGGTTTCGCCTGGGTTCTTCAAGGACACTGCTCCCGGCATGGCGACGAACGTGCCAAGCGACGCGCTCAAGTCCCTTACTTTTCGGCGAAACGGCCACCGAACGTTGCAGGATCTCGGCAACAACAAGTCAACCGTGGAGTTCGATTGCGACATCTTCAACGAGTCGGAGTACGAAATCGCGGAGTTGGAGATCGAAGTGGATCTGCTCGGCACCGATGACCGGCGCTTGGCGACCGTGCGCCGCACAGTCAGCGACTTTCGCAATTACGGCTCCCAGTTCAAAGGCAGCCTGCTCCCCAATTCCACGGCGACCACACGGTTCGCGCTCGAAGTTCCTACCATCGCTCTCCGCGCGAGCCGGTACAACCGGTCCCGGGTGTTGTCGGCCAAGGGCTACCTGAACCCGGAGAACCTGAAGAACGCAGGTCATTTCTATGCGTTGATCCTTCGGAACGACGTCGAACGAGTCAAATCGCTCTGCAACTCGGAGCCAGGATATGTGTTCATTCGTTCTGGCACCACTCCATTCATCGCTGCATGCACCATTCCCGACGACGACCGTTTGGCACGCTTCTTCTTTGAGTACGAAGGACCTGCTGCCCTGGAGCACGACGCGGTAGGGCTCAAGCCGATTCACGCTGCCGCTCTATCGGGATCGCCCGCTCTCGAGTTTCTTGTTTCCAAAGGCGCCGATCCGAATGGGTTCGCAGGTCCCATGGGCTTCCGGCCCCTTCACATGGCATGCTACAACGACAACCCAGAGACCATCACACGACTGGTCAAACTGGGTGCCGATCCCAAGTTGCTGACGCAACAGGGAGCTTCGACCATGGGAATCGCGGCCTCCTACGGACGGACCCGTGTCATCCAAGCGTTGCTCGACGCCGGGGTACCCATCGACATCAAGGACCAGTACGGCGGAACGGCACTCCACTCCGCTGGGAACATCGCCAATGCCCCGGAACTGATCGCCTTCCTGCTGGACAAAGGGCTTGACATTGACCAGACCGACACCGACGGCATGACGGCACTGCATGTCGCCGTCCAAGAGGGACGCAGCTTCGTGGCGTACTGCTTGCTCGACGCAGGCGCGAACCGGACCTTGCGTGACAATCAGGGCCGAACGGCCGCAGATCTGGCCATCGCCACCCGACAAACTGGCCTGGCGGAGTACCTGCGCTGACTCCGGCCTTCCGTCTCAAAGGGCCAGCCGACCGCTACTTCGGCACGTCGGTTCGGAAGGGCGAAGCCGGCAGCCCGTCGCCGTTCCACAGGTTGCCCGTCGGATAGTTCGCCCAGCCGTAGCGAACCGCTTTGGGGTTCGGAACGCTGGGGTGCGAGACGCGCACGGTGAAGCCGTCCACGATCTCGGCGTTCCCCCACACGAACTTCTTGTCGTCGCCCGCGATCGAAAAGCCCTGAAGCCGCTCGCCCCGGAACAGCAGGCCGTTGTCGCAGTGGCTGAACCGCAACGTCGCTTGCCCGTTGCCGAACCGAGCCGATTGCAGCGTCGGCCCTTGCGCGGCGATCTTCTTGCCGTAGACGTCCCGCAACGCGAGCAAGCCCAACCGATTGCCCACCGTCACCTTATCGCGCGGGTGGATGTCCTTCTCGTCGCCCGCGTCCACGATCACCGCTGCACCCACGTTCCGGAGCCGCTGGCCCACGATGTTCTGCGCCTCGCGCAGCTCCGCCCATTGGCTCTCGCCCGGATCCTTCTGGATGTCCATGAACGGCGCCAGCTGCACCTGATAGAACGGCAGATCGCCTCCACCGAACGCCTCTCGGAACGTCAGCACCGTCTGAGCCATCAGCGTCCGGTACTCGTAGGCGCGCCCCGCGTTGGATTCGCCCTGGTACCAGATGAAGCCCTTCGCCCCGTAGCCGCGCAGCGGAGCCACCATGCCGTTGTAAAGCGTGGCCGGTCCCCAAGGCGATTGGCGCGGGTCGGGATGGGTGGGCCACTGGCCCGTGGGGCGGTTCTCGCGCTGGGCGGCCTGAAACGCCGCGACGGCGTCGTTGTAGGTGCGCATCAAATCGTCCTTGCGCCGCTCGTACCAAGCGATCTGGGCGTCGTATTGCTTCAGGCGATCCGCCAACGTCGGCACGGTCTCCAGCCTCTCGCGGGTGGTCCACGCTTCGGCGGGCGTGCCGCCCCAACTCGTGTTGATCAAGCCGATTGGCACCTTGGCGTCGTCGTAGACCCTCGCACCGAAGTGGAACGCCACCGCCGAAAACGGGCCGACCGTCTGCGCGGAACAGACCTTCCAGCCCGAGCCGATCACGTTGGCCACAGGTGCACCCTCGGCGCGCTTGTTCACGGTGAACAGCCGGATGTTCGGGTAGCGGTTCGCCTTCTCCTTGGCTTTGTCGGGTTCGCCGGACCAGTCCACGGCCCACTCCATGTTCGACTGACCGCTCGCCACCCACACGTCGCCGATCAGTACATCCTCAAACGTCTTCGCGCCCTCGGGGCCGGTGATGGTCATCGTGTGCGGGCCGCCCGCCTGCATGGGGCGAAACGTCACCGACCACTTGCCACCCTTCACCCGAGCCGAGGCGGCGTGGCCGCCCAGCGAAACGCGCACCGCAGCGCCCTCCGCGCCACTCCCCCAAACCTGGATCGGCTTGCCTCGCTGGAGCACCATATGGGACGTAAACAGGTCGTGCGGTTGAACCGGGGCCGCAGCGAAGACGAGCGGGAACGCCACAAGGGACGACAACATGGTTCGCACTTCGCGGCGCGGTCTCGCGGTTCCTGCTGCGCTCCCGAACGTGGGACGAACGGGCTAAACTGGGGCCGATGATCAACGAGGAACGTCTCGTCGGGCTCTTTCTCGACCTTTGCCGCATCAACTCCCCCGCCCTGCAAGAACGCGAGTGCGTCGCGTTCGGCAAAAAGGTGCTGGAGGACATGGGTCTCGAAGTCTGGGAGGACGACGCGGGCGCAAAGATCGGTGGCAACGCGAACAACGTCATCGCCCGCCTCCCGGGCAACAAACCCGGTGCCCCGAAGATCTTCCTCTCGGCCCACTTCGACACCGTCGAACCCACCGAGGGCCTGATCATCGAAGAGCGGGACGGCGTGTTCTACTCCGCCTCCGACACCATCCTCGGCGCGGACGACTACGCGGGCATGGCGCCCGCCGTCGAAGCCGTCCGCTGCCTCATGGAATCGGGCGAGCCGCACGGCGACGTCTACTTGCTGTTCACCGTCTCCGAGGAGATCGGCCTCAAGGGTGCGGGAGCGCTGGCCATCGAAGAACTCGGACTCGACTTCGGCTACGTGCTCGATACGGGACCCCCCGTCGGTTCCTTCGTCACGCGGACGGCCACCCACGACAAGCTCGACATCCGCATCATCGGCAAACCGGCGCACGCGGGCAAAGACCCCGAGAAGGGCATCAACGCCATCCAAGTCGCGGCGCGCGCCATCGACGGCATGAAGCTCGGCCGCATCGGGCCGGAACTCGTGGCCAACCTCGGCATCATCTCGGGCGGGACCGGGACCAACGTCGTCTGCGCCGAGGTCCGGATCAAGGCCGAAGCGCGGGGCACGTCGGTCGCCGAACTCGACGCGCAGGTCGCCCACATGATCCAGCGGTTCCAGCAGGCCGCCGCCGAGTACGGTGCGAAGGCCGAGATCGTCCACGACCGGCACTACCACAGCTACCAGATTCCCGACGACGCACCCGTCGTGCGCCTGGCGATGGAGGCCAGCGCGAAGCTGGGCATGAACCCGTTCACGCGGACCACCCTCGGCGGCTCGGACGCCAACGTGTTCAACGCCAAAGGCGTGCCCTCGATCGTGATTGCCACGGGCATGACCGAGATCCACACGCACGACGAACACGTGAGCCGCAAGGACTTGGTGGATGTAGCGCGGTTGGCCTACGAGATTCTGGTTTCGGCGGCGCGGGATTGAACGACCCGATAGCCCTCGCCCGCCGCGACGTCGTTCTGGGTCGGCTCGTGCACGCCATCGCCGAAGGCCTGCCGATCCGCCTCCCGCAACCCTCGGCGGCCCGACCGGCACGCACCACGGCCTGGGAAGACTTCGACGAAGCCTCCGAATTCGCGGGCGTCGTGGGTCGTTGGCGGTATCTGTTCGAGGGCGAGGACGATTTGCTGCATCTGGTCGTCGCCCGGCGCGATGGGTCCGCGATCCCGGTGGCCGAGGCGTGGGACGTGGTGGCCTTCCTGTTGCCCGACGTCCCTCGCGGCCTCATCTGGATCCGGCCATCCACCGGCTCGCACCACTTCTACTTCGGACACGAGTGCTTGCACCATTCTCCTTCTTCGGAATAGTGCTTAGGGCGCGATTCAAGTCCCCTGCAGGCTGCCTTCGGGTTCACGATTCACGATTCACATTCACATCCCCCCAGGTTTGGAAAGCGGAAAGCGGAAAGCGGAAAGCGGAATACGGAAAACGGAAAACGGAAAACGAAGGTCGCATCACGATTCACGATTCACATTCACATCCTCCAGGTTTGGAAAGCGGAATACGGAAAGCGGAATACGGAGGTCGCGTTCACGATTCACGATTCACGATTCACATTCACATCCCCCCGCGAGCGTCGGCAAGTGGTCGGCAAGTCTGCTCTCGCCGATTCTCCCACTCGAAGAGCTCTTTCACGTCGGGGTTCATCTGTGTCTCTTCGCCCCGAGCGAGGGGTTTGTCAACCTGGAGTCGGCTTTCTGGCCGTGTCCGATGGTTCTCCGACAGGCGTTCGCTGGAGCGGTTTTGGTGTGCGACGCTGTCCGCGCCGTCGCCCGCGATTGCCCCCGCGTGAGCCTCGCCGCCAACGGAACCAACCGCTTCTACGCCAAGGCCGCCAACCAGGCCGCGTCGCTGGCACAGGGCGAGGCCTTCCTCTTCCTGAACCCCGACGCGCGGCTGTATCCCGGTTGGCGGGAGCGGTTCGAGAGTCTGACCCTCGACCCGCCGACGCGCCGTCCGGTCGGCGCGGTGGGGCCGGTGTCGGACGGTTCGATGGGCCGCCAGTTCGTCGGGCTGCAGCTTCCGCCCGGCCCGCGTCCGCCGGACGCCGACCGCGCCGCCAAGGCCGTGGCCCGGTTCAACTCGGGCACCTACGAAAGCGTCAAGTTGCTGGTCGGGTTCTGCCTGTTCGTCCCCCGAAGGGTGTGGGATTCGGTTCCCGCCGCGTACGGTTCGCTCGGCCCGCCTCGGAACCTCGACGACCACCCAGCCGATCCCCGAAACTGATGATGGCCGACGGAGTGAAAGCAAGGCGGGCTTGCCAGATCATGGGAGTCTCGACCGCCGAGCCGTACCGCGAACCCGCCGCCGACAAGGACATCCCGCTCAAGGAGGCTCTCGAGCGGGTTTGAGGTCCCAACATGGGCTACCGGATGGCGCACGCCTTGGTTCGGGAGGCGTTTGGGCCGCTCAAAGTGAAGCAGGTTCACCGGGTCTGGAAAGAGTTGAAACTAGGCCGGTCGAAGCGGTTTCGCAAACGTCGGACCGGCAACCTGGTTCCGCTCGTCGCAGAGGCTGCGAACCACGTCTGGTGTGTTGGATCTTGTACACGATTCGTGCTTGAAACGGAACGAAGCTGAAGATCCTCTCGGTGGTCGACGAGTTCACTTCGCGAGTGCCTGGCGCTCGAGGTCGACACGCGGCTGAACGCGGCTCGGGTCCACGAGGTGTTGGCCTCGCTCTTCCAGGCGCGTGGTGGACCGAGGTTCGTTCGAAGCGACAATGGATCGGAGTTTGTGGCCCGTCTGCTCGCGGTGTTCCTCTCGGAATCCGGTTCGGGCAGCCACTTCATTCGGCCCGGATCGCCCTGGCAGAACGGATTCGCGGAGTCGTTCCACTCGACTTTGCGGCGCTGGTCTGCTCCCCAAAAATGAA
>DDSP01000068.1 GCA_002343445.1 Chthonomonas sp. UBA2387
GGTTCACTCCGGCTTCGCCGGCCACTTACCACGCCACCCCGTGGCATGCGGGATCGCAGTTCCTAGGGTGCCCGTGGCTTCATCCTCTCCAAGACTGCAACTAAGTCAATCGGCAGTGCCGCGATGACGGGGCCTATCGCGCGCACCGGCCACGGTACAGCCATCTCCATGATCACACCCCAGTTCAGACTCTCTGGGTCCTGAAAATACTGTTCAACGAGCCTGATGGGTGTCATGCCGAACCTGCGATAGAAGCGAATCTCTGGATCCAGAGAAACCCCTGGTCTGCGCTCCGCCATCCAGTACTCTTGTGCTGCCATTGTGTCCGCGTGCCTGTGAAACCCCGGCATTCGGGCGCCCAAGATTCCCCGGCGGACTCTGGCCCGAATGCCCTCGCGAACCACTGCGCCGAGCAGAAGTACTGACGTGTCCCGAGGGGCCCAAGGTGCTACTCCCAGATTGATGCCGAATAGGTCACGGGCGCCTTGGACGTGGGTCGACGCGGTGCCATCGCCGCTCAGGTCACTCCAGGTGCATGTGCCGCGAGACTCATATGATGCGTAGTCAAGCAAGCAGAACGACGTGAACCCGCAGATTCGGCCATCCGGTGCTACAGCCACCAGATTGCCATTGGGAACGTTGGTGATTCGCTGCACCAACTGCCATTCGNNCACTGCATGTTCGAATGCCACCAGTTCGGTGACGTCTCGCAGTCGGGCAACACGGATGCTTGCCTTCTCTATCTGTTTCGGTTTCCTCATGCGCTTGCCTCCATCTTGGTTCCACCAAGGAAGTCGTAAGCCTAGACTTAGTAGAACGCCAATCCCCAGAGTCACCACTACTTCGCCGAGCGCCGCAATGGTCGCCACCCAGGGTACCCTCCCGAAGCTCATCGCAACGACGATGAGCCAAGGAACGCTCCATGATAGCCTGTTTACCCAAAGCCACCACAGAATCCTCCGGTTGCCCAGGTTCAACTCGCGGATATTAAACGTGCGGATGCTCTTCCACGTGGCCTGCTGGCCAGCTTCTTTCAGCATCATCGCGATGGAGCCACAGAATAGCACTTCGCCAAGTCCGAAAAGCGCGACTGCAACTGGCAGATCAATTCCATAGCGATCCTGAACCAGCTCTGCCACCTGCAAAGTGGACTTCCAGAACCAGCGCCATGCATCTGTCACCAGCAGCAGTGTCAGTGCACAGCCTATCACCACAAGGATGAAGCGTGCTCGCCTGTGTTTCACGGCTGGCTCCAACAAAGCTCGCGACGCTGCGCGTTGTGCCGCGCATGGCCTTCCGCTTGTACTTCTGGGCCGGGCTGGCAGAGGAGTGCTACAGCCCATTGGGAGAGCGCTCCCCTCCACCGGTGATGGGCCTCTGCAATGTTCATGGGCGTGAACTCATCGAAGATGTCAGACATTGAGGTGTGCACGGCTGTTACGGACTTCCGTTCCTTGCAGTATGGCCTACCTGAACTGGCACAGGCCCACGGCCTTCGCGATTGGTTGAAGGACTGAGGAGACAGCAACGTTAGGAGAATCCCAGGTTCGCTCTGTCCAAGGTGACGCAGTGTCGGAAGAGCGATAGGATCGTGCTGCTAAAACGTCGCATGGATGGTTCACTCCGGCTTCGCCGGCCAGAGCTTGATCAGGTCTTCCGCGCTCAGGTGAGAAGCGCCCAAGATCACGCGCCGCCCCAACGCCTCATGGGTCGCCATGCGATAGCCGTCGAATTCGGCCACCTGCCACGCCACCCCGTTCACCGAGACCGTGCGGAGCGGCTCCTTGGGCGCGAAGCCCTCGGGCCAGAAATCGGCTTTGTCGGGGTAAAGCTGGATCAGGGTCAGCGTTTCGCCCGTCTTGGGGTCGGCCCAATCGCTGCGCAACTTGGCGGATTCCCCATAAGAAACCGCCACCCGCGCCTCGATCCGCGCCCTTGCCTCTTCTGCCGTACGTCCAAAGCCCATATACAACGTGCCATCGGCCAACAGAACAGGGCGTCCGTGGATCTCGTTCGAGACGATATCCCTGCCTGCGCCATCTGCGGTGGCATACCGCACCGCGAATGTCCCGTCCCCAATCCAAGGGGCGACGACCATAAGGGTGGGAGCGTAATTGGGGCCCTTGAGCGAGCAACGGATCGCGTCGCCCTCCACGCGAATGTCCACTTGCGTCCCCTCGGGCAATCCCGCCGTATCGAACGAGGCTGGGCCGGGACGGTACTTGGGGACCGTCCGCGTCACCGACTTCTCTTCGAGCGCCGAACCCAGATAGCCTGGTCGCTCGGGAGTGGCGAGGAATTGGATCCACGCGCCATGCCACATCTTCGAATGGCGCACGGCGGCCCCCGTGTCGTCTGCGTAGCTGCTCTTCCGCTGCTCGAACATCCGCCAAAGCACGTCGGGCTGGAACGGGCCGCGCAGGATCGTCCGACCGGGGAACCCGAAATCGGCCAGCGTGGTCGCCGTGTCGCGCGATTCGATGCGCTCGGCCGTCCATGCGCGTTGGCCCCGAGTCTCGGCAAGGACCAGGCCGGTCTCGCGCTCGACCCACTGCGTCCACCCATCGCCTGCAAGGCGGTGGGCCGTACGCCCGAGGATGGTCCTGGTTTCGTTCGACCAAGTCTGCGGCTTGCCAATCTCCCTCTCGAAGGGCATCTGGAGGGCGTAGCGCGCCTCGTTCTCGATCCAAACGAAACGCCGTTCGCCTTGGCGCGCCTCGATCAGCGTCACGCCGGGGGCGTTGAGGTCTGCCGCGTCGCGGGCTTCGACCACCAGATCGCCCGATTGAAGGCGGTAGGTCTGGATCGGCTTGCCCGCCTGGGTTCCGCTTCCGTACACCTCGAAGGTCCCGGACCTCTCGCCGGGAGCCTGGGCAGGGCTATACTCGAACGGCTGGATCGCCAGCAAGGCATACCCGATGAGTTGGACGACGACGCTCATCTCGACATTCATCCTATCCCATTCCGCGCCCGTCAATGCGCCCGGCGATCCTTTCATCGAGAAGATTCCCGGCTCGCTGGTCGAGTTCAAGATGATCCCCGTGCCCGAGAGCACGGTCGAAATCGACGGCGTCAAGCATACGGTGAAGGGCATCGCGATGGGCCAGAGCGAAGTGCTGTGGGACCTCTACGACATCTTCACGTTCCGGCAGGACATGACCGCTGCCGAACAAGCGCAGGGCGTGGACGCCAAGGCCCGACCCAGCAAGCCCTACGGCGCGATTGATCACGGGTTCGGACACGCGGGCATGCCCGCCATCTGCATCTCGCACCACGGGGCGACCGAATTCTGCAAGTGGCTCTCGAAGAAGACGGGGAAGACCTACCGTTTGCCCACCGAGGCCGAGTGGATGGCCGCCGCCGCAGCGGGTCAGCCGATGCCGGCCAACCTCGACGAAGTCGCGTGGTTCTGGGACAACGCCGACGACAGCACCCACCCCGCAGGCAAGAAGAAGCCCAACGCCTGGGGCTTCGTGGACATGCTGGGCAACGTGGCCGAATGGGTGAACGTCTCGGAGACCGAGCGCGTGGTCAAGGGCGGATCGTGGAAGGAGAAGGCGCCCCGCGTCAACTTCACCGACCGGATGAAGCAGACCCCCAAATGGCAAGAGCGCGACCCGCAGACGCCCAAGAGCCGCTGGTGGCTCAGCGACGCGCCGTTCGTGGGGTTCCGCGTCGTCTGCGAATTGTCGTAACGCGAGGACCCATTCTCGCGTCCCACGGGTAAGAGCCATGTTGACGAAAGTGATCGGAACGGCGGGCGTGGTCGCCGTGGCAGGGGTGTTGTTCAGCGCGGGCTCGCTGCAAAGCGACCGATCGGGCGAGAATGCGTTGCGGCTGCTGGAACTGGGCCGCGCCATCAAGTTGTACGCGAACGACTACGACGGGCTGATGCCCCTTGCCCAAGTGCATACGGGCAAGACGTGGACGTGGAACCGCCTGCACGACCTTCCCGAGACACGCACGGTCGGCGAGAGTCCGCACTTCAGCTACTGGGCGAACGCCCTCCGTCCCTATGGGGACGTCCGCTGGGCATTGGCCATCGACGGGGCGACCAGCGAACGCATGGGAACGACCGAGCCCGTCAGCGATCTGCGGGGCGGCTGGACCTACAACGGGTTGCTGCACGCGTTCGCCGCGAGCCAAGTCGCCGTGCCGGACCGATTGCCCCTGCTTTGGATGGGCTACGGCAAGATCAACTTCGAGGCCAAATCGGGCGCGAACCCGGTGTTGAGCTGCATGATGCCGGTGCCCGAGTGCGCGTTCAGCGAGAAGGGTCCGCAAGGGATGCCCGGGATGGGCGGTGCGCTGATGGTGATGCGGCACGAACCCAACCTCGACGACGAAGGTGCGCCGTTCCTCTCGGTGGACCTGGTGCTGACGCATCTGGTGCTCGGCGGCAACGTGGACGAGGAGGGCAAGGTCCGGCACCGGAACAGCGACCCGTACGCCCAGTACTCGGGCGGCAAGCCGATGACGTACTGGACCTGCGGCGAGTCGGCGCGGTACCCGTGCTTCTTCAGTCCGAGCAACGACTTCAGGTCCGATCTGCCGTAATCAGACGGCTGTTCCGCGCCCCTTGGATATGCCAAGATGGGCGCGCGCGACTAACGTGACGCTTCCCGACTGGTTCTGGGTGGTCGGCTTCGTCTTCGGAGCCGTCATCGGCAGCTTTTTGAACGTGGTGATCTACCGGGTCCCGCGCGGCAAGTCGCTTTGGAACCCCTCGAAGAGCTTCTGCCCGAAGTGTTCGCACGACCTCGGCCCGGCCGACCTCTTCCCCCTGCTGAGCTATGCGGTCCAAGGCGGCAAGTGCCGCTACTGCAAGGCCGTCGTGCCCATCCGGTACTTCTTCGTCGAGCTGCTGAACGCCTCGCTGTGTGCGTACGTGTTTCACCTGCACCTCATTCAGGACTGGAACCCCGGCAAAGCGGTCGCCCATGCCTTGGCGTGCTCGACGCTGGTCGCGATCATCTATATCGACTGGGAGCTTTACATCATCCCCGACCAGATCAACGCGTTCCTGCTGTTCGTTGGGTTGGGCTACAACGCCTGGCTGTTCAGCGAGGGGCGGGCCGAGGCCGTAACGTGGGGCATGCCGAGTGCGCTGGCTGGCTGGATCGTGGGCGTGGTCGCGATCTGGGCCGTGGCGCTCATGGGTCTGCTGCTGTTCAAGAGGGATTCCATGGGTCACGGCGACATCAAAATGGCGCGCGGCATCGGGGCCGTGCTGTTCCCGGGGATGGCGTTGGGCAGTTTCGGCCTGGCCGTGGTCGCCGGGGCCGTGATCGGTGCCGTGCAGGTGGCCGTCCGCCGCCCGCAGCCTTCGTCAGAGACCGTGGCCGAGGGACCCGAGCCGGAGCCGGAGAGCCTGGCTTCGTTGGTCAAATGCGGGATCGGTTACCTTCTGTGCTTCGATGTCATCGGATTGTTCGCGCCGAAATTCTACGAGCGGTACTTCGGCGAAAATCCGTACTCGGTCGAAGAGGCGCTGGAAGACCCGGACGTGGAACGAACGATGATTCCGTTCGGTCCATATCTTGCGGTTGGAGCCATTGCGGCCGCGCTCTTCGAGGCACCGGTCCGAGGGGCTTGGGACGCCTACGTCGAATATGCGACGAAGCGCTGACTTTTTGAGGAACATCCGTGATTGTGCCTGTGTCAAAGAATCTTAGGGTGGTTATGCGGTCGAAGGATACGCACATGCGAACGAAGCGAGCGGGCTTCACACTGATCGAGTTGCTGGTCGTGATTGCGATCATCGCCATTTTGGCGGCGATCACGTTCCCTGTCATGGCGCGAGCCAAGGACGGGGCGTACAAGAGCGGCGACTTGTCGAACATGAATTCGATTCGGACGGCCTTGCAGCTGTACCGCGAGGATCAGGGCGGGTTCCCCCCGGCCTTGCTCGGGTACGCCACGCTGTACGAATCCGGTCCCAACATGGGGGCCGTGGTCCCTGCCGACAAGGCGGCGGGCTATCTCTATCCGAAGCGGATCCAATCGGTGGCCACCCTCAAGCCCGCCTACAACCGCGATCCCATGGACGGCTTCATCGTCGCCGTTTGGCCCGAGCCGGACCCCCGACCCGTGGGCAGCGCACCGCTCTTCGACCTCAACGGCGACGGCGCGATCGACGCGAACGACGACCCGCTCGGCGCGCGTCAGGCGTATGGGCCCGGGAGCGGCTTCGTTTCGGAACGCGGTCTCGGCGTCACCTCCGACCCCGATCTTGCGGCGAAGTACTACGCCGTGAGCGGTTACGACGTGGGCGAGGAGCGCATCGGCAACACGGTGCGCCGCACGTTGCGCTACAACCTTTTCTGGACCAACTGGGGCCTGGCGTCCGGCAACGGCATGGACGATCCCCGTCAGCTCGGCTACTCCGATCCGCCCGACGACACCGTGATCACGTGGAACTCGATGTTCCGCGATCCCGGCAGTCTGCAGGGGAAGAAGCAGGACCTGGTTCTGTTCCTCGGCGGATCCGCGCGCACCTACGACTCACTCTCGCTCGCCGAACGGTCTTGGCGGGTGCTTCCGTAACCCTTGGACGGACTCTTGAAGCAGTTTGAACCGATCCCGATCTGCGGCCCGACGCGCTACGCGCGCGGGCGACGGCGCCAGGGCACTTCGCTGGTCGAAGTGCTGGTGGTGATCGTGATCTTCCTGGTGGGCATCCTCGCCGTGGCGCAGGTGTTCCCGGGCGGCTTCCGCGTGCTGAACCAAAGCCGCGACACCGCTTTGGCGAACCAACTGGCGCAAGCCGAGCGGGACCGACTGCTCGCTCAGGGCGATTCGATTCCCGGTGACGTGGTCGTGGCCCGCTACCAGGTCCGCGACGTGCCGGTCATCGAGGCCGACACGACGGTCCGCGTGCAGGATTACGGGATCCTCGCCGGCGCGATCGCCCGAAATGGCTTGGCCATCGGTCCCAACAAGATGTGGACGGCGGTTTCCGGACCCAACCTCGCCCGCCGCATCGTGGGCGAACGCGCGCCGCTCCGCGCACCCCGGCCCACCCCCGCCGGCTACGGCATCCCGGTGCAACTGCTCTTCGGCCCGCTCGACCCCGACGGCCGCGTCACCCTCGGCGTCGGCGAACTCAAGCGCATCCTCGGTCGGCCCGACGACGTGATCGCCACCGATCCCAACGCGCGGCTCCTGCTGTCGCGACCCCATTTCTTCGCCGATCGCACCAAGCTGTACATCCCGCGTCGCGGCACGGCACGCATGTACGAGGTGCGGCTCGGGTTCGTGGGCGACGACGGGCGCAGCGTGGTCGGCGCGGCGTTCGAGGTCCCGGCGGGAACGGGCTACGAAGAGGTGCCCTACTCGCGTTTCGGGCCCAGCGGCGCCGTGGAAGCCACCCCTCGAACGGTCCAAGTCGCCATCGGCTTCACGCAACTGCCGTATGGCACGCCGTTCGGCCTCAACCCGTACGAGTTCGTCGTGAGCGATCCCCTGTCGGGTCGGTTGCTCGTCAATCCGTTTCTTTATGAGGAAGCGACCGCAGAATCCGACGCGCCGATGCTTTCTCTGGGCTACGACGTGCTCGACTGGCGCATCATCCGCGACGACTTTCGCGTCGCCGATCAAGTGTCTTCGCGCCAGAAGCTGGCCATGCGAAACCTCAAGGTGCTGGGCAACGCGGGCGTGGACGGGCTTCCGTACGCGGGCCTCGGGTTCAACGTGCCTCGACCGAGCGCCGGCCCCGGACCCACCGATTTCGCCCTGATCGACCTCGAATCCGGGGGCGTCGTCCTTTCCGATTCGTACCGAGTGGACAAGTCGGCGGGCGTCGTCACGTTCACCGACGTCGCGGCCAGCACGCCCGGCCTTCAGGCCAACGTGTCGCTCAACGGCACGGAGCGCGTGATGGACATCGGCGGCAGACGCGTCCGCGCGCTGTATCAGGCCGTGGGCGAGTGGGCGGTGCACTTCGAGAAGGCTTCGAACGGCTACCAGCGCACCGACGGGCGGCCCGGTCTGGGCGAGTTCCGCGTCGGCGACGACACGTTCGGACGCCCCACGCGCCTGTACTTCGCCCGCTCCGAAGTGGGCAAGACGGTGTTCATCGGCGACCAGATCATGGTGGAAACGGCGACGGGCGGCTTGAAAGGCATCGGTCCGGCGAGTTTCGTCATCCGCGCATCGGCAGCCGACGTGTTGCCCTACATCGATGTGACGGAAGTCGAGCCCGACGCAGTGCGGATCGACGCCTCCGACACCTTCGGCGATCTGGCCAAGGGTCTCGGCGGCGGCTCGTTGCGGGTGCTGGTCAGCCGCAACCCCGAGTCCTTCAGCCTCGGAGACAGTCCGACCGAGAACTTGCGCGGCTATGAACGCTGGGCGCGCAACTGGCGCAAGACGGCGTCCGACAGCTTTGTGGGAGGCGCAACCCGATGACACGCAGACGCGGTTTCACGCTCATCGAACTCCTGACCGTCATGGCGATCACCGCCGTGCTGCTCGGGATCATCCTGGTGCCGCTCATCCAGAGCTTCAACCTGACCCGAACGGCGCAGGCGTACTCGAACGCGCAAGCGACGGCCCGCAACGTGGCCGCCCGGCTGGTCCGCGAGATCCAGAACGGTTCGACGGTGCGAGACGACGGCCCCAACTCGGGCGCGGTCGCCGTCGTGCTTCCGGGCCAAGACGGGGCGCTGGAAGAGATCTTGATGCAGTTCGCCAAGATCGACATCGTTCTGCCGGCCAAGGGCGACCCCTCGGCGGTCCGCGACGGCGCGTTCGTCAACCCGGAAACGGGGAAGGCCGACCCCACGCTTCCCGTGCCGAAGGGCCAGCCGAACCTGCCCGCCACCCCGGGCCTCTCGATCCTGCGCTACTGGACCGGCTTGAAGAACCCGCTCGCGCCCAACGGCGATGGCACGTTCTCGCCGGGCCGCTACCAGAACCCCTACGACGGGCTGCTGATGGCGCGCAGCGGCGAGGCGGACAACCTGTACGTGCTGTGGCGCGCGGAGGTGCCCGTGTACCGTCGGAACCCGAGCAGCGGGCTGGTCGAGCCCAACACCGAGCTGTTCGAGTTCGACGCCGCCGGCCAGCCGATCCTCGACGATCCGTTCTTCTTCGTGCTGCGGCAGAGCGAGACGGGAACGCCCGCCGGCGCGGCCAAGGCCGCCCGCATCCAAGCGTGGCAGCGGTTCGGGAGCGTGGTGACGGAACTCAACCGGTTCGACTGCATCCAGCCGATCTACGACAAGGCCACGCGGCAAGTCGCCTACGACGGCAACGTGCCGCGAATCGTGCCGCTCGTGCAGTTCCGGCCGACCTCCGTGAGCCGCGAGAGCGCTCAGAACATGGAGAGCGTGAGGCTGGGCCAGGAGTCGGACTCGATGGCCGACTACGCCGCCGACGTGTTCCGCACCAAGTTCGGCCTGTGGTCCGCCGCAGTGGTCCGGCACTACGGCTCGTCGGTGGATTCGGCGGGCGGCTACTACCAGATCGCGCGGTATGGCACGGGCGCGCCGGGCTACAGCATCTTCGCGCACAACGCTTCGGGCATCGGTTCGGACATGGAGTCGGGCGTGGAGACGTTCGACCTGTCCGCCTATGAATCGGCGGTCGTGGGTGGCGGCTATCCGTTCGCAGTGGCCGTGGACGCGGCCAACGGGCGCTCGGGCTGGCTGGGCAATCAAGACGCGCGCAGCGTGTTCGCGCCGTTCACGGTGAACGCCAAGAACGGGCGAGTGCTGTCCAGCTTTGGCGTCGAAGAAGTCGGCGAGTGGCACGTCGAGCCCGACCTCTCCAACTGGCCGTTGAGCGTGGCGGGCGACCCCGTCGGCCCCGCGGGTGCGGCGGCGAACCCCAACTACACCGACCCCACGCGCGGCATCAACAACGCGTACAACAAGGCGTTCCTGGAGCGGCCATCGCTCCGTCCGTTGCTGCACCGGTTCATCGACCTGCGCGTGTCGCAAGGCGAGGGCGGCCTCAACAGCCCCCTGCATCCCACGCCGACCATCGGCTTCGCGAAGGCGCGCATCGTGCCCGGTTCGGACATCGTGTTCGGCCCCGATCAGACGCCCGGCCCCGGCCATGGGCGTTTGGTCCGATACACGCGGGTCACGGGCGAACCCGGTCCCAACCAGTACCGCATCAACTACACGGACCTCGCCGAGCCGACCGATTACAGCCTGTTCGGGCTGGCGAACCCGTCCTCGACGTATGACAGCGGCCAGTTCGAGTCGGCGGTCTTCCAGCCCCGATTCAAGCGCGGCTACGTCCAACTCAACTCCGATCCCGCGAACCCGTTGCCTTCGGGGAACATCCTGGTGTACTACCGGTTCCAATTCACGGAGCGCAACGACGTTTTCGAAGTGGACTACGACACCCGCCAGGTGATCACGGTCTCGCTGACGATCCGCTCCTATCCGCAGAACAACCTGCCGGAAGCGCAGTCGGTCAGCCTGACGTCCACCGCGACCGTTCGCAACCTCGCCCGATGACCATGACGCACCACGCACCCTCTCGGAGACTTCAAACCGGTCAGACGCTGGTCGTCGCGATTCTGACTCTGGGCGCCATCCTCATCATGGGGTTCGTGTTCTTGGGGCTGATCGCCCGGAACGTGTTCAGCACGGGGCAATCTCAACGCCTGTCCGCAGCGGCACAACTCGCGCAAGCCGGCGCGCGGTTCGCCCACGACCAGTTGGTCAACAGCGAACTGGGCGCGGATTGGCGACCCGCCCTGACCGAGATTGGCGCGGGGTCCGACTTCACACGCGATCCCGACGCCCTTTACCTGCGGCCCGGAACCGGTTTTCCCCTTCGCGACGATGCCGACGCGTTGACCGACCAAGGCGGACCCGATGGACTCGGACCCTACACGAGGGTCGGCTTCGAATCCGGGCGCGCTCTGATCCGCGTGCGCTATGCCCCCGCCGATCCGAGCGTGTTCACCGCTTCCACGGGCTCGCTGCGCGATCCGGCGAAGGCCCGGCACTACTTGATCATCGAAGCCGTGGGCCGACCGGGCCAGGTCAACCTGAACGACCCCACCACGCTCCCGCGCGGCGAGGCCGTGCGCTTCCGCAACTTCGCCGACGCCGCAGCTTTCCGAGCCGCTCTGGCGACCCTCAAGAACCGCGACGGACAGATCGTCAACTCGAACAAGACGACGGCGTTCGCGTCCATCGGCATCATCGAGCAAGCCCGGTTCGTGACGAACGTCAACGACGTTTCGAGCCCGATCGAGATCGGCTTCCCCGCGGGCGTCGGCGCGACGTTCGACGGCGCTCCGGTCGAGGTGCCCGTCCAGTACGGCACCGCAGGTCGGCTGCCGAATCTGGGCAACCCGGGTCTGCTGACCTCGGACGTGCCGTTCGGCGCTTCCACCTATGTCAACGGCGATCTGCTCGTTCATGGCGAAGCGGTGTTCAATTTGAACCTGACGCTGGGCGAGTCGTTGCTCGTCGCGGGCACCATTCGAGGCGCGGACGACGATGCGCGGCTGACTCTGAGGAACGCGCGGTTCGATGGCACATGGCTGACCGTGGGGGCATCGCTTTCGAACACTACGACGCCGAGCATGGACAGCCGCAGCGGCAACTTTTCGACGGTCGGCGGCGCGGTCAAAGACGGCATCGCCCGACCCGACGCGCAGGGCTTCGCCCGAGGCATCGGCCGCAAAGAACCCCCGCGTCTGTTCGTCGAGAACGCGGACACGGGCCTGACGCGCTACGACTTGCTGACCCGCGAGAGCGGCCCCGGCGTCGCGGGACGCTACGGCCATGGACGAGGAGTCTACGTGGACAACGCGTCCGACCGGCAGATGCGCTCCACTCGAAAGGGTCGCGAGCAAGCGGGCGCGGATGAATCGCTGGTCAACGACTGGCTCAACCCGAACAACGACCAGCCCAACTCGGGTTGGCAGGGCAACTACTACATCCCGAGGGCGGCGCAGGTCATGCTGCTGCCGAACGGGTTCGTGGTGGCGCGCGACCCGCGCGGCCCCGAAGAAGAGCGGTTCTGGAAGACGCCCGCAGGCGACAACACCAACCTGCAGGCCATTCGGTACCGCATCGGCGACGTCGGCGGCCAACCGTACATCGTGAACTCGCTGACGCCGGGCGTGGACATTGACCAGGCGGCGGTGGACTTCACCCGCGGCCAGCCGTTCAACGGCGTCCTGTTGTTCGAGGGCAATGTCCGCGTGCGCGGCGTCATCCCCACCGACATCCAACTCACCCTGGCGAGCAAGGCCACGATCTACGTGGACGGCAGCATCGTCAAGGGCGTGACCGACTCCGCCGGCGGACGCCTGAACCGACCGAGCCGCTCGGCCTTGGCCTTGTTGGCCCGGGACTACGTCGCGCTCAACACCACCCAGTTCTTCGCCCCGATGGTCGGGGCGCTGCAGACCCGCGAGGAAGTCGAGGGCGCGTTGCCGCTCAACCCCGTGGTGCTCAACCCCGGAACGGGTCTGGCGTTCGGCGCCGAGGTGCTCCTCGACCCGGCTTCGGGCAACGTACCCTCCAACTGGCAAACGTACAGCTCGCTGTATCGCGCAGCGGATAATCCTTCGCTCACGATGACCCCGGCGCTGTTGCTCAGCCACTCGGCCGATTCGGGTGGCCCGGCGTTCCTTTCGTTGGACATCAACCCCGGCTTGCCGGACCCGACTTACTTCTTCTATCGCTCTCGCTTCCTGGGCGGCACGCCGGGCGGCGCGTCGGCCGCTGAAGGCGTGTTCGGCCTGCCGACGCCGAGCGGCGGTACCATCGAGCCCAACTACGTGGGCGGCTTGTTCCCGCCGGGACCCGCGCCGATCTATGGTCTGGGCTTCCCAGACGTCCAGGTCTATCCCCGGTTCGAGACGATCGGCTTCCCGCTGCCGTTCGCGGCGATCGCGCCTTCCGCCTACACGATTCGGCCGCACGAAGGGAACCTGTTCTCGGTCGGTGCGCGGACGATCGGCTCCGACCCGGTCAAGGACTACCTCGTCGCGCGAGCCGCCATCGTGCCGCACGACGTGCGGGTCGAGGCGACCATCTACGCCGAGCAGGGCTGCTTCTTCGTGATCCCCGGCAAGTGGTTCAACCCGAACCCCAACGACCGACGAGACCTCTACAGCGAAGGCACCACCGAGGCGTCCCGAATCGAGGCGCGGCTCAACCGCTACCGCAACTTCGGCACCTTGCCCGAGGCCCCGTTCTTCGGCGAGCCGATCGACGTCCGCGTGACCGTGGTCGGAGCGATCTCCGAGAACCTGCCCGCCCCCATGAGCCAGCAGGCGCAGTGGCTTCAGAAGTGGGGCTGGATTCCTGAGAAGCTCGGCGCGAGCAACGTCTCGATTCCGGCTTCCCACGTGCCGTCCTGGTACCAGGCGAACGGACGGCGGTACGTGCCCAACCTCGGGTTGGTGTACGATCCCATGCTGGCCACCTCGAAGGCCAACGGGTTCGAGCTCTCGCCCGCCAACCCGTACGTGCGAACGGACGAGTACGGCAGACCGCTTCCTCCCATGCCCGCACTGCCCGTGAGCCCGACGCTCGCCTTCTTCGGCGAGGTGAACCGATGAAACTGAACGGATGGACGCTCGTCGCGTTCGCGGCCCTTGCCGCGGTCTCCTCGGCGCAGGTCGGCTACGCTCGGCGCACCGACACCTTGCGCGCGGGCGTCGTGTTGCTCGACGGCCAGCGCCGCGCCGGCGTGCCGGCGAACTACTTCCCGTACGTTTGGTACAACCTCGACCAGAACAAGACGGCCAAGCCCGCGGGCTTGCAGTTCGCCAACCCCCGAGCGGCTTCCGTGGCCACGCAAGCGGTTTCGGCCCGCTGGAACGCGATCGCCTCGATCGTCGGCGGCCCCGGCGTGGCCCTCGGCGAACGGCTGACCAAGCGCTACGGCGCCTATTGGGAAGTCTCCATCGCGAACACGAGCGAAGAACAAATCAGCGATTACGACGCGCTGTATCTGGCGTTCGATCAAGACGCGCAACTGAGCACGTTCGAGCGCGAGCGGCTGCGCAAATTCGTGGACCAGGGCGGCGTACTGTGGGTCGAAGTCATGCCGGGCGGCACGGGCAACAGCCCGACCAACGGGTTGCCCATTCCGATTCGCTTGCGCCCCGTGGTGGCCTCGACGTTCGGGCTCGATCTCACGCATCCGCTCACGCGATCGCCCAACCGCATCAGCCCAACCGAATTCCAGGCGCTCGGCCAAGGCTCGGGCCTCGCCGCTCTGCCGTTCACGTTGGCTGAAGCGGGTTGGGACGTGCTGACCGCCTCGATGGCCACCATCGGCGCGGACTCGACGAAGTTGCGCACCGTGGTCAGCGACGCCAGCGGCACGCTGGGCGTGGCGAGCCTGGGCGACGGGTTTGTGGTCGTTTCCACGCGCGGCGAAAGCTGGTCGCTGAACAGGGGCCAGATCGGCGGTGGCGCGCCCGCTGCCAACGCGCAGAGCATCGCCGCCGAACCCATCCGCGACGGGTTCGCCAACGCGGCCGCCAAGCTGGCGCTGAACCTGATCGGGCTTCGCTCGACGTCGGGTTCCGTGTCGGGTGGGTCGCAGAAAGTTTCCAGCACGGCCGTCGAGGTCGGTGCGCCGCTGCTTCGCAGCTTCGTCGCCCCGGCAACGACGGCTTCGACCGAGTTCCGTCCGCCAGCGGTCTACAAAGGTCTGCTGGTCGTGACCTCGGGCAACCGGGTCTACGTGTTCGACGCCAATCCAGCGTCAGACGTGGACGGCGACGGCGACCCCGACGATGGCGCACGCGACTTCGCGCAAGGGCGCGGATACGACCTGCTGTGGGCGAGCGACACCACACCAGGCCAGCTTTCGGCGCCCACGGTGGCGGAAGTGGGGAACTCGGCGGTGCGCGACCAGGTTCTGGTGACGACGTCCAACGGCACGTTGCTTGCCTACGACCTGTACAACTTCGGCCCCGACGGCCGGGTGCGCGAGAACGCCTCGCCGATCTACCAAGTCTCCCCTCCGGGCGGCGCGGCGACCGGCACCGAGCCCTACGCGCCGACGGTTCACGAGGGCGTCGCCTTCGTTGCCGACACCACGGGCACGAGCAACAAGGTGGCCCGGGTCTGGATGGTGGATTTGGCCACGGGCACGAACGTGCGGACGCTTAGCGAGTGGGTTTGCGGCGGCCCCGGCACGAACCTGATCCGCGAGACGGGCGGCGCGCCGACGGTGGGCTACATCCCGATCCGAGACAACTCGGGCGGCCTCGACCGCGTGATCTATCTGCCCACCAAGCCACGGCAGGGCGGTTCCGGCCCGAGCGCCACCGCCGGCATGACCAGCATCTGGGTCGGCGCGCGCGGCGAAAGCCCGAGCGATTGGTCGGTGCGCGACGTCGGCAGCAACAAGGAACTCGTGGTGACGACGCGAGCGGCCCTTCAGGGTCTGCCCGTCCACCGTCCCACCGTGCCCGATTCGCTGGGCGTCAAGCTCACGCTGCTCCGGCCCAACGGCGACCCCTACACCGCCGCCGAGATGGCGAACATCCTGACGGGCACGGTGACCCAGGCTTCGGGAACCCTGATCTTCGGAGTGCAGGGCAGCGCCGTGATTCCGCCCGACACGGGCGTCCGCGTGGATTACACGATCGACTGGGGCACGGGCAACCCAGGCGTCACGAACCAACTGGTTCGCGGCCAGCTCTACTTCCCAGACGACGCCGACCTGCAGCGAGTGGTGCATCCGAGCATCGCTTTGGCGCCGAACGGCAATCTGTTCGTGGTCACGGGCTCTCCCGAAAAGCACGGCTCGCTGTTCGCGATCCGCGAAGAAGGTCGGGGCACGTTCGAGCTGCTCTACAAGTGGGACCTGTACCCCGAGCACACGATCCGGCTGAACCAGGCGCGGCCGTTCACCAACCGCGAGACCCTCATCGACGAGGACGGCGTTTCGGCGCTGGTCGGGCCGTTCCTGACGGGCAAACTGACCAACTTCTCGTTCCGCAGCGGACCTTCAGTCTCGGGTGACACCGTGTACGTGATCGCGTCGGCGCGGAAGAACATCTTCATCGACATCTCGGTCGTGTTGGCGTTCGATGCCAACCCATTGCCGCGCGAGATCCAAGTGGGCCAGATCCCCGATCGGTTCAGCATCGTTCAGCCGGACATCGCGCGCAGTCCCGTGAAGGACGACCCGCGCACGTTCAACAGCTTCCAGATGAACCAGTTCCGCTACGAAGGGAACTCCACGGTTCGGTTCGACAACCTGATGACCACCAATCGCGGGCCGATCACGAACGCGCTGAGCACCAGCCAGCCGGTCATCATCCGCCGCGCGGGCGCACCGGACCAGGTGGTCGAGCCCGGCGAAGCCGGGGGCCGTTGGGATCCCCTGCGCTGGTACATGGTGATGAACGGCTACCGCAACTTCAGCCCTCCGTTCGTCACGGGCGGCGTGTTGTACATGGCGGGCGATTCGGTCATCCCGAGCCTGTTCGAGAACGGCTTCTCGGGGCCGCCGACGCGCCGCGACGGTCTGCTGTTCGGCCTCTACGCCAGATTCACGCCGAACGACGCGTTCCTCATCCCCAATTCCGTGAAGCCCTGGATGAAGCAGGCCACCACGCTCAAGGTGATCGGTCCGGGCCAGGTTGAACCCAACCCGAACCTGCTGTGGCCGCAATACCGAGGCAACACGAGCTTCGAGGACTTCATCATCCGTTTCAACCAAACGCTTCTCAAGGGCTCGAACGACGGGCTTGGAGTGGTGGGTGGCGAGGGCGGCGTGTACGCGTGGAGTTCTGCGGGGACCTACGGATTCCGCAAGGCGGACTTCATCGTCGCCGACGAGAAGCGCGTGGGCCGCTACGACCCGATCGGCAACCCCGAGATGATCGTGGACAAGACGTATCAGGCGGGCGAGGCCAGCGAGAACGCAGCGACGAACCGAGTGGATCTGGTCCGGCCGACGCGCGCCTATCCCATCGGTGCGAACGAACTGCTCATCGTGGACACCGGCGCGAACCGCATCCTGAGGGTGGACGCCACGGGTCGCGAGATTCGTTCGCTGGACTCGTTCCGAGTGGACCCGGCGCATGTGCCCGACGGATTCCAAGCCAACGGCCCGACCACGTTCAGCCGTCCCAGGGACGTTGTGGCCTACTCGACCTATGAGGCTGCCCCGACCGGTGTCTCGAACCCGAGACCGTTGGAACTGTGGCAACGTTACGTCGTGGCCGACTCGGGCAACCACCGCATCGTCGAGATCGCCGATCGCTACGAAGTGGACCCCGTCAGCCGCACGGTCGTGCGGCCCATCGCGCTGGGAACGTTGGTGTGGCACACGCCCGCCCCGTTCTCGGGCAAACGGTTCGAGTACACCAGCGTCAGCCGCGCCTATGTGGAAGACGCCCTGGGTGGACGCTACGTGGTGGCTGCGGGCATCTCGAACGCCCGGCCGACCTATGCCGACTTCGGCTTTGCGGCTCCGTCAGGCTTGCGCGAAGAGGCCAGCGGCAACGGCGGCGTGGTGCTCTTCGACGGCGCGAACTCGCAGGTGATCGGCGATCTGGTGCTTCCGGCCGTTCCGGGCGGCGCGTTCTACGTCGAAGGCCAAGGCTTCGTGTCCGATCCGCGCGCCTCGCGGGCGAAGCCGCTGCAGAACTTGAACAGCGCCACTATCAAGATGAGCTACGTGGGCGGCAATCCCGTGCTCACGTTGCTGATCGCGGACGGGAGCGGCGTCTACGAGGCCATGCAGGCGGCTCCGGGCGTATGGGCCGTGTCTTGGATGCTCCCGCGCGAGGCGTATCTGGCGTTGCGGCGCGACGGCGCAGGCAACCCCCTGAACGTCAATCCCAGAGACTTCAACCCCGTTTTTGCCAGAAGGTTGGACTCGGGCGACGTGTTGATCGTCAATGGATATGCGGGTCGAACCCGCGGCGACGACCGGTTCTTGGGCGAGGTGCTCCAGATCGACGGCGACGCCTACAACCTGACCGCGCCGAATCTCGGCTTCCGGCTTTCGAGCATCATGTTCGAACTCCCGCCGATCCAAGGCGCACGCGGATTGTCCAACCCGATCTTCGCCGACAGGCGGTGACGGACGGACCAACAGAATCACATCATGGTTAGCACGATGCAAGCTCTTCGGAATTGGGCGAAAGGGACGGCGGCCCTCGCGGTCGCGGCTCTCGCCGTTGCGTCCTTCTCACAGGACTATCCGAGCCTGCGCGGCAACAACCAAGGCCAGGGGCGCAACAGCAACCCGAGCCTGTACGGCCCCGGCATGGGCAACCTGCGGTGGTTCCACCCGAACTCCAACGACCTGAAGGGCGGAAGGATCGTCCTCAACAATGCCGCCGAGGGTTCGACGCCTGCGGCCTGGGTGCCGCCGACCGGCGTCTCCCGAACCGGTTCTTGGACCGACCCGAACATCGCCGACGAGGCGCCGTTCGCCTATCAGACCCAGTTCCTTCCGGGCTACTCTTTCGCGAACACGGTGGGCACGACGTCTGCGGAAGACCCCACGCAGGGCGCGACTTCGGTGTTTCAATGGGTGCTCGATCCCGCCTCGGTGGACATCGGCCCATTCAACATCGCTCGCAATTACGAACTCTACGTGTGGCTTCCGATCGGCCCCACGATGGTGGGCAGTTTCCCGCTCTACCCGCAGCGCTACTACGTCTACGAAGTCACGTTCGGGACGGGCGAGCGTTGGGTCGAAGTCGTCGACACGTTCGCCGGCGGGCAAGGCTGGGTCCGGTTGGGCAACGGCGGGTTGCAGACGAACCGGCTGTTCGCCTACAACGGCACCGATCCGATCACCATTCGCTTGTTCAACACCGTGCCCCTCAACACGTCGGGCGGCTACAGCGATGCGGTCGGAACGACGCTGGTCTACGCCGACGCCGTGATGGCCATCCCGCAATCGGGGACCTACACGGCTTCGCCGGTCGTGGGCACGATCGACGCCCCCGGTGGCGGCACCGAGACGCGCGTCGTGGCGGCCCGGAACGAATACAGCTTGGGCGAGCGGGACGGCGAGACCGTCACGCAGATCCGAGGCACCGTGACGTCGTACTCGCACGACCATGCGGGCACGTTCAACACGTGGGTCAAGTGGACGTTCCAGCCGCTGCTCGAGTCCGAAGACACGGTCCAACTGGACAACAACGCCGTGGGCGTGACGTCGTCGCTGCCTTGGGCGCCCGAGAGTCTGGCCAACGGCTTCTTTGGAACGAACTACTTGGCAGCGCCCATCGTGGCCGATGCCGGCACGGCGACGACCGTTCGCTATCAGCCCGACCTGGAGGACGGCGAGTTCGAGGTCTACCTCTGGCTGCCGGGCGACGCCAACGGCGAGGAGTTCGGCCAGGCCGTCTCGGTGCGCGTGCGCGAAGGGGCGACCAATTACGATTTCACGGTTGACCAATCGCTGAATCGGGGCTGGGTGCGCGTGGGTTCCCGCCGCTTCCAGCACACGGCGGACGATCCCGTCGAAGTCTGGATCTACAACCACTCGACGAGCCCGTCCGACGTGGGCAAGAAGGCGTATGCCGACGCCGTCCGGTTCGTGGGCGCGGCCAACTTGGGCATCAACTCGACGCCCGTTCAGACCAAGGCCCAGGTTCGGCTTCCCGGCGGCAGCGTCGAAGAACGGGACGTGGTGATCGTGGCCGCCGAGAACGGCCGCATCTACTGCCTGGACGCGTACGGCAACGGCGACGGCACGACCAACATCTACTGGACGTACCCCAGCACGCCCGATCCGGACGACACAGCTTGGAGCGACCCCAACCATGTGACCGGTCTGGATGGCGTTGACGGCATCGCCACCATGCCCAACGGGTTCAACGTGAGTTCGGCCCTGGTTCAGCGCATTGACGGGCAGGACTACCTCTTCATCGCCTCGACCAACGGCCGCATCTACTGCATCGACATGCTGGGCCGAGGCGACATGGACTTCGACCGACGACGCCCCGGCACGACCACCCGCGTCTGGTCTTATCCCAACGACTATCCGGCGGCGGCGCAGACGTCCGCTCTCGGCGCGTTCACGGGGTCGCTCGTTTACGAGAACACGGCTCAAGGTCCCACGATCTTCGCGGCCACCGAGCAAGGACGGCTTTACGCCCTGGATGCTCGGGGAACCGCAAGCCGCACCACAACGACGCGCTGGACATACCCGGCGATGAACCAGCCGACGCTGGGCGCGATCCGGATGACGCCGCTGGTCGAGTTCGGCAACGTCTATTTCGGCACCGACCGATTCCTTTCCGCGCTGGACACCGACGGCGTGCCCAAGGGCCGCTTCTACGCCCTGAACATGAACACGGGTGCGTTGCAGTGGACGTTTGCGGGCCTGCCCGGCCGCATCACGGACGACTGGGGCTATTCCGGTCCGACCTCGGCCACCAGCGTCTTGCTCAACGAAGGCGGCATGGGGGACACCGTGTTCGCTCTGAACAGCAACCGGGTGCTGTACGCCATGTCCGCTCAAGGGACGGGCGGCGCCCCGACAGTCTATTGGTCCACGGACGAGCTTGACTCGCCCGCGCTCGGAAGCCTCACGTTCAGCAAGATGGACGTGTTCGACAACAGCGGCACGGGGTCGCGGCACCTCGGCGCACCCGTGGTGCTGGTGCCGACGTCCGATGGCCGCTTCGTGGCGTTGTTTGCCCGGACTTCGATGCTCAACCGATTTGGCACCCGCCGCGCCTGGGAGTACATCAGCGCGAGCGACGTGGTCGAATCCTCGATGGCCCAGGGCAACTCCTGGCTCTATGGAGCCGACTTTGCGGGCAACCTCTACGCGTGGAACAACGACATCGGCCTGGTGCCCGACCTCGAGGGCGAAGAAGTGCCCGGCGAAGAGTCGGTGGTCGAAAACGACCCCATTGGCGACGACTTCCGCGACGCCAAGATCAAGTTCGTCACCCGAGACGCCTACAACCAGCTTCGGCAAGCCACGGCGGATTACACGTTGGCGACCGACGCCGCCAACCAGGTTCCCAGCGGCGTGTTCGAGTGGGGCCAGACGCTCTACATCCTGGTGTACGACTTCCCGTACCGCACGCTCGACGTCAACAACAACCCGGTTCCGCCTCCTGCGGTGAACTTTTCGTTCAGCGTGGACGGCCGCTCGAACCGCAACTTGACGGTCGAGAGCCGCCAGTTCGCGACGTCCGCCCCATCCGAGCGCGAGGGCTACGCTATCCTGAGCTTCACGATTCAAGGCGGCGGCGTGCACGCGCTGCCCCCGGGAGACGGCACGGTCTCGTTCTCGATCAGCACGTCTTCGGTCAGCCAGAACGGCAACCGCCAGAACATCGTGATGAGCCAGAACGACGCGCGGATTCCGTTCCAAGTGGCGAACCCGATCGCGTTGGTCATGCGGCGCAATCCCGACAACTCGGTGGACCCCGACCGTTCGATCGGCGCGACCACCAACGCGGCCGATCCCGGGAACTTGGTCAACGGCTCGCCGAACCTCGACGGTACTCCGGCGAACGAGGGGCTGCTGACCGCAACGGTCGGCGTCGCCTTCCACGGCCAATCCGGCAACGCGCAGTTCGAAGTCATCGACCGCAGCCTCATGACGCTTCTGCGCGGACCGGGCCGTGGTTTGGACAACGTGCGCGTCGCCAGGGCCGGACTCGAATGGGCCAATGGCCGCATGGCAGTGGTCAAGCCCGTTGGCGGAGCCTATCCGCTGTTCGAGGACTACCCCGACAACTTCCCGAACACCAGTCTCGATTACCCGAACATCACGGCCAGCCAAGTCAAGGTCACCAAGGACCTTCAGGGCCGCGCCGAGAACCCCGTGTACGGCCCCGTGACGCTCAACCCGCCCACGGGTGTGGATGCTTCGAACCCGACGACGCGCTTGCTCACGCCGACGATTTTCGACGTGGAGATCAGCGTGCCCAAGTACCAGCCCGCGAACGCCAGCGTCGGTCCCGATTCCGCCGGTGCCCAGGTGCCTTACGGCTACCGAGGGGGCTTGGTGGTGTTTGTGGACACCAACGGCAACGGCGACCTCGAGCGCGGCGGACGAGGGCGCGAGGCCTTCCGCGAACTCTGGACGTCGGCGAACGTGGCCGTGGACGAGAAGTTCCGCGTCGGCACGCCTACCGTTGATCTGGGCTCGCTGTCGCAAGGCTCTGGCTACACACCCATCGGCCCCTTCGAGTCGGCTTCCGAGCTCAACCCCTGGGGCGGCCCGCTTGTGCCCATGTTCAAGGAATTCACGGTCTTCAACGAAGGCAACGTGAACCTGCTGGACCTGCGTCTGGCCAAGGCGACCAACGTCGGCAACGCCTATGAACCGTGGCGCGTCTTCGCCCCGGGCAACGACCCGGCGGCCTGGATCGACAGCCGATTCGACGTGTTCAGCGACTTGGACGACCGATTCGCCCCCGTAAAGCGCGTGTTGCTCCAGAAGCCCCGAGTGGGCGATGGCGGCCCGACGTCGCTGTCGGTGAATCCGATTCGCCGCGCCAACCCGTTGATCGGAGCCGTTCAGGGGCCGCTGTTCCCCGAGGCGCAGTTCCGCGTCGGCCCGCCGGTGGTCTCCGCAAGCATTCCGGTCGGCTTCCCGATCGGCTCGTACGAGCAGACCATGCGGGTCATCGAGGACACCAACCAGGACTCCTCGCTCGATCTGAACGTGGGTGGCGAGGCCACCGAGGCGTATTCCGATCCCGGCTTCACGCTGAAGTTCGGCGTGCGCGAGACGCGGATCACGTCCGGCTTCTCGCAGTTCGGTGGCGCGATGGTGGACTCGGGTAGCGGCAATGCGCCGTTCCGGTTCGCCAACGACCAGCCCAGCGGCGCTCGCGACTCGTTCGGCAACCTCGTCATGGCGTTCTCTTCGACCAGACCGGCCTGGGACGCCGCTCCGCCCGTGGGCTATCAGCCCGAGGACGCGTGGCGGGTGTACGTCGGCACGATCGGCGGCGTCGCGCCGGCCAGCGTGCCCTACTTGAGCCCGCTGCGTGACTTCAACTTCTTCACGCCCGGGGCCAAGACCCGCTGGTTCCGATACGCGATCGGCCCGTTGCCCGCGGTGCCGGCCCAGACCCTCTTCGAGGGAGCGGGCCAAACGCTGGTCGCAGGAACCGCACGCTTCGGCGCGGCGGCTTTGCCTTCGAACGGGTTCTGGAATCCGGGCCTGACCATGCGCAACGACGCTTTTCTGGCGTACATCGGCTCGGCGCAAGTGGAAACGGCGAACGGCCGCATCGGCAAGACGTTGCTCTTGGTCAACCGCATCCGTACGGCGGCTCTCGGCGCAGCCGAGTTGTTCTGGAACAACGGCATCGCCAACGTGCCGGCCGTGGCCGAACTCGACCCGTCGTATGTCTACGGACGCCCGTCCGTGGCCCAGATCGGCAATATCGGCCTCATCATGGTCACGCAGCGCGGCGCGGCAGGCTCGGCTCTCCTCGTCTTGCCGCTGATTGACGATGGCAGCACAGGGTCTCACTTCGGCGATCCGATCGTGGTCGGCTTGGGCGATGCGTTCGAAGCCATCGGCTCCGCCAGCATGGTCGCGCGGACCAGCGCCGCAGGCGAGGTGTTCGAGGTCGCGTTCGACGCCAAGGTGCGCGGCGCCAGCCACTCGGGCGTTTTCTTCGCCCGGTTCCAAATCTCGAACGGTCAAGCCGTTCTCTCGTCGCTCGAAGCCCGAACGCGCGAGCGCGTGGCGACGATGAGCGACGGTCGGTACCAGGCGTCCGGCTTGCTGTGGACGACCGCGCCGGTCGAACTCGGCGTCGTGTCGGCGGCGGGCAACTACTCGAACCTCGAGCGCCCAGGCACGCGCCAAACCGACTCGCAGACGGGCACGATCTCGTTCGACACGATCTTGGGAGGCAAGGCGTTCCTCGACCCCGTGCGCGGCACGATCCGGTTCTCCGGAACGGGCTTGCCCACGACGGCGACGCTGGTGCTGAGCTACACCCCACGGCTCGTGCGCACGAACTCGGACACGTCGGCCAACTACAACGGCCCGTCCATGATCTTCGATCCTCGCTTGGTGGCGGACCTCGACTACTGGGCGCGCCCGAGCGGTGCCCCCGCCCAGCCCGGCGACGCGATCCGTGCGGATCGGTATTGGCTCTCGTACACGCGGAGCGGCGCCTCGGCCACCGAGGCCACGCGCTCGTACCTGCGGTCCATGCGGTACGGCGTTCAGCTGCCCACGCCGATCCTGACTCGGCCCGACGGCTCCGTGGCCGCGCTCACGGTCTCGGGCAACACGGGCTTCTTCCAGGTCGATCCGGTTCGGGGACGGGTGTACTTCACGTCGCAGGACGAGGCGCGCACCGTGACGATCGCCTACACCGGCGTGAACGCGGCGGGCGAAGCGGTGAACGTCGGTTCAGCCGTCTATCCGGTGGTGTTGCGGACCGAGCGCGACGAGGCCCCGGTGCCCATCGACGAGGCGTACAACGAATCCCAGATGCATCTTGCACTCGACGCGTTCGACCCGGCGGCGATAGCCGACCGACGGCCCGGCGTGATCTGGATGTTCTGGCGGAGCAACCGGTTCGGCGTTTCGGACCTGTTCTTCCAGACGATCGCACCGAAACTCTCGCCGACGCCGGCGGGGCGGTCGTGACCGTAGGACGAGAGTTGCCGTCCAATACATCGAGGCGTTCGTGTCTGAACGCCTCGAAGCGCATGGCCGACGAGGAGCGTCGGGCATCGGTGAACGAGTTTTGGTTGACACCCCGGTACCAAGGGGTGTAAGATAGGCGTCGGCCAGGGTAGCGGAAACGGAACATGGCGAAAAAGCTGGGCAGCGTCATTGGCGTAGACATCGGAAGTCAGCAGATCAAGGTCGCCGAGATCAAGATGCAGGGCAAGCAACCTGCGATCACGGCGCTCGGGGTCGCTCCAACACCGGTGGGCGCCGTCGATCATACGGGAATCTTCAACGCGGATGCGGTGGGTCAGGCGATCAAGCAGGCCATCAAAAACGCGGGTGCAAGTCTCCCTCAAATCGTCGTGTCTCTCGTGGGGCAATCTTCGGTTTTGGTGCGGACGCTCGAGGTGCCCGCGAACACCGAAGAAGAACTGCGTGAGCAGATGCAGTGGGAGATCAACCGCAACATCCCGTTCACAGAGAGCAGCATCGTCAGCGATTACCGGCCCATCCCCAACGGAGCGCACAACGGCAACATGACCGTGGTCATGGCCATCGCACCGCAATCGGCGGTGGACACGATGCTCGCTTGTGCCAAGAAGGCTGGAAAGTCCATCGGAGCGATCGACGTGGAGCCCTTGGGCATCGCCCGGGCGCTCAAGGCCAACTACGGCGACCAGTTCGCGGGCAAAACCGTCTGCGTCGTCGAGATCGGCCACAAGACCAGCTCGATCAACATCTACAAGGACGACTACCTGATGATGCCCCGCCAAGTGCTGCTGGGCGGCGAGCTGTTCACCCAGGAAATCGCCCGCGAGTACGGAACCGACGAAATCCAGGCCGAAGAGATCAAGAAGTCGAAGGTGGACCTTGCCGGGTTCAGCGCGGCGCCCGCGCCCGCTTTCGGCATGGCCGACACCACGCAGTTCACCGCCTACAACCCGTTTGCCGACGATGCGGCTCCCGCGGCCGACGTGTTCGGGGCGGCGGCCGGAGACGAGGCGGAGCCTGCGCCCGCGCCCGTCGTGGACGATTCGGATCGAGGACGCACGTACCGCGCCATGCAGAACCTGCTCGAGGAGATCGTGTCCGAAGTCCGGCGCTCGATCGACTACTACCGCAGCCGAGGCGACGAAGTGGACCAGATTCTCCTTTGCGGCGGCGGGGCCAATCTCAAGGGTCTCGCAAGCTATATGGGCGAGAGTTTGGGCATGCCCTGTGACACGTTCGATGCGGCGCGGCGTCTCAATGTTAGCGCCAAGAGGCTGCCCGCCGGATTCATGGACGAGCATCGCGCCGAATTCGCGGTGGCCATTGGAAACGGCTTGCACGCGTTGATTGACTAGAGCGAACGGATGAAACTCAACCTCCTGCCGAAAACGATTTCCCAGGCGAAGGCCGCGCGAGCAGCCATCGTGTTCTCGATCATCCTGTTTGCCTTGCTCACGGGCGGCGGTGTGATGGCCATGATCTGGTCGCAAGATCAGCTCCAAAAAGCCAAGGACGTCGTCGCCGACCTGAAGCCGAAGGCCGATCAGGTGGTGGCGAACGCCCGCATCGCGGAAACCAAGATGACGGAGAACGCCAGCCTTTTCCGCAACGTGGCCCTGGCGAACGCGATGCTGGACCACAACCGGAAGTACCCAGAGCTTTACACGAGCCTGTTGCCCTACATCCCGGCCTACTACCGGCTTCAGTCCATGAACGCTTCTCCGGCGGGCCCGGGCCAGTCTCAGGTCACCTTGGTGGGCGTGCTGAAGTCCTTCCAGCAGTACGCAGACCTGACGCTGGTGCTTCGCCGCATTCCCGACGTCATGTCGGTGTCCCGAGCCGGCTTCCAGCCTCTGGAAACGTACGTCCCCGGACTGAGCGCCGAGGATCAAATCGCGATGCCCATTCGTCCGGGCGAAGGCCGGGTCCCGCTCGATCCGATCGACCGGCTCAACTACTACATCGCCCAAGCTCAGGAACCCGGCGGCTTCGTCGGAACCGGCGGCTTCGGCACGGAAGATATGACCACCCCGCGCGGTGCCATGCCCGAGTGGTCCGTGGTGACCATGACGCTGGTGATCAACCGCGATCTGCAGACCCCAGACCCGGGCGCGACCCTCGGTAGCCCGAGCGGCAGCGTCGGAACGGCTCTCGGCACCCCTGGCGGCGCCGGGGGTGGAGCGGGCGGCGCGGCCGGTGGCCGAGGTGGCCCCATGGGTCTAGGCGGCCCTGCCGCCGGTGGTCCTCCGGCGGGCATTGGATTTGGCGGCGCGGCAGGCGGACCCCCTCCGGGTGCGCTTGGTCGAGGCGGGCCCACAGGACCCCCGGCAGGTGTCGGCGGACCCCCGGCGGGAGCGATCCCGGGCGGCGTGGGAGGCGGCAGGTAGGACGATGAAACTCACCCGACTGACCATTTTGTCCATCGGCCTGTTCCTTGGCCTCACTGCGGTCGCGTTCTTCGTGTTCCAGCACGTGCTTCCGAACATCGAAGAGACCCGCAACTACCGCGAGAACGCTCAGGCCCTCCGCGCGGAGATCAATAAGAGCGGCATGGCCAAGCAGCGTGTCGAGGACGCGGTGACGCTCATCGGCGAGAAGGCCGACGAGTGGAACGCGATTATGGCGCGGCATTCGCTGCCCGGTTCGCTCGCTGCGGGAGGCATCGATCTCGCCGTCAACGAGTATCAGCTCACGGTGGACGCGCGACGCTTCCGCAACAGCGTGCAGTCGCAACTCAACCGACAACTGAAGTACGGTGGCGTGCAAGTGATCGGCCCCGAAATCCCCATGCCGACCGACGATGCGGCCTCGGTGCTGGCCAGCTACTTCAACTACTCGTCGTTCGGGTTCCCCGCCGTTCTCTACAACCTGGGTCAGGTGACGGTGACGGGCACGTTCGACCAGATCATGACGCACGTGCGCGGTTGGAGCAACATGCCCAACTTCCTCGCAGTGGCGGACGGCCTGCAGATCAGCGGCACCTCGCCCAACATGACGGGTACGTACAATCTCACCATCGTCGGCTTCATCCAGAGCGAGCGCGTCTTCCCGCCCATCGGTGGCGGCGGAGGCGCAGCACCGGCTGCGACGGGAGCCACCACCCCCGGCGGCCCCCCAGCGGGCGTCAACGTACCGGGTGTTCCCCCCGGTCAAGTCCCCGGCCGAGGTGGCGTCGGACGCGATGAAGAGGAGTAAGAGCAGCCCAATGAGAACCCACGTTTCTGCCATCAACAAGCTGCGGAGCCTCCGGTCGTTCGCACGCATCGCCGTTGCGCCAATGGCGCTTGCTCTACTGGTTGCGGGTTGCGACCTCGGTCCCGAAGACGACGGTCAGGCGACGGTTACTCCGATCGGCGCCGAACTCACGGACTACACGCCGCCCATCAACGTGGGCAAGCCGGTCGCTCCCGATCCCGCTCTGGCGATGGATCTGCTGGCGCAGATCGAAAACACGCCCGTGCCGTCCCGAAACGATCCGTTCTCGCTTCTCGGGGTCGAAAGGAGCTACGAGGCGCAGCAGTCCTCGATGCGGCTCATGTCCGGCATGGGCTTCCGAGGCTTTACTCCCGAAGAGGAAGAAGCAACCGAGCCGATTCCGGTGAACGAGCCGCAGCCGTATCGACGTCTGGCAGGCATTCTGGTCGGCGAGACGGTGATCGGCATCCTGGAGGCCGACGACCAATCGTCCTCGATCCTCATCCGTCCGGGCATGGACATTCCCGGAACGCCTTGGAAGGTAAAGTCCATCGACATGGACAAAGCGGTGCTGATCCGCGTCGGCCAACCGAACGTCTTGCCTCAGCAGGTGACGGTTCGGTTGGAAAGCCGACCGGGCGGCGTAACCACCCCCACCGTCCCCGGACGGCCAGGCACGCCCGGTCGCCCCGGCGATGCCGGCGGCCGAAACGGCGGCGCGGGACGATTCGACGATATCTGACGTAACGAAGAAACGATCCAAACATCTGACACAACAGAGGTTGAAACACATGAAGACCCTTGTCAAACTCTGCACACTTGGCTCCCTGGCGATCAGCTTGATGGCTGTCGCTCCGAGCGCCATGGCGCAAAACGATCCGAGCAACACGCGCATTCCGTCCCTGGAACTCAACCAGGCCGACGTGCGCGACGCTCTCTCGACCCTCTTCAACAACGTGAAGGACGTTTCTTACATGGTCGCGCCCGACGTCGTCGGCGTGGTGACCGCCCGTCTGAAAGACGTCACGTTCGAGACCGCGTTGCGGAACATTCTCCAGCAGGTCAACGCCACGTACCGCGTCGAAGGCGGCGTGTACCAGATCCTGCTCAAAGAAGTCCCCAACGTGACCGGCGGCACCACGACTCCTGACCTGCCGACGACGACCACCGACAACAAGGTCACGTTGCGCATCAAGATTCGCAGCTCCGACCCGGCCTACATCATCGGTATGCTCAACGGCAGCTTCCAGCCCGGCACCCCTCCTGAGATCAGCGCGATGCAAGGCGGCGGCATGATGGGCGGCATGGGCGGCATGGGCGGCTTCGGCGGCGGCATGGGCGGCGGTTTCGGCGGCGGTATGGGCGGTCGA
Organism: Chthonomonas sp. UBA2387; assembly: GCA_002343445.1. Lineage (GTDB taxonomy): Bacteria > Armatimonadota > Fimbriimonadia > Fimbriimonadales > Fimbriimonadaceae > UBA2387. Next base: position 29,154 of record DDSP01000068.1, read on the forward strand.
TCCGGCGGCTTTGGCGGCGGTATGGGCGGCGGAAGAGGCGGCCGCGGATTTTAGGCTAAACTAGACACGCCGGAGACGGACGGTTTGCGGAAGACCGTCCGTCTCCCAATGTCACTGACAAACACAACAGGAAATACGAGGGTGAAGGAGCTTCGAAATATGCGATTCGGATGGAACCGGCTGGCTTTGGCGCTCGCCGTCTCAGGGATGAGTCTTTCTGCGGCGCCGGCTTTTGCGCAGACCACGGTTGAGGACCTCAGGGTCGATGTCAACCTGCGGGATGCGGAACTGCTTGCGGCTACGCGATTGCTCACCGAACTCACTGGCTTGCAGTTCGCGATCAAACCGAGCGAGCAACCGTTTCAGCGCATCAATCTGTCGCTGAAGGGTGCGCGACCGGAAGACGCGATCCGCTACGTTTGCATTGCAGCAGGCGCCTCGTTCTCGCGAGACGAGAACGGCGTGTACATCCTGTCGTGGGGCAAACTCGACGAGCAACCCGCGACCCCCAAGTTCCCCAATGTGGAAGTGCCCAAGCTGGTGCAACGCATCCACATCCTCAAGGGCGACTGCCGCGACATCTACGATCAGATCGTGTTCGGCCAGGTGCCGGACCCGATGCGCGGTTGGGACGAACTGTTCCGATACAGGCAACGCATGGAATCGCGGATGACGCCCTCCATCAAGAATCCCAGTCAGTTCGTCAACCAGCAACTTTCCCCGTTCTATCAGCCGATGCCCACCAACAACCTCCCCGCGACCAGCGGCGAGTCGGGCAACGACATTCGCCTTCCTGGTGAAGCAGCCGGTCAAGCCGAAGGATTCGGCGGCGTCGGCGGCCCCACGGGTGGACGTGGCGGCATGGGTCAGCCCGGCGGCGGCCAAGGCGGCCCCGGCGGCGGAATCGGTGGCGGTCTTCAGGGTGGCGGCAACGGTGTCCTGCAGGGCGGTACGGGACTGGTGCCCACGGGCATCGACTTCGTCTACTTCGACCCTGCAACGAACGACCTGATCGCTCGCGGCACCGAAGAGGCCATCCAGCAACTCCAGCAACTCGTCCAGCTCTTCGACCGCGCTCCGCGCCAAGTCCAAGTCAAAGTTGAGTTCATCACCACGTCGTCCTCGGTCAGCAAGTCGCTCGGTTTCGACTGGCTGTACGAGCGCGGAACGGTCTTCCTGGGCAACCGGCCCGGTTCGTTCGCACGCTCTGGCGACCCGTTCTTCCTGAACTACGCGACCGGCAACGTGACGGCTCGCGTTCGAGCCCTCCTGCAAGAAGGCTTTGGCAAGGTCGTCAACGCTCCGATGGTGCGCACGCTGAACAATCAGCCTGCGTTCGTCGGCGCTCAGACCGTGACCACGATCTTCACGAACCAGGTCGTCTCCAACACGGGCGGTCAGGTCATCGTCGTGCCCCAGATCAACCAGATCCAAATCTCGACGCAGCTGACGGTCACGCCGCGCATCAACGACGACGACACGATCACGATGTTCCTGCAGCCGCAGATCTCTGACTTTGGTCAGATTCGTCGTGGCCCAGATGGTCAGGAAGTTCCCGACCAGCTGTCGCAGTTCGTCTCCGTCGTCGCCCGCGTCAAGAACGGCGAGACGATCGCTCTCGGCGGCATCACGCGAAACCAGGACGTTGGAACGCACACGCGCTTCCCGATCCTCGGCGACCTGCCGGTCATCGGCCAGTTCTTCCGCCAGAAGACTCAGGAGAAGAACCTGACCGAGCTGTTGATCTTCGTCACTCCGGTCATCCTCTCCGAGGACGAGACCGGCGGCTAGTCGCAAGACTCGTCCGACCCGAACGGCAGGAACCCAGGGTTCCTGCCGTTTTTCCTTCAAATGGACCCTCGCCCTACGTCGGACCGCGCCTGGATCCTCATCGGCATGATGGGGGCGGGTAAGTCCGCCGTCGGACGCTCGCTCGCCGAGGTTACGGGGAGGAAGTTCGTGGACACCGATCAGTTGGTCCAGCGCCGGGTGTGTCATTCGATCCCCAACATCTTCCGCATCTACGGCGAGGAAGCGTTCCGCTCGCACGAGACAGCCGTCCTCAAGTCCCTCCGCGCCGAGCCTTCGATCGTTTCGACCGGGGGTGGGATCGTGCTACGCGAGGCCAACTGGGAGGAACTGCGCCGCCTCGGCCCGATCGCCTATCTCCGCTCGTCGCTCCCTAACCTCCTCCACAGGCTCCAGAACAGCCAGAAGAAGCGCCCCTTGCTTGAATCCGAGGACTGGGAGACGCGCGTCGAGACGATCCTCGAGGCACGGAAACCCCTCTACGAACAAGCGGATATCATTCTCGATGTGGACGACCTCGAAATCCAGGAAGCGGCCCGCGAACTGGCGACCCGATTTGCAGCATGGACATCGTAGCAACCCTGGGAACCGAGAAGACGACCATTCACCTGACGTCTGTCCAGGTCGTGCAGGACCTCCTTCCCCAGAACGCAGTCCTGGTGACCGACGAGAACGTGGCTGCGGCATGGCCCGCATTCGCCGATACCCGCAAGACCATCGTGGTTCCACCCGGAGAGGGCAGCAAGCGTATCCCCACGTTCGAGCGTGTCCTTGAGTCGCTCGCCGAAGCCGGGGCCGATCGTTCGACGCCGGTCGTGGCATGGGGAGGAGGCGTGGTGGGCGATCTGGCGGGCTTCGCGGCCGGTAGCTACATGCGAGGCGTTCCCCTCATCCAAGTGCCCACCAGCCTTCTAGCTATGGTGGACTCTTCCGTCGGAGGCAAGGTGGGAATTGACCTCGCCGCCGGGAAGAACCTGGCTGGAGCCTTCGTAGCGCCCAAGGACGTGTACGTGGCGACCGAGTTCCTCGCCACGCTGCCGGAACGCGAGTTCCGGGCCGGCATGGCCGAGGTCATCAAGTACGGCTTCATCATGGACGCCCCGTTGCTCGACACCCTTGGCGGCGACCTCCAGCCCTTGGTGGCCCGCTGCATCGCCCTCAAGGTGCGGGTGGTGGACGAAGACCCTTACGAGACCCTGGGGCGAAGGGCGATCCTCAACTTCGGTCACACGGTGGGCCATGCCATCGAGCACGCCACCGGATACGGCCCCGTGCTGCATGGGGAGGCCGTGGCGATCGGCATGGTCGTGGAGTCGCGGCTGGCCCACCTCCTCGGCCTCGCCCGCGAGGAACTGTCGAGCGAAGTCGAGCGTGTGCTGGCCCAACACGGGCTTCCGACCCGCATCCCCGAGGGACTGACTCCCGAACAACTGCTCGCAGCCATGCGGCGGGACAAGAAGGCGAAGGCCGGACGCCTGGGCTTTAGTCTCGTTTCCGAGCCTGGGAAGTGTACACTTGTCCGGAACGTCCCCGAAGAGGCGGTGCTTCGGGCATTGTCGAACTCATGAGACTTCTGAGAGACGGTGTCGCGATGATCGGTACCCTGGCTTTGTCCGTGGGGTATTTCGCCAGCCAGCGCGCGGCTCTGGATGGGCAAGCCCCTGCCTATGCGGCGGCCGTGGATGTGCCGTCCGTTCGAATGGCGGCCACCGTTCTCTTCCTCGTACTCGTCATCTTGGCCGTGGTTCGAAACAAGAACGAGGAGCAAGGAGCCTGAACCGATGGTCGGCTCGATCCTCCGCATTCGGTACGAACTGACCCAAGCGCTCGACGAGGGTCCGATCTTCACCACCTTCCTGGCGAACGATCGGCAAACGGCGCAGCAAGTGTCGGTCCGCCTGTTTCGCAGTCCCTATTCCGAAGAGCCCGCGTTCATCGAAGCCGTCCGCAAACAGGTCGAGATCGCAAAGACCGCTCAGCACCCGGGGTTGGAACGCATCTTCGAGGTGGACATCCACGACGGCCAGCCGTACTGTGTGGGCGAGGCCAGTTTGGGCACGCGTCTCGACGTGCGCATTCGAAAACTCGCCCCGTTCAGTGTCCCGCTCGCCGTTTCGACGGCGGTGGACCTGTGCGAAGCTTTGGCGTCCCTTCACCGGCTCGCCTTGGTCCATGGCGACGTAGGGGCCCACAACATCGTCATCCGCTCGGACAATGCGCTCAAGCTGCAGATGGCCTGCATCTGGGAGGCGTACTCCGAATCGGGCACGGCAGGTTCGGCGGTGCTCCGCCAGATGACCACGTACCTAGCGCCGGAAATCTGCGCGGGGCAGATGCCCAGCCGCGCATCGGACGTCTATGCCGTCGGCATCCTCATGTTCGAGATGCTCACGGGCAAGCACCCCTACGTCGGCGAGACGCCCGTGGCGACGGCGATGAAGCACGCCAGCGCTCCCGTTCCGGATGTCGGCTTGTTCAACAAGACCGTTCCACCGGCTCTCTCGGACCTGGTGCGCCGCTGCATGGCCAAGGACCCCCAAGAGCGGCCGCAAGATGCCTCCGAACTTCTGGCCGAGTTGCGGACATTCCAAGATGCCCTTCGATTCGGCAAGCCGATCGCAGCGCCACCCACCCGAACGGCCAAGGCTCGCGAGGAAGGCGTCGCCCCGCGCATGACGGCGGCCCGGCCCGAGCGGGGCCGACGCAACAAGGAACTCGATGTGAGCGACACGGGAATCCCAGGCTTTCTCAAGGGGGCCATCCTCTTCTTTGCGGCCCTCATCCTGGGCATGGTCGCCATGTTCGTGGTCTTCAACGTGAAGAAACCCGCCCAGGTCAAGGTGCCCGAACTGCGCGGCATGGGCTTGACCGAGGCCGACGAGACGTTGAAGAAGATCGGCCTGTCGTTGCGCGTGGCGCAACGCGAGACAAGCGAGGACGTCCCCCGCGACCACATCATCGACATGAACCCCAAGCCAACGCAGACGGTGTTCGAAGGGGCTCAGATCAACGTGCGGGTCAGTCGCGGTTCGCAGTACGTCGTCGTCCCGGACTTGGCCAACTACCGACTGGAGGACGCCCGCTCGCTGCTCGCCACGATGGACCTGGAACTCGACGCGCAAGTGCTCCGCAAACCGAGCGATCAGCCCGAAGGCACCATCCTGGAGCAGAACCCCGCGCCCAAGGCCCGCGTGGAACGCCTGAGCCGCATCGCCGTCGTGGTGGCCGGACGGCAGGAGACGGCGCCCCCCGACCGCAACGCCAAGTTCATGCACGCCGTCAGTTTTGACTTGGACGACTTGGAAGAATCGGTGGTCGTCCGGGTGGACCTCACCGATACGAGGCCGACGCGCACGGTCTACGAGGAGCGCCACAGCCCCGGAGACCGCGTGCGGTTCGAAGCGGAAGGCGTCGGCAGCATCGGCACCTTGACCGTCTACTACGATGGCATGTTGGTCATGACCGAGACGATCCACGCCAAGCGGGAGGAACCGTGAAGATCGAGCTCGCGCCCTCCATCCTAAGCATGGACTTTGGCCAACTGGGCGACGGTGTGCGCGAATTGGCGAGCGCCGGCGCGGATTGGATCCATCTCGACGTCATGGACGGGGTCTTCGTGCCGCCGATCACGTTCGGCGCACAGATGGCGCGGGACCTCAAGCGTCGCGCCCCCGGGGCCCGGTTCGAGGCCCACCTGATGACCGAGGCGCCAGACCACCAGTTCGATGCGTTCGTGGCTGCGGGTTGCGAGCGGATCACGTTCCAGGCCGAAGCCACGTCGCACGCCCACCGGCTGGCGCAATCGCTCCGCGACAAAGGCGTGATGGCGGGCGTTGCCATCAACCCTGGCACGCCGGCCGAGGCCGTCGAGCCTCTGCTCGATGTGGTGAATCTGGTGCTCGTGATGACCGTAAACCCCGGCTGGGGTGGTCAGAAGTTCATCGAAACCGCGCTGGACAAGGTGCGCCGCTTGCGTTCGCTCGCGCCCCAACTCGAGATCCAAGTGGATGGCGGCATCGACCCGACCACGCTGCCCTTGGCGCTCCAAGCGGGCGCAAACGTGTTCGTCGCAGGCAGCTACCTGCTGACCAAGCCGACGCTGACCGATGGCTTGGAGGACCTGAGACGGGCATGCGTCTGCGCCGGCTGAAGGTCGCGACCACGTTGCTCCTGGTGCTGGCGATCGGCGCGTTGGCCGCTTGGCCCTGGGTGTTCGCCGCGAAGCCGGCCCGCGATGCCCCCCAACGGGAACGCGAGGCCTACGGCGTCTGGGTGGTGGCCTACTTCGGAGCGATGATCGTGCTCTTTGGGGCCGCTGCGGCGGGCGGGTTGCTTGTCGTGCGCGAAACGAGGCTGGAGTTCCGCGAACGGTCGCGGGCGAACCTGGACGCGTTGATCGAAGGCCTGCGCGAAGACCACCAGAAGAAGGGTGACCAGTGACCGAAGCCCAAGCGATGGCTCGGGCGATCGCCCTGGCCGCCAAGGGGTACCCCGCGCCCAATCCGCGCGTCGGTTGCGTGCTCTTGAGAAATGGCGAAGTGGTCGGCGAGGGATGGCATGCCTTTGCAGGCGGCCCCCACGCCGAAGCGATGGCCCTGCAGCGGGCCGGAGACCGGGCCACGGGCGCGACGGCGCTCGTCACGCTGGAGCCCTGCAACCACACCGGACGAACGCCCCCGTGCTCGCAATCGCTGATCGCCGCAGGCGTGCGCCGCGTGGTGGCCGCTGTGCGCGACCCCAACCCCAAGGCTGCGGGCGGGCTGGAGGCGCTGCGCGAGGCGGGCGTCGAGGTCGAATTCGGGTTGGGGGCCGAGGGCGCGGAGCGGGTGAACTCCGCGTGGCTGACCGCGATGCGCCGCCGCCGGCCCTACGTGTGCCTGAAGGCGGCGTGCAGTCTGGATGGGCGCATTGCGTTGCCATCGGGCGAGAGCCGGTGGATCACGGGGCCGGCGGCCCGGCGCGAGGGACACCGGCTGCGCGCCGAGATGGGAGCGGTGCTGGTCGGTCGGCGCACGGTGGAACTCGACGACCCCCTGTTGACCGTTCGCCTTGGGCCGAGGAGCCAGGTGGTCAACCAGCCGTTGCGTGTCGTCTTGGACCCCTCGGCGCGGCTGGCCGCGACCCATCGGCTGTTCGGCGACGGCTTGCCGACGGTGCGCTTCGTTGCCACAGGCCGGGCGGAGCGGGAAGGCGATGCGGAACTGGATGCCCCCGAGGGGCGCTTCGATCCCCTTGCGGTGTTAGACGAGCTGTTCGCACAAGGCGTGACGGGGCTGCTGGTCGAAGGGGGAGGGCACACGCATGCCGCCTTCCTCCCGCTCGCCGACCGCTTGGAACTGTTTGTGGGGAACGTGGCGCTCGGTGCCGGCCCGGCTTGGTTGGAAGGCCAAATGGCACCAGATCTCGCCGATTGCCCGCGCTTCTCGCTCCGGCGGGCGAGACGCCTCGGCCCCGACCTCCGCCTCAGCTACGCTCGGGAAGCGAGCGCAGGATGAAGCCCTCGGCCAGCGCCGCCAGTTCGCTGGCCACGCCTTCGACAGCCGCCTCGAACAAGACCTTGCCCTTGCCTGCCGTGGCAAGCGTCGCGTAGCCGTACGACCCCTCCTCGGTCTCTTCGTCGAAGTGCAGCACCAGACCCCGGATGGGCGGGTCGGGTTCCATGCCGTCGTCGCGCAGACGGTCCGTCCGAACGAGTTCGGGGCGCAGGTGCAGGATCATGCTGGCCTCGGCTTCGCACGCGTGGCGGATGCCCTTGATCGGCCCTTCCAGCACGGCATACGCGTCCGGCGGCACGAACGCGAAGTAGCCCGAGTGCCCCAGCGTGAGTTCGGGGTACTTGGCCTTGAGGTTGCGCAACACCATCGAATTGGCGTCCGTGTTCCCACCGTGCCCGTTCAGTACGTAGAACCGGTGGAATCCGTGCGGGATCAGCGACTCGATCACGGCGTCGATCGCGCCCATGTAGGCCTCGAACGAGTTGGACAGCGTGCCCGGGAACGCCAGGTGGTGCGTGGACGCGCCCAGCCACAGCGTCGGGGTGAGCAGAACCTCTTCAGAGAGCCGCGCCTCGACGGCCTCGGCCACTGCGGTCGCGAGGATCGAATCGGTGAACAGGGGCAGGTGCGGGCCGTGCTGTTCAAGCGAGCCGGTCGGGATGAGGACGACCATGTCGCGCGAGAGGTCGCGCACGTCGGGCCAAGCGAGGTCGCGCAGGTGCATGGCTCATTCTAGCGGGTCATCATCGTGCCAATGCCCGCATCGGTGAAGACTTCGATGAGCAACGCGTTGGCCGTCTTGCCGTTGAGCAGGTGCACGCCGCCCACTCCGTCGTCCAGAGCTTCAAGAGCGGCCTCGAGTTTGGGGATCATGCCGTCGCTCGCCTTGCCGTTGGCGATGAGCTGACGGGCTTGCGCCGCCGAGAGCCGCGTGATGAGCGAAGAGAGGTCGTTGCGGTCGCTCAGAACCCCGTCGGTGTCGAGCATCAGCACGAGTTTGGTGGCATGGAGAGCCCCCGCGATGGCCGAAGCGGCGGCGTCGGCGTTTACGTTCATCGCGTTGCCCTCGGCGTCGGTGCCCACCGAGCAGACGACGGGCACGAACCCGCCGTCGAGGAGCGTGCCCAAGATGCCGGGGTTGACCTGCACCACCGAGCCGACGCGCCCGAGTTCCTCCGAGACGGGCTCGGCGACGAGCAGGTTGCCATCGCGTCCGCTCACGCCAACGGCTTGCCCGCCCGCCTGTTGGATTTCGCTGACGAGCGACTTGTTCGCCCGTCCAAGGGCCATCTCGACGACCTCCATCGTGGCGTCGTCGGTGACGCGCAAGCCACCCACGGTCTGCTTGGGGATGCCCAGTTTCTGGAGCCACTTGTCGATCTCCGGCCCGCCTCCGTGGACGAGGATGGGCTTGATGCCGACGAGTTGGAGCATCAGCACGTTGCGCGTGAGCGTGCGCAAGTGGCGCGGGTCGCGCATGGCGCTGCCTCCGTACTTGATGACGAATGTCGCGCCCTGGAACTTCTGGATGTAGGGCAGGGCCTGGTTGAGGATTTCGCCTTGAAACGTGGCGTCGGGCATCGGCACGTCCGTTTCTACCTGATCGGAAGCGAGGTGAAGGTATGCAGGCAGTGTGTGAGGTTTGGGGACACGGTTTGGGCGGGGACCTCGTCCAGGTCGGGCGTATCCGAATCGCGATCCGTGAACCTTGACCTTACATTGGCGTCTAATCTTGACAAATGGGTTGAAATGGTCATACAATGAGGGCAAGAACAGCCCATAATGTAAAGGAACGATATGGCACTCACTCAAGAACAGCTAGGTCAACGGTTGCAGGACGCTCGAAAGAGCGTTGCCCTCACTCAGCAAGAAGTCGCTGAAGACCTTGGCCTGTCCCGTGAGTCGCTTGCCCAGATCGAAGCGGGCTCTCGCAGCGTGAACTCGCTAGAGATCGTCCGCCTGGCCAGGCTCTATGGCCGCTCGCTCTCCTCGATCCTGCTCGAAGAGAACGCCCAGGAAGAGGAGCCCCTCACCGCTTTGTTCCGGATGCAGGACGCCCTTGCCGAGTCTCCGGGGCTCCGAGCCAAGCTCGTCGAGTTCTCGAACATCTTCCAAGAAGCCCGCACCATCGAGCGGTTGATCGGCGACGAGCCGAGGCAGCTTCCGCCGGACTACGGCATTCGGGATCCCCGCAACAACTTCGAGGCATACGAGCAGGGGCAAGAGTTGGCCAAACAGGAGCGACAGCGGCTCGGGCTCGGCTATGGCCCGATTCCCGACGTCGCCGAAGTGATCTCGATGCAAGGCATCTGGGCCGTATCGGCAGAAATGCCCGACAACGTCTCTGGAATCTGCCTTCGCCATTCGGCCATCGGGGCCGCGGTCATTGTGAACCAGACCCACAGCCGGAGCAGGCGCAGGTTCTCCTATGCCCACGAGTACGCTCATGTTTTGGCCGACCGCAAGACCCGCATCGCTTCGGTCAGCAGTTCGATCAACTCCAAGGAGTTGATCGAACGTCGGGCCAACAGCTTCGCAAGCGAGTTCCTCATGCCGTCGCGCGGGGTCATCGACCTGCTCGACCGCATCGACAAGGGCGGGCCGAGCCGCGAGACCATCTGGCTCTTCGACCCGGCCACCGAGCTCGGCGAGCCGATTGAAAAGCGGAACGCACCAGGTTCCCAAGAGATCGCGTTTCACGACGTCGCATTCATCGCCGACTGGTTCCAGGTCAGCTACGAAGCCGCCGCCTATCGGCTCAGCGACCTTGGGAAGGTCAACCGGGACAAGCTCCAAGTTCTCCTCGCCCAGAAGGAGGAAGGCCGGAACCTCATCGAACACCGGGCGGAAGAGCAACCGTTCCTCAACACTTATGTCCGGTGGCTGGCCCGAGAGGCTTACCGAAGGGAAGCGATCTCAGGCGGACGCTTCCGAGATTTTGTCGCCCTCGCCGGACTCGACCCCGACGACGAGTTCGAACAAGTGAGGGAGCACTTCGACGACTAAATGGAGGAATCGCTTCTCATCGCGGACGCTTCCACACTCCTCAACTTCTTGAGGGTGCGGCGATTCGACTTGATGCAGGGGCTCGGCTACCGGATCCGGATTGTGGACGCCGTCTTTGAGGAGATTCAGTCCGAACGAGAGCACCTCGAAGAACTGGTCAATGACGGCCGCATCAAGACGCTGACCTTGGAAGGGAAGGCGATCACAGACACCGTCGCCACCCTCCTCGGCCTTGGACTCGGAAGCGGCGAGTCGTTCTCCTTCGCCGCGGCCATCGAGTTCGAGGGAGCCGTCGCCATCGACGACCGAAGGGCAGTGAAGCGAGTCCAAACCGTGCGTCCGAACCTCAAGATCCTGACCACTCAGGATATCGTCGTGTCTGGAATCCGCTCCAGAATCATCAGCTTGGAGGAGGCCGACCTCTTGAAGGCCGACTGGGCTGAGAACCACCGATTTCGTCTCAAGTGCGACTCCTTTGCGAGCCTGATTCAACCATGACACAGAGACCCCGGCGCGTCTGGTCTCCGGGTGGATGGCCTTCCCCAGCCCATTCGGTGAACCGTGGGACGCATCTCCCGGGGCTGGAACTCGTTAATAGGCGAAGGTTCGCGACGGTGGGCGACCCTCCGGGCCCACCCGCCGGTTGACATCTCCGCCCAGCAACGCCTGGGAACTGTGAACGCGGGCATCAAGGGCACCTCCGCCTTCCATCTTCCCGAAGTCTGGGGGGACGTGAATGTGAATCGTGAATCGTGAATCGTGAACCCAACCTTCGTATTTTATCTTCCGTTTTCCGAACGTTGGGGGATGTGAATGTGAATCGTGAATCGTGAACGTGCGAAGAACCTGCCGACCACTTGCCGACGCCCGTGGGGGGGATGTGAATGTGAATCGTGAATCGTGAACGTGCAAACAACCTGTCGACCACCTGCCGACGTCGTGCGCTAGAATGGTAAGTGCCATGAGGAAGCTCGCGGGAGTTCTGGTCGTTGCGGCGCTGCTTGCGCTCGCGTGGTTCGGTGTGCGTCGGGGGGTCAATCATCACGCCTGGAACGCCGCCGCCGATTACGAAGCCGCCCAGCGCGCGGCGAAGGAGGCGGGACTCGAACTCGACTTCAAGAGGGCCCTACCCACCGCTCCCCCGGAGCAGAACGCCGGACCCGACTATCGCGCCTTCGTGGCGTGGGCCAGGAGCGCCGACAAGGCCGAGCGGGAAGCCTATGGCATCGCCGCCAGCGGCCGAGTCGGCTCGCGGCTGGTCAGTGACACCGAGGCATCCCAAGCCATCGCAGCCATCCGCCCGGCGCTCGAGATTGCTGAACGCGCGTTGACCAAGCCGAAGTGCGCCTTCGAGCGAGACTGGTCGGATCCGGTCGGCACCCTGCTTCCCGAGTACGCCGACATGAAGCAGTTAGCCAAGATCATGGCCTCGGAGGCGCGATTGCACGCCAAGGCCGGCCGGCGCGAGGCGACCCTGCGTGCCCTGACGGGTATCCGGCGCGTATCGGAGCATGCCGACGACGAACCCATCCTCATCGCCACGCTCGTGTCGGTGGCGATCCGAGCCATCGCCGACCACACGCTGCTCGAAGTGGTCGAAGCGCAGCCGCAGTGGGCCGGAGATCCGGCGTTCGTCGCGCTGACCGAGGCGACGCCGCGCGACCTGCGAGCCGGTCTTCCCGGCGAGGTCGCTTTCGCGCAGAGCGTGGACTTTGGCGATGCGCAACTGATGCGGCACTTCACTTCGGAGGGCCAGCCGCAAGAGGGCGAAACCCCCATGCCCAAGCTGGACGACTTCACCTACCGGCTGGTGGACCGGGACGCCTTGCGCAAGGGTGTCACGGCCAGGCTGCTCCGCTTCTACACAGACTTCTACGTCGCCGCCGACCCCAAGCACGACCTGCCCACCCGATTCAAAGCGATCCGCGACTTGGAGACGCAACTGCAGGCTCAGGCGAAGAAGGAAGGCTTGGTCGGCAAGCGCGTCGAGCTCTTTGCTCCCATCATGGCGGGCTGGGTTCAATCGGTGGGGCGCGAACAGGCGCGAACAGCCATGATGCCCGCGATCCTCGAGATCGTCGCCAAGATGGGGCCGCGTCCGAAGTTCGATGCTCGCCCGCCGACCATGCCCATCGACCCTTGGACCGGCATGCCCTGCCTGTTCGAGGCGACGGCTGGCGAAGGCTTCCGCTTCCGCTCGTTCGGCGCGAACGGGGTGGACGACATGGGACAAGGCGACGACGTCGAGGTCTCGTTCCCAACGTCGTTCAAGCGACCAAAACAGCCGATGAGCGATTCGCCCACAGCCTAGTACAATCCCATTCATGAACGCGACCGTCCTCGGCGCCGGCAGTTGGGGCACGGCGCTCGCCATTCTCCTTGCCCGCAACGGCATCGAGGTCGCGCTTGTAGGTCGGGACGAGGACGAGATGCGCTCCATGGCGGCTTCGCGGGAGAACATCCGGTACCTGCCGGGGTTTGCCATTCCGCAGAACGTCCGCTACTGCGCGTTGAGCGAGGTCCCCGAGCAAGCCGACCTGTGGGTCGTCGCCGTGCCTGCTGGTGCCGTTCGGGCGATGCTCCCCCATGTGCGGGGCGAATCCTCGCTCGTCGCCTTGGCCAGCAAGGGCATTGACCCCACCCAAGCCCTGCTCATGCACGAGTTGCTCGCCACGCACCCGACGACGAAAGGCGCCCGAGTCGCCGCGCTCAGCGGGCCGAATCTGGCCGTCGAAATCGTGCGCGGCATCCCCACCGCCGCCGTTGCCGCGTCCCCGGATCTGGAGGTCGCCGACCGCGTCCGCGCAGCGTTCTCCGGTCCCACCTTCCGCGTGTACGTCTCACGCGATCTGGTCGGGGTCGAACTGGCCGGTGCGCTCAAGAACGTGCTCGCCATCGCGGCGGGCGTCTCGGACGGGTTGGGTTTTGGCGACAACTCGAAGGGTGCGCTGCTCGCTCGGGGTCTTTACGAGATGACCAAACTCGGGCTCGCAATGGGCGCGAAACTGGAGACCTTCATGGGCATCGCGGGCGTGGGAGACCTGTTCGCGACAGCCAACAGCCGCCTCAGCCGCAACTACCGCGTCGGCTACGCGTTGGGCCAAGGGCAGTCGCTGCACAACGCACTCGACGAAGTCGGACAGGTGGCCGAAGGCGTGGCGACCAGCGAGTGCGTCGGCGTGCTGGCCCGAAGGCACGGCGTGGAGATGCCCGTGTTCGAAGCGATCGAGTTGGTCATCCGCGGGCGCATCCGCCCGCTCGAAGGCGTTTCGCGCCTGATGGAGCGTTTGCCGAAGGAAGAGGCGATTCTGGTGGGCCCGGAGTCCCATCTAGAGCACCGCCTGGATGTGTCATAGTCACTCGCGATATGCGAATGGTTCTGCTCTAAGTCGGCCTTACTCCTCCGACCGCGCCCCCACCTTCCGGCCGAATCAACCGGGGCGTCGTCCACGACCGACCCAAGAACCGTTCTCTTATGCTTGCCACCGATATCCTGCGCCATCGCGGCTTCAAGAACCTCTGGCTGGGCCAACTCATCTCCCAGATCGGGGACTCGCTGTACTTCGTGGTCTTCATGTTCATGGTCAAGAAGATCACGGGCAACGACGCAATGGTCGGCTTGGTCGGCGCGTGCGAGACCTTGCCCTACGTCCTGTTCGGCCCCTCGGCGGGCGTGCTTGCGGACAAGTTCGACCGCAAGCGCATCATGTGGCTCTCGGACATCGCCAGCGGGACGTTCCTGCTGAGTCTTGGTGCGCTGGTGTTCCTAGCGCCGACCACGCCGGTTTGGCTGCTGGCTTCGACCGCCTTCGTGATGTCCACGCTCCGCGCCGTGTTCCTCCCGGCCAAGAGTGCGGCGATTCCGGCGCTCGTCCCGCCTAGCGAACTGCTCAAGGCCAATTCGTTCAGCACGGCTACGCAGAACATGGTGCCCATCATTGGGCTCGGCCTGAGCGCCGGCGTCCTGAGCCTGCTGTACAACCTCGACCCCAAGTTGTTCTTTGCCGTGACCATCTCGCTCAACTCGCTGACGTTCTTCGGGTCGGCGATCTTCGTGGCGAAGCTCCCGACACTCCTGCCGCAACGCGACGAGGAGCACAAGGTGAGCGGCTGGCGCGAGTTCCGCGAGGGCATCAAGTACATCCTGAGCCGGGCCGAACTCAAGGCGCTCATGGGGCTGAGCCTGGCGCTCAACCTGATGATCTCGCCGTTCTTCGTGATCTATCTCGCCGCCAACGACAAGTGGTTCGGCGGACGCCCGGAAACGGTGGCGATTCTGGAACTGACGTTCTTCGTCGGCATGGTGTTCGCGTCGTTTTGGGTGGCCTCGCTCAACGTGCGGCGCGTTGGCATCGGCTACATCGTGGGCCTCGCCGTCTGCGGCGCGACGGTCATGCCGTTCGCGTTGGGGCCGGAGGTGGGTCCGTTCCTTTCGCGCATGGCCGACTCGATGGGCTGGGAAGGGACCTCCGAGTGGGCGCTCAAGCAGACCATGGTGCTGGGCATCGTGTTTGTGGGGTTGCTCAACTTCGCGGCGGGTCTGTCCGTTCCGTTCGCCCAGATCCCGACCAACACGTTTATCCAGGTGACGACGCCGGATGCGTTGCGCGGGCGCGTAAACAGCGTGCTGGTCACCATGTCCATCGGCGTGATGCCGATCGGTTATGGCTTGGGTGGCGTGTTGTTAGAGAAGCTCGGGGTCGTGGCGATGTTCTTGATCATGGGCGGGGGCATGATGGTGGTCGCGTTGACGGGTCTGCTGATCCGCCCGTTCCGTTTGGCGACGATCCCGGCGAATCTAGACGGCAGCGAGCCGCTGCCGGAGCCGCCAGTAGGCGCGCTGCCGCAGGAAGCGGCGGTGTGACTAGGCCCCATCAGGTGTACATTGTGCGCACAGGAGGCGTATAATGACCACATGGCCACGACCAAGGAAACGACCAAAGGCGATCGGCTCTACATCCGGGCCTCATCCACCGAGAAGGCCAAATTGGAGCGGGCGGCCAAGGCTCTGCATACGACGCGAAGCCGCTTCGTGCTCCAACAGGCGCTCGACGCTGCAGACCGGGTGTTGGCTGAGCAGACGCGCTTCGTCTTGGATGAAGACGCCTGGAAGGCCTTCTGCGAGCGGCTGGATGCTCCCACTCGCGACTTGCCCAACGTGCGCTCCCTAGCTGACGAGCCAAGTCCTTTCCATGAGCGATGAAGCGCCCCTTGTCGGGCCGGAGTTGCTTGACGCCAGCCATGCCGTAGACGGGTTCGATTGCGGCAAGCCGCCGCTCGACGACTTCCTGAAGCGGTTCGCTCTCGCGAACCAGCGCGGCGGTGGAAGCCGCACCTACGTTGTCAGTCGCAACAATCGGGTGGTGGGTTACTACAGTCTCGCACCCGGCAGCGTGGAGCCAAGCTCGGTCCCAGAGCGGGTCTTGCGCGGGCAACCCAAACACCCGGTTCCCGTTGTGTTGTTGGCGCGCTTGGCCCTAGACCAATCCGAGCAGGGCAAGGGTTTGGGCAAACACCTCTTGCTCGACGCCTTTCGCCGGGCAATCGCGGGAGCAGAGGTGATCGGGGGCAGGGCGTTGCTCATCCATGCGAAGGATGACGAGGCGAGGCGCTTCTACCTAAGGTACGATGCCGAGCCGTCACCAACCGACCCGATGCACCTGTACATCCTCATGAAGGACCTGCGCAGAGCGCTCGGTTGAGTCAGATCGGACTCGCTCGAATGTACGGAGAAGCGAGCGGGCCGCTTCCCAAGAAGCAACTCACTCGAACAAGCTCGCCGCGAACTCGGCGGGCTTGAAGTCGCGCAGGTCTTCCACCTTTTCGCCCACGCCGATTAGCTTGATCGGCACCTTGAACCGGTCGTAGACCCCGATCAAGGCGCCGCCGCGCGCAGTCCCGTCCAACTTGGTCAGCACCAAGCCCGTCACCCCTGCCGTCTTGATGAACTCCTCGGCTTGGCGGATGGCGTTCTGCCCCGTGTTGGCATCGAGCACCAGCAACACCTCGTCCGGCGCGCGTCCAAGCGCCTTCTCGGCCACCTTGGAGACTTTGGAGAGTTCTTGCATCAGGTTGCCCTTGCTGTGTTGGCGACCCGCGGTGTCGGCCAAGACGAACTCGACGCCGCGCGCCTTGGCCGCCTGGATCGCGTCGAACAACACGGCCGCGCTGTCCGCTCCCGGTTGGCTGCGCACGATGTCCACGCCCGTGCGCTGCGCCCATATCTCCAACTGTTCGATGGCCGCCGCGCGAAACGTGTCGCCTGCTGCGACCAACACCGAGTAACCCTTGCGCTTGAGCAAGTGCGCGACTTTGGCGATGGTGGTCGTCTTGCCCACGCCGTTCACGCCGACGAAGAGATACACGGTCGGGTCTTCGTCCGAGACGCTCAGCCCGGCGGGACCATCCTGCCGGAACCGGTCGGCGATGGCCTTTTCAAGGCGCGCCTTGATGCCCGCTCCATCGGTGATCTTCTCCTCGCGGACGGCTTGCCTGAGTTCCTCGAGGATCTCGCCCGCGGTCTGGATGTGCGTGTCGGCCTGAAGCAGGGCTTCTTCGAGTTCGTCGTAGAACTCGTCGTCGATCACGCCGCGCCCGAGCAGTCGGTCCACGTGTTGCATCAGGCGCTTGAACATGGTCTTCAGGGTAGACCGTGGCGTGTGGCAAGGTCAAGGAGCTTGGGGCCAGAAACTTGACAATTGGGGAAGGAATCCGGCGCTTCCGTGCCGAACGTGCATGGTCATGAGACCGCGCGTGCTCCCTTGGCTGGCTTTGGCCCTTGCTGTTTCGGTCGGCGCTCAGACCGATCCGCTGTCCCAGGAGGCCTACCTGGAACCCGCCGCGACGATCAAGGACATCGTCACCGCCCCGTGGCACGAGAACGTGTCGCTGGCCAACCTGAGCCCCGACAAGTCGGTCTATTTGCTGACGAAGTCCTCGGGAATGCCCTCGCTGGCGGACTACTCGAAGCCCTACACGCGGCTGGGCGGACTGGCGCTCGACCTCGCCGCCAACCGTGCGCGCAGCCTCACCGTGGGCACGGCGGTCGGCTACACGTGCTTCGACCCCAAGACGGGCAAGACATGGGACATCCAAACGCCACGGGACGCCAAGGTGAGCGGGGCCTCTTGGTCGCCCGACGGCAAGCGACTCGCCTTTCTCGCCCATTTCGAGAAGGAGACGCACGCCTATGTCGCCACGGTCGAGAACGGCCGCTCGCGCCGTCTCTCGCGCCGTCCGGTCTTGGCCACCCAGACGACGGTGCTTGATTGGACGGGGGACGGCAAGCACGTTGTCACGATCTTGCTTCCTGCTAGGCGCGCCCCGGAGCCCGTCAAAACGTACGTTCCTTCCGAGCCGGTGGTCCGCGTGACGGCTTCCGGCAACAACCGAACTCGGACCTACGCGAGCCTGTTGTCGAGCCCCTACGACATGGCGCTGTACGAGTACATGATCACGGGGCAGTTGGTGGCGATTGACGCCGACTCGGGCCAGGCCAAGGAGATCGGCAAGCCTTCCATGCTGCGCTCGGTGAGCGTGGGCCCCAACGCCAACTTCGTGCGCGTGTCCACGGTCACGAAGCCGTTCTCGTACATCGTGCCCGTGTCGAGTTTCGGCTATGTCGAGGAACTGTGGAACGAGAAGGGCGAATCCGTGCACGAGTTCGCCAAGCGCAACCTGCAACTGGGAGCTGGCGGACCTCCCGACCCCGATGGCCTCGCCGCCCCCCAAGACGACTTCGACGCGTGGCTCGACGACGAGCAGGCGGGTCAGGGAAGAGGTCAGGGACGCCCAGGTGGCCCGGGAGGCGCTGGAGCGGGTCAGGCTGCGCCCCAGTTCTCGGATCGCAAGCGCAACTTCGCTTGGCACCCCGATGGGCGAGGCATGATCTTCCAGCAGGGCCAACCCGCGCGCCGAGAGGACCCGAACTCCAAGGGCGTGGACCGCATCATGCGTTGGGTGGAACCCTACGGTGCCGACAACGTCGAGGTCATCTTCGAGTCGGACAAGGTGATCGGCTCGTTCCAGTTCAGTCCGGACTTCAAGACGTTGTTCACCAGCGAGACCGAAGCGGGCGTCGCAACAACCTACGCAATCCCGATCGCCCATCCGGCCGACCGCAAGGCGATCAGTAAGAACCGCACGGCAGACTTCTACCAGAACCCCGGCACGTTGATGACGACCAACACGCCCTCGGGCGGGCGCGTCGTGATGACGTCCAGCGACGGCAAGTACGTGTACCTTTCGGGCACTCAATACTTCCAGAATCCGATGGAGAAGGCGCCCAAGACCTTCGTGGACCGCGTGGAGTGGGCCGCAGGGACGGCCACCGAACCCGCAAAGGCCGAGCGGATCTTCGAGTGCGCCGACGACAAGTGGGAGCGCGTCACGGACGTCCTCGACCCCGACTTCCAGTCGTACGTCGTCTCGCGCGAGTCCAAGTATCAGATCGGCGACTTCTTCCTGCGCACGGGTTCGGAAGAGAAGCGGTTGACGACGAACAAGGACTACGCCGCCGCGGCTACCGACCTGCGCCGCGAGCGCCTTAAGGTCAAGCGGGCCGATGGCTTCGAGTTCTGGGTGAACGTGACGCTGCCGCAGGGCTGGGACGGACAGACGAAGCCGCCCGCGTTCTTCTGGTTCTATCCGCGCGAAGTCGTGGACCAAGCCACGTACAACAATGGCACGCGAACGTACAACAAGAACACGTTCCGAGTGATCCGGGGCACGAACAAGGACCTGCTCGGCCTGATGGGCTATGCCGTCATCGAGCCGGATTGCCCCATCGTCGGCCCAACGGAGCGCAAGAACGACAAGTACGTCCACGACCTGCGCGCCAACCTGTACGCGGCCATCAACGTCGTCGTCCGGGCCAACTATGCCGATCGCGAGCGGTTGGCGTTGGGTGGCCACAGCTATGGCGCGTTCGGCACAGCCAACGCCATGATCCACACGCCGTTCTTCAAGGCTGGCATCGCTGGCGACGGCAACTACAACCGGTTGCTCACGCCCAACGGGTTCCAGTCAGAACAGCGCACGCTCTGGGAGGCCCGCGAGGTCTATACGACCATGTCGCCCCTGCTGTGGGCCGAGCAGATGACCGGTGCGATGCTCATGTACCACGGCGGCGACGACCAGAACGTGGGCACGGCGCTCATCAACTCAGAACGCATGTTCCACGCTCTGAACAGCCTCAACAAGAACTCGGCGCTCTATGTGTATCCCTATGAGGACCACGGGCAGGTGACGCGCGAGACCATCCTCGACCAGTGGGCACGATGGGTGGCGTGGCTGGACAAGTACGTCAAAGACGCGAAGTAACGTGGACGTCCTCGCCGAGTTGGTGGATCTCGCGCGCCGGCTCGGCGAACCCTCGGGTGCGATGGCCATTCTCGCCGAGGGCAACGTGAGCGCACGCCGGGACGACCGCTCGTTCTGGGTGAAGGGCAGCGGCAAGGTGATGGAGCGCGCCAGCGCGGAGGACTTTTCGCTCGTCGCGTACGGCCCGATCCTCTCGCTGGTCGAGAACCGGGAGCACAGACCTGAAGATACGGCGATTCGCGAAGCGTTGAATGGCGCGCGTGTCGCGCCTGGCCCGTCGCCTTCCACCGAGACGCTGATGCATGCGTGGCTACTGGGCTTGGAGGGCGTCCGCTTCGTCGCCCACACGCACCCGGTCAGCCTGTTGGCCCTGCTCTCGACGGAGGGTTCCGAATCCCTCGCCAAGCAGCGCTTGTTTCCCGACGAGATCGTGCTGTGCGGCCCCGAGTCCTGTTGGGTGCCTTACCGAAAGCCGGGGCTCGAACTGGCTTGGGCGATCGCCGATGCGGTGACGAATTACCACGAGCGTTGGCGCGAGCGGCCGAAGACCCTATGGCTTCAAAACCACGGACTGATCACGATGGGCGAAACGGCCGCCGAAGCCGAAGCCGCCACGCGCATGGCAGAGAAGGCGGCGACCGTTTGGTGCCGGGCCTTGGCCACGGGGCGACCGCTCCGGCTCCTGACGGAAGACGACGTGCGGCACATCCACACGTGGCCCGACGAGCTTGCCAGGTCCGCGATGTTGCGCCGCTCACAAGGATAAATGCTGGTTGAGGGATTCGAATGTCGGGCCGATAATTCCATCGGTTCAGCATGGGTTCATCGTCGGAAAAGGTCGGACTAGAGGCGGATGGTGGGGAGACGATCGAACAACTGCGCGCCAGCCGTGACCGACTTTCGATGGCCATTGACGGAGCGCGAATCGGTACCTGGGACTGGGATGTGACCTCCAACCAGTTCGCGTACAGCGAGCGCTGGGCGGAGATGCTCGGCTACTCGGCCTGCGAACTGCAAGCCAAACACTCGAGTTGGAAGGACCGAGTCCACCCTGACGACGTCAAAGCGGTCCGTGCCGCAGTACAGGGCCATCTGAACGGGTTTGTGCCCGCCTTTCGCGTCGAACACCGAATGCGTTGCAGGGACGGAATGTATCTCTGGGTGATGGCATCGGGGCGGGTGGTCGAGCGCGACCCGAAAGGCAAGGCCACGCGCATCGCTGGCATCTCGATGGACATCTCGCTGGAACGCGAGATGGCCGAGGTCTTGGAGGAACGCGAACAACAGTTACGACGCGTGGTCGAGCACCTGCGCGAGTTGAACGACCAACTCGTGTTCGCCGCCGACCACGACGGTCTGACCGAGCTGCTGAACCACCGGGCGTTTCGTCGGGAAGCTGCTTTCCGCATCCAATCGAGGAAGGAAGACGAGCCCGTGGGGCTGCTCCTGATGGACTTGGACCACTTCAAACGCATCAACGACCATTACGGGCATGCGGTGGGCGACGAGGTCCTGCGCGCATTCGCAAAGCTGCTTCGCGAGACTCAACCTCCGACGGCCCTGATCGGTCGACTTGGGGGCGAAGAGTTCGGAGTGTTCCTTAGCGGCGTTCACGAAGTGGGCGTCTCGGCAGCAGCGCGGGCTATCGTGGAGGCTGCGAGGGTCCACTCATGGCCGATCCCCAAAGTTCGCTGCAGCGTGGGCGCAACCATGACCGCTGGAGAGGTTTCGGTCGATGCCCTTCTGGCCAACGCCGACCGCAACCTGTACATCGCCAAGAACAACGGGCGCGACCAAGTGTGGCTGGACCGCGCCGCGTGATGGGGCGTTGGACGTGAAGGCATCGCCGAACTGGCTCGGCAAACCCTTCGGCCTCCAAAGGTTCAAGGTGGACCCGCCGGATCGGGTCCACCAAAGCGTCGATCAGGCCTTCTTGAAGACGATCTTGATCGTCTGGCCACCCTGATTCTCGACCATCGTCATCGTCCTCCCATCCTTCGAGAGGGTCATGGACTTGGTCGAGTTCGCGTCCTTCGGCTTGGCCTTGCCGTTCTCCTTGGTCTGCTCGAAAGTGACCTTGTCGCCCTTCTGTGTCCACTTGCCTTCGGCGGTGGAATCGGGCTGCGGCTTGCCGTTGGGGCCAGTGGGTCCGGGAGCGTTCTTGACGACCATCTTCCACGTGTTGTTGGCGTTCACCGTCATGGAGAAGGTCATCTTCTTCAACGACACGAGCATGGAATCCATCATCGCCTCCATCTGCTTGCGCTGGTCGGCAGGCATATCCTTGGGCGCGCTCTTCATCATGTCGGCCTTGTTGATGTCGAGTTTGCCGGTCCAATTGCCGGCAGCAGACTGCGCCATGGCGGACATGGCTGCGACAGCCAACACGGCGATGGGGAGGAAGCGGGTGAGCATTTTCATAGCATTACCAATGGTCAATTGGACGCAGAGTTCAAAACGGATGGTTCGTTCAACGGGTTCCCCACCCCTGATTCAGGTTCAAACTGCGCGGCCAAACGACCCAGGACCGACGCCACACGCCGCCAATGCCTCTCGCTGAGCCGGTCGCGAGAGGCGAACATCCGTTATAATCGGAAAAACCCCACAACGGTTCGTGCGCGTGTTTGCGCGTGCCGTCCGCGTGTTGGGGCGACCGAGGAGCGGTGTGACCAAGTACATCTTTGTGACCGGCGGCGTCGTCAGTTCGATCGGCAAGGGCATCACGACCGCCAGCCTCGGCCGGTTGCTCCGCAACCGAGGTTACGCCGTCGCCCCGGTCAAGCTCGACCCCTACATCAANNCAGCACGGCGAGGTGTTCGTCACCGAGGACGGAGCCGAGACCGACCTCGATCTGGGCCACTACGAGCGGTTCATGGACGTCGCCTGCACCTCGGGCAGTTCCATTACCACCGGCAAGGTCTACCGTCAGGTCATCGAGGCCGAGCGGCGCGGCGACTATCTCGGCGCCACGGTCCAGGTCATCCCGCACGTCACCAACGCCATCAAAGCGGGCATCGTGACCATCGGCAAGGAACTGCACGCCGATGTGGTCATCGCCGAGATCGGCGGCACGGTCGGCGACATCGAGAGCCTGCCCTTCCTTGAGGCCATCCGTCAGATGCGCAAGGACGTCGGCCCCGAGAACGTGATGTACTTCCACGTCACGCTGGTCCCCACGGTCGGCCCGTGGAGCGAGATCAAGACCAAGCCGACCCAGCACAGCGTCATCAAGCTTCGCGAAATCGGCATCAGCCCCGATGTGCTCATCTGCCGCACCGACGTGCCGATGGGCGACGACGTCAAAGAGAAGATCTCTCTGTTCTGCGACGTGCCCGCCCGCGCGGTCATCGAGTCCATGAACGCCGAGACCATCTACGAGGTGCCGCTTTCGATGGAAGCGATGGGCCTTGGCGACTTGGTCCTCGAACGGCTGGCCCTCGAACCCCGCAAGGCCGACTTGGCCGCCTGGGATTCGCTCGTGGACGCCCTGAAGCACCCCAAGAGCCAGTGCACCGTGGCCGTCGTCGGCAAGTACACCAGCAACGGCGACGCGTACAAGTCCATCGCCGAAGCGCTCGTGCATGGCGGAATCCCCAGCGAATGCAAGGTGGACGTCCGATGGATCGAGAGCGATTCGCTGGAGAACGGCCGTCCGCCCGAGGAGTTTTTGGCAGGCGTGGACGCGTTGGTCGTCGCCCCCGGGTTCGGCGGGCGCGGCATCGAAGGCAAGGTGCGCGCCATCCGCTACGCGCGCGAGAACGGCCTGCCGTTCCTGGGCATCTGTCTCGGGTTGCAGATGGCCGTCATCGAGTTCGCTCGGCACGTGTGTGGGTTCGAGGGTGCGAACAGCGAGGAGATCGTCGAGAATGGCCCGCATCCCGTCATCCACCTGCTCCCCGAGCAAAGGGACGTGACGGACAAGGGCGCCTCGATGCGGCTCGGCTCGTGGCCGTGCAACCTCACGCCCGGAACGCTCGCCCACCGGTTGTATCAGGACACGCGGATCACCGAGCGCCACCGACACCGGTACGAAGTCAACAACGACTACCGTGAGAAGCTGATCGAGCGGGGGATGATCGTGAGCGGCGTCTCGCCCGATTACCGATTGGTCGAGATGATCGAGCTTCCGGGGCACCCGTTCTTCATCGCGACGCAAGCGCACCCCGAGTTCAAGAGCCGTCCCAATCGGCCGCATCCGCTGTTCGCGGGTCTGGTGCGAGCGGCCCTCGCGCACCAAGCTGGTTCTTAGTCCGAGCGTGCCAAACTCGGCCCATGCGGTTCAAGAACTTCCAGATTTGGCGGGGACGCTTGCCGCATTGGCGCGCCGACGAGGTGCGCTACTACACCACGTTCCGTCACCGGCGTCCACTCGACGAGGATGAACGGCGCACGCTGTTCGCCCACTTGCTCAAGGCCAGCGGCAACCGATACGACGTGTTCGTTTTGTGCGTGTTGCCCGAGGTCACCGAGTTGATGTTCCGGATGCGGGAGGACGCGAAGGGCCGACCGTTCGAGTTGGCGGCGATCATCGAGGGGGCTAAGCGGAAGGCTGGCAAGGCCATCGTCAAGGACACGGGCGAACGGTATCCGCCGTTCTACACCGAATCGTACGACCGGATCGTTCGGGACGATGCCGAGTTCGAAGAGCGTTGGCTCGCCATCGTCGGTTCGCCCGTGGACGCCGAACTCGCCGACGAACCCGAAGACTACGAGTGCCTTTGGGTCGCGCCGGAGCCCTAGGCGATCCGCAGCGTCGAACGCGTCATCGCCTGAACGACCGTGCCTTCGCGGACGGTGAATGCATCGCCCGACCGGTAAATATAGTCGTTCGGGTCCTCGCCAAACGTCACCCAAACGGTGCCCGTCTCGACCACCGCGTCGCGACCGACCCAATGGTCGGGAACGTGTTCCACTTCAATCATTCTTAGGTCCAATCGCCACCCAGTGGGGGGTGCGATGGCCTCGATCAGTGTTGGACTCATGCTTTGATTGTTGCCGGTTTCAGGTTCGCGGACTAGGCTGGTCGGGACTTCCTACGGGGTATGTTCGGACCTGTGAACCGCTGGCTGCCCGCCTTCGCCCTTGCGCTGCTGGCGAGCCTGTCCATCTGGTTCCAGCGATCCGAGCATCCGGGCATGCTCGACGACACCGACACCCGCGTGCTGCTCGCCAAGGTGCGTGAGCGCGGCGACCCGCTGAGCTGGTTCACCGGCGATTGGCCCTTAGAAAACCACTTCTATCGCCCCGTCTCCACGTTGGCCTTCGAACTCGACAACGCACTCTACGGCGATTGGGCCCCCGGATACGGCAGAACCCAGGCCTTGATCGCAATGATCTGCGTCTGGCTGCTGTTCTGGTTCCTGCGCGAACTCACCGATCGGCCGAGCCTAGCGGCTCTGGGCAGCTCGCTGTTCGCCCTGTGGGTGACCGACGACTCGGTTGCGCTGGTTCCTTGGGTGCGATGGCTGGTGTGGATCGCCGTCATGGCCGCCCTGTTCCGTTCGCTCCGGGAGCGGGCCGAGCCACGGTGGTTTGGAGTCGCCCTGGTCTGGGGCGCTTGGGTTCAGTTCGGCTCGGAACTCGCCGGTCAGTACGCACTCCATGGCCGCAATGTGGCTTGGTTGCCGGGCCGGACGGCGACCGTCATGACGGTCTTTGCCCTGATCGCGTTGGCGTCCTATGCCCGCTATGAGCGGCTGCGCCAAGCGGCGTGGCAGCGCGAGAGCCCGGCACCCTTCCAGCCGACCGATCCGCCAGCCACGCGCACCACCCGCTTGGATCGTCTGCCCAAACGGCCCGCCCTATGGCTGATCCCCTCGGTCATGGGCTTGCTGCTCGCCTTGGCCAGCTACGAGCAGGCCGTCATGGTGCCCGCGTGCTTGTTGGGGGTCGCCATCGTCTTCCGGTGGCAGGGGGCGAAACCCAGGTGGCCCGTCCAGGCGCTCTTCTGGGGTGGGTTGGCTCTCTATGTGGTGCTCAGGATGCAGTGGGTGCCGAGCGAGCCCTCGGGCTACCAGCAGCAACAGTTTCGGTCCAGCACCAACGTCGCTCTCGATTTGCTGGAGACCCTTCTTCCCAGTTTGCGGCAGGTTTGGCCGATGGCTCAGAGCCTGGACCTCGGGGTGGAGGGCTTCTTCTTCGGCGGTGGGATGCTTGCCCTCGCCGCGCTCGCCGCAAACGTCTTGGCCTTGATCGCTCTCGGCAAACGCTGGCCGCTTGCCATCGGTGCGTTGGCGCTAGCGTGGCTGGCCTACTTGCCCATGGCGTGGCTCAAGCTGTTCGAGCACTACCACTTCTGGCCGATGGCCATGCGAAGCCTCTACGTGATCGTTCTCGGCTGGGCGGCGATCGAAGCCACGATCAGCGCAGGGTCGCCCCGAGCGCTGAAAGCTCCGCCACGACCGAATCCCGCACCTGGTTCGCTTCCTCGTCCGTAAACGTTTTGTCGAACCGCCGCAGTTGAAGCGCCACGGCCAGACTGTGGGAGCCTTCGGGTACGCCCGGTCCTTCGTAGACGTCGAACAGCCACAGACGCTCCAGCATGTCGCCGGCACCCTTTCGAATGGCCGTCTCCACCGAGGCGTAGGGCACGGATTTCGCTACCAGGATGGCTAGATCGCGCCGGACGGCGGGCAATCGGCTGAACGGCTTGAGCGTGACATGGTCGTGGTCGCCCCGGTAGAACGCCAGCAGGTCGATCTCGGCCATGACGGTCGTTGGCGGGAGGTCCAGTTCCTCCGCCACATCGGGGTGGATCACGCCGAACCCGCCGATGAGGACGCGATCGGTGGTGACCAGAGCCGCTTGCCGCGTAGGGTGGAACCTCGGATCGGGGATGACCACGGGCAGAATCTCCAAGTCCGTGCGCACCAGCGAGGCCAACTCTTCCATCGTGCCCTTCATCGTGTAGAAGTTGGCCTCGGCCTTGTCTTTGTGGAGCCACGAGGGCGGCTCGAGTTCTCCAATGCTGATGATGCCGAGTTCGGGACTCTCGTCGTACTGGATCTCGCCGCGCACGAACACCTTGCCGATCTCGAACAGGTGGAGGTTGCGCGTGCCATTGCGTTTGGCCGCGTCGGCCAAGCTGGGCAGCACCGAATCGCGCAGGTACGCGATCTCTGGCGAGTGGGGGTTGCGGACCTTCGCGCGCCAGTGTGGCGCAAAGTCGAGCGGATGTTCGTCGCGCAACGTGTGGCTGACGATCTGTGCGAAACCGAGGCGCACCATCTCTTCGCGAATCTGATCAATGAACGCATAGATGCCTCGCACGCCGCCCGGCGTGGCTTGCCCGACCGGCAGGTACTCAGGGATGTTCTCGTAGCCGTGGATGCGGCCGATCTCCTCGATCACGTCGTCCTCGCGCACGATATCGGGCCGCCACGTGGGCACGGTGACTTCCAGCGATCCTTCCGCCTGGGCGACTCCGAAGCCGAGGCGACCCAGATAGGCTCGAGCCTCATCTTCCTCGACGGGCATGTTGAGCATTCGCCGCACGCGGTCCATGCGCAGCCGCACCGTCACGGGCTCGGGTTTGCCGGGGTACGCCTCGACCACGCCCGGAACGCGGCAATCGCGCCCGATGGATTCGCGCATCAATTCGGAGAAGCGGTTCAGTGCGGCGACGACGAGTTCGGGGTCCACGCTGCGCTCGAATCGGTACGAGGCCTCCGTGTTCAGCCCAAGAGCCTTGCGCGTGGCGCGCACCGACGTGTTGACGAAGTTTGCCGATTCAAGCAGGATGTCGCGCGTCTGGTCGGTGACCTCGGTCTCCAAGCCTCCCATCACGCCCGCCACAGCCACAGGGCGCTCGGCGTCGCAGATCATCATCATGCTGGGGTTGAGGTTGCGCTCGGCTCCGTCCAGCGTGGTCAGCTTCTCACCCTCGCGGGCCTGCCGCACGACGATGCGTTGTTCGGCCAGCGTGTTCAGATCGAACGCGTGCAACGGCTGGCCGATCTCCAGCATGACGTAGTTCGTGAGGTCCACGACCAACCCCAACGACCGCATTCCGGCGGCTTCCAGTCGCGTACGCACCCATTCCGGGGCTTGCCCGGTCGGTACTTCTTTGAAGATTGCGGCGGCGTAGCGGCGGCAGTTGGGCGTCTCGATGGAGACTCCGGCATGGCTGCCGGCTTGGTTTGGCTCCACGGGACCGGCGAACCGACCAGCGGCCCGAAGATACAGGTCGGTCGGCTCGGCGTTCGCGTCCTTGGCAAGCACCTCGCGGGCCAGTCCGAACACCGAGAGCCCGTCGCCTCGGTTCGAGACCACCTTGATATCCAGCACGGGGTCGGGGCCGTCTTCGATCCCTTCCAGTTCAAAACCCGACATGGTCAGCAGATCGCCCAGCGCTTCCGCATCGAGGGCGGTGCGCACGTAATCGCGGAGCATGGAGGTTGCAAACTTCATGGGGTCGGCATAGGTTGCCCTAACGGGCTCTCTCAATGCAACACGGACCCAGACTTCGGGCTCAACCCACCAACATTCTGAGCACCGCAACCGCCGCTTCTTTGTCCAGCAGCCGGTTGGAATCCGGGCACAACGCGAGGAACAGGCATCGCGGACAACCGTCGGCGCAGGGGCATCCGGTCAACAACTCCAGCGCCATAGTCAGCCATTCGTCGCGCCGATCATAGAGCGCTGCAGCCAAGCCCATGCCGCCTTGCGTCTTGTCGAACACGAAGACGGAGGGATGCAAGGGGTTAGGAAACAGGGCAAACCATGCGCTGCCGAGGTCGGATCGGTCGCATCCTGCGACGAGCGGCGCGACCGAGGTGACGGCATGCTCCAACCCGTGCACTGCGCCGAGGAACCGCTCGTTGTCGGGCTCGGCCCGCAGGTGGAGCGTCAGCCGAACGCCCACGGTGTTGAACCGAATTGGCGGCAGGTCGAGATCCTCGATGCCCAGCGTGTCGCCGCCCCGAATCGCTTTGCGCCGGAAGCCCGTCACCTGCTCGGTAACCTCCAGCCCCAACAGCGTCACCTGGCCCTGCGGGCGATCCACTTCGCCGATCTGCGTGGTGGGCGACAGAGTGGTCTGGATCACGGGCGACGTGGTGTATTCCGCCCGGCTCGGTTCGAGAAGGACCCGGTTGCGGGCTTCGTCGTACTCGACCACGACGAATGGCTCGCCCCGGTGCAGGTAGATCGCGCCCACATGGGCCCACTGCGCCGCTCGCCAAGCCTCCATCGTCCCCAGTTCGGCCCCGTTAGCCACCAAGGTCATGGGACGGCCCCCCAGCCCACGGATGGACACGGTGGGGGCAGGCGGGCTGTGCGAGGGGTAGAACGCCATGCCGCTCGACCACCTCAACTCGTTCGTTTCGGCCAACTCGTGCGAGAGCGGGAGCGCCGAGGGGCTCCACCCTCGCAGTTCGCCCTCGTTCAAAGGGCGTTCGTAAGCCGCGCACCGCAAATGCCCGCCCAACACCTGCGGGTTGTCGGGGTTGCACACCGCGCTCTCGCTGCGGCTCGAGATCAGGGCCTGGGCGTCGCGCACAAGGAACTGCTCCATCGGATCGTCGTGAGCGAGGAACACGGCCAGCCCCGGTTTGATGCCGCGCCCGGCGCGGCCCGCCTGCTGAAAGAGCCCCGCGATGGAGCCAGGGTAGCCGTTCACGATGACGGCATCCAACCCGCCAACGTCGATGCCGAGTTCAAGGGCATTCGTCGCCGCCAGCCCCAGCAAGCGTCCCTTGGCCAACCCCTGCTCGATGTCGCGTCGTTCCTTGGGTGTATAGCCAGCCCGATAGGCCTCCAGCCGGTCGGCGAGGTCGGGTGCCAGGTCGCGGGCGTAGCGCAGCACGAGTTCGGCGCCGTTGCGCGAGCGACAGAACGCTAGAGTCCGTACGCCGGACGCGGCGCACTCGACGAGCATCCGGGCCGTGGCGTGGTTCGGGCTGCCCATCCGCCCACCCAGAGCAAACGTGCGCCCACCCTGGGGTGAACCGTCGCGGTCCACCAGGGCCACCTCCCGTCCAGTTAGGGTGTGGAGGTGTTCGACGGGGTTGCCGATGGTCGCGCTGGCCGCGATGACGATGGGGCGGTTGCCGTGCCATTGGCACAAGCGGAGCAGCCGCCGCATCACGTTGGCCACGTGGCTCCCGAACACGCCCCGATAAACGTGGGCCTCGTCCAGCACCACGAACCTCAGGCTCCGCAGGAACGGCACCCACAGGTCGTGTTTGGGGAGAAGCGTGTGGTGGACGAAGTCGGGATTGCTTAGCACGATCCGCGCCAGGTTCTTCACGGCCGTGCGCTGCCGCATCGGCGTGTCTCCATCGAGCGTGGCCGGCGAGACGCCCAACGGCGACGTCAGCGCATCGATCTTCGACAACTGATCGTGCGCCAGGGCCTTGGTGGGATAGAGGACGAGCGCGCGGCTCATCGGCTCGCGCAACAGGTCGTCGAGGATGGGCAAGTGGAAGCAGAGCGACTTGCCGCTGTTGGTCCCGGTGACCACGACGAAGTCTTCGCGTGCGGCGGCTCGGTCGAACGCCTCGCGTTGATGGCGGTAGAGGCGGGCGAAGCCAAGGGTATCGAGGTGCTCCTTCGTGCGCGGGTGAAGGGTCTCCGGGAGGTCGGCCCAGACCGCCTCGCGGGAGGGCAACTCGACGATCTGGTCAATGCGCTCTTCGCGCACCCAGCGTTCGATCAAGGGACGCCAGGGCTCATTCGGCGTCGACAACCTCGGCCT
Source organism: Chthonomonas sp. UBA2387 (assembly GCA_002343445.1). Taxonomy (GTDB): domain Bacteria; phylum Armatimonadota; class Fimbriimonadia; order Fimbriimonadales; family Fimbriimonadaceae; genus UBA2387. The sequence goes on from DDSP01000068.1 coordinate 59,482, forward strand.
CCAGCGCTTCCTTCTTGGGTCGCGAGGTGAGGGTGACGGCCATGATGCTCAACAGGAACAGGATGGTGAGGGGCACGGCCATCATCATCAAACTGATCGGGTCGCCGCTGGGTGTGAGCGCTGCGGACGCGAAGAAGATGATCACGATCGAATGCCGCCAGTACTGCTTGAGCGTGTCTGGACCGAGGATGCCGACCTTGGCCAGAACGAACACGATGATCGGCAATTGGAAGCCGACGCCGAAGGACGTGATCATCTTGACCGTGAAGAACACGATCTCCTGCGGCTTTTGGATGAGTTGAGTGTTCGGGTACTGGTCCAGATAGCCCGCAAACCACTCGAACGCCGGGGGGAGAACCTGCCAACAGACGAAGCAGCCCAGAGCGAACAGGAGCACGCTGACCGGTGCGGCGAGTTGGATCGGCTTGCGCTCGTTGGGCTTGAGTCCCGGAGCGACGAAGCCCCAAAGTTGGAGCACGACGAACGGAATGGCGAGAGCGATGCCGATGGCGAACGACAGCTTCAGGCGGAAAAAGAACGGCTCTGTGATGCTGTGGAACGCATCCGTGTACTGAATGTGCTTGGGGATGGAGGATCGGACAAGGGCATCGATCGTCCGGTAGAGCCAGGGCTCGATGAACCACCCGGCGACCCACCCGACGACCAGAAACATGAGGCTCCGGACGATCCGGGTCCGCAGTTCCTCCAGGTGGTCAACCAAAGGAGCACGAAACTCCTCCGGATCGAGCACGGAGGAGTTTCGTTTGAACAGCCTGAGAAGGCTGAAGAGGCCGGGCATAGCGCCCGAAGAGCCTACCTTTCCAGCAGGAAGCGTTGCTTGACTTTGAGTCTATTGAGCGTAGCGTTCGTGCCAGGTGTTGCGCCCGGTCGTCCCGCGCCACGACCCATGCCGGGGAATCCGCCGGGAGGGCCACCTTGGAACGGGGGTCCGCCGCGCACGCCGCCGGGAATCGCGCCTGCCGGGGGACCGCCCATGCCGGGAGGGCCACCTGCTCCGGGAGGGCCACCCTGGAAGCCGCCGCGAGCTTGGCGCTCGGAATCGTCGCGGCCACGGAAACCACCAGGAACGCCGCCAGGAATGTTCAGACCCGCCGGAGGTCCGCCCACACCACCCGCCGGGGGGCCGCCAGCCGACTGCTGGACGCTCGCCATGTCCACGCTGAGTTCGCGGTCCATGCGAACGACTAGGCCGATGTCCAAGGCGAACCAGAACGTCTCGTCGACCTTCAGGCGCTGTCCATCAAACTCGTTCGCGGGCTCCTTCTCGTCGGTGCCGGGCTGCCGTTCGGGGCGTGCGCCGATCTCCACCGAGTGCTTGATCTTGGCGCACGGGAAACCGCGCTCCCACTCGACGCCGAGGAACTCGCCTCGAGCCGGGAACACCTGCACCAAGTTGTTGGTGCCGTACAGATTGTTGAGGTCCAATTGACCGAACTGGAACCGGCTGGGCCAAGCGTCGCCCGGTCGAACCGAGTTCGACGGAAGGACCGGCATGGGGAAGTTGGCGAACAGGTTCGTGGTCGAGCCAACGCCCGCCGTGCCTTCGAAGGGCCAGTAGGCCGGGACGGAACCCCAGAGTTGCCGGCCGAGGCTGTTCAACTGCATGTAGATCGAAGCGAGTTCAGCCTCGTCGTAGACGCGTCCCTCGGGGTTCTGCAGCGTCGAAAGGAAGACGTTCTTCTTGCCGGGCAGAGGGGCCGCCGACATGCGGATCAGGGCATTTCCGTCCGCATACAGGTTGTCCACGGAGTAGGTCATCCGAAACTTCTGGCTCTCGAGTTCCTGCTCCGAGGCACGCGCGCCCAAGCGGTTCTGTTCCTCTTCGATGCTTGTGAACGAAACAGTGTTGTCGACCGAGTAGAAGTACGTTCGGTCGGGCCGCCACGCGTACCGCAGGCGGAATCCATCGTTGGGCACCGGGATGGTCGCCGAGTTCTGCACCGAAACTTCGATGGACGAAGTCTCGACGATGACCGGCTGGCGATTGACCTGCTGGTACAGCTTGATCTCGATGGTGTGCGTGCCATCGGCGATCGCTCGGGCCTTGGTGTCCAGCGGATAGACGTAGTAGTTGCCCTTGACGTCGGGGATCGTGCCCTCGACGAACCGCCCGTTGATGAACACGCCGATGAACGCATCGCTTGGGATGCTGTCCTTGGGCATGGCGATCTCGACGACCTCCCTCACCTTGGCCCCGTCGGCGGGCCGCACGATGGTGAACGGGGCTTGAGCCATCGCTCCCGCCGCCGTCAGAGTTGCCAGGAATGCAACGATTCGCTTCATGGATGTACCAAAACCAAGACACCCGGTGGGTGCCTGCTCCTATTATGACGCCACGCCGGACGTCGGAGGTCACGTTGGACGGGCCGGAAGATCGTCGCACTCGACTGTGTCCACCGCGTCCACCCAACCTTGGGCGCGCCCCTCCAAGACCAATCGTTGCGGATTCGGAACCTGTTTCGAGGGACTTTGGGGGTCCAGGGGACCTAAGAATGCGCCAGACCGTTGACAGGGGGTCGGACCCGTGGTATATTGCCCCCTGCGTCACGGGTGACCGTGGGTCAGGTTCGGTTTCTCCACTCGGAGGAAACCGGCAGCGTCTGAGAGCGCTGTGCGTCGGGCAAACGTCTCCGGATTTCGATCCGAAGGTGCCGAAGACCTGAACTCGATCCCGACACGCATAGTTCGGGTTCTCGGAGCCGGTTCGCCGGGCGAGAGACTTACGGTCATTAGTGAGGTTAGTTTGATTGTCGACAGAAGTCTTCGTTTGTAGCGCCGCGGTCGCCTTTTGCGCGATTGCCGTCCCCCAAGGGCGCACCACCCTGCGTCGCCTTTTCGATTTCCTACGTGGAATCCGTTCGCCACGAGCCACCGTCGTCGAGCCCAAGGCGCTCCGCGAGAACGGCTGGGCCCTCATCCAATGCGACGACGTCGAGTCGTTCGAGGAGTGGCTCGGCAAGGATTCCAACGGACTGCCCCACGGCAACGAGGAAGAACCGTCGCTCGGGTCTCATCTGCTCATCGAACTGTTCGGGTGCGAACCCCAGTTGCTGGAGCAAGAGGTCAGTGTGGCGACCACGATGATCCAGGCCGCCCGCGAAAGCGAGGCCACGATCGTCGAGGAGTCCTTCCACGAGTTCAAGCCCTATGGTGTGAGCGGAGCCGTGATCATCCAGGAATCGCACTACACGATCCACACGTGGCCCGAGCACGGCTACGCAGCCGTGGACCTGTTCTACTGTGGCGGCACGGTCAAGGTGGCTCGCGCCGTCGAGACCCTTCGCCAGCGCTTCCGCCCGCAACGCATCAAGTTCTTGATCGTGCGACGCGGGATCGAGAGCGAAGTCCGTCGCTGAGTGCATCCATTCGCCTTGTTCAACCCTCCCCGGCCCCACCCAGACTTGGGGAGGCAGATCGCTTGTGCCAGCCCTCTGAACGCTGAATCCTGAACACTGAACACTGAACACTGAACACTGAACCATGTCCTTCATGACCCAAAACACCGGAATGTTCGTGTGCGAGACGCACACCGAGGCCGCCGTCTGGCAATACACCGTGGACAAGTTCCTGGTCGCCGGCAAGACGCCCTACCAGGAGTACCAAATCTGCGAGGTGCCGCGCTTCGGCAAGACGCTCTTCCTCGACTACCACATCCAGTCGTCGATCATGGACGAGTACGTCTTCCACGAGTGCATGAGCCAGCCCGCCATGATGCTCCACCCCAACCCTAAGAAGGTCATGGTGGCCGGGGGCGGCGAGGGCGCGACGCTCCGCGAGGCCCTGCGCCACCCGACGGTCGAAGAGGCCGTGATGGTGGACATCGACGAGGAACTCGTCAACATGGTCAAGGAGCACATGCCGGAGTGGCACCAAGGTGCCTTCGAAGACCCGCGCACCACGCTCCTGCACACCGACGCCCGCAAGTACCTCGCCGAGAACAAGGGCGCGAACTTCGACGTGATCCTCAGCGACCTGCCCAACCCCATTGACGGCGGCCCGGCGGTGTATCTGTTCACCAAGGAGTACTTCCAGATCTGCGCGGACGCCATGAGCGAGGACGGTGTCTTCGCCATGCAAGCGGGCTGCGCCAACGAGAACTACCCGCAGTGCTTCGCGTGCTGCCACGCCACCCTCGAGGCGATGAAGGAAGTGTTCCCCCACGTCGCGGGATACTACGGCATCGTCACCACGTTCTTCATGCCCTGGGGCTTCATCTTGGCCAGCAAGAAGCACGACCCGCTCGCACCCACCCTGGATCAGTTGGAGAAGCGGTTCAAGGAGCGGAACGTGGTCAACCGGTACTACACGCCTCGGTTCCACCACGCGATGTTCACGTTGCCCGAGTACATGCACCGGGCCATCGAAGAGCACGGCCGCGTCTTGACCGACGCCGAACCCTACGTCTGGACCGCGTAACCGACGCTAGTTCCCGCCCGGGCGGATCGGACGCGTCCGGTCTGCCGCGGGCGATCCCACGCCGAGGTGCTCGACGAAGTGTCGGTAGATGCGCCTGTCTACGTACCACCCGCCCAGGTTGTGGTTGCGACCGGGTAGGAACAGCATGTCGAAGTCTTTGTCGGCCTTGACCAAGGCATCGACCAGCCGGAGCGTGGCGGCGTGCGGGTTCACGTTGTCGTCGAGCTCGCCCGCGATCAGCAGCAGTTTGCCCTGCAGGTTCTTGGCGTTCTCGATGTTCGACTGGTCGGCGTATTCGGGCCCGACGGGATAGCCCATCCAAAGTTCGTTCCACCACACCTTGTCCGTTCGGTGGTCGTGGTTGCCGCACAGAGAAACCGCGGCTTTGTAGAACTCGGGCTTGGCCAGCAAGGCGCGTGTGGAGTCGTATCCGCCCGCCGAATAGCCGTAGATGCCCACACGGCTCAGGTCCATCTGAGGGTACTTCTCGGCGGCGGCGCGCATCCAGCCGATGCGGTCGTCGAGACCGGCGTCGCCCAGATTCTTGTGCGAGTGGTCGCTGAACGCCTTGCCTCGCCTGCCCGTGCCCAAAGCGTCCACCTGCACCACGATGACGCCGAGTTCGGCGAGCATCCGGTTTCGGTCGGTGGCGGCGAACGCTTTGGGAACGTGCGCATCGTGCGGTCCCGCGTAGATGTATTCGACCACGGGGTACTTCCAGTTCGGCTTGAGGTGCGAAGGAAACCAGATCGCGCCGTACAGGTCGGTCGCTCCGTCTCGCGCCTTGGCGACAAAGGGCGTCGGAGCGCGCCAACCCTCGTCGGCAAGGCCCCGGATCGTCGCCCCCGGCAGTTCGAGGATCGCCTCGCCGGTCACGGCGTCGCGCACCGTGTGCGTCGGCGGCGTTTCGACCGTGCTTTGCGTGTCCACGAGGTAGCGTCCGTTGGGCGACCAGGAGACGGCATGGTGTCCTTCTGCGCCCGTCAACCGTCTGACCGCGCCGCCGAGCTCCACCGAATAGGCGTGGACGTGGTAGGGGTCTCCCGGCTCGCGCCCATTGGCGAGGAACACGATCCGCTTGGCCTCGTGGTCTACCCGGACGATGTTGCGCACGGACCAGTGGCCCTGCGTCAGTTGCCGGATCAAGGCCCCGGTCTGCGCGTCGTGCAGGTACACGTGGTTCCACCCGTCGCGTTCGCACACCACCAGCATCTCTCGGTCGTTGAGAAACTGGACCGATTGAAGGAAAGGCTGGATTCGCGTCAACGAGGTCTCATCGACCAGGATCTTGGCTTCGCCAGTGGCCGCGTCTACCGAGCGGACCACCCACCGTTGGTAGCCCCGATAGAGGTGGGCGTAACGGAACGATCTGCCGTCGCTGGTCCAATTGGGCTGCGGCGGCCCGGCGTAGAAGTCCTCGACCGGGTCGGCCTGTACTTTGACCCGGGAGCCAGATTCGACATCGAACACCCACAGTTCGAACTGGTCGAGCTTGTCGCCGGGCAGGGCGTAGCGCTGGGTCACGACGCGTGGCCTGAACCCTTCGCGCGGGACCGATTCGATGCGGACCATATCGAATCTGTCACCGGCCAGCACGCGCGTGGCAAACAGCCGCTTCGAGTCTGGCGACCATCGGGCGTTCGCCCAGGAAGCGGTTGGCGAACCGTCCTCGGTCAGCCGCTTGGTTTCGCCGGTTTCGGTGTTCGCGACCGTCAGATTGTCGTTGCTGCGACCAAAGCGCCACTTGCCGTCCGGAGACGTGTTCTGGGGCCCGCCTCCCTGTCTGGCTCCTCCGGGGCCGCTCTCGGTCTTGCTCAGGGACTTCTCGGCGTCGTTCCAGCGCCACCGCTGGTCGAAGGCCGTGAATGTCCAGGCGCCGTCGTCTTCGGGCGTGATGGTGTTGAACGGCAGATCGCGGCCGCCGACCGTACGGGAGGTCTCCTTGGCCAGCGCTGCAGCCAGGGCTCCGTGGTCGAATGCGGGCGCCTGAGTCCTCGCGCCGGGGTTGACGCGCACGAACGTCTTGGCCTCGGGCCCTCGGTCCACGTACCAGAACTCGCCTGAGTCGCCGAACCACTGTGGATCGACCGAGAGCCGATGCGCCTTGGCTCGGGCGCGCTCTGCGAAGGTGCGCACGCGTTCCCAATCGGAGACGATCGGGGGCTTGCCCTCGGTGACTTGTGCCTGGGGCGCGACGACGGCCAGCAACACGACAAGGGAGGCAAGGCGGCGAATCATGGGTTGCGCGTAAGTATGCCCGTCCGAGGCACCCTTCGGCGGATAAAATGGACGGAATGCGCATCCTAGTCACCAACGACGACGGCATCCGTGCCCCCGGGTTGGTGGCCTTGGTGGACGTGGCCAGGCGGTTCGGCGAGGTGAAGATCGTCGCCCCGGACCACGAGCGCAGCGCGTGCGGCCACGCGCTCACGATGCGGGAACCGTTGCGCATGAAGCAGGTCCCGTGGAACGGCTTGGAAGCTTGGGAGGTCAACGGCGTGCCCACCGATTGCGTCAACCTCGGGCGCGCGGTCGGCTTCCCCGACGGAGTCGATCTCGTGCTCAGCGGCATCAACAACGGGCCGAATCTGGGCTTCGACATCACGTACAGCGGCACGGTAGCGGGCGCGATGGAGGGCGCGATCAACGGCATCCGATCGGTGGCGATCTCCATGGCGCTGTTCGTGGACGGCGCTCCGATCCACTACGACACAGGCGCGGCCTGGCTGTTGGATCACTGGGACTTCATCGCGTCGGCGCCTTTGCCGGAACTCACATTCCTGAACGTCAATGTGCCCTCGATCGCGCCACCGGAGCTGCTGGGCACGAAGATCACCCCCATGGGTCGCCGGGTCTACGCCGACCGAGTGGAGCCGCGCAGCGATCCCTGGGGACGCACCTACTACTGGCAAGGCGGCGCTGTGGTGATGCACGCAGCCGCCCAGCCTGGCACGGACGTCGAAGCCGTGAGTCAGGGCTACGCCGCGGTCACGCCGATCTCGCTGGATTGGACGGCCCGAGAGGCCATCCGTGGGCTGGACGACTGGCTCTCCGGTCAGTAAATGACCTTGCTCAACGGGTACTCGACGAGGCCCGTTGCGCCCGCACGCTTGAGGCGCGGCAGCAGGTCGCGGGATTCGCGTTCGCCCAGGATGACCTCGACGGCCACCCATTCGGGGTCGGCCAATTGCGAGATCGTGGGATTCTGCAATGCGGGCAGCAGCGAGAGGATTTCGTTCAGCCCCGCGCGCGGCGCGTTCATCTTCAATCCGACCAGCTTGGCGGCGTTCATCGCCGCCGTCAGCAGCATGGTGAGGGACTCGAGCTTTTGGCGCTTGGCCTCGTCTTCGGCCCACACCTTCTTGTTGGCGATGAACCGCGTGGTGGACGTCAGCAGCGTCTCGACGATCCGGAGGTTGTGCGCGCGGAGCGAGGAGCCGGTCTCGGTGTTCACCACGATCGCGTCCACCAAGTTGGGCACCTTGACCTCGCAGGCGCCCCAACTGAATTCGATCTCGGCGTCCACGCCTCGCTCGGAGAAGTGACGCTTGGTCAGCCGCACATACTCGGTGGCGAGCCGCTTGCCGCGCAGGTCTTCCAGGCTCTGGAACGGGCTGTCGTTGTGGACGGCCAGAACGATGCGGATGGGGTTGTTGGTGAGCTTGGAGTAGCGCAGTTCGCAGAGTTCTTCCACGTCCGCCCCGCAATCGGTGACCCAGTCGTGCCCGGTGAGCCCCGCGTCGATGACGCCGTCGGCGACGTACTCGGGGATCTCCTGCGGGCGAAGCAGCACGGGCTCGATCTCCTCGTCGTCCACGATGGGTTCGTAGGAGCGGGAGGTGGTTTTGAACCGGAATCCGGCGCGCTCGAAGAGGCTGAACGTGGCGTCCTGAAGGCTTCCTTTGGGCAGTCCGAGGCGGAGTCTCATAGGTGGGGAAGCTCATGGTACCCGTCGCCCGGATTCCTGCGATAATCGTCCCATGGTCGTGTTGCTTGCCGTCTTCGCGCTTGTCCAGACGCCGACGATCAGGCACGAATCGGTGTCGGTCATGGCCTTGGGCAAGACGTTCGCGGTGCAGTTGATCCGTGTGCCGATCCGCCACTTCCGACCCGTGATCGGCCTCGCCAAGGGACGGATGGGCGAGCGGGAGGACTTCGCCGCCATTGCTCGCCGCGTCGGGGCGTCGGCCGCCATCAACGGCGGGTTCTTCCAAGCCTACGACTCCGCCAAGCCCGCCGACTCGTACCACACGATCATCTCGGGTGGCGAACTCGTCCACCTTGGCAACGTGGGCGGCGTCCTCGGGTGGGATGCGCAAGGCAACGCCCGGCTTGAACGTCTCACAATCAAGGTCGGCGGCGACGTCGGACCCCGAGGCATCTCACGGAAGTTCTACGCCTACCGGGTCAACCACTCGGTCAGCACGTCCAACTACGCTGGACTGCTCACCTACCTCGGCCCGCCGGTCGAGCGTCCGCTTGCCCCGGCCATCCTCGTCGAGAACGGCAAGGTGACCAGCAAGGGGTTCTCGGGCACGTTGCGCCCGGGCCAAAAAGCGTTGGTGTTCCGGGGAGGCGAGGCGTATCTCGCCGATCGGTTCCGTATCGGCGATCCCGTGGTCACGACGGTGACTTATGGATCGGGAGACGACGCGTTCTGGCGCAGCGTGGAGACCGCAATCGGTTGCGGGCCGGTGCTGGTTCGCGGAGGGAAAGCCGATGTGCGCCCGGAATACGAGGGGTTCACCGAGGCCAAGATCACGCTCAACAGCGGCAAGCGCAGCTTCGTCGGTGTGTCTGCCAGCGGAGACGTCCTGATCGGAACCACGTCCGCGACGATGCGCGAACTCGCAGCGGTGATGTTGGCGTTGGGGTGTCGCGAAGCGATGAACCTGGACGGAGGCGCTTCCAGCGGTCTGTACGTGGGCGGGAAGGTGGTGGACGCTCCGTCGCGCCCCTTGGCGTCGGTTCTGGCGTTTGTGCCGAGGAGCTAGGCGCACCGCATTGACGCCGCGTCCCGGCGTGCGGCGCGTCGCCGGACTTCGCCTGCAAGCTTGCGAAGCGTCAACCCCCGCCCGGCTTGCGCCAATCCGGCGGAGGCATGCGCGATTCGAGCCTCAGGCTCATCGTGGCGTGCCCGTCGAAATAGAGCCGGGCTATGTACGCACCGTGCCCGGTTTCCAATCCGACCCTACCACCCCGGGGCACTTGGAACAAGACGTCCGTCGCGTAAGGCGCACGGCGCGGGTCTTCGATTTGGCTCAGCGACAGTTTGACGTTGCCCTGCTCGTCAACGGCTTGCCAGCCCTGTAACTTGCCGCCAGTCAAAGGGCCGAGGAACGCCAAGAACATTGTCTTGTAGCCTGAGATGGAGGCGTCCTCTCCCTCGAAGCTGTGCCTGCCGAGTTTCTCGGTGTCCAGTGCGGGGCAGAGAAAGACGCTTGGATCAAGCGGATCGGCTGACGAGAGCATGGCCTTCCACTCAGCGGGGCGAGAAGTCGTGCCTCGGCCATGCTGGGGCCATTCGATGCCGCTGGTGACTGCGGGCGGAATCCGGTCGTCGTTCTGCGCTGCGTAGATCAAAGTCGCCTGTCCGATCTTGCGCAACCTGTCAAGGCAGGTGATGGATGGGTCGGCTCCCATGCTCGAGGACATCAGCAGGCAACTCCAGCCGGTCAGCGTAAACGAGGCCAACATGACAAGGTTCAGCCGGTGGATTCGGGGCGACACGTCTCTAATCATCTTCATTCCTCGCAGAAGCTTGGCGGCGGTCAGGCACGAGCTGCGCAACTTCACTACCGTACGGCAATGCTGTCAAAGTAAAGTCGAACCCATTGTAGGGGCAGCTTCCCCCGGCTGCCCCCCCCGCTCACAATTCATGCGGAATTCATGTTGATGTGAGGGTGCGAGTGGAGCGTTGCCCGCCCAGCGGCTTCGAGAGGTGGGCCGTGCACGGGGATTGACGCCGCGACCCGGCGTGCGGTATGCTTCCCGATTCGTGCGGCTCTGAGTCGCGCGAACCACAACCTAGCCACGAACGAAGCGCGGACCTTCGAGGTTTCAGACGAAGGAAACACGCGAACCGATTCGGAAACGGCGGGACCGATTGCCTATGGCCAAAGAATGTCTGATTCAAAAACAGCGGAGGAAGCCCAAGTTCAAGGTGCGTTCCTACAACCGATGTTCCCTGTGCGGGCGACCGCGCGGCTACATCCGTTTCTTCGGCGTCTGCCGCGTCTGCCTGCGCGAACACGCGCACCGCGGCCTTCTGCCCGGCGTGACCAAGTCCAGCTGGTAACGCCAGAGGAGCACACCCTATGCACAGCGACCCCATCGCCGACCTGCTGACGCGCATCCGGAACGGCTACCGCAGCCACGCGGACACCGTGAAGGCGCCCCACAGCAAGATCAAAGTCGAAATTCTCAAAATCCTTCAGGCGGAAGGCTACATCAAGGGTTACGAAGTGACCACCGAAACCGCCTTCCCGACGATCAGCGTCCACCTGCGCTACGATGCGCGCCGGAAAGCCCTGGTGCAGACCCTGCACCGCGTGAGCAAGCCCGGTCTGCGCGTCTACATGGGTGCCGACGACATGAAGCCGCTCAAGAGCGGCCTCGCGACGCGCATCGTCTCGACCAGTCAGGGCGTCATGACCGACCGTGAGGCGCGCAAGCGTCGGATCGGCGGCGAAGTCCTTTGCGAGGTCTGGTAGGTACACCATGTCGAGAATCGGATTCAAACCCATCGCCGTGCCCAAGAACGTCGAAGTGCAGTGCGACGAACTGGGCAACGTGACGGTCAAAGGCCCGAAGGGCACCCTCAACGTCAAGATCGCCCGCGAACTGTCTCTCAAGCAAGAGGACGGAACGCTCTCGATCGAACGCCCGACCAACAACCGCCGGCACCGCTCGCAACACGGCCTCGCCCGCACGCTCATCCACAACTGCATCGTGGGCGTGACCGAAGGCCACAAGAAGACGCTCGAAGTCATCGGCGTCGGCTACCGCGTCGCGGTGGATGGCCAGGGCCTCAACCTGAGCCTCGGCTACTCGCACCCCGTAAAGGTGGCGCCCGTCGAAGGCATCTCGTTCGAGGTGAAGGCCGAGGACAAGACCCGTATCCAACAGATCGTGGTCTCCGGCATCGACAAGGCCTCGGTCGGCCAAGTGGCCGCCGACGTTCGCAAGACGCGCAAGCCCGACCCTTACAAGGGCAAGGGCGTCCGCTACCAAGGCGAGGTCATCAAGCTCAAGCCCGGCAAGAGGGCCGCTGGCAAGTAAAGGAAGATCTTCAATGGCGACAAAGACAAGATCCAAACTTCGCGTGGTGCGGCACGAGCGCATCCGGAAGCACCTGTCCGGTGCCGGAGACAGACCCCGGCTGGCGGTGTTTCGGAGCCTGAAGCACATCTACGCGCAGATCATCGACGACGCAACGGGCACGACCCTCGCCTCGGCGAGCAGCCAAGACAAGGAAATCGGCAGCGGCAACCGCGACGGCGCGAAGCAAGTGGGCGAACTGCTCGCCAAGCGCGCCGCCGAGAAAGGCGTGAAGCAAGTCGTGTTCGACCGAGGCGGCTTCCGATACCACGGACGCGTGGCCAGCTTGGCGGAAGGCGCCAGGCAGGGCGGACTGGAGTTCTGAACCAATGAAACTACGTTTGAGCGGAAAGCGAGAAAGCCGAAACACAGAAGGACCCCAGCTCGACGTCCGAATCGTGCGCACCAACAAGGTGTTCAAGACGCACAAGGGCGGCAAGACGGCCTCGTGGTCCATCCTGGTGGTGGTCGGCGACAACAAAGGCAACGTGGGCATGGGCATCGGCAAGGCCCGAGGCATCCCGGACGCGATCCGGAAGGCCGAGGAAGCCGCGCGGAAGAACATGTTCAACATCCAGCGCGTCGGGGAGACCATCCCGCACGAAGTGAACGCGCGCTTCGGGACCTCGCAGGTCATCCTGCGACCGGCTTCGCCCGGTACGGGCGTCAAGGCCGGCGGCGCGGTGCGCGCCTGCCTCGAAGCCGCAGGCGTCCACAACGTGCTGGCCAAGTCGCTCGGCAGCCGCAATGCCGTCAACATGTGCTACGCCACCATGGAGGCGTTCAAGAGCCTTCGCAGCCCCGAGAAACTCGCCGAGGATCGCGGCCTGCAGGTCGACGAACTCGTGCCGTGGCTGCCCAAGGTCCGCAAGGAGGAAGCCGATGCCGCTACGTATTGAACTGATCGGGAGTCCCTACGGCAACACGCCCAAGAACCGCGCCACCGTGGCGGCCCTTGGACTCAGGAAACTCCATTCGACCGTCATTCAAGAGGATAATCCGACCATTCGCGGCATGATCCGCAAGGTGGCCCACCTCCTGAAGGTCGAAGTCGTCGAAGCCGCACCGGTCGAGGCCGCCGCTGCACCCGTCGCCGATCCGGCGGTGGAAGCCGAGGCGCCCAAGCCGAAGCGCAAGCCCAAGGCCAAGGCAACCGAGGAATAATCCAATGTCCTTTCTGAACAACATCCAGCCCAACGAGGGCAGCAACAGGCGCAAGAAGCGCGTCGGCCGAGGCATTGGCAGCGGCAAGGGCAAGACGGCCGCCCGAGGCACCAAGGGCCAGAAGGCGCGCCGGCAGATCCACCCCAACTTTGAAGGCGGCCAGACGCCCCTCCAGCGCCGACTCCCGGTGAAGAAGGGCTTCCGCAACATCAACCACAAGGAGTACGCCATCGTCAACCTCGACGATTTGGACAAGCTCTTCGAGGCCGGTGCAGAAGTCACGCCCGAGGGTCTGGTGGCCATCGGCATCATCCCCGGCATCAAGGACGGCGTGAAGGTTTTGGGCTTTGGCGCCCTCACCAAGAAACTCACGGTCAAGTCTCACAAGTTCAGCAAGTCCGCGGCCGAAGCGATCGCCAAGGCCGGCGGGGAGGCCGTCACCCTGTGAGCGCGATTCCTGGAGGCATCGGAGCGGGCACCAACCCCAAGGGCCTCCAGATGCCCCTGTTCGAGACCATGCGTCTCGCTTGGGCCGACCCCGACCTGCGGGGCCGGATCATGTTCGTCATGCAGATGTTCGCCATCTACATGGTGGGCATCCACGTGCAAGTCCCGATCCCCGGGCATAGCACGGCCGAACTGATCGCGAGGCTGGCCAATGTGCCGATCTTCCAACTGCTCGACACGTTCGGCGGCGGAAGCCTCAAGCGCATCTCGATCTTTGCCCTGGGCCTGAACCCGTACATCACGGCTTCGATCATCATGCAGATCCTGCAGACGGCGCTGCCGCACTGGAAGCAGGAACTCAAGGAAGGCGGCGAGCACGCGCGCAAGCAGCAGAACCGCCGGACGCGCTACCTGACCATCGTCCTCTGCTTCGCGCAAGGCTTCGGCTTGCTCAGCTATATGACCAGCGGGGGCATCGCGATGGACTGGTGGACGCGACTCGTGGTCGTCCTGTTCTGGACCGCTGGCGCCATGTTCATTCTCTGGCTGGGTGAGCAGATCAGCGAGAAAGGCATCGGCAACGGCGTTTCGCTCATGATCTTCGCTGGCATCATCGCCTCGTTCCCCGCGATGGTCCAACCCATCGTCCAGAACCTGCAGAACGGCCTGATCAACTGGTTCCAGATCGGCATCGTCACCGTCATCTTCTTGGCGGTCACCTGGGTGATCGTGTACTTCACGACCGCTCAGCGGCGCATCCCGATCCAGCACATGAGGCGTCAGGTGGGCAACCGCATGATGCCTGGCGGCGGTCCGAACTATCTGCCGCTCTCCGTGAACATGGTCGGCGTCATCCCGATCATCTTCGCCGTCTCGCTGGTCTACATCCCGCAACAGATCGCGCTGCTCATGCCTCAAGGCTCGGCTGCGCAGGACATCGTGATGCAGATCGCCGACTGGTTCAACCCCGGTGCCAACGGATGGAAGGCCGTCACCGGCTCCTTGTTCTACACGCTGCTGATCTTCTTCTTCACGTACTTCTACACCGCCGTGCAGTACAACGTCGAAGACATCGCGGACAACCTCAAGCGAGCCGGGTCGTTCATCCCGGGTGTTCGTCCGGGCAAGCAGACCAAGGACTTTCTCGACGGCGTCATCTCCCGAATCACCATCGTCGGTGCGGGATTCCTTGCGCTCGTCGCGCTCACGCAGTTCTTGGTGCCTCGCGTGTTCTACAACGTGAACATCCAAGGCGGCGGCGTCAGCGTTCTGTTTGGTACGTCTCTGCTCATCATGGTCAGCGTTGCCCTTGAAACGATGCGTCAGATCGAGGCCAATCTCGTCATGAAGAGCTACGGTCAGTAGGTGACTTCATGCGATTGGTGCTCATCGGCCCGCCTGGCGTCGGCAAAGGGACGCAGGCGGGTCTTCTCAAATCTCGTCTCGGCATACGCCATATCTCGTCCGGCGACGTGTTCCGCGCGGAGATCAACGCAGGCTCCGAACTCGGCAGTCTTGCCCAAAGGTTCATTGACGCAGGCGAACTGGTTCCCGACGATGTGACCGTGGGCATGATGGCCCGCCACCTGGAGACCAAGGACCCCCACGACCGCGGGTTCGTGCTGGATGGGTTCCCGCGCACGGTCGCCCAGGCCATCGCTCTCGACGCCAAGCTCGAACCCACGGGCCAGTGCATCTCGCGCGCCATCGCCATCGAAGTCCCCGACGAAATCCTCGTCGAGCGGTTGGGTGGTCGGCGAATGGGCAAGACCGACGGCAAGATCTATCATGTCGCGTTCAACCCGCCGCCCCCGGGCGTCGAGGTGATCACCCGCTCAGACGATATGCCCGACGTGATCCGCGAGCGTCTGCGTGTGTTTCACGAGAACACCCGGCCCGTGGTGGACTACTACCGCGACCGGGGCAAGCTGCGGACGGTGGACGGCATGGCCGATCTTGAAGTGGTGTACGCCGAAATCTGCGCCGCCATGTATCAATGATCCGCATCAAGAAACCGGAAGAAATCGCCGTCATGCGCGCCAACGGCGCGATCGTCGCCCAGGTCCTGCGCGAGTGCGCCGCCGCGATCGTCCCCGGCAAGACGACGGCCAGACACCTAGACGATCTGGGCGAGAAGATCATCGCCTCGCACGGTGGGACGCCCTCGTTCAAGAACTACCGCGGCTATCCAGCGGCCATGTGCATTTCCAAGAACAACGTGGTCATCCACGGCATTCCCGACGATGTACCGTTCGAGGAAGGCGACATCGTGGACCTCGATGTGGGCGTGTTCCGAAACGGCTTCCATGCCGATGCCGCTTGGACCTACCCCGTGGGCGAGGTGGACCGCGACGCTCAGAAGTTGCTCCGCGTGTCGGAAGAGGCGCTGAAGCAGGGAATCGCCAAGGCGCGGGTGGGCAACCGGGTGGGCGACATCGGCGCCGCCGTCCAGCGCTACGTCGAGTCCAACGGCTTCTCGGTGGTGCGGGACCTCGTCGGCCACGGCATCGGGCGTGAACTGCACGAAGAGCCGAGTGTGCCCAACTTTGGGAAGGCGGGCAAGGGTGACCTGCTGCGGCCCGGCATGACGATCTGCATCGAACCCATGGTCAACGAAGGCACGTACAAGGTCGTCACACTGGCCGACAAGTGGACGATGGTGACGGCGGACGGCAAGCGCTCCGCCCACTTCGAGCATACGGTGCACATCACTCGCGAAGGCCCCGAGCTGCTGACTCTGGACACGCTCGCAAGCGCCAGATACTGAGGACCTCGGCTACACGCCGTCGCCCGCTTCGGCCAAGAGCGTCAGGCGACCTTTCGAGAAGGCATGCACCGAGCCCGACCAGCCCTCGTAGCCGTTCCACTCGGTCAGAATCTCGACTCCCGGCTTCCCGTCGAGGTCCCATAGACCCGCGAAACGGGTGTGTCCCTCGAGGCCATTCTTCTTGCCGTCGGAGAAGTAGGCCGTGATGGTCTTGACATTCTTCCCGACCACGTGGCGGATGAGCCAAACGCTGTAGTCGTTCGGGCGCGGGTTGCTCATGTTCCCCGCGAAGGCGTTGTGGATCTGGTCCTCGGGCAGGCTGGACGCGAAAATGAGGGCCTCTTGGGTGCCGTTTGCGTCAAGGTCCACCAACGCGATCGTCTGGATGTGGGGCTTGGGGTTCTTGAAGCCCTTGCCTTGGAGGAACGTCTTCACGGCGGATACGTAGGTGGCCGAATCCGTCTTGGCGAACGTGACCTTGGGCGCCGCAGGTTTTGGTCCGAACCAAACGACCCCGTCGGTGCCGGTCCGGTCGGCAAGCGTCCATCCCCGGTCCCCGGGTGCGCCGTCTTCGCCCTGGAACTTGAGGCTGCCTTTGAAGGGCTTGACGTCGCCCCGCTGGCCAAGAACGAACCCTCCGGCTTCGGTGAGCCGCGCCACGGTCGCCGGCGCAACGCTCGGCTTGGGCCAGGATTTGGAGAACAGGCTGTCCATAGACCGCCAGCGCCCCTGATCGCTCATGCCGACAGCCAGTCCATCAAACACGACGATGCCGCTTTGGGCCACCAGGGCCACCGCCAAGTGCAAGACCATACTCATATCGCTGCTACTCGAGAACGTGCGAAATTGTACAACGTCGCACACCGTTTTGGGGACCTTTTTTCAAAGGTCCCCAACGCAGCGAGACACGGGGGGCGTGGGTCTTAGGGGAAGATCCCGCGAGTGATCGTGGCGTCCGCCACGCGTTTGACTCCGATGATGTGGGCGGCGGTACGCATTCCAACCTTGTGTTCGTCCATGGTGGCCTCGACGGCCTTGTAAGCGTTCCGCATGATGCGCTCGAGCTTGTTGTTGACCTCGCCTTCCTCCCAGAAGAAGTTCTGCAGGTCTTGCACCCACTCGAAGTAGCTCACCACGACGCCACCGGCGTTGGCCAGAATGTCCGGCACGGCCAGAATGCCGCGGTCGTCAAGGATCTGGTCGGCTTCGGGCGTGGTGGGGCCGTTGGCGCCCTCGACGATCAGCTTGGCCTTCACGGCATGGGCGTTCTCGCCCGTGATCTGCGCGGCGATCGCGGATGGGATGAGGATGTCGCAGTCGAGCGCCAGAAGCTCGGCGTTGGTGATTCTATCGCAGTCCTTGTATTCCTGGATGCCGCCGTCCCGGCCGCTGTATCGGTGATAGAGTTCCTTGATCGGCAACCCGTTGGGATTGAAGATTGCGCCTCGGGCATCGCTGATGCCGATGACCTTGGCTCCGGCTTCCTCGGCCAGCATCGCCGCGACCGAGCCGACGTTGCCAAAGCCTTGGACCACGACCGTCGAGTTGGCGAAATCGAGTCCGACCCGTTTCGTCGCTTCGTGGGCCGCGACGATAACGCCCCGGCCCGTGGCTTCGTTTCGGCCCTCGGAACCACCGAGCGCGATCGGCTTGCCCGTGACCACGCCGGGCGTCGTGTAGCCCCGGATCATCGAATAGGTGTCCATGACCCAGGCCATCACCTGGGCGTTCGTGCCGATGTCGGGCGCCGGGATGTCGGACCGTTCTCCCACCATCGAGCTGATTTCGCTGGTGAACCGACGCGTCACCTTCTCGAGTTCGCGCTTCGAGTACTTCTTGGTGTTAATGCGGACGGAGCCCTTGGCGCCGCCGTAGGGAATGTTCACCACGGCGCACTTCCACGTCATCCACATGGCCAAAGCCGTCGTTTCGTCCAGATCCACGTCGTGGTGGAACCGGATGCCGCCCTTGGTGGGTCCGCGGCTGGCGTTGTGCTGGACCCTGAAGCCCTCGAAGCACTGCACCTGCCCGTTGTCCAGAACCACGGGGAAGTTGACCACCATCTGGGTCTTGGGCCGGGCGAGGACGGCGTGCAAGCCTTCATCGAGGTCGAGGTGGAAGGCGGCGACGGCCAACTGTTGGCGCGCCATTTCGAGGACGTTCACATGCTTGCTCATGGCGTTGAAGAGGGGTTCAAAGCGGGTCTTTGCGGACGGTCTTCCGGAGCAAAGCGTAGATAGGAAGCGCGATTACACCGTTGTACACCGCAACTCCTATTGTAGCCAATAGGTAGGACCCGATCTGGGCGGGCGGGGCCATGAACATGAACAGGACCCGCCCGAGCACGGTGAGGCACACCACGTGGATCAGGCACGTCATCGGTTCGAGCTTCTCAATCGAAGAGCCGGTCCAAGCCGCGATGAACCCTACGATAGCGCGACTCGCGGAGTACTGGGCCATGTTCGCTCCCGCCAAGCCGCCGTGCAGCAGCCCAGCAAAGAAACCCACCACCGCTCCACCGCTCCGACCATACGACAGCGCCAGCGGGGCGACGGCCGCCAGCAGGAAGTCTGGCGCGCAACCCAGAACCGCGAGGCGCTCCGAGGCGCCCTGTTGCAGCGCTGCCCCGCCCCAAAGCACGGCCAAGGCGATCCAGAACCTCACTTCAGCACCACCACCGAGCGGACGTTGCTCAGTCGAACGTGGGGAAACACGCGCACGCGGCGGATGCCGAATTGCTCGTCGTCTTCCACCTGGACGGCCTTGCCGATCGGCAGCCCTCGCGGGATGCGTTCCGAGTAGCCAGACGTCACCACGGGTTGGTCGAGTTCGATGGGCTGCGAGAGGTCCAAGAGTTGCAGGATCAAGACGTCTCGCCCTTCGCCTTTGGCGATCCCTTCCAGAGGCACTTCGCCCATCACGGCCGCGCCAACTTGGAACTGCGGCGAGGAAATCAGGCGCACTTGGCAGCGCTGCGCTTCCACCGAGTGCACCACGCCGATCAGGCCAGCGGCGGTCAGCACGGGCTGGTCGGGCCGAATGCCCTGGTCGGACCCAACGCCCAACGTCATCCGGTGCTCGTGCGGGTAGTAACCGATGGCCACAGCGGTCACGGCTTCCCGGCCCGGGATGGGCGGCAGGCCCATCAGCGCGCGCAGTTGCTCGATCTCGCTCTCCATGTCGCGGATGCGGGCCTCGTAGAGGCTCCAGGCTTGCTCTTGGGCCCTCAACCGCTCGTTTTCGGCGCGCAGGCCGCCCGCCCGGAAAATGCCCTGGGTGAAGTCGTTGATGCCCTGAGAAACAGCTCCCACCGGACGTCCGATCAGATCGCTCGCGGTTTGGATGTTCGACGTGACCGCATCCACTTGGCCTGCGTTGCGCGCGTTGGTTTGGACGCGGCCCAGCATGACGGCGACGACGATCAAGGCGATCAGAGTCAGCCAGTCGCGTAGGGAGTGGGCTCTTACGTCCTCGATGACTTCTCCAGCATCTTGCGGATGGCTGGACTTTCGTGCATCGCCTCGACAACCTTGCCGGTGCCGATCGCCACGCAACTCATCGGGTCGTTGGCGATGTGAACGGGCATGCCGGTTTCGTGAGCGATGAGCCGATCCAGCTCTCGGAGAAGGGCGCCTCCGCCAGCCAACGTGATTCCGAGATTCATCGCGTCGGCCGCCAACTCGGGCGGAGTCGCTTCCAACGTGAGTTTCACCGCTTCGACGATCGCGTTCAGCGGCTCGGCGATCGCCATGCGGATTTCGTCGCTGTAGATGATCGCGCTGCGTGGCAGACCCGTGACCAGGTCGCGGCCCTTGACCTCGACCGAGAGTTCTTGCTCCAGCGGCATGGCGCTGCCGATGGCGATCTTGGTGGACTCAGACGTCCGATCGCCGATGGCCAGGTTGTACGCACGGCGGATGTAGGAGGAAATCGCTTCGTCGAACTCGTCGCCAGCCACGCGGATGCTTCGGCTGTGCACGATGCCCGCGAGCGAGATCATGGCGACTTCCGTCGTCCCGCCGCCGATGTCCACGATCATCGAGCCGACAGGCTCTTCGATGGGCAGACCCGCGCCGATCGCGGCAGCCATGGGCTCTTCGACGACAAACGCCTGCGTCGCCCCTGCTTTGCGGGTCGCCTGCAGCACAGCCCGCCGCTCGACTTCGGTCACGCCCGAGGGGATGCCGACCACCACGGACTGAAAGAAGATCGTCCGCCGGGACACTTTCGCGATGAAGTGCCGCAACATCTTCTCCGTCTGGTCGTAATCGGCGATGACGCCGTCTTTGAGCGGACGAATGGCCACGATGTTCGCGGGCGTGCGGCCCAACATGCGCTTGGCCTCTTCGCCGACGGCCAGAACCTCGCCGTTGTCTTTGTTGACCGCGACGACGCTGGGTTCGCGCAGCAACACGCCATGGCCCCGCACGTGGACCAACGTGTTAGCCGTTCCGAGGTCGATGCCGATATCTCGGGTGAATGGCTGCAGGAGGTTACGCCAGAGCGACATCTGCCCGCTACTCTTCATCAGCGACCAACTCCCCGGTCGACAGGCGCTTGGCCAGCGTCTCTTGCGAGATCGCGGAAAGGACGATGCTCTCGCCCGTGGTGAACAGAACGCACTTCGTGCGACGCCCCTGAGTCGCGTCGATGATCTTGCCGCTCTTGCGCGCCGCTTGGATCAACCGGCGCATCGGCGCGGAATCCGCGCTGACGAGGGCGACGAGATGGTCGGTCATCACGTAGTTGTAGAAGCCGACGTTGAGGACGGGAGAATTGGGCATCGCTGATCGTTGCCTCGCGCAACGCAATCTCCCAGTTTGGATGATCCGACGATCTTGGTGCAACCATTGGGACCAATGCGCGGCGAACCCCCATGACGCGACGGCCCCCGGGTGAGTTAGACTCTGGCTGATGGACCATGGATGGGGCCTGTTGCTCGACCTCGTCTCCGTGTTGACCGGAGCGGTGGTCCTGGGCGTGTTTTTGGAGCGCATTCGACAGAGCGCCGTCATCGGCTACATTCTGGCGGGCGTGATTCTGGGACCCAGCTCGCTCGGGCTGATTTCCGACCCCGCGCGGGTCGGCCTGATCGCCGAGGCGGGCGTCGCGCTCCTCCTCTTCACCATCGGTCTCGAGTTCTCGTTCGCCAAGCTGCGCGCCATGGGCTGGAGCGCCCTGGGGCCGGCGCTGTTCCAGATTCTGACGACGGGCTTGGTTGTCGCTAGGATCTGCATGGCGATGGGCTTCAAGCCTGGGCCTGCCGTGGCCTTGGGCGCGATCATCGCCCTGAGCAGTACGGCCATCGTGATGCGCATCCTTAAGGACACGGGCGCGCTGGACGCCGTTCACGGCAGGGCTTCGATCGGCGTTCTGCTGGTTCAGGATGCCGCGTTGGTGCCGCTCGTATTGCTGTTCGCTTTTCTCTCGCCGGCTGGGGCGCAGGTGGCGCAGGACTTCTCGTTCGCCAGCCTCGGTTTGGGCGTGGTCGTGGTGTTGGCTTCGTACATCGTCCTCACCCGACTGGTTCCGAGGGCCTTTCTGTCGTCGGTGATGGGCCGGAACCGCGAACTGCCGATCCTCCTCTCCATCCTCATCTGCATGGCAGCGGCGTACGTGGCACATACACTGGGCGTCTCGCCCAGCCTCGGGGCGTTCCTCGCGGGGATGCTGCTCGCCGAGACCTCGTTCTCCGAGCAGTTGCGCGTGGACGTCGCGCCGCTGAGAACGCTCTTTGTCACGATCTTCTTTACGTCGGTGGGTTTGCTGGCCGACGTGCGCTGGGTCGCTGCCAACCTGCTTCTGGTCTTGGGTCTGGTCGTCGCGGTGCTCTTGGTCAAGACCGCTGTGGCGTTCGTGGGCTTTCGTCTGTCTCGCCAGACCATCGTCCACTCGCTGGCCGCCGGGATCTGCATCAGCCAAGTGGGAGAGCTGTCGTTCGTGCTGGGCCAACTGGGCGCTTCAAAGGGCGTTCTGGATAGTGGGACGCTGCAAGCCGTGAACTCCGTGGCGATCATCACGCTGGTTCTCTCGCCCCTGTTGGTCGCATCGGCACCACAGGCGGCGCGCTCGCTGGCCAAGCGGCTCTTTCGGTTGCGGACGTTGGCGAAGGACACGCGCGAGCGAAGCCCCCAGCCGAAGCTCTCGGGGCATACAGTGGTCGCGGGCTTGGGCGAGGCGGGTGTGGCGTTCGTCGAAGCGTTGTCCGAGTTGCCTGGCCAGATGGTCCTGATCGACGTCAACCCGAAGACGGTTCACGATTGGCGGGCGAAAGGCTTCGAGGCTCACCTCGGCGATGCGACGAACCCCGAAACGCTGATTCACGCTGGAATCGCCAACGCCGACCTGTTTGTGGTTGCCGTTTCGGACCACGAGAGCGCGCGCCTTGCCGTGGTGGGGGCGAAACAGGTCAACCCGGAAATCCACGTTGTGGCGCGGGCACGCTACCACCGATTCGCTGCGGCCATCGACGCCGCCGGCGCAACCGTCGTGGTGGACGAGGAGCGCCGCGTGGGCGAAGAACTCGCCCGCGAAGCGCTCCGTTGTCGTCAAGCCACTCTTTAGGGCCGATCCCCTTGGAAGGCTTGTTGGCCCGCGCCGACCAGCTTGCCCTTCGGCAGCGTGGTCTGCGGAATCTCGGCCGCTTCCTCTTCGCGCACCGTGACGACCCTAGGCGCTCGGCGATACCAGGCGGCGAGGAATCCGGCAAGGGTCAGCAAGCCCGTACCGAGCCAGACCAGAATGGTCATCGGCTTGAAGAACACCTCGATCGGATAGACGGGCTTCGCGAACGTCATCTGCACGTCCACCGTGCCGTCGGTCACGTTCATGCTCTTGAGGTTCAGCATGTAGTGGACCCCGATTTGGACGGGTTCGTAGACGACGCCACCACCGCCCAGTCGCATCGTGGGCGTCAAGGTCACCGACTGGCCCGTATCCGCCGTCGCGACGATCTCGGCTCCAAACCTCGTTCCATCCTCGCCGGCGTTGCCGTCGCGAACGACCTTGCTGAACATGAACTTCGTTCCGTTGAACTCGAAGTGCTCGCCGGGCTTGAGGGTGACGACCTCGGTGGCGTCGGTCGCTCTGGGGTGAAGCGTCACGTAGATGTCGTGGAGCACACCGCGCTCGATATGGGGCCAGACCATCGGGCTCTCGGAGCCGTCTTGCTGGCGCACATAGTAGAACCCAGGCGTCGCCGTGAACGACTGCACGGGCCCGCGCACGTCGAAGACCATCTTGTTGTCGCGGTCGTACAGATCGGAGGTGGCCTTCTGGTAATCGAACGTGAAGCCGAGTCCCTTGCCGGGCACGCCTTCTTGGACGTACAGCTCGGCGCGCCGCTCGAAGCCGCGCGAGACGATCAGCCCTGCCATCAAGACTGCGACCCCGATGTGGGCCATGAACGCCGCCGTGCCGAGTTTCGACCTCTTGGCCAGCTCGACCACCTTGAACGTGTTCGCCACGATGACAAAGAGGCAGATGCCGATCAGCACCAGCATCCACGGCAAAAGCGGGATGGACTGGCGGAAGATCGTATCTACGGTGCCCGTGATCGGCAGCGTCTTGCGCAAAGGCGTGGCCGTGATCAGCAACATCGTGATGCCGACCAAACCGAACGTGATGCAGAACGCGCCATAGACCTTCTTCCAGATCTCCTTGGGCGGCAATCCGCGCCACGAGACGAACGGCGCGACGGCCATCGCGAGCATCAAGGGGACGAACAGGTACGGCAGGATGAGGTGGTACAGCTTCTCTTCGACCACTTTGGATGGGCGTCCCGTCACCGCCATGAAGAACGGCACGCTCATGCCCACCAGCGTCGCGACTGCAAAGCCGGTAAACAGCAGCGAACCCGTGCGGAAGAAGCCCTCGCGGGTCCAGCCTTTCGGGTCGCCTTCTTCGACTTGAGATTTGTTCTTCAGGGCGAAGGGAACCCACAGGGCGAGGAAGCCCAAGACGCTGACTGCGAGAAGCGAAAGCAGAATCTTGAGCGCCGAGGAGTCCATCTGCGCGAAGCTGTGGACGCTGGTCTCGGCCAGCATGCCCGAGCGCGTGAGGAATGTGCCGTAAGCGAACGAGATGAACGGCAACGCCGCCATCAGCAGGTTCGAGGGGGCCCACTTGTTGCGCGTCGCTTGAACCATCGCGCCATGAATGAATGCGCCGGTCAGGACCCACGGAACAAAGCTGACGTTTTCAACAGGGTCCCACATCCAGAAGCCGCCCCATCCGAGCGTCTCGTAGGCCCAGAACCCGCCCATGCACAATCCGAGTCCGACGAGCGTCATGGAGACGATCGCCCAGGGTCTCGCGAGTGCCAGCCAACCCTTCGAGTCCTTCTGAAGCAGGGCCGCCATAGCGAAGGCGAACATCACCGTCAACGAGCCGAAACCGAGAAAGATCGTGGGAGGGTGGATGGTCACCCAGTAGTTTTGGAGCGATGGCGCAAGGCCGAGCCCATCTTCGGGCACGACGGGCTTGCCGTCGAGCAAGTTCAGGTTGAACGGCGACTCAAAGGCGAGGATGCCGCAGAGCGCGCCAAGGAAAAGCGCGTAAACGATCGTGTACCAGCGACGCAGATGGGCCGCTCCCCTGACGGTGAAGAGGCCGAACATCGCTGCACAGGTCGCCCAGAGCAGGAAGCTGCCCTCCTGACCGGACCAGACGCCCGCGATGCGGTAGGGGATCAGGTTGCGCTTGTCCGCGTGTCCCCAAACGTATTCGTACTCGAACCGGTTGAACACGAAGAGCGTGGCGAGAGCGGCAAACGTGCCGAAGATCGCCAAGCAGCCGAGGACAAAGCCGACCTTGCCGATCTTTCCGAATTCGGACTTGTGGGGCGCTATCCACCAGGAGAAGGCGGAGATCAAGAAGGCGAGACACCCAAGGATGACGAGCGCCTTGCCGGCTTCGCCAAGGTTGAGGGACCACGCAGGGGGAGAGGGGAGCATCGGGGGTGCCGTGTCCAAGTGAAGGTGACCTTCGTTCATCGTGCTTGTTTCCCTGTGAAGATCATAAGCCAAACGGAATCTGGAACGCTAGTCCCAGATAGGACGCCGCCCCGGTGTTTTCATACACCGAGGCGGTGGATCGAGCGAAAGTCGTGTCGGCGGCGAACCGCCGCCGACACGAGGACGGGTCGTTACCAGTCGTCGCCGTGTCCGTCGGCGCTTGCGCGTCGGACGCGTTGGCGATCTCGCTGGATGGCGGCTTCCATCTGCGACAGGCTGACACCTGCGACACGGACGGTGCCAGCGTTGACCGTGTCGAGGTTGTCGTTCGCGACAGTGATCAGGTGGTTGGCGTACGGCGCGTTGTGGACGCCATAGCCGCCGTCACGGACCACAAAGTAGTAGTTGTGGCGGGCGCGCTTGATCTCCGGCGGAATGTTGGCCTGGTTCGGCGGTGTCTTGCCTTCGGCCGTGATGTTCGTGGTGTACTCCCAGAACAGTTCGTCGCCAAAGGTGGCTTGCGCCCAGGCGTTCAGCCTTGCCCGAAGGGCATAGAGGCGCTGCAGAACCTGTGACTTGGTCTGGTTGGTCCGCGCTGCGGCGTCGGACGCCGTGTGGCACGGCTGGCAACCACGGTCATAACCCGGCACGAACGAGTGTCGCGAATCGGGCATATGGCAGGTGCTGCATTGGCCGGGTGCCGTGGCGTGGGCCGTGTTGCGGGCCACCACACCCTCGCCCTCGACACCGCCGATGCCCATCAGCATGTTGAACTGGTTGGAGTCGTGCATGCTCGGGCGGGCGGTTGCGGTGCGGAGCGCCGTGTCAGACGGGTTCGTACCTCGGCCGTTGTGGCATTGGGCGCACACATGGTCGAAGTTGGTGAACACCGTGGGCGTCGATCCAGGAGCGATCGGTCCGGTGTCGGTGTTGAAGACCGCGCGCCGGAGTTGGACCTCCTTGCCGTTGTCGGACAGGTAGCCCGTGTTCTTGTGCGGGTTGTGGCAGCTCACGCAGGGCGCGCTGTGCGGCACGTCGTTGATCGTGCCTTCCGCCAAGTGTCGGATCTCCTCGTCGGACATGTTCTGAACCGCATGGCCGTTGTCGGCCACCGCTCGGAACACGCCGCTGTGGCAGTTGATGCACTGCGAGGTGCGGCCATAGCGGTTCGGATCGTGCGCGGCCTCTTCGACCGGCGACGCGATCAGCTTGCTGTGCTGAGACAGCCGCCACTCGTCGTAGATCGAACCGTGGCACTGGGCGCAGACAACCGCAGAGGCGGACTTCGGCAACGTCAGGATGTTGTCGAGCGCCGGACCTTCGGCATGGTTGGAGCCCGGCCCGTGGCACCGCTCGCAACCCACGTCGACCGAAGCATGTTTGGTCTCAAGCCAGTCGTTGAACTGCGTGCCGTGGTCTCGCGTGCCGTGGCACTCGCCGCACTTGTCTGAGCCGACGAACGCCGCGCCCGCTTGTCCGGCTGGGAGAAGGGCCAGGAACTGCTGAGAGATCGGCGGCAAGCCTCCGCCGCCGTCGCCTCCGCCGATCGGGCCACCTTCACCGCCGCAGCTCTGCAGCACCAGAACGGTGGCCGCAAAGGGTGCGATGGCGAAGAACGTCAAGAACCATTTGGATTTCATGGGATTCCTCCGCTCGATGCGTTGATCTTGGACCTCAGAGGTCCGAAAACGAATGGCCACCTAGAACCTCACCTTCCCCATAACGGAGAACACCGAGGCGTTGTAGCCGAGAGACGAGAGCACCTTGTCTTCGTATTGCCAAGGTGCGTAGGTGACGGCGAACTCCGCGCCGTTTTCGGCGCGATGGGTCAGCCCAAGGGTGAGGTAGCGGCCCCGATAGTTGCCGCCCGGCTCGAACATCGGGTTGTCGTTGTTCGTGCCCACATGGGTGAACGTCGCCGTCGCATGGAAGCCTGGGTTGAACGCGTAGGACACGCCGAACGCTCCCGAGATGCTCGAAGGGAAGTAGGGGTCCAGGTTGGCCGCGTCGCCACCTGTGCCGCTTACCTTCGCCGTTTCGCGAACGACCTCGCCGAAGAGCGAGACGCCCGGGCCGACGTCCCATGTGGCGCCAAGCGTGCCCGACGTGGTGGAGAGGTCCACCAAGCGTGCATCGTTCTTGCGGAACCGGTGGTCGAGGATCGCGTAGAACGCGTACGTGTCGCCGGTCCGATCGAACTTGACTTGCGCGAACCGCGTATCCGTCCAGAACAAGGGGTTCGGGTCGGTCGTGTTCATGACCGGCCATCCGCGCAGGTGGGTGAAGCCGCCGCGAACGGAAGCCCTCATGCCCGGGCCGACCTTGGTCTGGAACTTGGCCTCGACCGAGTCCCAAATCGGCACATCGACGAAGGACTGGTCCTTGCGAATGCGCTCGACTTCCTTGTGGCGGTAGGAGACCTGGGCCGACCAGTCTTTGCCTCGGTGGTTCAGGCGGCTGTTGAATTGCATCCGCTCTTGGGCGTGGGCCGTGCGCACCGTAGGCAGGTCGATCTTGTCGCGATGGACACCGAACGTCAGGTCAGTGCGTTCGCCGATCCTGTAGGAACCGTTCATGCCCACCGATTCGATCTCGCTGTCCTCGCGTCCGGGCTGTTTGATCCGCGAGTGGCTGTAGTTGGCCTGCAGATCGAGCCCTCGGAGCAACTCGCGCCCGTACTGGGCAGTCCAGCGTTGAACCTCGGAATCGGGCTCGGCGTTGGTGCGATCCCAGTAGCGATAGTCCGTGTAGCCGATGCCCACCGTGCCCCCGAGCAATTTGCCCTTGAGCGAGGTGTCGGTGGTGCGGGTGCGGATGTGCTCGGCTTCGCGAGGGCCGGCGAAGTACGCGTCCTTCTGCTCTTGGGCGAACCGGACCTGAAGGCCGACTCCTTGTCCCAAGCTCTGCACAATGCGCCCGTCGAACTCCTGTCGCTTGCTGATGGGGATCTCGAAGGGGACGTTGTCGTAGTATTCGTTCGTGCGATAAGCACCTTCGAACCGGGTGGTTCCGTACCGCATGGACGCCCCGCCGCCGACCCACAGGTCTTGGTCGACGCCGCCTCGAACGGTCAAATCCGATTGATAGCGGGCGTCATCGGTGGCGTACACGTATCCCAAGTCGGTGAGGACGAACCCCCGCGCCGGAGTGCCGTAGCGGCGGAACATGTGGTCGCTGCCGCGCAGCCCCCACTGAGTCCACGAGTATTTGAGGCGAGGCACGAACTTCGGCGCAGGCGGTTCTTCCTGCTCGGGCTCGTCCTGAGCCAAAGCGGCACCGGCCACGCCGACGGCCAGCGCCAAGGCGAGGATTCCTCGCTTCCAACCGACGGTTTCTTGGTGGCGATTCTGCATGGATGGTCTCCTCATCGCTTGAGGAAGTTGGGGTCGGTGTTCGACCCGTGCATGGCCACGTGGCAACCCGCGGTCCAGCAAGTGCGGCCGGGATAGTGCGTCGTGGCTTTTTCGGTGTGGCACTGGGCGCACAGACCCCGCGAGAAGGACTTCAGCAACTCGGGATTGTGCGAACCGTGTGCGCGGTGGCATTCGGCGCACCCGTCGCCGATGGTGCCCATATCGTGTTCGTACACGAACGGACCGGCCTTTTCGGCGTGGCAGGAGACGCAAGCGCCCTTGACGGACTTCATGTCCTTTCGGCTCTTGTTGGTCGGGTGGACCGCGTGGCAGTCCGAACACTCCAACCGGCCTTCAGGCACGGGGTGGTGGGAGTTCAGCCGGAATTGGGCGGCTTCGGATTTGTGGCAGTCGGCGCAGAGCTTCGATTCCTCGCTCTTCAGCAACTTCTTGGGGGCAGGTTTGGCCACCACGGTCGGGTTCGAGGCGCCGGAGATGTCCGGCTTCTCGGCCTCGCCGAACGGCTTGGGGTGGATCTGGTGGCAGCTCGTGCACGACACGTTGCCTTGGGCGTGCGCCGTGCTGTGCCACTCGCCCGCGCTCATCGTCTCGCCGTGGCACCGCATGCACGCGGCGTTGATTTCCTTGGGCGTGATCTTGCTGTAGGCGATGTTCTCGGGGTTGTCCTCGTCGAGGTGGAACTTGCCCGGGCCGTGGCAACTCTCGCAACCCTGGTAGCCGTGGGCCAACTTGGGATTGTTCGAGTACGAGGCGTGGCCCGAATACTTGAAGTTCTTGACCTGCTCCCCGTGGCAAGGCGCGCACGACTCGGAGCCGATGTAATCGTCCTCGGTCGCTTTCGCGAACAGGCTGAGGGGGAACTTGGGCTCGCTCTGCCGGTTTTGCTGCGCCGCTCCCGCGACGAGCGACACCATGCCGATTGCCAATACGATCGTTTCGAGCCTCATGTCGTTCTGTGACCCGATGCTTGACCGGGTCCTCCATTCCAATCCTAGACCATCCGACACGCGATTTCCACCCTTCTGGGCCGTTTTTAGATTTTTTGATGAAAATTTGTCTGACACGCTCATTTTGAACTTTGTGTACGGATTTATCCTGCCGGTTTAGTCAGGATTCACGGCCCCTGCTTGCACCCGCGGATTCACTCCGTGTTCACTTTTCCTGGCGGCGAGAAGGAATCACCAAGCAGTGAGGCGAATTGGTGAAACTGGTACTAGGAAGTGCCCCATGAGCGAGACCGACAAACACGCCCAAAGGTCGTCCGACGTTCAGGAATCCACCTGGGCCGACGCCATGATGTACTTGATCCCGGGGATCATCGCCATCGTGATCGGTGCCGTCGGGTTGCGCTACGGCGAGATGTTCGTCGGGATCGGATGGGTCGGCATCATCGCCGGCCTGGGCGCGACCGGATACGGCCTGTACAAGGGCTTCACCAGCAAGAAGATCGAGTTCGTCAAGGTCGAGTGCGTCTACTGCCACGCGCAGAACTACTTCACCTACCATCCCGACGACGACTTCCGTTGCGACAAATGCCAGCGTCTGGTCCCGATCCTCGACGGCAGGGTCCTGCCGGTGGAGCAGGTGCGCTGCGGCTTCTGCAACACGCTCAATTACTACAGCGAGAAGACCGAGGTCCTGCTCTGCGAGAACTGCAACCGGGAGGTCCCCATTTCGTTGGACGAAGGGCGGACGCCGACCAAGCGGCTCGCCCCCAGCTATGCGGTCAAGGCGGAAGACCAGCGCCTTTTCGAACTGCGGCTGATCGACCCCGGCCCCAAAACCGAGGAAGTCATCCAGACGCTTCAAAAGATGCTGGCGCTCAACCGCAACCAGGTCAAGCAGATGCTCGAAGAGGTGCCGATCACGCTCCTGACGGGTATTCCGCGCATGAAGGCCGAGATGCTTCAGGCGCAACTCTCCGCCCATCAGGCGCACGCTCAAGCCCTGCCGCTCGACTAATCCGGTTTCGCCATCGGGCCCATCGCCCCACAAGGTTTCGCGAACACTGAAACCTTGTCGCGTCCCGCATGCGTATCAACCCTACGAGACGGCCGCCCGGCGGCAGATGCGGGATCACGAGACGTGGTTCACCGATGACAAGCAAAGACGATCTGGAACTGATCGCCGTGGCCAAGAGGGCGCGGGATCGAGCGTACGCGCCCTACAGCCGCTATGCGGTCGGCGCAGCCGTGCGCGGCGAGGACGGACGCATCTGGGCCGGCTGCAACATCGAGAACATCTCCTTCGGACTCACCATCTGCGCCGAGCGAGTGGCGATGGCCAAGATGGTCTCCGAGGGCTGCCGACGACTGGAGAAGGTCGTCGTGGTGACGACGGACGGCTCGCCCCCCTGCGGCGCGTGCCTGCAGGCGATTCGCGAGTTCTCGCGCAATCCGGCGCAGGTCACCCTGTTTCTGGTGGGCGACTCGGGATTGGTCCACGTCTGCACCCTCGCCGAACTGCTGCCCNNCAAGCCGCGAAGTCCGCCCCCTGTCCGTGCCGTAGGCCGGGTGCTGCTTGATGAGGCTCGGTGTTGTTCGGTGGTGTTCGTCGCTCTTCCATCTTCCTTCTTCCCCCTTCCCCCGCTGGCTTCGCCGAGTAACCCTCCGCA
>DDSP01000078.1 GCA_002343445.1 Chthonomonas sp. UBA2387
TCTCGTTTTTGGGGCGCAGACCCATTCGAAGGTCTCAAGGGGCTTACATCATTTATCCCGGGGACTGCACGAAGCGCTTTCAGGCGTTTCACGAGGTGATCCCGGGCTTGGGAGCGTTCGCGATTCGGCCGACCGAAGCTGGCAACGCTGCCGGCATGGACACCTTGGCCGAGTTCTTGGAGCGAATCATCGATCACTTGGCAGACCGGTCGACTGCACAGGAACGGGTCAGTTACCACGTCTGGAACAGTTACCGCGAGGTCTCTGATGCACCCCGACGGCCCCCTCCCCAAGTTCGTGAGGCAGACTCCCTTTACGACGGGGAGAGAGCGGTTCCTCCGGCAGAGGAGGTGGTTCTGGTCGCTTGGTATCGGAATCAAGCCCAACTTGATCTTGCACTTCGAGAAAAGGGAATTGTCTATGTTAGGTTGGGCTCAAGACGTGGAGCCTTTCGTGTTCCTCCGAGCTTGTCCATGACGCGGTACGTGCTGCTGCGCGGTGGAAGCGGACGGGACGATGTGATGCCAGGTTTGCTACAGATCAGCAAGCCGGGATATGAGGTACTGACCCGAGCAGACCTAAGAAAGCGGATTGAAGATCGCGGTGCCGTTGGCGTTGCGGAGTGGCAGGCCCTGACCGCAGGAGACGGGGATGGCGATCTTGAGAGCATCTATGCGCTCTTTCATGTCGAGCCAGCCGAGGGGTACGACAACCTCCGCTGGGACGGGACCAGGGTGCTTGACGAGATCGAACGGTACGAGTCCATCGCGCGCAACCGACCCGTTGGTAATGTCGGGAGAACCTCGCCCTATCCTCGATTGATGAGCCTGAAGCACCTGATGCAAGCGGCGATCATGGCCCGTCCTTAGCGCCATCACCCGAACCGGGCTACGACCGCCGAGACCAGGGCGGGGATGGCGTTGCCCATGTTGCCGCTCGTCATCACGGCCACCACGTCGCCCGGTTCGACCGGGGCCAGTTCCGCCACCGCAGACTCCGCGTCGCCCACCGCTGCCACGGGGCCGGAAAAGCCCGCGCGGATCAGTTCCAAGATCTCTTGCGTGCCCATCTCGTCCGCGCCCAGCCCCCGCAGCGAGGGAGGGGAGAAGAGGACCACGCGCGAGGCGTCCGCGAACATCCCCGCATACCAATCCGCCGACGCCCGCGACCGGAACGAGAACGTGTGCGGCTGGAAGAACGCATGGATCCGCCGGTCGGGGAATTGGCCCCGCAGCGCCGCCAAAAACGCCATGGCTTTCTCGCGAGAGCTGGACAAATCCTCGTAAACCGCCACGGAGCACTCGGGCGGGGTCTTGAGTTCGCAGCGCCGCTTCATCCCCGGGAAGCACGCCATGGCCGAGGCCAGCGCCTCGAACGAAACCGCCCCGTGTTCGAGCAGCATCGCCGCGACACCTGCCGCGTTTTCGGCATTGTGCACGCCCAGCATGTTGGACAATTCGACTTCGCCCAGCCGCTCGCCGCGCCGCCAGAGCTCGAACGCCGAGCCGCCGGGGATGCGCCGGAACGCTCGGTAGGACACGTCCCAAGGCCCGTCGCCGCCATAGGTCACCACTCGGGCGCGGCTCAGGGCGGCGACTTCGGGCACGCGGTAGCCCGTGCCGCAGGCCGCCAACACGCCCGAAGCGGGCAGCATGCCCACCAGTTCGCGGAACCGCTCGACGTAGCTTTCCTCGGTTTTGAAGAAGTTCTTGTGGTCGTGGACGAGCGACGTGAGGATGGCCGAGGTCGGGCGGTAGCGGACGAACTTGGAGCGGTCGTCCCAGTTCGATGTGGGGTACTCGTCGCCTTCCAACACGAACCAATCGGAGCCGCCGAGGCGCGCCTGGGGGAAGCCGTTGGGCACCACGCCGAGGAACCACGAGGGGTCCGCGCCGGCATGGTGCAGCGCCCAGGCCGCCATGGTGGCCGTGCTCGATTTGCCGAAGCTGCCGGTGACCACGATGTTGTGGGTCTGGGCGGCCAGGTCTTCGAGTTCGTCGGGGAACGAGCGCACGACGACCTTGCCTTGGGCTTGGAGCCGGAAGGCTTCGGCGACCTCTTCGTTGGTGTCGGGCGTGAGTTTGGCGTGTCTGCCGATGACGATGCGTTCGGCTTCGGCGGGGATGTTGGCGGCGCGGTGGCCTTCGATCGGTGGAAGTCCTTCGGCGAGCAACATGGACCATTGCGGATCGTAGAAGCCCTCGTCGGAGCCGGTGACGGTCCAGCCTTGGTCGCGCATGAGGATGGCGGTGGCGCTCATGCCGACGCCGCAGAGGCCGATGAAGTGGACGGAACGGCTCATAGGGGGTGCAGCTCCAGGATGGAGACTTCGGGCGGGCAGTTGTTGCGCGCGGGGGGCCCGGTGGTGCCGACGCCCCGGCTGACGTAGAGCGGCGTCGGCGTTTCGTCGAAGAATCCGGCCACGAACCTGGACCCCATGAACGTGTGCATGGGTGTGAAGCCTCCCGGGAAGACCCATTGGCCCCCGTGGCTGTGTCCGGCGAGCATCAGGGCGGCGCCTGGGGGCAGGCATTCGACCATGTCGGGTTCGTGCCACACGGCGATGGTGGGGCCATCGAGTTCGCGGGCTTGGCGCATGGCTTCGGCGGGATCGTGGACGCACAGGCGGGCGGAATCCACTCCGGCCCAGACGACCCCGTCTGGGGTGCGGCAGGCCTGGTTGCGCAGGAGGCGGACGCCGAGGCGCTCGTAGGCGGCCACCAGACGGCGCGCGCCGCATTCGGCCTCGTGGTTGCCAAAGACGGCGATGGCGGGGGCGTCCAGAGCGCACAGGGGCCTCAGCACGGCTTCGGCGTACGCTGCGGCCTCGGGGAATCCGCGCGAGACCACGTCGCCGGCCAAGACGAACGCGTTGGGCTGTTCGGCGATGGCCAGGGCGACGGCGCGTTCGGCGAGTTCGACGCTGTACTCGTGGCCGATGTGCAGGTCGGCGAGGACGGCCACGCGGTAGCCGGCCATCGAGCCGGGCCAGCGGGGGAGGCGGAGGCGTTTGCGCTCGACGACCAGGCGGCGCGATTCGACCAGGCAGCCATAGACGAGCCATGCCGCCGACACCGCACCCAACCCGAACGCCAGATCACGCCACCGCAACGTTAGGGCAAGATACCACTCGGACGGAGGACGGGGGTCCGCCGGGTGGGCGACCACGCGAGCGCGAACCCGACGTAGATCGCCACGACCAGCCACGCGGGGACGGGCGGCACGTAGACGGCGGCCAGCGGCCACTGGGCCACGCCTTCGATGACGGCGACCATCCATCCCACGAGCGGCTGGACCAAGTCGCCATAGACGAACCGGGCGACTTCGGGGAAGGCCAGCGTGGCCGGGAGCGCGAGCATGCCCACCAACACCACGACGAACGCCACGGGCACCACGAGCATGTTGGTGCCGATGGACGAGAGGGAGACCACGCCGAAGTGGTAGGCCACCAGCGGCGCCGAGGCCAGAAACGCCACCAGGCTCACCGTGGCCAAGCCGACGAAGTAATCGCGGACGGCGTCCCACATGCCCGTGGCGCGCTCGATGGGGAAGCGGATGAAGAGGCTCAGGGACGCGGCGGTGAGATAGGAGAGTTGGAAGCCCATGTCGAGGACCGATCCCGGCGACCACAGGAGTTCGGCGGAGCCTGCGACGGCGACGGCGGAGAGGCCATCGGGTTCGCGTTTGAACAGGTAGGAGGAGAAGAACAGGGCGCCCATCGCCACGGCGCGGAGCACGGGCGGGCGAAGGCCGGCGGCTCCGGCGTAGATGGCGAGGACCAGCAACAGGAGGGCCACTTGGGCGGCGCGCGGCAGGGGCAACAGGCCGAGCAGCCCGTGGATGCCGAACGCGAGGATGAGCACGTGCAGGCCCGAGGCGCTGACGATGTGGGCGGTTCCGGTGCGCGAGAGTTGGTCGTTGGCCGAATCGTCGAGGCTGCCGCGCACGTTGAAGCAGAGGGCCTTCATCCAGTCGGCGGCTTCTGGGCTCATGGCTTGGTCCACGGTTTCGACGAAGGCGCGCCGCCATGCGAGGCCGACTCGGAAGGGCCACGGGCCTTGGCCGAGGACCTCGACCCGCTGGCTGAGGGGCAGGACCAGGCCGCGCGTGCCGATGCGGCGGTAGTAGTCGGCAGCGCTTTCGGACGGGGGCTGGACGAACGCTCGGAAGGCGACGGTGTCGCCGAGCGAGAGGTCTTGGTCGGCGCTGACGCGGAGCATGAAGCGGCCCTGGCCGGTGGCGAGGCGCGCCGTTTGCGAATCGGCGGTCCACATGGGCACGGAGACGACGCGTCCTTGTCCTTCCCAGAACCGCTCGACGGGCTCGAATTCAACGTCTGGCGAGGGGCCGATCGCCACGCCGAGGGCGTAGAAGCTCAGCAGGAAGCGGCGAGAGACGGGCGAGAGCAGGAACGTGAGGATGGCGGGGACGAGCGCCCACCACGGCTCGACGCGGGTGGAACAGCCGGCCAGCAGACCGAGGAAGAGGGTCAGCAGCGGGCGGCGCTCAAGGTTCGCGATCACCGAGCAGACGCCTCCTCCTCTCGGTGATCTCGCGCAGCGTCATGCGGTCGTAATCGGGCAGGTCTTTGGGTTCGGGCGCGGGGCTGGGCGGGACGACCTTTCGGACGCCGAACCGCGCGCTTTTGAACAGGTCCTCGCCCGCCGCTTGGTTCAGCCGCTGCAGGATGGTGTCTTTGGCCATGCGCAGTTCTTGGGCCCACACAGCTTCGGCCACGGCCACCCACACCGTGCCTTCCTCGTAGCGCTCGGGCTGCGACTTGCTGGCCAGCAGAGGGCCCACGACCGAGGGCCATTGGCGGAGGGCCCGGGTGGCCCGGGTGGCGCGCAGCATCTCGGCCTTGCCGACGGCGTCGGGGATCAGGGCTCGAAAGGCGCGCGGTTCTTTAGCCATGGCTGGGGGCGATGGTGCCTTCCACCACTTGGAATCGGCGACTGCGGTCCAAGATGGCCGGGCCTGCCGCCGCCGACTCTGTACAGGTTAGCACCGTTTGGCCTTGGTAGCGGCTCACGACTTCGGCGAGGCGTTCGCGGCGCGAGGCGTCGAGGTCGGAGAGCACGTCGTCGAGCAGCAGGAGGGGCGGTTCGCCGGTTCGGGACTCCATGGCTGCCGCGGTGGCGAACTTGAGCGCGAGGACGGCGCACCGCTGTTGGCCCAGCGAGCCGTGTGTGCGGGCCGGACGGCCGTCCAAGCGGAGTTCCAAGTCGTCCCGGTGGGGTCCGACGCTGGTCGAGCCTCGGGCCGTGTCTCGGTGCCGGCTGGAAGCCAGCGTCGCGGCCAGGGTTGGGGCGTCGCCCGATTCGTCGGTGGCGGCGTAGCGCCAGCCGAGGGTTTCTCGTTGCGAGAGGCCGGCGTAGCGCTCTTGGGCCAGGGGGCTGGCTTCGGCGAGGAACGTGGTCCGCTCGCGGCGGATGACGGCGCCCGATTCGGCGAGTTGGGCTTCCCACGCGTCGAACTGCTCGGAGCCCACGGGCTGGTCTTGGGCGAGCCTGAGCAACGCGTTGCGATGTTCGAGGGCGCGCTTGTAGACCGTGAACGCCCGCAGGTAGGCCGTCGAGCATTGGGCGAGGAGCAGGTCGAGGAACTGGCGTCGGTCGGCGGGTTCGCCTCGGACGATGAGCATGTCTTCGAGGCTCACGCAGACGCACGGGAGACGGCCGATCAGGTCCGAGGCCTTGGGGAGCTTCATCGCGTTGAGCGCTGCTTCTTTGCGTCCGTGCCGCTTGACCACCATGCCGATGGTCGTCTGGAGCGGTGCGAGTTCGGCTTCGACCCATGCGGCGTCGCGTTCGTCCCTAACCACTTCGCTGTCGCGGGAACCTCGGAGGGCCTTTGTGGTCGAAAGCATGTACAGCGCTTCGAGGAGGCTGGTCTTGCCTTGTCCGTTGGGGCCTTCGACGACGTTGAACCCCTGGGTCAGCTCGACCTCGGCTTCGGCATAGATGCGGAAGTCCCTGACCTTCAGAGACGAGACCCACGTCCGGTCGTTCGGGATGTCCCCACTCATTGGGAGAAATCAAACTCCTTTCTAATCCATGCTCTTGTTCTTATTGCGGGCAGCCCGAATGTGGAAAACCGCAGATCGAACTTGAACGTTTCCGCAGGGCTAGGTTCAACCGAAGCTGATCCGAGGCGTTCGTATACGTGGAAAAGCATGTGGACAATTCCGCGATCTGTCGAAGTTTGCGGGGTGGGAGCGTCGGCACAATCCCCAATCGCCGTCGGACGGGCACCTTTCCACCCCCACTGTGGAAACCGGGTTGGCATTCGGGTGGAAGGACGAACCACGGTGCGACTAGAATAGCCCATCATCCAATTCGGTCCCATTCTGCGCGATTCCCCGGGGTCGCGGGAGTTGGGGGGGATGGATGCAGAGGTGCACCAAAACGATGAGCGACGCTGCAATCAATCTGGGACGGGCCCTGTTACGATCGGAAAGTCGGTACGGCGACAAGGCGGCTCTGCTGGTCCCGGAGCGTTCGGGTGTGTTCCGAACCGTGACGTACCGCGAGATGGCGGATATGGTGCGCCGCTATGCGGAAGTGCTCGACGAACTGCACCTTTCGCCGGGCGACCGCGTCGCCATTCAGGGCGAGAACTCGGTGAATTGGGCGCTGGCCGATTGGGCGTGCCAGACGTTGGGGCTTGTCGTCGTTCCGATTTATCCAACTCTTCCGGCCGATCAGGCTCAATACATCGTGCACGACGCTGGCGCATCGGTGGTTCTCGCGGGGTCGGAGGAGCAGGTGGCCAAGACCAAAGGCATGCCCGGGGTTCGCGTCGAGTTGCTGGTCGGTGCGGGTTCGATCGCGGAGCGGGCCGAGGCTGCGGGCGAAAGGATGACGCGCGAGGCCTGGGAGGCTCGGATCGCCTCGGTCAAGCCCGACGACCTGGCCACGATCATCTACACCAGCGGCACTACGGGCAACCCCAAGGGCGCGATGCTGCAGCATCGCGCGTTCACGAGTTTGGCGGACAGCATCCTGACCAGCCTGCCCATCAACGAGCACGACACCTTTCTCTCGTTCCTGCCGATTTCACACGTTTACGAGCGGTTTGCCGGCCACTTCTTGCCCATATGCGTTGGAGCGACGATTGGTTACGCCGGTTCGCTGAGGACGCTTGCGAACGACTTGTTGGCTGTTCGGCCCACGATCATGTTGTGCGTGCCTCGGTTCTTGGAGTCGTTCAAGGCCAAGGTGGTCGAGGGTGCGGCCAAGGCGCCGCCGCTTCGGCGCTGGCTGTTCGAGAAGGCTTTGGAGCAAGGCACGCGTCGATGGCGCGGCGAGAGCACGATGTTTGTCGGGCTGCTGGACAAGATCGTGGGGCAGAAGATCCGCGACCGCGTCGGGGGACGCTTGCGGTTCTTTGTTTCGGGCGGCGCGGCCATGCCGATGCATGTGGCGGAGTTCTTCGGCGCGTTCAACCTCATGGTGTTGCAGGGATATGGCCTCACCGA
Source organism: Chthonomonas sp. UBA2387 (assembly GCA_002343445.1). Lineage (GTDB taxonomy): Bacteria > Armatimonadota > Fimbriimonadia > Fimbriimonadales > Fimbriimonadaceae > UBA2387. The sequence goes on from DDSP01000078.1 coordinate 7,481, forward strand.
GACGACGGCCGCCACCTCGTTCAACCCTCCCGACGACAACAAGCCGCACACGGTCGGCATTCCGATTGACGGTGTCGAGGTGAAGATCGCGGCGGACGGCGAGATCCTGATCCGGGGGAGCAGCCGCATGGTGGGCTACTACCATCTGCCCGAGGAAACGGCGGCTGCGATTGACGCGGACGGCTGGTTCCATTCGGGCGATATCGGCGAGTTTGAGGGCCGACACCTGAAGATTACCGACCGGAAAAAGGACATTCTCGTGCTGGCCAACGGCAAGAACGTCGCTCCGGCGCGGATCGAGGGGCTGCTCAAGGAGGGCCGCTCGATCGGCGAGGCTGTCGCCTTCGGCGACGGCGAAGAGTACATCGCCGCACTCATCGTGCCCGAGTTCGACGTCATCCGGGCCGAGCTGAAGAACCAGGGCATCGACCCGGGAACCGACGAGCAGATGATCGAACGCGAGGACGTCCGCGCGATGGTCAAGAAGGACGTCGAAGCCGCCAACCGACGGCTGGCCGACTTCGAGAAGGTCAAGCGGCACACGCTTCTTGCCCGAGCGTTCTCGATCGACGAGGGCGAACTGACGCCTTCCCTGAAGGTCAAGCGGCGCGTGGTTCGCGACCGTTACGCCTCCGAAATCGCCTCGATGATGAAGTGACGCTATGAACCTCCAATTCCGCATCGTCTACCACCACAAGCTCTTCCCGCTCGCGATCAGTCGAGGCGTCAACCGGGGAGGCGAGAACCTCTACGTGATGGCGATGCGCGGCGGCCACGTGGGCTACGGCGAGATGGCGCCCGCCACCGCCCGCCCCGACCAGACCGCTCAGGAAGGCCAGCGTCAGTTGGAAGCCCTCGCCCGAGAGGTGGATCTCGACCACGTGGCCATCGCGGACGTCTACGACGCCATGCGCGAGCGGGAGATCGATCCTGCGGCGATGGCTGCGCTCGACGTGGCGCTTTGGGACCTGCTCGCCCAGGAGGCCAGCATGAGCCTGACCCGTCTGCTCGGTTTGCCGCGCCGCTCGGTGCCCACTTCGGTGACCATCGGCATCGAGACGCCCGAGATCATCCGCGAGCGCGTGCCCGACCTGCTGAGCCGGTTTGGGGCGAAGTGCCTGAAGATCAAGCTCGGTTCGCCACAGGGCATCGAGCACGATCAAGCCAACTTTCTGGCATCGAAGGAATCGGCCGCGCCGTTCGGGGCCAGTTTGCGCGTGGACGCCAACGGTGGCTGGAGCGTGGGCGACGCCAAGAGGATGCTGCATTGGCTGGCGGGGCACGGGGTCGAATACGTCGAGCAACCCCTGGTCGAGGGCGCCGAGGACGGGTTGCCCGAGCTGTTCGAGAACCGCCCGCTGCCCATCTTCGTGGACGAATCGTGCCGGTTCGCCGCCGATGTGCCGCGTCTCGCCGACCGTGTGGACGGGGTGAACCTCAAGCTGATGAAGTGCGGCGGGATCACCGAGGCGTTGCGCATCGTCGCCTGCGCGCGGGCCCACGGACTCAAGACGATGATCGGCTGCATGAGCGAGGGATCGGTCGCGATCGCGGCGGGCGCGTCCATCGCCAGCCTGTTCGACTATGTGGACCTGGATTCCCACCTCAACCTGAAGCCCGACCCCGCCGAGGGCACCCTCTTGCGCGACGGTGTGGTGCTGGCCGAAGACCGGCCCGGCCACGGAGGGCGACTCGCAACGTGATCCGGCCCGAACATCGCTTGGCGATCTACCTTGAGAAGAGCCTGACCGGCGACTACGCGAAGATGGGTCAGGGGGTCCTGCGCTATGCCGCCAACCCCATCGTGGCCGTGGTGGACTCGGATTGGGCGGGCCGCGATGCCGCCGACCTTTCCGGCGTGCCGCGCTCGGTACCCGTCGTGGGGTCGGTGGACGAGGCTCGGCGGCTGGGAGCGGACGTGCTGGTGTTGGGCACCGCACCCTCGGGGGGCCGGATCCCAACCGAGTGGCTCGCCGACTTGGATCGCGCCATCGAGCTGGGCATGAGTCTGGTGAACGGGTTGCACGATCGGCTGGCCCCTCGCTATCCGACCCTTGCCGACGGGCTGTTCGTGTGGGACATCCGTGTGGAGCCCGAAGGGCTGGGCGTGGGGTCGGGCGCGGCAGCCCGATTGCCTTGCAAGCGCATCCTGATGGCTGGGACGGACATGGCCGTAGGCAAGATGACCACCGGTTTGGAGATGCTCAAGGCCGCTCGGGCGCGTGGGATTCGGGCCGAGTTCGTGGCCACGGGCCAGATCGGCATCTGCATCACGGGTTCGGGGATTCCCCTCGATTGCATCCGCGTGGACTATGCGTGTTCGGCTGTCGAGCAAGCCGTGCTGAGGGCCGCCGAGAGCGAGCCGGACTGGATCATCGTCGAGGGCCAGGGCGCGTTGTTGCACCCCGGCAGCACGTCCACGTTGCCTCTGATGCGGGGCTCGTGCCCCACGCACTTGGTCATGTGCCACAGGCTGGGCGCTCCAGGATTGCGGCGGCACGCCCACATCGGATTCCCTCCGCTCGATGCGTACATCCGGCTGTACGAGGACCTGGGCGAGGTTTGCGACACCTATCCTCGGCCGAAGACGGTCGGCATGGGCCTCAATTCGTCCCTGATCGAGAGCGACGACGAGGCTCGGGCGGGCGCGGCGCGATTGGCCGAAGAGGCGGGCGTGCCCGCTTGGGACGCCGTCCGCTGGGGCGCGGACCCCATGGTGGATTGGGTGGAACGTGCCTGAGGTCGGGCCCGTGTTGGTGGCGGGCCACGCGTGTCTCGACATCATCCCGGCGATGGATCACGCGGGCGCGCTTGAGCCCGGAGTGCTCGTCGAAGTCGGCGCGGCTCGGCTGGCCGGTGGGGGCGCGGTTTCCAACACGGGACTTGCGTTGCACCGATTGGGGGCATCGGTGCGTTTGGCGGCCAAGGTCGGCGACGATGCGTTCGGCTCGCTGCTGCGCGGACTCTATGAGAACGAGGGACCGGGGCTGTCCGAGGGCCTGATCGTTTCGCAGGGCGAGACGACGTCTTACAGCGTCGTGATCAGTCCGCCGGGGCGCGATCGGACGTTTCTGCATGCGCCGGGTTGCAACGCCACGTTTCGCTCCAGCGACGTGCCGAATGGCCTGTTGGAGGGCTGCGCGTGGATGCACCTGGGGTATCCGACGCTCATGACCGCCCTGTTCGCCGATGGCGGCGCGGAGTTGGAATCGCTGTTCCGCAGAGCCAAGGAGCACGGGCTCGGCACCTCGCTCGACACCAGCCTTCCCGACCCCGAATCGGCGGCCGGGCGAGCCGACTGGCGGGCGATTTTGGGGCGCGTGCTGCCGTTCGTGGACGTGTTCCTGCCCTCGCGGGACGAGATCGCCTCGATGCTCCGTATGGGGGAGAGCGACTTGCCGGCGCTGGTCGGAGCCTTGCACGGGATGGGCTGCAAGGTCGCGGGCATCAAGTGCGGCGCGGAGGGTTTGGTCGTTTCTTCGCATCGCGACCCGTTGGGCGATCGGCCCGAATGGACGGACCGGTGCGTGTCTCAGGGAACGTTCCCCGTGGCGGTGGCCGGGACGACGGGCGCTGGCGACGCCACGTTCGCGGGGTTCCTCTTTGGCTTGCTGAGCGGGCAGACCTTGGAACAATCGGCGGCTTCGGCGTGCGCGGTTGGCGCGTGTTGTTGCGAACAACCCGACGCCCTATCGGGGATTCTTAGTTGGCAATCCGTGCAAAATAGGCTTGAATCGGTGTGGGCCGGTCGAGAGCACCCTGGACCAGCCTACGAAATCGCCGGAGAATAAACATATGCGAACGATGCTGGCCAGCATGCTGGCTTGCGCGGCGGTGTGCGCGCAGGCCCAACTCTTCAGCGAGGAAGAGCGTGCTTCCGTGATGCAGTATTGGGGTGCCCCGGGCCGCTACCGCGTGGGCGCGCCGCCCGACAGCGTGCGGACGGGTCCGTTTCAGGTGCGTTTGACCGTGGCGGGTTCCCAGTGGCTGTGGAACTACAACCGGGCGCGGGGCTTGGGCAAGACGCCTCCGGGCTCGGTGCCGCCACCCCAGAGCGAGCGCGAGACGGTTTGGGAGGCGTGGATCGAGGCCAAAGTGGCGCACGACCGCTGGCTGGCGGGCGTTGGTGCGGATCGCGCGAACGCCGACCTTGGCAAGAAGTCGCAATTGGCGGGCGCGACGCCTCCCGCTCCGGGGCCGATTCCCGCGGACCTGTTCGACCTCGCGGGCAACCCGCCGCCCTTCGCTTCGGTGGAGGCGCCCCTGTACCACGTGACGACGTTCGACGATTTGGAGATCGCGCTGGCCGACAACGTGCCGATGCGGCCCCGCTACGCGTACTACCGGTTCGAGGACGGCGTGATGTCGGGCGGGCAGCGCGTCCGCGATCTTCCCGAGGACGAACTCAAGGCCCTGTGCGCCGATGCCGGGCTGAGCGAGAGCGAGTTCCGCATCTTCCGCGCCGTGTCGCTGTTGGAGGGCGGGTTCGATTCGATCAACACCTACGACACCGGGTTCGTCTCGGTGGGCTTGATCCAATTCGCCAGCTTGAGCGAAGGCGGCGGTTCGTTGGGTTCGGTGATGGTGAACCTGAAGTTCGCCGACCCCGACGCGTTTCATCGCGATTTCCGGCGGTTCGGCTTGGACGTGACGCTCGACGGCAAACTTGTGGCGATGGACCCCTCGACGGGTGCGGTTTCGACGGGCGCGGAGGCCAACAAGACGATCATCCGGGACAAGCGGCTGATCGCGGTGTTCCAGCGTGCCGGGCGCGTGTGCCGCCCGTTCCGAGTCGCCCAGTTGCGGGTGGCCAAGACGCAGTACTACCCCGCCGACGACTTGGTGCCCATCGTGGCGGGCAACCAGGTTTGGCAAGCGCGGATCGCCGACATCGTCAAATCGGAGGCCGGGCTGGCCACGCTGATGGACCGGAAGGTGAACACGGGGAAGGTGGACCCCTTGGCGACCGTGCTCAGCACTCTGGTGGCCTCGAAGCAGATTCGCTCGGTGGCCGAGTTGGCCAACTACGAGGCCGAGATCGTCGGTGCGCTGAAGTACCGCAAGGATTACACCGCCGACCCCTTGCTCAGCAAGCCTTCGGGCGCGCGCCAGCGATGACGCCGCTCGCCCAGGCGCTGAAGGATGCCGAACGTCTGTTGGCGCACCGGGACCGGTTCGAATCGGACGTGGCGGGACGCTTGGAGGCGAAGGGCCACCCGTCCGAGGTGGTCGGCGAGGCCGTGGCGTGGCTGCGCGAGCGGCGGTTGCTCGACGATCGGCGGACGCTGCAGGCCCATCTGGCTTCGCCCGCGATGCAGCGGCGGGACACCGAAGCCGCTCGGGCTCGGCTTTTGGCGCTGGGGGCACCGGAATCGCTGGTGGACGAAGCGTTGGGGCACCGCGGCGGGCACGACCTCGATGCGTTGGAGGAGACGGTTCGAACGAAGTACGGCAAGCCCACCGATCGGGCGAGGGCAGCGCGGTTCTTGGCGCGGGCGGGCCTGGAAACGGATACCATCGGGGCGATGTTGGACTGTGTGTTTGGCGAGGAGGATGCCTGGACTTCCTCTGGCCCCTGATCGCCGCGCTCGAGGCCGTCGGCTTGGTCGTGCTTTGGGTGATGCGGGGCCGTTCGCGGCCCGCGCCCCCGGTCGTTTCGGGCGAACCGCCGAAGGCTGAGCCCAAGCCGGACCTTGCGACCCTCGATGCCGAGTTCGAGGCGATGGCGCTTCGGCGAAAGAGGGAGATCGAGGCCGCGACCCTCGCGGATGCCGAGGACCGGGCGCGGAAGGCGTTGCTCGCCGCGATGGAGCGCAGGTTGCCGCAGACCGTCGCCGAGGCCACCGTGTCGGTGGTGACGCTGGCCTCGGAGGACCTCAAAGGGCGGATCATCGGGCGCGACGGGCGCAACAAGAGGGCTTTCGAGCAGACGACGGGTGTGGACCTGATCGTGGACGAAGCGCCGGATTCCGTGACGCTGTCGAGTTTCGATCCCGTGCGTCGGGAGGTGGCTCGGCTGGCGCTGCTGGACCTGCTCAAGGACGGGAAGATCCATCCGACGCGCATCGAGGAGGCGCATGCGGCGGCGCTCCTGGCCGTTGAGGCGTCGTGCCACCGGGCTGCGGATCGGGCGATGGCGGAAGCCAAGGTGAGCGGGCTGGCGAAGCCTGTGCGCGTGGCGCTTGGGCAGTTGGCGTACCGCACGAGCGTAGGTCAGAACCTGCTGGACCACTCGATCGAGACGGCGGTACTCGCGGGTGCGGTGGCCGCCGAGATCGGGGGCGACGAGGCCGTGGCGCGGCGCGCGGGGTTGCTGCACGACATCGGCAAGGGTTTGGACGGCGAATGGGAGGGGCCGCACGCTTTGGCGGGCATGAGGTTCTTGCAGCGTCACGGGGAGGCGGAGGCCGTGCTCCATGCCGTGGGCGCGCACCATCGGGACATCGAGCCGGCGACGGCTGAGGCGCTGGCCGTGATCGTGGGCGACGGGCTTTCGGCGGCGCGTCCGGGCGCTCGGCGCGAGCCGCTGCAGTCCCACGTGGATCGCCTGCGCGATTTGGAGGACTTCGTCCGCGCGTTCGAGGGGGTGGACCAGGTCTATGCTGTCCAAGGCGGGCGCGAGGTGCGCGTGATCGTGCGTCCGCAAGACGTCGACGACCTGGCTGCGGAGCGGCTGGCGAACACCATTGCGCGCGGCATCGAGGGCTCGCTGGAGTACCCTGGCCAAATCGCGGTGACCGTGGTGCGCGAGTGGCGTGTCCAAGAAGTGGCGCAATGAGCGAGTACAAGATCCTGTTCATCGGCGACGTGGTCGGCCGTCCGGGGCGCAACGCCGTGATCAAGGGCCTTCCGCGACTCGTTCAGGAGCATCGCCCCCTGTTCGTGGTGGTGAACGGGGAGAACGCGGCGGCGGGCAAGGGCATCACGCCGGAGATCGCCGAGGAGCTGTTCCGCACGGGGGCGGACGCGATCACGTTGGGCAATCACGCGTTTCAGAAGCGGGAGGTCTATGGCTATTTGGACTCGGGCAAGCCGATCGTGCGGCCCGGGAACATGCCCTTGAAGGTGCCTGGGCGGGGGCTGGTGATCGTGGAGAAGGAAGGCGTTCGGCTGGCGATCGGCAACCTGTGCGGGCGCGTGTTCATGGACAGTTACGACGACCCGTTCGCCGATGCCGAAGCGATGGTTGACGCGCTCGACACGCCGCACTTCCTGCTCGACTTCCATGCGGAGGCGACCAGCGAGAAGGTGGCGATGGGTTGGCACCTGGACGGGCGGGCGACTGCGGTGATCGGGACGCACACCCACGTGACGACCGCCGACGAGCGCGTGCTGCCGGGTGGCACGGCCGTGATCACCGACGTGGGGATGAGCGGGCCCCGGGATTCGGTGCTCGGGGTGGACCGGCGGATCATTCTGGAGCGATTCCGCACGACTTTGCCGTCGAAGTTTGACGTGGCCAACGAACCGGGTGTAATCTCGGGAGTGGTTGTGAGCGTCCAAAAAGATACAGGACGCGCCACGGGCATCTCGCGCGTCCGATACGAGGACCAGGCGTAGGGCGCCAGGAGTTCGAATTCTGATGAAGACATCCAATCTGTGGGCTTGTTTGGCCGCCGGGAGCCTTTCGGCGGTCTCCTTCGGGCAGGCCATCACCATCTACAACCCGACGCGATCCATCGCCGACCAGCAGATCATGGTCCGGCCGTGGGGCAGCGGGACGATTTCCGAAACCAAAGAGGTGGCGTACGAGGGCACGAGCTCGATTCGGTTCTTCACGCGCAACTACTTCCAGGGCGGCTCGCTGATCTTCGGCTCGCCGACCGACTTGTCGTCGCAGTTCGCCAACAAGGCCAACCTGCTGCAGGTCATCTACCGCACGGCGGATGGCTCGATGACGTTTGGCGGCGGCCCGCCCCGAGGCGGCATCCCTGGGGGTCCTCCCGGCGGATTCGGTGGACCTCCCGGCGGCTTTGGCGGCCCTCCCGGCGCCGGTGGCCAGCTTGGTCGCGGTCAGCAAGGCGGACGGGGCGGCGGCGCCTCTCAGGGCGATGCCGGCGGCGGCCCTGCCGGTGGCGGATTTGCTGCGGCGGGTGCGGCGACGTTCGGCATGTTCCGCGTCGTGGTCACCACGACCGACGGATTGAAGAGCGAGGCCTACATCCCGGCTTCGACGAGTGCGGGCCGCGACGGCTGGCGCTCGGTCGGCGTTCCGCTGCAGGCCATCAAGGGCTTCGAGCGCACCAACAAGGTCGTCAAGGAGATCACGTTCAGCGGCGACCAGTCGGCGACGATCTATCTGGGCGAGCTTCGCGTGGTCAGCGACGAGACCCCGATCACGGGCGAGCCGAACCGGCGCGAGTGGAACCTCTCGCTGGGTCAGGAGATCGAGCTGTGGGCCGCAGGCTATGGCGGATCGAGCGCCCTGCGCTACACGTGGGACTTCGATGCCCGCGACGGAGTGACCGAGGACGCCGAGGGGCAGCTCATCAAGCGCAAGTTCCGCAAGGACGGCGAGTACACGGTGACGCTGACCATCTCGGACAAGTACGGACTGAAGGCACCCTTCCAGACGACCATCAAGGTCGTCGTCAACCCCTGACGGCGCGACGTCGTCGGGTTTCGAGCCCTCCTCGCCCTTTGCGGGCCGGGAGGGTTCGATGCGTTTTGCGGCCAGAATGTTGGGCTATGGACCCCGTCGAAGCCCTTGAACACGTGCGTCAATCTTGCCTCTCGCATGAAGGCGCTTACGAGAAGACGAGCCATGGCAGCCCCTGCTTCTTTGTCGAGAAGGGTCGGCAGTTCGCCGCCTTTGTCGACAACCACCACGGCGACGGACGGTTGGCTCTGTGGTTGCGGGCGGCACCGGGTGTGCAGGAAGCGTTGATCGAGGAAGATGCCGAGGCGTACTTCCGCCCGCCGTACGTCGGCCCGAGCGGCTGGGTGGGCGTTCGGCTGGACCGCGGCCTGGCATGGGAGACGGTGGCTGCGCTCGTCGAGGAAGCCCATGCGCTTGGGTGCCCGGGGAGGCGGTAGCTTCGGTGGTTGGCGGTCCTTGGCTGCGGACTGACACGGACTCGCACGGACTGCGATCCCATCAACGAACGAGTTTGCGCCACAAGTCCTAGCCCTCACCCCTAGCCCCTCTCCCACCGGCGCGACCTGATGGGATGCCGAGAAGCTGGCCACGGTGGAAGAGGGGGATTCCGGTTGCGCCTGGAGACGTGGGCTCGGCAGGAACCGGCGTGACCCGAAGCCAAGTATGAGGGGCATGAAGATACGCGTCGCGCTCGGTCTTGCGGCATTGACCATCTTCGCCGCCGCCCAAGGGCAACCCACGCTCACCGAACTCAACCAGCGCCTTGTCGAACGCCTCAAGGCCTTCCAGTCCGAGGCCGGATTCCCGGGTGCGACGTTCGCCTACGTGCTGCCCGACGGACGGCAGGGGGCCGTGGCGGTTGGATTCGCCGACAAAGAGCGGAACAAGACCATGCAACCCGACGCGCGCATGCCGGCTGGAAGCACGGGCAAGACCTTCTTCGCCGCCTGGATCCTACAGGAGATCGAAGGCGGCCGACTCGGGCTGGACGACCCGCTTGCCAAACACCTCGGAGGCGAGGCGTGGTTCAAGCGGCTGGCCAACGGCGAGGCCGTGACGCTGCGCCAGTTGTTCCTGCACCAGAGCGGAATCCCGGAGCACGTCTACGGCGAGGCCGTGCACCAAGCGATCCGCGGGCGAGGCGACAAGCCCTGGACGCCCGCCGACATCGTGCCGTTCGCCCTAGATTCCAAGCCCCTGTTCGAGCCCGGCAAGGGGTGGGCGTACGCGGACACCAACTACATTCTGCTCGCCTTGGCTGCCGAAGCCGCCACCAAGCAGAACGGCTACGCCGAGATCGAGCGCCGGTTCCTTCGCCCGTTCGGACTGAAGGGCACGCAGCCCGCGACGAAGCGCGACATGGAGGGCCTGACCATGGGCTACACCACGCTCGGACGCGACTTCGTGGGGCAAGAAACCACGCTCGACGACAAGGGCGCGTTCCGCGTCAACCCCGGCTTCGAGTGGGCGGGCGGCGGGTTCGTCTCCACGTCTCAAGACTTGGCTCGCTGGGCGCTCAGCCTGTTTGGGGGCAAGGTGCTCAAGCCGGAGACGCTGACCTTGGCCAAGCAAGGCGTCGCTGCAAGGACCGGCCCCGGCGACCAGTACGGACTCGGCGTTCAGATCCGCGACGGCGAGTGGGGCAAGGGCTACGGCCACGGAGGCTTCTATCCCGGCTACCTGACCGAGATGGAGTACGTCTACGACCGGTTCGGCGTGGCGATCCAGTTCAACACGGATTCGGGACAGGCGCTGCTGCGCGGGCGCCGGCGCGTGATGCTGGAGATGGCCAAGATGGTGCACGAGGCGACCCGCTGAGCGTGGCCAGGCCTCCCCTGACGCTGGTGACCGGTCGGCCGGGCTCGGGCAAAACCACGCTCGCCCGACTCATCGCCGAACTCGTGGGTGGGCCGATCGTGTCGCGGGATGCGATCATGGAGGGCCACCGGCGCACCTCCGAGCATGGCGTCGTGTTGGCCGATCCTCCCGCCTTGCACGTGAACGACGTGTTCTTCGCGACGGTGGAAGCGCTCTTGGCCCAGCGGGTGGCCGTGATCGCGGAGGCGGCGTTTCAAGACAGGGTATGGGCGCCGAGGCTGGCCCGATTGGTCGAGGTCGCGGACGTGCGCGTGGTGCTGTGCCAGTGCGACGCCGAGACGGCCCGACTCCGGTGCGTCGCCCGGTTCGAGAGCCATCCCGAAGTGCGCCGTTACCACGAGGCCGACGCCTCCGTGTTTGGGACGGGGCCTTTCGAGCCGATCGCGCGCGACTTGCCGACGTTGGTGGTGGACACCTCGGAAGGCTACGCGCCCGGCTTGCCCGAGATCGCGGCGTTCGTCAGAGCCGCGCCGGTTTGACGGGCTGGCCGGTGCGGGCACTTTCCAGGGCGGCTACGCCCAGCGCGACGGCTTTGGCCCCTTCCAGACCCGAGATGGGTGGGGGAGTTCCCGCGGAGACGGCATCGAGGAAGGCCCGAAGCTCCAGATAGTAGGGATCGTCCGTCGCTGCCACGGGGCTCTCGGCCACCGATCCGCTCGCCGAGTGGGTGCGGAGCGAGGGCGTGGTTCGGCTGTCGTATTCGATCATGCCTTCGCTTCCGCACACTTCGAACGCGGTCCGGAACCCGCTGGGATCCATCCACGTGCTTTCGCAGTGGGCGACCAGACCGCTGTCGAACGTGAGCGTGGTGAGGGCGTAGTCGGGGCCTTCGCCAGCCTCCGCTCGGACGGATCGCGAATAGAGTTGGGCGACTTCTCCGAACGTCCAGCGGAGCCAGTCGAAGTCGTGGATGGCCAGGTCCACCAGCACCCCGCCCGAGCGTCGGTGGTCCATGAACCAGTTGTCTGCTCCCGTCAACGGGGCTTTGCCCCCTCGGCGGGTTCGGGCGGCGGCGGGCCGTCCCAGCAGCCCGCTCAGCACCAACTGGTGCGCGGCGGCGTATTCGGGGAAGCATCGGACGACCATCGCGCAGCCCAAGGGCACCCCGGCCCGGTCGGCGGCTTCGACGATCTTCATGCTGTCCGCCACATCGAGGGCGAGGGGCTTTTCGACGATGACGGGTTTGCCGGCGGCGATGGCCCGGATGGCGTAGTCGGCGTGCCGATCGGTGGGGTAACAGATGTCCACGACGTCGGCGGCGGCGAGCAGAGCGTCGCAATCGCTCGCGGGGGTCGCGTTCCACTCCGAGCAGAACGCCGCGACGCGTTCGGGCCGACGGTCGAACACGTGGAGTTCGACATCGGGCATCTTGGCGTATTGGCGGGCATGCACCGTTCCCATCCATCCGGTGCCGAGCAATCCGACGCGCATCACGTGGTTCCCATTCGCTGCAGGGTCGGGGCTTCCTGCCGATGAGGTACGTTCGGCCCGTGCGCATCCTCGGCATCGACCCCGGCCTGGAGCGGATCGGCTACGGCACGGTCCGCCGCGAAGGGTCGCGCTTGACCGCCGAGGGGTACGGCCTGATCCAGACGCCGCGCATCGAGCTGCCGGAGCGGTTGGCGCTGGTGCGGCGCGAGGTCGTCGAACTCCTGGAACGCGTGCGCCCGGACGCCGTGGCGACCGAACAGTTGCTGTTCTCGGTGAACCGGAAGACGGCGATGGACGTGGCGAAGTCGCTGGGCGTGATCCTGTGTGCGGTGGCCGAGCACGGGGCCCCGTGGACCGAGTTCGCTCCCGGGGCGGTCAAGCTTTCGGTGGTGGGCAACGGGGGCGCGGAGAAGAAGCAGGTCCAGTTCATGGTGACTCGGTTGCTGGGGCTGACCGAGACGCCCAAGCCCGACGACGTGGCGGACGCCTTGGCTCTGGCCGTGTGTTTGGCGTTGCGTTCGCGGCCCGGCGCTTAGGGCGCGCGGTGGGTGCGCATCCATTGGACCTGCGGCAGTTCCAGGCCGAGCCGTTGGTTCAGGCGGCCGAAGGTCTGCGCGAAGCGACCCGTGCGCAGGATCAGGCCCACCTCGACGGCAGCCACCGAGGCGCGGAACGCATCGAGCGAGTGCAGTCGGGCCACGGTTTGCATGGCCGCCTGGTCGCCGAGCGCTGCGCTTTCCCGTGCGAGGAACATGGCTTGGCTGGCGACTTCCCGGCGATAGTCGCGGAGACGTCCATCGAGGGTCAGGGCTCCCTGGGCGTAGGCGTAGACCGCTTCCATGTCGCGCAGTCGTTGCCGCTTGCGTTCGGGCGATTCGCCGCGCGAGACGCTCGGGCCGGCCAAGCGGACGTGGACGAGCACCTCGTCGAGCAGATGGACGCTTGCGCCCGCCAGCAGTCCGCGCAGGTTCTGATCGAAGTCTTGGTTCGAGGTGAGCGCCTCGCGCCAAGGTCCGACCTTGTCGAGGAACGAACGCCGCCAGACCGCGCCTTGGCATGGCCAAACCACGTCCCGCCTGAGGAAGCGGCGCAGGTGGTCGGCGGGCTCGAAGGCGTTCCACAGGAAGCCCAGGTCCCCGGGTTCCGCTTCGAAGACGGCGGTCTGCCCGACCACCATGTCCGCTTCGGCGCGGGCGGCGAACGCCTCGACCGAGGCCTCGAGCTTGCGCGGCGCGAACAGATCGTCGGAATCTTGGAACACCAAGAACTCGGCTGCGGCGGCTTGCCAGCCCGCATTGCGTGCGCGTTGCGCCCCGCCGCGTTCGAGTCGAAGGTGGCGGAAACGCGGATCGCGCGCGGCGAACGACTGGGCGACTTCGGGCACGTCGTCCTCGCTGGCGTCGTCGGCGACGATGCACTCGAACCGCTCGTAGGTCTGCGCCTGAATGCTCTCCAAGCATTCGCGAAGGAGGTCGCCCCGGTTCTGCGCCGGGACGACCACGCCTACGAGCGGTCCATCGCTCATATCAGAGGGCGATGGCTGTCGAGACCGAGTTGGCGGCGACCTCTTCGGGGGTGACTTCGCGGCCCAGCCGCTCCGAGAGGTAGATGCCTTCGCTGATGAGCATCGTCTTCAGGGCGAGTTCTGCTGTGGGGATCATCTCGATCTCGCCGAGCAGCCCGCCGATCCAGTGGTGTTGCGGCGAATCGAACCACTGTTGCTTGGGGTCGAGCACGTGCTTACGCCAATCCGCGCCTTCGACCTCGAACGTGGCGTTCATCGGCACGTCCTCCAGGTTGGTGAAGTAGCTGAGCGGATCGAGCTTGAGGCCTCCCTTCGAGCCATAGACGCTCGGGGCTTCGAAGGACGACTGGTGGACCGCCCACGCTTCGACGATGTCGAGGGTCAGCCCGCCGCCCAGCCGGACGAAGCCGAGGCCGAGTTCTTCGACGTCGTACTTGCCCAGTTCGCGACGGCCGGGGTCCATGTCGGTCTCCTGGTAGGTCTTGCCTGTGATGCGCTCGACGCTGGGGTTGCCCAACAGGTGCAGCATCATGGCGATGTGGTAGACGCCCATGTCGTAGAGAGCGCCGCCCGAGGCCGTGGCCTTGCGCACGAACGACGACGTGCCGTAGCCGTCCACATAGGGGCGTCCTCGGCGACGGTGGCCCGTGCTGCGCGCGTGATAGACCTTGCCCAGGTGGCCCGCCTCGATGAGTCGTTTGGCCAGCTTGGTGTGGGGCGAATAGAGCGTGGAGAGTTGGATGCTGAGCTTCTTGCCCGTTCGCTCGGCGGCCTGGGCCATGGCGACGGCGTCCACGTACGCGCCCGCCATGGGCTTTTCGCAGTAGACGTGCTTCCCGGCTTCGAGCGCGGCGATGGTGACCGGCGCGTGGAGGTTGTTGTGGAGGCAGACGTCCACGGCGTCGATGTCGTCGCGGGCGATGAGTTCGCGGAAGTCGCCCGTGGTGAATGGGATGTTGTATTCGGAGGCGGATTTGGCGAGCGCGGCGGCGTCGGTATCGCAGGCGGCGACGACCTGGACTCCCGGCACGTCTCGGTAGGTTCGGAGGTGGTGTTGGGCGATCTGCCCGACGCCGACAAAGCCAACGCGAACGGTGTTCACGGCCCGATTTTGGCCGATTCGGGGAGGGGGCTTGGGGCCGTCGTGGTCGGCTGTTGGCTGTTGGCGGCGGCCGGCTTGTACAATGGGTGCCTGCACTTGTGCTGCTGGGTTTCTGGCATCAACGGTCGGGGCGAAGCGCAGCACCACCTGTACCACCACAGGCAGTGTCAAGGTGCTATAATGGACAAGGCCGAGAAGCATGAACGGCGGTGGCGCAACCAGTCCACCCACGATGTTCGGGTTGATGAGCTCCTTCTTGTGCTCGAAGCGAATGGGTTTCGCGTGAGGCAAGACCGAGGTCACCATTATCTGGCGGAGCACCCGGGACTGGCCGATTCTCCGCTGTTTGCGCTCCCGGTGGCAAGGTCGGACGCGTGACCATCAACGCCCACGCCCACGGGATCCAGGGCCGGGTTCACCCTTTGGCTGTGCGGGATGTGCTTCGAGCTCTCGACCATATCAGGAAACCACGATGACGCCTCAAGAGAAGATTGCCGCCTACCGAGTCACGGTCCGCCCGGTCGCCGAGTCCGATGGAGGGGGTTTTGAGGCTGTGTTTCCTCAGCTCTCCCGCATGGTCGTTGGCTACGGAGCGAGTCAAGCCGACGCTGTCGAGGACCTGATGGCTGGAGTGCCCCTGCTGGTGGAGTCGGTAGTGGAGGCTGGAGAAACGCTTCCGGATCCTGACGGCGAAGCGGTGTGGAAGGATTACAGTGGCCGGGTGACGCTACGACTGCCCAAGTCGCTCCACCAACTGCTCGACATATTGGCCGAGCGGGAGGGGACAAGCCTGAACACGCTCATGGCAACGCTCCTTCAGGCGGGCGCGACATCGCTGAGCGCGGGGCTTCCGTTTGGCGCGGAGCCGTCGTCGGCCAAGAGTCGCAACCGATTGGCGAGCTGAGTCGGGGTTCCGGAGCGGGTGAATCCTGAGCGGCGCTCGCCGTCGGCTAGCGGCATGGGTGAGGGAGTGCGCCTCGTGTGCCATAATGTTGCATCGTTTTGCGGTGTTGCGAACGAAATGCGAAGACGCTGCCGGGCATAGCCATGTCCGCGGCGTTTTTTACTTTCGGCTCATGATCCGCTTGGCCCGCCCCGTCGCAAGGAAAAAAGCACCCCTATGACACCCAAGGAAGCGCTCGCTTATCTCGCGGAACACGAAGTTCAGTTTGTGGATGTTCGGTTCACCGACCTGTTGGGCACGTGGCAGCACTTCAGCTTGCCCGCGCATCAGATCACCGAGGACACGTTCGAGGACGGTCTAGGCTTCGATGGCTCGTCCATTCGCGGCTTTCAGGCGATCAACGAGTCCGACATGCTGTTGGTTCTCGACCCGACCAGTCTGTTCATCGATCCGTTCATGGTTCACCCGACGGCCTGCATCTTCGCGAACGTCGAGGACCCGATCACGCGCGAGCCGTATTCCCGCGACCCGCGCTACGTCGCGAAGAAGGCCGAGGAGTACCTGAAGTCCACCGGCATCGCCGATACCGCGTACTTCGGCCCCGAAGCCGAGTTCTTCGTGTTCGACAGCCTGTCGTTCGACGTGACGCCCCACAAGATGGGCTTCAAGTTGGACAGCGAAGAGGCCCCGTGGAACGCTTCGAAGGAGGATGGTCCCGGCTATCCGCTCAAGCCCAAGGGCGGCTATTTCCCCTGTGCGCCGAGCGACAAGCTTCAGGACCTGCGCAGCGAGATGGTGCTCAAGATGATGGACATCGGCATCGACATCGAAGTCCACCACCACGAGGTCGCGTCGGCCGGCCAGTGCGAGATCGACATGAAGTTCGACACGCTGCTCAAGATGGCCGACGACCTGCAGAAGTACAAGTACGTCGTGCGCCAGACTGCGGCCGAGAACGGCTACGTGGCCACGTTCATGCCGAAGCCCCTGTTCGGCGACAACGGCAGCGGCATGCACATCCACATCTCGCTGTGGAAGAACGGTCAGACGTGCATGTACGACGAGTCGGGCTATGCGGGCCTTTCGAACGAGGCGCGTTGGTTCATCGGCGGACTGCTCAAGCACGCTCCGTCGCTGCTCGCGTTCACGAACCCCTCGGTCAACAGCTACCGTCGTCTGGTTCCCGGTTACGAGGCGCCGATCAACCTGATCTATTCGCAACGCAACCGCTCGGCCTGCGTCCGCGTGCCCATGTACAGCAAGTCGCCCAAGGCGAAGCGCGTCGAGTTCCGCATTCCGGACCCGCTCGCGAACCCGTACCTGGCGTTCTCGGCCTGTCTGATGGCCGGCCTGGACGGCATCCAGAACCGCATCGAGCCGCGCGCGCCGATGGACAAGGACCTGTACGAACTGCCGCCGCTCGAAAAGGCCCAGATTCCGCAGACGCCCGGTTCGCTTCGTGCCGTGCTGACCTCCTTGGCCAACGATCACGACTTCCTGCTGAAGGGCGACGTGTTCACCAAGGACCTCATCGAGACCTACATCGAGTACAAGCTCTTGCACGAGTGCGACGCCGTGGACCTGCGGCCCCACCCGTACGAGTTCTATCTGTACGCCGACCAGTAAGGACTTCTCCGCTTCCTGCAACAAGGGCGCGCCACGGGCGCGCCCTTGTGCATCTAGAATGGGGAGGTGATTCTGGAGTTCAGCGCCGAAGCCATCGAATGGCGGGGCCCCGCGCCGTTCGTCTACGTACCGATTCCGCCCGAGCCATCCGCCGACATCAAGGCCATCTCCAACCGAGTGACCTATGGCTGGGGCGTGATTCCGGCGAGGGTTCGGATCGGACAGACCGAGTACAAGACCTCGCTCTTTCCCAAAGACGGACGCTATCTCGTGCCCGTGAAGGTCGCGGTGCAGCGTGCGGAGGGAGTCGGGGTCGGCGACTGGGTTTCGGTGTGGCTCGAGATCTAGGCGTTCCGATCCAAACGCTCGTTCATCGCCGCCACCTTTGCCTTGAGCGCCTCGGCATAGGCGTCCAGTTGGGCGGCGAGTTCGGGGTCGGAGGAGGCCAGGATGCGAACGGCCAAAAGGCCCGCATTGGCTCCGTTGCCAATGCCGACGGTGGCCACGGGCACGCCCGCCGGCATTTGAACGATCGAGTGCAGCGAATCCACACCCGAGAGCGCCGTAGTCCGGACGGGGACGCCGATCACGGGCAGCGTGGTCAACGAGGCCACCATGCCGGGCAAGTGGGCTGCGCCGCCCGCTCCGGCGACGATCACGCGCAGCCCTCGGCTCCGAGCCGTCTGGGCGTATTCGACCATGGCCTCGGGGGTGCGGTGGGCGCTGACCACGCGCACCTCGTGCGGGATGCCGAAGTCGGCGAGCACCTGGGCGGCGGGGGACATCGTCTCCAGGTCGGAGTCGCTGCCCATGATGATGCCTACGATCGGGGCTTCTGCCACGACCGCAATGTACCTTCGTCGTGGCATACTCCAAGCTCGATCGGATGAGTCAGAGCGAAACCAGCATCGGCATTGTGGGGCTTGGGCTGATCGGCGGATCGGTGGGGTTGGCGGCGCGTGCGGCGGGCTGGCATGTGCTGGGCTACGATCCTGTTCGCGAGACGCGCTTCGCCGCCGAGGGCCACGCCGTGGATCGCACCGTGTTGGACCCGCTCGACTTGTGCGAGTGCGACGTTGTGTTTGTGGCCGTGCCGCCGCCGGCGACCCTTGAGGCGCTCGGGGTCCTTCGCCACGCGTGTTCGGTGCTCACGGATTGCGCGAGTGTGAAGGGGCCCATCGCCGAATGGGCTGTGCGGCAAGACGAGGACGCCTTGCGGCGAAGGCTGGTCCCCGGGCACCCCATGGCTGGACACGAACGGGGCGGACTTCAGCATGCGCGGAGCGACCTGTTCAGCGGTGCGCCTTGGTTGCTCACGCCGACCGACCACACCGATCCGCGGGCGACCGAGTTGGTGGAGCAGACCGTCCGCGCGTTCGGCGCGGAGCCCAAGCGGCTCGACGCGCGGGAGCACGACCGCATCGTGGCACGCGTCAGCCACCTGACCCATGCCGTGGCAAGCGCATTGGTTCTCGTCGCGGGCGACGACGCCCGATTCGGGGGCGGCTCGTGGAGGGATGGGACACGGGTGGCCGGAGCCTCCCCTCCCATGTGGCGGGACATCCTGCTGATGAACCATGCCGAGGCCGCCGATGCGCTCGAAGCGTTGATCGCGCAGCTTGAATCCGTGCTGTCGAAGGTGCGTTCGGGGGATGCGGAAGGGCTAGAGTCCTACTGGGAAGAGGCGAGGCGCATCAAACACGGGATGCAAACGCCTTAGGTTTGAACCTGAGCCCGGCGCATCGTCAATCCAGGCCAAACTCCATCATTTTGTGCAAATACGGTCGTGTGCGGGACTGTCTGAATGAGACCGAGATGACCGCATTACTTGGAATCGCTTTCGTTTCCACCGCGGCGTTCGCCCCCCTGCCTGCCCACAGCCCTGGATGCGCGTTCGCTAACCTGCCCCCCCTCCAAGAGGCCCAGGCGCAGGACATGAAGCTGTGGCCCAACAGCGCCCCGATCGAGGCGCACGAAAAGGAGGTCCATTTGACGAACATCCGCCAACTGACCTTCGGAGGGCAGAACGCCGAGGCCTACTGGAATCTGGACGGCACGAAGATCACGTACCAGACCAAGCAGCCGGGCTTTCCGGACGAGCAGATCTTCACCATGAACGCCGACGGCTCGGGCAAGCGGCTCGTGAGCACCGGCAAGGGGCGCTGCACATGCTCCTACTTCACTCCCGACGGTCGCTACATCTACTTCAGCTCCACCCACGAGCTCAACGAAGGTCCCCAAGCCCCGGTGGACATGAGCAAGGGCTACGTGTGGAAGGTCAATCCCCAGTTCAGGCTTTACCGCAGCCGACCCGATGGCAGCGGACTCACACAGATTCTCGCCCGCGACGGCTACATCGCCGAGACCACGATCGCCCCGGACGGCTCGTACATGACGTTCACGGGCTCGTTCGACGGCGACCTTGAGATCTACCGGGCCTCGCTCGACGGCTCGAAGGTGGTCCGACTCACCAGCGAGCCCGGCTACGACGGCGGCCCGTTCGTGAGCTGGGACGGCAAGCACATCGTGTACCGCCGCGACCTGATCGAATCCAAGGAAGAGTTGGACGACTATAAGGAACTGCTTCGGCAGCACATGGTCCGCCCCAGCAAGCTGGAGATTTGGATCATGGACGCCGACGGCAAGAACAAGCGCCAGGTGACCAAGCTGGGCTGCGCCTCGTTCGCGCCGTTCCTTCACCCCGACGGCAAGCGAATCATCTTCTGTTCGAACTACGGCGACGGACGCGGGCGCGAGTTCGACCTGTACATGATCAACGTGGACGGCACCGGCTTGAAGCAGATCACGTTCACGGGCGAGTTCGACGGATTCCCCATGTTCACCCGCGACGGCAAGAAGCTGATTTTCGCCTCGAACCGCAACGGCAAGGTGCGCGGCGAGACCAACCTGTTCACCGCCGACTGGGTGGACTGAGTCTTTTAGCCCAAGCGGTCCGTCCTTGAGGTTGAGCCAATGGATTGGAGTCGCTTGGGCTAGGACGGCCCGATTTGCTTTGGCGCGGCTTCCAGCTCGTCGAGCAGTCGGGCCATTTTGTTGACCAGTTCGCTGTTCGTGGCCACGCGGGCGCATCCGGCGCGGCGTCCGATTTCCAGCTTGTCTTCCTCTTTGTGGCCCGCGTGGCCGATGACTTTGACGCCGCGCGCGGTCAGTTCGCGGCACACGGCCTCGGCATCGGGGTCTTGGGCGAGGTTCAATAGGGCGACGTCGGGGCGGCCTTCGCTCGGGGGCGCGGGGTGGACCGTGGCCTGATGCCCGAGGGTGGTGGCCATGTTCTTGAGGCGTGTGCTCCACAGGAGGTTCCTCTCGATGATCCAGATGGTCATGGCAGGGATGATGGCACTCGCGGGTCCCAAAGGATTCAAGACGTGCGGGACGGGCCAGATTTGTCGGGATTTTCGTCCTCCCCCTTGACATTGGGTCGCGGACCGGCCTATAATTTCCCTTGCGCCTCCTTCGGGAGCCGCCGCACGTTGAAAGCTCAATATCGTGCAAATCGCTTTATGCGAACTCATTGAGTTCATGGCGAGGTTCCAGATTCTGCGGGCATGTCCCGGTGAAGCTGGTCGCGCAGGTAAGGGCGCAATCTCGCAAAAAACCATTCGAACACTCCAATTGGAGGACTCGATTCCTTCGGAGAGTTTGATCATGGCTCAGGACGAACGCTGGCGGCGTGCCTAAAACATGCAAGTCGAACGACCCCTTCGGGGGTAGTGGCGAACGGCGGAGTAATACATGAGGAAGCTGCCTCGAAGACTGGGATATACGGTCGAAAGACCGGGCAATACCAGATGTGGCTCCAAAAGGGCATCCTTTTGGAATCAAACGGCGCAAGTCGCTTCGAGAGGCTCTCATGGCCTATCAGGTAGTTGGTGGGGTAATGGCCTACCAAGCCTACGACGGGTAGCGGGTCTGAGAGGACGATCCGCTCGAGTGGGACTGAGACACGGCCCACACACCTACGGGTGGCAGCAGTTGGGAATCTTGCACAATGGGGGCAACCCTGAT